>NZ_JH414887.1:0-9930 GCF_000238755.1 Campylobacter sp. 10_1_50
AAGCATCCCTCATATATAATTCCAGCTCACGAAACGAGAAACCACCTTTAACTTCAACGTTAATAAAGCCTTTTTCTTATCGTTGTTCTTTTAACTTACAATTGTTAAACTATTAGTCAATCTTTGAAATCTAAACAAGTGATCGATTGAGCCAGTCTATTATGATTAAATAATAGATTAGACAAACTAATATAAAAACTAAAAGTTTTTTTGATTAAAAACTTCATAATAAAAATCCTATCTATTAGATAGGTAATTAATATGGAGAGTTTGATCCTGGCTCAGAGTGAACGCTGGCGGCGTGCCTAATACATGCAAGTCGAACGGACGAGTAAGAGCTTGCTCTTATGAGTTAGTGGCGCACGGGTGAGTAATGTATAGCTAATCTGCCCTACACTAGAGGACAACAGTTGGAAACGACTGCTAATACTCTATACACCTCTCTAGCATAAGTTAGATAGGGAAAGTTTTTCGGTGTAGGATGAGGCTATATTGTATCAGCTAGTTGGTGAGGTAATGGCTCACCAAGGCTATGACGCATAACTGGTCTGAGAGGATGATCAGTCACACTGGAACTGAGACACGGTCCAGACTCCTACGGGAGGCAGCAGTAGGGAATATTGCTCAATGGGGGAAACCCTGAAGCAGCAACGCCGCGTGGAGGATGACACTTTTCGGAGCGTAAACTCCTTTTGTTAGGGAAGAACAATGACGGTACCTAACGAATAAGCACCGGCTAACTCCGTGCCAGCAGCCGCGGTAATACGGAGGGTGCAAGCGTTACTCGGAATCACTGGGCGTAAAGGACGCGTAGGCGGATTATCAAGTCTCTTGTGAAATCCTATGGCTTAACCATAGAACTGCTTGGGAAACTGATAATCTAGAGTGAGGGAGAGGCAGATGGAATTGGTGGTGTAGGGGTAAAATCCGTAGAGATCACCAGGAATACCCATTGCGAAGGCGATCTGCTGGAACTCAACTGACGCTAATGCGTGAAAGCGTGGGGAGCAAACAGGATTAGATACCCTGGTAGTCCACGCCCTAAACGATGTATACTAGTTGTTGCTAAGCTAGTCTTGGCAGTAATGCACCTAACGGATTAAGTATACCGCCTGGGGAGTACGGTCGCAAGATTAAAACTCAAAGGAATAGACGGGGACCCGCACAAGCGGTGGAGCATGTGGTTTAATTCGAAGATACGCGAAGAACCTTACCCGGACTTGATATCTAACAAATCATCTAGAGATAGAAGAGTGTCTGCTTGCAGAAATGTTAAGACAGGTGCTGCACGGCTGTCGTCAGCTCGTGTCGTGAGATGTTGGGTTAAGTCCCGCAACGAGCGCAACCCACGTCATTAGTTGCTAACAGTTCGGCTGAGCACTCTAATGAGACTGCCTTCGTAAGGAGGAGGAAGGTGTGGACGACGTCAAGTCATCATGGCCCTTATGTCCGGGGCGACACACGTGCTACAATGGCATATACAATGAGAAGCAATATCGCGAGATGGAGCAAATCTATAAAATATGTCCCAGTTCGGATTGGAGTCTGCAACTCGACTCCATGAAGCCGGAATCGCTAGTAATCGTAGATCAGCCATGCTACGGTGAATACGTTCCCGGGTCTTGTACTCACCGCCCGTCACACCATGGGAGTTGATTTCACTCGAAGCCGGAATACTAAATTAGTTACCGTCCACAGTGGAATCAGCGACTGGGGTGAAGTCGTAACAAGGTAACCGTAGGAGAACCTGCGGTTGGATCACCTCCTTTCTAGAGTACATATAGATATTCTCTCACAAGATATCTATAAGAAAGATATTCTCAATCATCCTTGTTTAGTTTTGAAAGATTGATAGACCTATAGGGGCCTATAGCTCAGCTGGTTAGAGTGCACCCCTGATAAGGGTGAGGTCACAAGTTCAAGTCTTGTTAGGCCCACCAGAGAATTTAATTGGGGAATTAGCTCAGCTGGGAGAGCGCCTGCTTTGCACGCAGGAGGTCAGCGGTTCGATCCCGCTATTCTCCACCATAAAATAGTTTAACAGTAAAAGTCTATATTAAGTGTTTTTAGAAACATTTACTTTAGACTTTTAAGCGTCTTAATCTTTATTGATTACGAAGTTGCCGAAAGCAACTTTGTGCTTTAGGGGTTTCCAAAGGGTATAACTCTTTGGTCGTAAAGACTAGCTTGCTAGTCTGCGAAGTCTAAATGTTCTTTTAATTAATATTGTTAATAGTCACAAGCAAGTTTTAAAAACAATTTTACAGGACTTGTTAAAGATTTAAATTTCTATTCTCTTTGCATTTAATGCAAAAGTTTGACATCACAATCTATTTAGGATTTAAAACTTATCTAAATAGTAGTCAATGCTTTCCGTCTTGAGAGCTAGAATTTAAATGTAGTAACATAAAGTTATCTTTAACAAGGAAGTGATGCGAATTAGAATAATCTAATATAGAAAAGGTAAGCTACAAAGAGCAAGTGGTGGATGCCTTGGCTAGTAGAGGCGATGAAAGACGTGCCAGGCTGCGATAAGTCTCGGGGAGCCGTCAAGGGGCTTTGATCCGGGAATTTCTGAATGGGGCAACCCAACTAATAGAGATATTAGTTACCGTATAACGGAGCGAACGAGGGGAATTGAAACATCTTAGTACCCTCAGGAAAAGAAATCAAAAGAGATTACGCTAGTAGCGGCGAGCGAACGCGTAAGAGGGCAAACCACTAGTTTACTAGTGGGGTTGTAGGACTGCAATATAGACTAAACTTAGCTAATAGAACAACCTGGAAAGGTTAGGCACAGAGGGTGATACCCCCGTATATGAAAGCTTTGTTTTACTTAGCAGTATCCTGAGTAGGGCGGAACACGTGATATTCTGTCTGAAGCTGGGTAGACCACTATCCAACCCTAAATACTACTACTAGACCGATAGTGCACAAGTACCGTGAGGGAAAGGTGAAAAGAACTGAGGTGATCAGAGTGAAATAGAACCTGAAACCATTTGCTTACAATCATTCAGAGCCCTATGATTTATCAGGGTGATGGACTGCCTTTTGCATAATGAGCCTGCGAGTTGTGATGTCTGGCGAGGTTAAGGAAACCCGGAGCCGTAGCGAAAGCGAGTCTTAATAGGGCGTTTAGTCAGACGTTGCAGACCCGAAACGATGTGATCTATCCATGAGCAGGTTGAAACCGGTGTAAGAGCCGGTGGAGGACCGAACCCGCTAGCGTTGAAAAGCTATGGGATGACTTGTGGATAGGGGTGAAAGGCCAATCAAACATCGTGATAGCTGGTTCTCTCCGAAATATATTTAGGTATAGCGTCATGTAGTAATGCTAGGGGGTAGAGCACTGAATGGGCTAGGGCATACACCAATGTACCAAACCCTATCAAACTCCGAATACCTAGTGTGTAATCATGGCAGTCAGGCGGCGAGTGATAAAATCCGTCGTCGAGAGGGGAACAACCCAGACTAACAGCTAAGGTCCCTAAATCTCATTTAAGTGGAAAACGATGTGGAGTTACTTAAACAACCAGGAGGTTGGCTTAGAAGCAGCCATCCTTTAAAGAAAGCGTAATAGCTCACTGGTCTAGTGATTCTGCGCGGAAAATATAACGGGGCTAAAATGAGTACCGAAGCTTTAGACTTAGTTTTACTAAGTGGTAGGAGAGCGTTGTATTTGCGTTGAAGGTATACCGGTAAGGAGTGCTGGAGCGAATACAAGTGAGCATGCAGGCATGAGTAGCGATAATTGGGGTGAGAATCCCCAACGCCGTAAACCCAAGGTTTCCTACGCGATGCTCGTCATCGTAGGGTTAGCCGGGTCCTAAGCAAAGTCCGAAAGGGGTATGCGATGGAAAATTGGTTAATATTCCAATGCCAACTATAATGTGCGATGGAAGGACGCTTAGAGTTAGAGGAGCCAGCGGATGGTAGTGCTGGTCGAAAGGTGCAGGTTGGAGTTCAGGCAAATCCGAACTCCTTTAAGCCGAGGCCTTATAGGTGCGTGAAGTTCTTCGGAATGAATCGTAAATCCTTGATACTGTCGAGCCAAGAAAAGTTTCTAAGTTTAGTTATAGTTGCCCGTACCGTAAACCGACACAGGTGGGTGGGATGAGTATTCTAAGGCGCGTGGAAGAACTCTCTTCAAGGAACTCTGCAAAATAGCACCGTATCTTCGGTATAAGGTGTGCCTAACTTTGTGAAGGATTTACTCCGTAAGCATTGAAGGTTACAACAAAGAGTCCCTCCCGACTGTTTACCAAAAACACAGCACTCTGCTAACTCGTAAGAGGATGTATAGGGTGTGACGCCTGCCCGGTGCTCGAAGGTTAATTGATGACGTTAGCTCTGCGAAGCGTTTGATCGAAGCCCGAGTAAACGGCGGCCGTAACTATAACGGTCCTAAGGTAGCGAAATTCCTTGTCGATTAAATATCGACCTGCATGAATGGCGTAACGAGATGGGAGCTGTCTCGAAGAGGGATCCAGTGAAATTGTAGTGGAGGTGAAAATTCCTCCTACCCGCGGCAAGACGGAAAGACCCCGTGGACCTTTACTACAGCTTGACACTGCTATTGGGATAAAAATGTGCAGGATAGGCGGGAGGCTTTGATCCATAGACGCCAGTTCATGGTGAGCCATTGTTGAGATACCGCTCTTTTTTATTCTGATAGCTAACTAGCTTGAGTTATCCTCAAGTAGGACAATGTCTGGTGGGTAGTTTGACTGGGGCGGTCGCCTCCCAAAATGTAACGGAGGCTTACAAAGGTTGGCTCAGAACGGTTGGAAATCGTTCGTAGAGTATAAAGGCATAAGCCAGCTTAACTGCGAGACATACACGTCAAGCAGAGACGAAAGTCGGTCTTAGTGATCCGGTGGTTCTGTGTGGAAGGGCCATCGCTCAAAGGATAAAAGGTACCCCGGGGATAACAGGCTGATCTCCCCCAAGAGCTCACATCGACGGGGAGGTTTGGCACCTCGATGTCGGCTCATCGCATCCTGGGGCTGGAGCAGGTCCCAAGGGTATGGCTGTTCGCCATTTAAAGCGGTACGCGAGCTGGGTTCAGAACGTCGTGAGACAGTTCGGTCCCTATCTGCCGTGGGCGCAAGAAGATTGAGGAGAGTTGACCCTAGTACGAGAGGACCGGGTCGAACCAACCACTGGTGTACGAGTTGTCCTGCCAAGGGCACCGCTCGGTAGCTATGTTGGGATGTGATAACTGCTGAAAGCATCTAAGCAGGAAGCCAACTCCAAGATGAATCTTCTTTTAAGAGCTCATATAGACTATGTGTTTGATAGGCTGGGTGTGTAATGGATGAAAGTCCTTTAGCTGACCAGTACTAATAGCTCGTCTGCTTATCTTTTAATAAGCATCACTTCCTTGTTAAGGATAAAAACTTAATAAGATATGTTTTTATAAAACTTTGTTTATGACTTTTAACTTTATATAGTAGTGTTAAATAAGAGATTTATCTAATATATCTTTTATTTAACACTGCCCGTGACTATACAGACGAGGAAACGCCTTGCTCCATCTCGAACCAAGAAGCTAAGCTCGTCCTGGCTGATGATACTCTCCCTTACTGGGATGTTGGAAAAGTAGGTCGTTGCGGGCTTTGTTTTTAATCTGCTTTTAATTCTTGTATTTAATCCTAGTTGTTATTTTTATTTTTTATATATGATAAGATTCTTATATTTATTTTTAGATTATTGGTTTGATTATGTTTTAAATTTGTTTTTATGCCAGTTTTTAAAATCTTTAGACTAAATTTTACTTAATGATAATATGATCCTTTGCTTGAAAAGTAAAGACAGGGCTTAATAGACAATGTCGCCGAGCAAGCTTTTAGCAAACCAGCTCTTAGCCAAAAAGCAAAAGATGTTTTAAAACAAGCAAGAAGCGAATACGCTCTTTTTAAAGAACTTCAAAACTCTAAAATTTACCATGATGTAATGGGTGAGCTAAAGAGTAGTGGCGATATAACAAACTCACTCTTAAAAGCTCTCAATGCGGAAAATGGCTTAGATTTAAAAGCTCTTACAGCCAGATTAAGCAGTAGCGAACAAGAAGCATTAGAAACTAACTTAATCCGTGGTGTAATAGAAAAATTTACCAAAGATGGAATAACTGACTTTTCTAAAGTAAGCAATACTTTAAAAAATGCTCCGTTTGAGAGCAAAAGAGCGGTAGAGATAATGGGAGAGCTAAACAAAAAAGCTCCTATACTAAATAACACGTCATCACTACTTGAAAAACTAACAGCGATTAATCCAAAGGCTAAAGAGCTACAACAAGGCATAGGGCATTCAGTAACTGGAGCACTTATGACAATGAAGAGAAATTTAGCCATTGAAAGGTTAAAATCACTGCTCCCAGTACTAGGCAATGACGCATCTTTAAAAAATCATATAAGAAATGCAATTAATAACGCAGGCGATCTAAAAAGTGTCATTAATAATCTTGAAAAGATAGAGATAAAAGATGCACCAGAAAACTCAACTAAACTACTAGAAGCTTTTAAAAACGAGGTAAAGGCGTTAAGAGAAGAGGCTCAAGCTGGAGAGATAAAAGGGGATGGGTTCATCACAAAAGAAAGCCCAGCACCAAAGAGTGATTTAAATGTAAAAATGGACTTAGCCCCAAACGTAAGGGATTTATCGAAGATAACAACTGAAGAAATAAGCGCGGATTTAGATTATCTAGCTAGTAAGCACCCTGAAATGTTTAGTAAGCCAAGTGATGTTTTTAGGCTGATTAGAGAGATCAAAAATGAACCAACGCATTTTTTTAATAATAACAGACTTGATTATGCGTTAATAGTCAAAAGGGTTGGCGACAATAAAATAGGCAAGTTGGCAGTTGATAAAGAAAGTGGAGAAGTAAGGCACGCTACAAAGGTAAGAGAAAGGGACTTGGCTCGTATGGATAGAGTTTCTAAGCAGATGGCTGGGACATCCACGCTCCCAACACCTTTAAGCACTGCCGATAATAATGTGCTAAAGCAGGACGCAACTTCCGTTGGCAAGACGTATTCATCTGCTGATGAAAGCATTATACCAAAACAAACACAAGAATTAGATAAAACTTTAGAAAATAGAAATGTTAAGCCTTATAAGAATAAAGAGGATGCTCTTGTAAAAGAGGGCTATTTAAACCCAACATGGGAACCACAACTAAAGACTATTGCAAAAGAGCATGCCTTAGACGAAGCAAAACTAAAAGAGATTTTTTTAGACCAAACTATCAACACATCAAAGGGGAGAAAGCCTAACTTCTTTTTAGACTTAGGAGATATTGTACCAACTTATGGTAAAAGCAAACGCTCCCCTGAATACACTAATAATTTAAGAGAAATAGACAATAAGTTACAACAAGCATACGAGACTTTTGTGAAACCACTAAGTGCTAGTGAAAGCAAAAAAATAAAAACCCTTTATGCTAATCCGCACATAGCAAGCGGCTTGCTTGGCGGCACAGCAAATGGTGCTGATGAAAATGGCAATGTTAGCCCTGAAGAGTTTGCAAAAGGTTTTATATATGCATTGTTTGGGTCAAAATTTAGTGCTTCAGCAGTTAAACGCATAAGCCCAGAGCTTTACAATTCTATTCTTGGGCTTGGCAAAAAGATGCCGCAAATGGCAAAAGATAATCCAAAATTATTAACTAAAATTTATGGATCAGCAAAGAGCAATAGTATAAATTCTTTTGCAGGAGAAAAGGCACTTAATGCTAGTGCTAATAAACTCTCAAAAGCCAAAGCTATGCTAGAAAAAGGCGAAGATGAAGTTAAGATTTGGCAAAGCACTGGTTGGTACAAAGATAAAGATGGCGCTTGGAAGTTTGAGATAGATGATAGCCCAGCTAAAATCAAAAATCAAAACGCAGATAAATTAGGCGACTTACTAGAGCATAAAGAGTTATTTAAAGCATATCCTGAGTTAAAGGATATAAACGTAGTAAAAATAAAAGATGAACTTTACAATAAAAACTTAAAGGATTGGCACAAAGAGAGCTCCCCACTAACTAAAAACACAGATGGAACCCCAAAAATTTTTTATCATGGGACTAAAAAATCAAATATAAGCGAGTTTGACCAAAAGTTTGATAAAAGTAAGTGGGGGTTTTTCTTTACAACTGACAAAGGGTTGAGTGAGGAATATTCAAAAGGGCGATATGGACTAAAAGAACCAAATAGCGGAGTTATGGAGGTATATATAAATGCCAAAAAGCCTTTTGACTTAAGGGAAGAAATTACAAAGGATACTGCTAAAAAATATCAAGCATTGCTTGGAAATTTAGCAAAAAGAGATGACATAAAAAATGGTGTTGGGAAAAATCTTTATGAGTATATAAAAAATACCAACCTAAAACAATATGATACAAAGGCAAGAGCGTTTAAAGATAAATTGCAAAATGCAGGATATGATAGCATTATATTAGACGATAACGTAATAGTTGCATTTAACCCAAACCAAATAAAACATGTGAAAAACAATGGAAATTTTAATAAAGAAAATGATATTTATTCATTAGGTAATAAAGGCTATTACGACCCAGTTAAAAAAGAAATTGGTCTTAGAGAAATAGCAGATAAATCAACCTTAATGCACGAAATCCAACACGCCATACAAGATATTGAAGGGTTTGCAAAAGGAAGCAACACAAATGATAAAAAATATGCCCTCTCCCATGGTGAAGCCGAAGCTAGGAATGTACAAAATAGGCTCAACCTAAATAAAAAAGATAAAGTTTATCCGCATGAGACTTTTGATGTAAATCCAAATGATACGTTTGTAAGTAGAGAAGACGGAGTAAATTTTAGTAAAAAACCACCTGAGCTAAAAGAAAAAAGAGGCATTTATAATGTTACATATAATGGCAAATTTTCAACTCCAGTTTATAAGGATTTAGAGGATGTAGAGGGAGCGGTAAGATATGCGATAGGAAATAAAAACAAAGGGGCTAAACATATCGAGATAAAGCATTTAGAAGACACAACAAAGGAAGGTTATGTTACGAAGCAAGAACTATTAAATATGGGCGAGAATATGCGTAAATTTATAAAAGAATATAAAGAACCATTTATAAATGATCGCAAAGCAAGGCTTTATGAATGGGAAGATAAAGACGGCGTGAGATTTAGACTTGTCATAAATGACATAAAGGATAAAAACGGAGGAAGCGGGATACACTCCGCAATTACTTCAACCTCCGCTAATGACGATATTATAACCTTTTATTCTGATAGAAATCTAAAAGAGCCGATGAAGTTTGAGAACCCAAAACTTAAACTACTTGATGCGATAGACAATAGTAGCGACAAAGTTGGTGCAGTTAAAAAAATATTGCTCAATAAACATATAAGCGACGGCGTAAAAGCTAAAGCGGTAAATAGACTAACTAAAAATAAAATTAGTCAAGGTGCAAAAACTAGCTACATTTCTACTAAAAACTCCAAGAATAATTAAAAGCCCTATCTTTAGGGCTTACTCTCTTTTTCAAATCAAACAAAAAAATATTCTTTTTGCCAAAATTGGGTAGATTTGACACAGTGACAAATGATAAATTGCCATTAAATTGCATAAAAGGAGCAAAGAAATGGCAATAACTACAACTGGGTTTCAAGCCCCAGCTACAAAACGTGAAGGCTTAAAGCCCTCAGTCTATGAAAACATAATCTTAATAGGTGCTGACGAGACGCCTATACTTAAACTTATTGGCACTTCAAGTGTTAAAGGTATAGAGCACTCTTGGCTAACTGACAGCTTAGCTGCCCCAAAGAAAAACGCACAGCTAGAGATTTCTGACTTTGACGATCAGATCAAATCAAGTGTGCAAAAGACTTCAAATGCAGTGCAAATTTTTACTTCAAACGTTAGTGTTTCAAGAAGTATGCAAGCAGTGGCTACTTACGGCGGTAAAGAGTT
>NZ_JH414887.1:10102-129707 GCF_000238755.1 Campylobacter sp. 10_1_50
TTTCAAGCCCCAGCTACAAAACGTGAAGGCTTAAAGCCCTCAGTCTATGAAAACATAATCTTAATAGGTGCTGACGAGACGCCTATACTTAAACTTATTGGCACTTCAAGTGTTAAAGGTATAGAGCACTCTTGGCTAACTGACAGCTTAGCTGCCCCAAAGAAAAACGCACAGCTAGAGATTTCTGACTTTGACGATCAGATCAAATCAAGTGTGCAAAAGACTTCAAATGCAGTGCAAATTTTTACTTCAAACGTTAGTGTTTCAAGAAGTATGCAAGCAGTGGCTACTTACGGCGGTAAAGAGTTAGAGCGTGAGACAGCTAAAAGAGCAAAAGAACATAAGCTAGATATGGAGTATGCTATTTTTGGTCTTGGTCGTGATGCTGATGTTAAAAAGAGTGTGTTTAAAGCACCAACTGTTAGAACTGACGCAACAGCGGGTGAAATGGCAGGCTTATTTTACTTCTTGGCTAAAGGTGCGGAGTCGTATACTGCTAAAGATGCTAAAAGAGAAATATATAATATAATTGTTGTAAAGCTAAACGAAGATATTTTTAAAATAACAGCAAAAAAATTAGAAATAAAAAGAATTTTATAATGATGCAGCAATTTCTAGCAAAATAGCAAAACTATTATTTCATGATATATAGGTTTATATATGCATTAAACTACTAGCCTACCTTTATAAAATTCTCTTGGTTTTTAAAGAACGGTTTTAGTGCCTCGTAGGCTGCTTGGATCTTTTTAAATTTAGCGTTATACTCGTTTTTGATGCTTTCACTCTTGTTTGAGTGTCTGTCTGGGTGATAAATTTTAGCAAGGGCTAGGTAGCTATCTCTTACGGTTTCGAAGCTGTCTTTATTTGAGCAGCCTAAAATTTCAAAATTTTCTTCTAGTAAATTTGCCAAAGCGCTGAAACGACTTTTAAATTTGGCCGAGTTTTGGATCTTGTAATTTCTCTTAAACTCTTGAAATTTGACTTCATTGTAGTTAAAATTTACTATAAATTTTAGATGCTCGCGTCTTGAAATGATCTCTTCGATCAAGCCAAAGTCACTTTTTTTTATTTTTAGGCTAAATTTATGATTTTTCTCATCAAATTTAGACTCATTGCCTTTGAAATTTTGCAAAATGTAGCTAGCAAAAGCTCTTGGAGTGTTGTTTAGCGTAAAGATCATCTCATCGTTAAGAAAGTCGATGTCGATGTTGTAGATGTTTGTTAGAGCATTTCTTTGCACTAAAGATAGTTTTATAGTTTTGTATTTTGCAAAAGTCACATCAAGCTCGTTGCCCTGTTTTTCATAGAGTTTTTTTATAAATTTTAAAAAGCATTTTCGCTGTGGAATCTCGCTCTCTTCGTAAAAAGAGATAATCTTGTCTTTGTTTGCTAGGGTTTTTGTGAAATTTTTACTTATCAGTGCGCGAAGCTCGCAAAAAAGAGCGTCGCTATCGGTTAAAATGCTTAAAGATTCTAAAGTTTGGGTTATATTCATGGGTTTCTCCATTCAAAATATCCCTATTTAAAGCAACTAGCGTTCCAAAGTTAAATTTTTCTGATATTGCTATCTTTTGTATATGTCAAAAACTCATCTCTTAGTTTTTGTTCTTTGTGTAAGATCGCCTCCTCTTTTGTGTGAGAAGCGACCTCTTTTTGGGGCTTTTTTGCCACGCCTTGCTCTTTTGTAAGCTCTTTTTTGATCTCTTTTAGACTATCGAAAAAATCGTTCATTTTTGCTCCTTTTGCTCAAAGGATTTTACTAAAAAGGTTATAAATTTAAAATGAATACAATCTCTTTTTAAGGAAAGTTTAGTTAATATCACAACTTAATTTTTCATGTGCGCTCGTAGCTCAGCTGGATAGAGCATTTGATTGCGGTTCAAAAGGTCAGAGATTCGAATTCTCTCGGGCGCACCATCCTTTTCTCCCCAAATTTTATTTTCAGACCACTTTTGAGATTAGTTAAATTTATAAAAAACTCTATTTAGATATAGCCCTTCAGCAGGCGCTGGTATGCGAGTTAAAGCAGGACGTCCATTTAGCGAAGCTTTGATGAGCTCGCTGCCGTCTTTTTGCTTTAGCGCTTTTAGTAAATTTGCAACCATGAGGCGCACTTGGCCGCGCAAAAAGCCATTTGCCTTAAAAACGATGATAGTTTGCTCTTTGTATGCGTAGCAAAATGCTTTGTAAATTTCGCGCACTGGGCTTTTTGTGTCGCTCCCAGTTTTCATATATGCGCTAAAATCATGCTCGCCGATAAAATTACGCAAAATTTCATTTGCCTTTTTGATATCAAATTTAGGCAAAAACACCTTGTAGTTTGAGCTAAAAACATCAAATTTACCGTGATCTATCACATATCTATAAGACCTTGCGACCGCGTCAAATCTTGCTTGAAAGCTATCATCCACCAAATTTATGCGTTTTATGTGTATGCTTGGGTGTGCGTGGCGGTTTATAAGATCTTTTAGGCGATTTAAATCTTTAAAGTGATCGCCGCAAACGACGCTTGAGCTTTGGTTGTTTGCGTGCACGCTTTTATCGGTGCGCGAGCTAGAGATAACTCTTTTGAAAATGCCAACGTGAGCTAGGGCGCGCGCAAGCTCATCCTCTACGCCGTTTTCGTGCGGCTGGGTCTGTGAGCCTTGAAATTTCGAGCCATCGTAGCTGTAGATTAGCTGAATTTTCATCAGTATCTTCGTGTGATCTTGGCTTTATAAAGCAAGACACCAGCTAGTAAAAATACGAAAAATATGAGCGGTATCGCAAGCGCTGGCTTTGATGAAAAGAGCATTATGAGCGTAAAATATCCAAACAAAACGCCAAAAGTGCCCACATAGACCATGCCCTTTTCGTATCTATATGTGACGATGCCAAGACTGATCGCAAAGAGCGTGCTAGCAAGCGGGAAAAGAGCCACTAGGACGTAGGTGCTAAGGTCTTTTCGGCGTTTATCGCTGCTAGCTGCATCCAACCAGTACTCTTTGATGCTGCCAACGTCGCTTATCTCCTCGCTTTGGGCGGTTCTTATCTTCATTGATTTGAAGTTGCTTTGGTGATAAATTTCATCTCTGATGTCATACATTTTGCCCTCGTTTAAAGAGAGTTCTACGCTTTGACCCACGTTTATGATCTTTGCGTTTTTGGCGGTTATTAGGCGCTGTGAGTCTTTGACAAAGGGGTTAAACATCACGATATCTTTGTAGGTTGTGCCATTTTTGTCTTCGCTTTCGCTGCCCACATAGACCATCCAGTCGGAGAATTTTTGTCCAAACTGGGTCGGCTTTAAATTTAGCTTTGCAACCGTCTTTTTGTAGTCGATGAAATTTGCATTTAGCTGGGCGGCTATTGGTATCATGACGATGGCAACTACCAGCAAGGCAGCGCTTAAAAGGGCTGAAAAAGCTAAGAAAAATCTTGCGATCTTATTTGGCGAGCCACCAAGTGTGAAGATAACGATGCTTTCATTCTCTTTTGATAGCCGAAAAAGCGTCATCGCAAGCGAGACGAAAAACGCGATAGGCACAACAAAGAGCAGTACGCGTGGGAGCATAAATGAGTAGAGTTTGAAGAGCTCACCAAAGCTGATCTCGATGTATGAGGTGATACGCGCGATCTGGATGAAAAATACGATCGACATGATCAAAAAAAGCGTACTAAATAGCGATGCAAACGTGCCTAAAAAGTTAAACAAAAGATATTTATTTACTCTACTCATAAATGAACCTTAAAATTTCTAAAATTTGCCCGTCAAAAGCGTAGGTGACAAGCAGTCCCAGGCTTAAAAATGGCACAAAGGCTAGCTCATAGCCTTTTTTACGAACGATCGCATAGACTGGAAGCGTAAGAAGTGCAGCTAGATAGATCGCCACAAGGGCTAGCTTGGCTGGTAAAATGGCTCCGATGATCGCTGCGATAAATATGTCAGCACTGCCCATGGCTTCGCGCTTCATCGCATAGCTCACGACAAATCTCAGCGCCCAAAATATAAAGCCAAAAAGAATTAAATTTAAAATTTGAGCAAAATTTCCTTTAAAGATAAAAAGTAGCAAGGCGTAGGCAAATGCAAAAAATAGCGCCGCAAAAAGAAGAGGATCTGGCACGGCTTTATACCTTATGTCTATGACACTAAGGGCTAGTAGCATGATAAAGCAAAGCCCTAAAAATAGCGCATAAAGCAGAGTTTCTACGCTTAAAATTTCGCCGCACTCTTTAAAAAAACAGATCAGAAAAAGTAGCCCAGAGGCTAGCTCAACCAGCGGATAGACAAGGCTTATCTTTTGCTTGCAAAAGGCGCATTTGCCGCCTAAAAATAGCCATGAAAAAAGCGGGATATTGTGATAAAAATTTAGCTTGTGAGAGCATTTTGGACAGTGCGAGGCTGGGAAATTTATACTTTCATTTCGTGGCAAGCGGTAGATTAGCACATTTGAAAATGACCCCACGCAGATGCCAAAAACAAAAGCAAAAACGGCAAAAAAGATGACCAAAATATCCATTATCTCACTAAACCCCGCCAAATCTTCGCTCTATATCTTTAAATTTAGTAACGATCCCCATAAGCTCATCCTTGCTAAAGTCAGGCCAAAGTGTCGGCGTGAAAAATAGCTCCGCGTAGCTTGCCTGCCAGAGCATGAAATTTGAAAGCCTGCTCTCGCCGCCAGTTCTAATGAGAAGATCCACCGGCTCACTCTCATCAAGTGCCGCATTTAGGCTCGCTTCATTTATCTCGTAGCCTTTTAAATTTAGTTTTCGCACAGCTCTTATGATCTCATCTTTTGAGCCGTAGTTTATTGCTAAATTTAAAAGCAAATTTGTATTTTCCCTTGTCGCATCTTTGGTGATCTCTATCTCATTTTTTAGCTCGTCACTAAACGGCGAGATGTTGCCGATCGTGTTAAATTTGATCCCATTTTTTATAAAATCATTACGCTTTAAAAGAAGAAATTTCTTAAGCAAATTCATCAAAAAATCAACCTCTTTTTGCGGTCTTTTCCAGTTTTCGGTGCTAAATGCGTAAAGGCTTAAAATTTTCACCCCATTATCGATACAAAATTCGCACATATCGCTCACCACATTTGCTCCTGTCTCGTGCCCATTTGTCCGCAAAAATCCACGCTTTTTCGCCCAGCGTCCGTTGCCGTCCATGATGATAGCGAGGTGGTTAAGTTTGTTCAATATCTAGCCTTTAAAGTCAATTATCTGCTCTTTTTTGCTCCAAAGAGCGCTTACGTTTTGCACCATAACTGCGGCGCTGAATTCGCTTTTTAGCAAGCTTGCGACGTTGCTAAATGGAGTTGCGATCTCATATAAATTTTCATCTTTAAATTTAAAAATAAGTGGCGCAAAATTTGAAAAAACAAGAAAAACTCTCATCTCATTTGCCTCTTTTTTAAGCTGGAAAATGCCGTTTGTACCGCTATACGCAAATGGTATATGCACGACATTTTCTTGCAGAGCAAAGAGCATTTTTGCTAGCACTCTCATCTCATCTTTTGTTTTAACTTCGCTTAAGTTTTTAAATAAATAGCTGTAAAGCCACGATAAATTCTCATTTTTTACTAAATTTTCTATCAAATTTAGCCCATCAGCCAAAACGTCCTCATCTAAAATTTTTGGTTTTTCGTATAAATTTTTTATGACGATGTTTTCGCCCTGACTATGCACCTCGCCCCAGTATCTAGAGCCCACGTTTAGCTCTTTTACGCTTTTTGTGTTTAAATTTCTATTTGCGAAATTTAAGATATATCTGTTAAAGCCGACCTTTTGGCTCACCAAAATACTAAGCGGCAAGGATGAATTTATCGCTACTAGCGGAGCTTGGCTATTTTTTGCAATCTTTTGGACGCATGAGATCTGCTCTATCATAAATTTGCTGCTAGCTCCACGATGCGCCATGCGATCTCATCTTTTGAGGCAAGCGGTAGTAAAATCTCGTTATTTTTTGTGATGAAATTTACCTCGTTTTGCTCGCTTGCAAAGCCATTTTTCTCGCCCAAGATATTTAGACAAACTGCATCAAGCCCTTTTTTCTCTAGCATTGATCTAGCGCTTTTTAGAGCACTTTCGTTTGAGATTTCAAGCTTAAAGCCGATCTTTTTACATTTAAGCTCTTTTAAGCTTTGCAAAATATCGACATTTCTCTTTAGGCTTAAATTTAAGCTCTCTTTAACGTCCTCTTTTTTTATCTTGCCATCTATCTTTGTCGGTACAAAATCGCTCACCGCAGCGCACATTACAAGTAAATTTGCCTCCTCGCACTCGCTCTTGCAAAGCTCTAAAAGCTCGCTACTTGAGCTAAATTTAAGACACTCAAATGGTTCGCTACTAGTTTCAAAGCTAGCAAGCAGTTTTACCTCTGCACCTGCGTAGTAAAAGGCTCTAGCCAAGGCTCTTGCCATCTTTCCGCTTGAGAAATTTGTAATGGCTCTAACATCATCTATCTTTTCGGCTGTTGCGCCACCAGTTATCACCACTTTTTTGCCTGCAAAAAGTGGCCTGCTAAGCCTTTTAATGGCAGCTTCTACTATCACTTCAGGACTTGCTAAAGCACCCTTGCCAATGTCACCACAAGCTAGAGTTTTAAGCACTGGCTCAACCACTAAAGCGCCGTTTTTATTTAAAATTTCAAGTGAATTTTGTGTCGCAAAATGCTCGATCATATTGTTATTTGCAGCTGGGGCAACGACTAAAGGCACGTGTGAGGCAGCGATTAGCGTTTGCATAAAGACATTGTCGCAGATGCCAGCTGTTAGCTTATTTATCGTATTTACCGATGCAGGTGCGATGAGGACTAGATCCATTTTAGAGTAGGCTATGTGATTTACGCCATCTTGCCAGTTTTGCGTTTGTGAGCTTAAAATTTTATGCTCGCTTAGCGCCTCAAAGCCGCTTACACTGCAAAATTCAAGCGCTCCGTCGCTTAAAGCCACATAAACATCTGCGCCTTGCTTTTTAAGCAGTGATAAAATTTCGAATGCCTTATAAAAGGCGATACTGCCGCAAACGGCAAGTAAAATTTTCTTATTTTTTAACATCGTCTTTGCCAAAGAATTTCTCAAAAAAGCCGCTTTTATTCTCTTGGCGACCTCTGCTGATAGCTAGAGCTCCACTCTCAACGTCTTTTGTGATGGTGCTACCAGCTGCGATGATGACGTTATCAGCGATATTTACAGGGGCAACTAGCTGTGTATCTGAGCCAACAAAGACGTTTTTGCCGATCTTGGTTTTGTATTTTGCCTTGCCGTCGTAGTTGCATGTGATCGTGCCACAACCGATGTTTGTGCCACTTTCTATCTCGCAGTCGCCAAGATAGCTCAAATGTCCAGCTTTTACGCCGCTAAGAACGCCTTTTTTAACCTCGACGAAATTTCCTATGTGCGTGTCAGAAATTTCAGAATTTGGTCTTATGTGAGCTAGCGGGCCGATGTCTGAGTTTTTGATGACGCTACTTTCGATCACTGATGAGCTTTTGATGATGCTCTCAGAGATAACGCACTCGCCAAGTATGCTTACGTTTTCTTCTAATACACACTCGCCTTCAAATTTAGCCCTGCTGTCTATGAAAATGCTCTCAGGCATGCGCATCAAAACGCCAGCTTTCATCAAATTTTGCTTGATCTCATCTTGCATGATTTTTTCAGCGATGCTTAGCTGAAATTTATCATTTATGCCCATGAAATTTTGCTCATTAACATTTACTGCAACGCACTTTAAGCCCTTTTCGTTTGCTATTTTTATGGCGTCAGTTAGGTAGTACTCTTTTTGTGCGTTTTGATTGCTTATGAGCGGTAAAATTTGCTCTAGCGCCTCGCGTTTAAAGCAGTAGCAGCCAGCATTTACGCTTTTTATGGCAAGTTGCGCTTCGCTCGCATCTTTTTGCTCGACGATGGCCTCAACTTTGCCGTTTTTTATGATAACTCTGCCGTAGCCAAAAGGATTTGCCGCTTCAAATGAGCTCATAACCACGTCTGCTTCAGCGTTTGCTAGGCGCATAAGATCAGTTGATCTAACAAGTGGCATGTCGCCGCAAGTGACAAGCACCTTTTCGCCGCTTAAATTTACGCCCTTTATCGCGCCTGCTGTGCCTGGGAAATTTGCTAGATCTTGCTCGAAAATTTTAGTTTGAGGGAAAATTTCTTTTATTTTTTTGCTAATTAACTCTTTTTCGTAGTGAAGCACGACGCTAACATCATTTGTGATCGCATAAGCTTGCTTTAAGATGTGAATGATCATCGGCTCGCCACATAGTTCAAATAGGACCTTTGGGTGTTTTGATTTCATCCTGGTACCAAGACCAGCAGCTAGGATTATGATTGAGGTATTGTTGTTCATTTTTAAGCCTTTTAACGTTAAAAATTTCGCAGATTGTAGCAAAAAATGGCAAACATTTTTTTTAATTTAACGATTGTTTCAACAAAAAGCTAATAAAATAGCAATTCTTAAGAATTTATAAATAAAGCGAGTTTAAATGGATTTAGGAACCGTCGTCGGCTGGGTTTTGACCCTCGTGCTTTTGTTTGGATCAATGGCGATAGGCGTTGGTATAGGACCATACATCGATATCCCTTCTGTGATGATCGTTTTTGGTGGTACTATCGGCGTTATGATGGTTGGCTTCAAGATGGAGACGCTTAAAGGTGTTGGTAAATTTTATGGTGTTGCTGTTAAGCCATCAGTCGTTGTAAATTTACCTGAGACTATAAAAAAAGTAGTTGATTACTCAACCAAAGCTAGGCGAGATGGCATCTTAGCACTTGAGAGCGAGGTAAATAACGAATCAAATCAGTTTTTAAAAAAAGGTCTTTCAATGGCGGTCGATGGCAATGAGCCAGATGCGATCAGAGCGCTTTTAGAGATCGATATCGATCAGACTAGCACAAGACATGCAAATAACATCAAAATTTTCGAGCAAGTTGGTGGTTTTGCGGGTGCGATGGGTATGATCGGTACGCTTATCGGTCTTGTTGCGATGCTTCTTAACATGTCAGATCCTAGTGCGATCGGTCCATCTATGGCGGTTGCTTTGCTTACGACACTTTATGGTGCGATGATAGGTAACATCATCGGCTCACCTGTTGCAAATATCCTCTCAATCCGCGATGCTGATGAGGCGCTTGAGAAGCAAGTTATTTTAGAGGGTATCATGGCGATACAAGCAGGAGATAACCCAAGAACGCTTGAGGCTAAGCTTTTAGCATTTTTACCTCCAAAAGATAGAAAAAGTCAGTTTGAATAATGGGTAAATTAATAAAACCAGAAGAGTGCCCAAAGTGTATGCCTGAGTGGCTGGCTGCCTTTGGTGACCTTATGTCGCTCCTGCTTTGCTTTTTCGTTTTGCTCCTTTCTATGGCGACAATGGATGCTAAAAAGATGGAGGCTGCTGTTGGCTCACTAGCTGGTGCGCTAAGCGTGCTAGAGGGTGGCGCAAGACCAGATAGTCAGGTAGAAAAAGAGACAGATCCTGAAAGCAGACGCACTCCAAAGCCAAAAGCTCAAAAAGGCGCTCAAAATGAGGTCACTTCGACTGTTAAAAAGATAAATGAGCTACTAACGGCTAGCGGGGCACCTGAGATCACGATGGAGGAGAGCGAGGATGGCTTTATCGTTAGGCTTCCAGCTGCGATGCTTTTTGACAAAGATAGTGCTGAAATTTCTGGCGAGGATGCGAAGCTCTTTTTAAAGCGAATAGGCATGATCATAGCCAAAATGCCAAATGAGGTAAAAACAGATATCATCGGATACACTGATAATACAAATCCAAGCAAAGACTCTATATACAAAAACAACTGGCAGCTCTCTACCGCAAGAGCGCTAAGTGTGCTTGAAGAGCTAGTTAGCGATGGCGTGCCACAAGAGAGGCTTATCACTTCTGGCAGAGCCTCTTTTGATCCGATCGCTAGCAACAGCACAGAGGAGGGCAGAGCTAAAAACAATAGAGTGGAAATTCACTTCGTCTCGCTCGAGCCAAAAAATAAAGAGGCTACTAAGAAAAGTATCCTTGATACGAGGAATTAGTCGTGAAAGCACTGCTTAGTTTAGCGGTTTTGTTTTGTGTGGTTTTTGGCGCTGATCCTGCGCTACCAACTATAAATTTAAGCCTAAATTCACCGCAAAATGCCGAGCAGCTTGTAAATTCACTAAATGTTTTACTAGTCCTCACCGCACTAGCACTCGCTCCTTCACTCATCTTTATGATGACGAGCTTTTTGCGCCTTGTCATTGTATTTTCATTTTTGCGTCAAGCGATGGGCACGCAACAAGTGCCACCTTCAACGGTGCTTATCTCGCTTGCGATGGTACTTACATTTTTCATCATGGAGCCGGTTGGTCAAAGAAGCTACGATGAGGGTATAAAGCCTTATATAGCCGAGCAGATAGGCTATGAGGACATGCTTGATAAGAGTTTAAAGCCGTTTAAAGAATTTATGGTGAAAAACACTAGAGAAAAAGATCTTGCGCTATTTTTTAGGATAAGAAATTTGCAAAATCCAGCAAATATCGAGGATATCCCGCTAAGCATCGCGATGTCAGCCTTTATGATAAGCGAGCTAAAGACATCTTTTGAGATAGCATTTTTGCTCTATCTGCCATTTCTTGTTATCGACATGGTCGTAAGCTCCGTTTTGATGGCGATGGGTATGATGATGCTACCTCCTGTCATGATCTCGCTGCCATTTAAACTACTCATCTTTGTGCTAGTTGATGGCTGGAATTTGCTAATAGGAAACCTCGTAAAGAGCTTTCACTGATGAAAAAAATTTTATTAGCACTTTTGCCTTTGGCGCTATTTGGATCAAATTTAAGCGAGATAGCAAACAAGGCCACTCAAAACGAAATTTCAAAGATCAAAGAGCTTGAACTAAAAAGAGCAAATTTAAGTGATGAAGCAACATCAAGCGCTTATTTGCCAAGCCTCAGCCTAGAGGGCTCATACGGCAAAAACGCAAGCACCTTCCCAAGCATAGTCGCCAAAGAGTCAGCTGGCGTGCTAGCTAGGATTGATTTTTTACTATATGATGGTGGAGCTAGAGAGGCTAGGCTAAAGATGAGCCAGCTTTTAAAAAACAAAGCTGCCATCGCAAACGATGAAGCCAAAAACTACCTTGCCTTTAAGGCTGTAAATTTATACTTTAACGCCTGCACACTTGAAAATATAGTAGCCGCCAAAAACGCTCAGGCAAATTTCTTAAAAGGCGTTTTAGACAAGCTTGAAAAGGCAAATAAAGCAGGGCTTGCCCCAAAAGATGAGCTAGAAAACGTGCGAGCAAAATACCACCTAGCAAACAGCACGCAGCTTGAATACAAAAATAAAATGGAGCAAATTTTAAATGAGATAAATTTGCTAACAGGCGAGCAAATCGCGCCACTTAGCGGGGCAAAAATGGCTGAGATTAGCTCAAATTTAGCTTCAAAAAATGCCGAGCTTGACAGGCTAAGTCAAGATATATCTTTAAGCGAGGCTAAGCTTAGCGAGACAAGAGCTGGCTTTTTGCCCCAAATCATGCTTTATGACACCTATGGATTTTACAAAAATAACTACGACATCGACCTTGGCAAATATAGCGCTTACCGCCCATATCTTGATAAATATCTAAAAGAGGACACACACGGCAATAAATTTGGCGTTAGCTTTAGGTGGAAAATTTTTGACTTTTTTGCCACTAGCAAGATGAGCCAAGCTAGCAAGATCGCGCTTGATGAAGCGAGGCTAAATTTAGAGTATAAAAAGCGTGAAAACGATACCAAACTTAAAAATTTACAAAACGAGATCGCAACTCTTAGCTCAAAGATCGCTTCACTAAATGAGTATGTAAAAGCAAGCGATCTTGCGCTTAGAGCGAGCTTTGAGAAGTATAACTCTGGGCTTTTAGGGTATAGCGACCTGCTTGAAGCACTCTCTCAGAAATTTGACGCCATTAGCCTTTTTGAAGGGGCGAAAGACGAGCTAGAGATCAAAAAAGCGGAGTATTTTTTTGAGAGTGGCGAGAGCATTTTAGAGAGGATTAGGGATTGAAAAAGCTGATAATTTTAATGATATTTTGCATTTTTTCATTTGCAGCAGAGGAGATTTTTGCTGATTTTGAAGTCTATGCCAAGCAAAGCTCAAAGCTTGCATTTGAGAGCAACGGCAAGGTGGATAAAATTTTTGTAGATGTTTCAAGCCACGTTAAAAAGGGCGACACTTTAGCTAGCCTTGATCAAACAAGCCTTGAGATCGCTCTAAAAAAGGCAAAAAACGACCTAGCGCTTGCCAAAAATGCCAAAGAATTTGCTAAAAGCACCTTTAATAAATTTAGCCAAGTAAAGGACGTCACTTCAAAGCAAGAATTTGATGAGGTAAAGTATAAATTTGACGAGGCAGTTCTTAGGGTGCAAGCGGCTGAGATAGCTATTTTAAACGCAGATGATCATCTTAAAAAGGCCGTTTTAAAAGCTCCGTTTGATGGCGTCATAGCTAGTAAAAATGTCGAGCTTGGCGAGAGTGCTTCGCCACTTCAGCCAGCCTTTGTCTTAAACTCCGAGGAGGCTAAAATTTTAATAGCGATCGATGAAAAATATGCAAATTTAGTAAAAGTTGGCGACATATTTAAATTTAAGCTTGACGCAACAAGCGAGGAAAAAGAGGTAAAAATCGCGCTAATTTACCCAGAGATTAAGCGAGAGACCAGGAAATTTTACGCCCAGGCTTATGATGGCGGGCTAAAGCCAGGCATGTTTGGTCAAGGAAAAGTGATAATCGGCGAAAATAAATGATAAAAACAGCCATAAACCGCCCCATAACTACGCTTATGATATTTTTAAGCCTCGTTGTCTTTGGCATCTACTCGCTAAAGACGATGAATGTAAATTTATACCCGCAAGTAAATATCCCAATCGTTAAGATCACGACCTACGCAAACGGCGACATGAACTACATCAAGACAAAGATCACGCAAAAGATCGAGGACGAGGTCTCAAGCATCGAGGGGATAAAAAAGCTTTACTCAACTAGCTTTGATAACCTAAGCGTGGTAAGCATCGAATTTGAGCTAAACAAAGACCTAGAGAGCGCTACAAACGACGTTCGCGACAAGATGCAAAAGGCAAGGTTAAACGCAAACTACGAGATAGAAAAGCTAAATGGGCTTTCTTCTTCGGTGTTTAGCCTCTTTATCACAAGGCTTGATGGCAACGAAACTAAGCTCATGCAAGAGATCGATGACGTGGCAAAGCCATTTTTGGAGCGCATTAGCGGCGTTTCAAAGGTTAAGACAAATGGCTTTTTAGAGCCAGCGGTGAAAGTTTTACTAGATAGATTTAAGCTTGATAAAAACGCTCTTAGCGCAAACGAAGTGGCAAATTTGATAAAGGTTGAAAATTTAAAAGCACCTCTTGGCAAGATAGAAAATGAAAAAATCCAAATGGCGATCAAGTCAAATTTCAGTGCCAAAAGCATAGATGAGATAAGAAATTTAACGATCAAACAAGGGGTCTTTTTAAAAGATATCGCAAGTGTTGATCTTGCTTACAAAGACGCAAACGAAGCAGCGATAATGGATAAAAAAAGTGGCGTCTTGCTTGGCCTTGAGCTAGCCCCAGATGCAAACGCTCTAACCGTGATCGCCCTAGCTAAAGTAAAGCTAGATCAGTTTAAAAGCCTGCTTGGCAGCGAATACGACGTAAAAATAGCCTACGATAAGAGCGAAGTGATACAAAAGCACATCGATCAAACCGCCTTTGATATGATCCTTGGCGTCTTGCTAACCATCGTGATCGTCTATCTTTTTTTAAGAAATTTCTCGATCACCATCATCTCAGTCGTAGCGATACCAACTAGCATCGTAGTGACATTTTTCATCATAAATGCCCTAGGCTACGACATAAACCGCCTAAGCCTCATAGCGCTGACCCTTGGTATCGGTATCTTCATCGATGATGCGATAGTCGTCACTGAAAACATCGCTAGCAAGCTAAAAGATGAGCCAAATGCCCTAAAAGCAAGCTTTGCAGGCATAAAAGAGATAGCATTTAGCGTCTTTGCGATCTCGCTCGTGCTGCTTTGCGTCTTTGTGCCAATAGCCTTTATGAGTGGCATCGTTGGCAAATACTTTAACTCCTTTGCGATGAGCGTAGCAGCTGGCATCGTCATCTCGTTTTTTGTGAGCATATTTCTTGTGCCAACGCTTAGTGCTAGGTTTGTAAATGCCAAAGAAAGCAGCTTTTTTCTAAAAAGTGAGCCCTTTTTTGAAGCGCTTGAAAATGGCTACGAGAAAATTTTAGCCTTAGCGCTTAAATTTAAGCTCATATTTTTAGCTATAACGATTGTGGTCGTTGTTTGCTCATTTGCTCTGGCTAAATTTGTAGGCGGTGACTTTATGCCAAGCGAGGATAACTCGGAGTTTAATATCTACTTTAAGCTTGATCCTTCGCTTAGCCTGCAAGCTAGCAAAGAGAGGCTAAAAGATAAAATTTCACTCATAAACGCCGACCCTCAGGTCGCTTACGCCTACTTCATCCTTGGCTACACAGACGCCAAGCAGCCTTATCTTGTAAAGGCTTACGTTAGGCTAAAGGAGCTAAAAGATAGAGCTAATCACGAGCGGCAAAACGCTATCATGCAGAGGTTTCGCGACAAGCTAAAAAGTGATGATATGAGCGTCATCGTGGCTGATCTTCCGGTGGTTGAAGGTGGCGATGTGCAGCCAGTTAAGCTTACTATCACATCTGAAAATGGCAAAGAGCTAGAGAAATTTGTGCCAAAGATCAGCAAGATGCTAAAAGAGATAAATGACGCAACGGACGTAAATTCGCCCGAAGAAGATCTGCTAAAGCGTGTGCAAATTTCTATCGATGAAGATAAGGCTAAGAGGCTAAATTTAGACAAAGCCAGCGTTGCAAGTGCCGTTTATAGCGCATTTAGCCAGAACGAGGTCTCTGTTTTTGAAAACGAAAATGGCAAAGAGTATGAGCTTTACATGCGCCTTGATGATAAATTTAGAAGCGATACAAATGATATCTTAAAGACCAAGATAAGAAGCAATGAGGGCTTTTTTGTCACACTTGGCGATGTGGCGACGATTAGTTTTGAGCAAAAGCCAGCTAGTATTTCAAGGTTTAATAGAGCCGATGAGATCAAATTTTTAGCAAATACTAAAAACAACGCTCCGCTAAATAGCGTGGCAAATGAAATTTCAAAGAAGCTTGATGAAATTTTGCCAGCAAATTTCAAGTATAAATTTCTTGGATTTGTCGAGCTCATGGATGATACAAACGCTTCGTTTATCTTTACGGTGAGTGCTAGCGCGGTGCTTATTTACATGGTGCTAGCGGCACTTTATGAGAGCTTTTTGCTGCCATTTCTCATCATGCTAGCCATGCCGCTTGCCTTTTGTGGCGTCGTGATCGGACTTTTTATAAGCGGCAATCCATTTAGCCTATTTGTCATGGTTGGCGTCATATTGCTCTTTGGCATGGTCGGCAAAAACGCCATTTTGGTAGTTGATTTTGCAAACCACTTTGCAAATAGCGGCATAGAGGCAAACGAAGCTGTGAAAATGGCTGCTAAGAAGCGTCTAAGGGCTGTTTTGATGACCACTTTTGCGATGATATTTGCCATGCTGCCTCTTGCTCTTAGCAGGGGTGCTGGCTATGAGGCCAACTCGCCTATGGCTATAAGCATCATCTTTGGGCTCATTAGCTCGACTTTGCTAAGCTTGCTTGTCGTGCCAGTGCTTTTTGCATGGGTCTATAATCTTGATAAATTTATAAGAAAATTTTATGAAAGGGAGAGAATTTGAAGAAGATTTTGGCGGTTTTGCTCTTTACTTTGCCTCTTTGGGCTGGAAATTTACTAGAGATCATCGCTCTGGCGCAAAGTGCGAAGCTTGAGAGTTTGAAAGAATTTAATAAAAATGAATATATAAATAAAAACAAGAGCAACAAGCTAAATTTATCCCTTGATGGCAGATATACCTTTGTGCCTGACGAGCTAAAGGGCGGATATATGACAAAGGCTGGATCGATCACGGCAAAGGTCGAGTATCTCATCTTTGACGGTGGTGCTAGCGAGGCTTCGGATAAGATTTTAGACCACAAGGGTGTGGAGAAAATTTACAAAGATGAAGAGCTGATGAATCTCACTGCTTTTCAGGTCGCAAAGGTTTATTTCAACGCCGTTGCGCTAAATTCGCTGATAAATTTAGAGACAAAATTTGTAGATAGCTTTGCCAAGGCTGCGGCTGAAAATGAGTTTTGGTTTGAGTATGGCGAGATAGATAAGAGCGAATTTGATGCGATAAATTTCACCTTAAATAAAAAAAGAGCCGAGCTTGACGAGCTTGGACTTAAGCTAGCCGAGCTAAACTCAAGGATAAATTTGCTTTCAAACGGCGAGATCGGCTTTAATGCTGGCTCAAAGATAGTGATGCCTGATTTTAGCAAAGATGATCTAAGCGCCAAACTTGGGGCTATGGAGCAAGAAAAATATATAAAAGAGCAAGAAAATGAGAAGCAAAAGAGCAAATTTGCTCCAAAAATTTACTTAAAAGATACGCAAAGTGTGAATAATAACAGCTTTAAAAAAGGTGAGAGGACGACTTCGCAGATGGTTGATGCATATGCTGATGCGAACAAGCCTAGAGTGGAGTTTGAGTGGAAGCTGCCAGATAGCCTAAGCCTTAGCAAGCAAAGCCAAACTAAACGCATAGAGGAGCAAAAGGCCGCACTTGATCTAAGCGACGAAGAAAACAGGATAATAGCTAGGCTAAAGGATCTAAGAGGCGTGATAGAGGGCTTAAGTGCTAGGTTAAATTTAGACTCGCTAAAGCAAGATAGCCTTGATAGCGACTTTAATGACCTGCTAAATTGCTATCTTAGCGGCAAGGTAAAATTTGAGCAGTTTTTGTTTGTGAGTGAGAAAAATTTTAGCGACAGGGCAAATTTTATCCTAAATGGCGATTTGCTCGAGCTAAACAAGCTTGAATACTTTTTTGAATGCGCAAGAAATATAAATGAGGTGGTGATAGAATGAATAAATTGATCTTTGTGACCATTTTATGGGCGTTTAGCTTTAGTTTGATAGGCGAGTTTTTAGCTGGCAAGGTCGATAGCTATCTGGCTGTTTTTGTGCGTGTGGCGCTTGCAAGCCTAGTTTTTTTGCCATTTACGAAATTTCGAGGCGTTAGTCCAAAGCTAGCCCTTGGCATAATGGGCATAGGAGCGGTGCAAATAGGGCTAATGTATCTTTGCTACTACAACTCGTTTTTGTATCTAAGCGTGCCTGAAGTCGCGCTTTTTACCATTTTTACGCCGTTTTACGTCACGCTGATCTACGATGCGTTTAGCTTTAAATTTAGACCGCTTTATCTCTTTAGCGTTGGTGTGGCGGTCTTTGGCGCGCTTATCATCAAGTATGGCGCGATAAACGAAGGGGCGATAAAGGGCTTTTTACTGGTGCAAGGAGCAAACATCTGCTTTGGAGCAGGGCAGAGTGCGTATAAGGCGCTTTTGGAGAGGTTTGAAGTGGATCAAAAAAAGGTCTTTGGCTACTTTCACTTTGGAGCGTTTTTTGTGGCAGTGATCGCGCTCGCAACACTTGGCAATCCAGCTAAATTTCACGTTGATCTAACCCAAACTTTGGTACTTTTGTGGCTTGGAGCGGTTGCTAGCGGGGTTGGCTATTTTATGTGGAACAAAGGCGCTTGCGAGGTCGATAGCGGTGTGCTTGCCATCATGAACAACGCCCTCATACCAGCTGCTATCATCGTAAATTTGGTTTTTTGGCAAAAGGATACCAACCTAACAAGGCTTATTTTGGGCGCTGTGATAATGTATATCTCGCTGTTAATTCATAATAGAGTGATGAAATTTTACGGCGTAAAGACCGCGTGAGGTTAAATTTAGGGTTAAATTTGAGCTATTTAAGCGCCTTGCATCTTTACAAGCTGGGCGTTTAGCTGCATTATCTGAGCAAAGATAGCCCCTTTTTTGCTCTGGAGAGAAGCAACTAGCTCTTTTGCGTATGGATTTTTGCTCGCACTTGCTTGCTTTATCGCAGCTTCAATCTCTTTTAGCTGTTTTTGCAGTTTTTCTAACTGCTTTTTTATGATATCGGCGCTACTCTCGCTCTCGTTATTTGTTTCGCTAACTAAATTTGAAGCGTCATGCAAGATAGCGCTTTTGTCGCTATTTTGTGAATTTTGGCTTTTTAAATTTACTTCATCAGCCTTTAAATTTAGCCCACTTTTGGGAGTGCTTTTGTTTAAATTTATAAAATTTGAGTTTATCTGCATCGCCTCGCCTTTAAATTTAAAAGCATATCGGCAAATTTAAATAAATTTTGACTACGAAAAATTTAGCAAGAAAATTAAAAAGGCTACCACACCAAAGAGCGGTGGTAAAAATGCTGCTGGCTTAAATTTAACGCATAAAAGCGTGATGGCGTTATAGAGTAAAAAGGTAAATGTGCTTATGTGAAGACTACCAGAGCTTAGTCTAAAAGCTAGCATCTTGCTTAAAATTTCATCAAAAATGCTGCCATATCCAAAAAGATGAAGTAAAAAACTTAGCGGATAAAATATGCCAAATAGGTAGTTTAGGGCTAGCACGCTAAGCTGCAAGAGGCTAATGAGCGGGAAAAAGTAAAGCACGGCAACCTCCATAGCAAAAAAGACATATAAATTTAAAAGTAGCGAGTTTGCTAGCAGGTTAAATTTGGGCGCAAAATAGAAAAGATATACGAAGATATAAAAGACGCCAAGACATGAAAAATAAAAGCCAACACTAAAAAGAAGCTGCGGAAATAGGGCGACGCTAAATAAGATAACGCCAAAGAGCGTGTAGAAATTTAAGATCTTTATCTCTTTGCAGATCATGTAAAAGCCAGCCACGCTCATCAAAAATGCCCGCAAAAAGCTTGCTATAAAGCCGATCATGTAAAAGTAAAAGCAAAGCACCAAAAATACGGCGATCGTAAAGTCAAAAATATATGAGCGGTAAGGCATATATCTTGCGTAGACGGGCTTAAAAACGAGCTTTAAAAGAAAAAAACAAACCGCGCTTATAACGCCAAGGTGATAGCCGCTAATGGCGATGAGGTGCGCCACACCCCAGTTTGAGACGTCATCTCTTAGCTCGCCAAAGACATTTGTACCAAGAAAGAGCGCTGAGAAAAGCTGCGAAATTTTAGCGTCTTCGTGCTGGTCGGAGATGAAATTTATAGCTCTTTGCCTTAGGTTATCATCTCTTTTGATGACGGCTCTATCGTAGCTTGGCATGTAAAATGAGCCAGAAAGATACTCTTTGAAACTAACGTCTATTGGCTGAACGCTAAGCGCCACGACGTCATAAAGGCTGATCTTATCTTTTTTAGAAGCGGTTGTGTAAAAGCTAAAATTTAAAGTGTCGATCCTGATGATTTGGCGCTTTTTGCCGTTTTTTTCTTTGGTAAAATTTACGCTTACTTTGCCAACGATGTCTTGCTCGCCAAGCTCCATAAAAGCGTTATATTCGTGAAATTTAAGCACTAAATTTAGACAAAAAAGCAAAAGGCAAAGCAGGAGAAAATAAAATACACGCCTGCTTTTTGGCAAATTTACTCTTTAAATTCAGTTGATTGCACCGGTGTGGTGGCGATATCGCAAAAGCGTGAGTACTGCTTTTGAAAGAGCACGTCGATAGATCCGACCTCGCCGTTTCTGTTTTTGCCAACGATGATCTCGGCGTTTTCTTGAAGCTTGTTAAAAACGTGCTCGCTTTTATACTCTTTGCCTTCAGCCGCTGCCTTGCTCTTTTTCTCGTTCTCCTCTTGCTCCAGATAGACCTCGTGCCTATAGACAAAAAGGATGATGTCGGCGTCTTGCTCGATCGCGCCTGACTCTCTTAGGTCACTTAGCATAGGGCGCTTGTTCGCGCGTGCTTCAAGGCCGCGGTTTAGCTGTGAAAGTGCGATGATAGGCATATCCAGTTCGCGCGCTAGAAGCTTTAAGCCACGAGAAATTTCAGCTATTTGTATGTGGCGATCGGCGTAGTTGTTTGTGCTCATCATAAGGCCGATGTAGTCGATGACGCAGAGTGAAATTTCAGGGTGAGCCGACTTTAGCTTGCGAAGCTGCGTCCTTACTTGGTGGATATTTACGTAGCCGCTGTCGTGCACAAAGAGCTTGGCGTGTGAAAATTCGCTGCATGCGTGGCTAAAGTGAGCGAGCTTCTCGTCGTCCAAGGTTGCTGTCATTATCTCTTGAAGTGGGATCGAGGTCTTGTCGGCTAGCATCCTCATCATGATCTGCTCTGCTGGCATCTCAAGTGAGAAAAAGACGACGCCAGCGCCACTTTTTAAAACGTGCCCCATGAAATTTAGACAAAGCGTCGTTTTACCCATGCCAGGGCGTGCTGCGATGATGATGAGATCGCCATTTTTAAAGCCTTTTATCATCTCATTTAGCTTTTTAAAGCCGGTGTTTAGTCCGATGATATCTCGCTCATTTAGGGCTGCTTGCTTTTGCATGTGCACGATCAAGCTTTTTATGATATCTTCACTATCTCTGATACTACCAGTGCCGCTACCATCGACAAGAGAGTAAAACTCCTGACTTAGCTCATCGACCATATCGCGGCTAGCTTTGTCCTCATTTACCTTGCTTGGGATGTCGTGAGCGATCTTTACTAGACTGCGTTTGATCGATTTTTCTTTTAGCTCGTTAGCGTATCTTTGGATATCGATGATCGAGTTTGTGGCCAAAATGCTCGCCATGACGTTGTCATCATAGTTTTCGCCAAGCTTGTTTTTGATAAATGTCGATGCGATAGGCACGTCGCCGTTTAGACAATCAACCATCGCTTTGTAAATTTGCGCGTGAGCCTTTAGGTAAAAGTCCCCAGCCTTGATCGTGTCAAAAATTTCGCCCAAAGCGTCGTTGTTTGCGATGATAGAGCTTAGTATGGCTCGCTCCATATCAAGGTCGTAAAGGTTGCTAAATTCTATCTCGTTAAGTCTCTCTTTTGCCACTATTTTATCCTCTGCTCTTTATCTCGTCGTCGATCTCTTGTAAAAATCTATCCACAAGCTCGCTCTCAGGCAGCCTTGCGATCACTTCGCCGTGGCGCATGATCATGCCATTTCCCTTGCCAAATGCTATGGCTACGTCCGCGCCTTTTGCCTCGCCGATTGCATTTACCACGCAGCCCATCACTGAGACATTTAGCGGCTCTTTTATCCCTTTTGTCTTTTCTTCTACGAGCTTTACTGCAGCCATGAGGTCAGCTTGCAAACGCCCACAAGTTGGGCATGAGATGATGTTTAGCCCCTCTTTTTGGCGGCCGCTATCTTTTAAGATCGCCTTTGCGACTTTGATCTCCTCTTCAAGCTCGCCCGTGATGCTAACTCTAATCGTATCGCCTATGCCCTCAAGCAGCAGTCCGCCAAGCGCGATCGCGGACTTGATAGTGGCGTGAAAAGTAGTGCCTGCCTCTGTTACGCCTAGATGAAATGGGTAGTTTGTCTTTGGGCGAAGCGCTCTATAAGCTTGCATAGTGCGCTCGACGTCGCTTGATTTGAGCGAAATTTTAATGTCCGTAAAGTCAAAATCCTCAAGAAGCTTGATGTTGTATAAGGCACTCTCCACCATAGCCTCCACCGTGCGGCCGTAGCGGTCCTCAAACTGCTTTTCAAGCGAGCCAGAATTTACGCCTATGCGGATAGGTAAATTTCTCTGCTTGCAGGCATCAACGACTGCTTTTATGTTTTTAGCTGAGCCGATGTTGCCGGGGTTTATGCGGATAGCATCGACAAATTCGCTAACGATGAGCGCGTAGGTGTGGTTAAAATGTATGTCTGCAACGACTGGGATGGGTGAGCCAGCGACGATTTGCTTTAGCGCGCTGGCGTCCTCTTTGTCAAAAACTGCGCAGCGCACGATGTCACAGCCTGCAAAATATAGCCTTTGTATCTGCTCTAGCGTGCCTTTTACGTCCTTTGTCTTTGAAAATGTCATCGACTGCACGGAGATCGGTGCGTCACCGCCTATTAAAACATCGCGAATTTTTATCTGTTTTGTCGGGTATCGTTGCAAAATTTTGCCTTTAAATTTTATTGGGGATTATAAAAAAAAATGGCTTTTAAAAGGCTTGAAAAATTAATAAAGTTTTTAAATACAGGCAGTTTGTTATTGTAAATGCAAAATTTAAAATCTTACTCACTCGCCTTAGCAGACTACTAAATTTAGGCTGCACTTCGTTTAGCACTAAATTTAGAGCCGTGATATGCTCGTTCATAAATTTTAAAATTTGCTCGAGTTCTAACCGCATGCAGTGCCCAGCACAATTGCATGCACCTCTAACGTTGTAGGGGCTTTACTCAGGCTTCGTCTCGTAACTGCGAGCAGACAGGGGATTGTAAAAAAAGGGGGGGGGAAGGGAGCTTCTTTGCTTCGCGAGCTCGCAACTGCAAGCAGACCGTAATTCAAGCCTCTTCCCCCTTAACAAAGAAATAAAGCTTTAAATTTTAAAAATCCATTTTGCAAATTTTAAAATTCCACTCACTCGCAAGAATTGACTACTAAAATTTGGCTTCGCTTACAGCTTAGCTCAAATTTTAGAGCCGAAATTACTCGTTCATGAAATTTTAAAATTTTCTCTCTCGCCTTAGCAACTTGCTAAATTTAAAATTTGCTTTATTAAATTCTTCTTCTAACTAAAATTCACCGGATCTATATCGATATCGCTAAGTTCGCTTTTGCATAGGTTTGCCGCCCTTAAAAGCATGGTGTGCGAGTTTGAGCGAAGCAGAATTTCATATCTAAATTTACCCACAAGATACTCAGCCTGGCACTTGCCATATCCCACGATCTCTAGTTTATCGCTTTTTAGTGGCTCTAGCCTTTGCACAAATTCGTTCATTGCGCCCTTTGCCGTGCTCTCATCTTTGTGCGAAACGACCACGCGAAGCAGCCTCGTAAATGGCGGATACAGCCCCTCTCGGTAGCTGATCTCCTCCTTTAAAAACGCATCGTAGTCGCTGATATAACTCTCAAAAAACTCCCTTTGTTTGCTTTGGATGATGACCCTGCCAGCTCCGTTTCTACCGGCTCTGCCAGCTGCTTGCATGGCAAGGGCAAGCGTCCGCTCTCTAGCTCTAAAATCAGGAAAATTCAAAAGCTCGTCAAAGCCCATGATTACGGCAAGCTCGACGTTGTGATAGTCATGCCCCTTGCTTAGCATCTGCGTGCCAAGCAGGATGTCGATTTTGCCATCGTTAAATTCCTTTAAAGCCTTTACAAGCTTGTTTTGCGTCGTGATCTCATCTCTATCAAATTTAGCGATCCTAGCGTTTGCAAACTCAGCTTGCAGCCTCTCCAAAAGCTCACTCGTGCCGATCTTTTTAGCCTCTATCATCTCACTGCCGCACTGGTGGCAGGTCTTTGGCACGGCCATTTTGTGCTCGCAGTATTGGCACTTTAGTACGTTTTGCTTTTTATAGTAGCTCATACCGATGCTACAAAATGGACACTTCACCGTCTCGCCGCAGTTTTTGCAGACAAGATATTTGAAATTTGCCCTTGTTGGCAGGCAGATGACGGCTTGCTTTTTATTCTCAAGCGTCTTTGCGATCTGCTCTTTTAAAATTTCACTTATGCCAGTCTCGCTCTCATCAAATATATAGCTCTTTTGCGACGCAAAATATGTCCCTTTTAGGCGAAAACATTCTTGCTTATAAAAGCTAGTAAGGCTTGGCGTGGCACTACCCAGAACTACTTGCAGGTCAAATTTGCTAGTTAAAAAGAGGGCTAGGTCTCTTGCGTTGTAGTGGGGCTTTGAGCCTGTGTTTTTGTAGCTATCGTCGTGCTCTTCGTCGATGATGATGAGTTTTAGCCTCTCAAGTGGCAAAAATAGGGCAGATCTAGCTCCAGCTATAAGCCTTGCCTTGCCGCTTTTGATGTCTTTTAAAATTTGCTCTTTTTTCTTTGGCGTGATCTTTGAGTGCCACACAGCCACCGCCTCACCAAAGAAGCTCTCTAAGCGCTTTTGCATCTGCGGGGTGAGTGAAATTTCAGGCATCAAAAATAGTGCTTGAGCGCCTTCGTTTAAAATTTCTCTGATCTTTGCTATATAAATTTCACTTTTGCCACTTCCCGTGTCGCCAAAGATGAGCGAGCTTTTTCGCTCGTTTATAAAATTTAGCGCTTCAAGCTGCTTTGGGCTTAAATTTGGCGATTTAAAGTCGGTTTTGCCTTTGTAAATTTCATCATCCACAAGGCTTTGTGGTTCAAATAAATTTATAGCAACGCCAAGCTCGCAGGTGTAGTAGTAGGCGATAAATTTAGCTAAAGTTGCTTGGATATCGTTTAGCTTAATGGGTAAAATTTCATCAATGAGGCTTGTTTTAAAGCTTGGCTCGCCCACTTCGCGCAGGATAAAGCCAGTTAGACTTTTACCCCTAAGCTTTGCAGTGACGGCGCGAAATGGCGCGATATCTAGCTCGCTTTTATATGTGAGCGCAGCTAAATTTACCCCGCTAAATACGATCTCGTAGTATCTCATCACTCAAGGGCACTGCAAAGTCCGTCGCTGCTCTCGCAGTCAAATTCGCCAGTGGTTTTGTTATAAGTGAAATTTGCTGTTTGTCCGTCTAGTTTGAAGGTATAAGTGTTTGCTCCAGTTTTGTGCCAGCCGTTTTTTGTGCCGCTGTCTGCGATATTTACGCTTATTACTTTGTTGAAAAGTTTATTCCCATCATCAAGTGCGTCTGGATATGCTGGAGTGCCTTTTAGGACGCTATCGTTGTATTTTAGTGAGATGCCGCTTTTTATGGCAGCGATTTGCGTTTTTGCATTTGCGACTATGGCGTCGCTTCTAGTAAAGAAAAGCTTTGGTATAGCAATAGCGCTCAAGACGCCAAGTATGACGATGACAAATATAATTTCTATTAGGGTAAAAGCTCTTTTTTTCATTTATTTTCCGGTTTTAGTATCTCTTCTATCTCTTTTGTGACGTCCTTTACGACGCGTAAATTTGTGTAGCTCTCGTAGCTCTTTTCGACAAAGGCGTTTATAAGCTCACGAGGCTCTATAAATTTCTTTCCCCCCATAAATTTTTGCCAGTCACGCTCAAAAACTTCAGCAAAATCATCATCAAGCGTTATCGTATAGTCGCGAGATGATACGGTGAGCGTGATCTGTTTCATCTTTTATGCCAAAAATGCCTAGCTTATCTACCAAGGACAGCTTCGATCTTTTTCATTACATCATCAGCTTCGCTATTTTTCTTGTCAAGATCCTCTTCTAAGCGCATGATCTGATTGCTCTTTGCCTCATTTTGTGCTTTTAATGTTACGATCTCGTTACGTAGCTCTTCATTTACTCTGCAGACTTCATCGTATTTTGTGATGAGGTCATTTACTTTATCGCTTAGTGTGGTTAAGATCGCATTATCTTCAAACATAAAGGTTCCTTTAAAATAATAATTAATGCCGTATTCTAACACGCAGAGGCTAAATTCTTTTTAAAATTCTCATTTGACAAAGCACTATCTTTGCTATAAAATTCGCCCAAATTTAAAGGTGGTAGTTAATGAGTAAATTTGAAATTTCATCTAAATTTAGCCCAAGCAGTGACCAAGCAAGAGCGATAAAAGAGATAGTAAAAAGTATAAAATCAGGCAATAAATACCAAACTCTTCTAGGCGTGACAGGATCTGGCAAGACCTTTACCATGGCAAACGTCATACGAGAGCTAAACATGCCAACTCTTATCATGACGCATAACAAATCCTTAGCCGCTCAGCTTTATAGCGAATTTAAGGGCTTTTTTCCAAAAAATCACGTCGAGTACTTCATAAGCTACTACGACTACTACCAGCCAGAGGCATACATCCCAAGAAGCGACCTATATATAGAAAAGGATAGCTCGGTAAATGAGGAGCTTGAGCGCCTGCGCCTCTCTGCGACGGCTAGCTTGCTAAGCTTTGACGACGTCATCTGTGTCGCCTCAGTCTCTGCAAACTACGGCCTTGGTAATCCAAGCGAGTATAAGGGGATGGTGGCATATCTTAGCGTGGGCGAGAAGATAAGCCAAAGAAAGCTTTTAGAGCAGCTCGTGGATATGGGCTATAAGCGTAATGACAACTACTTTGACAGGGGGGATTTTCGTGTAAATGGCGATGTGGTGGATATTTATCCAGCTTACTATAACGACGAAGCCCTAAGAGTCGAGTTTTTCGGCGATGAGATCGATGCGATGTATCATTTTGACGTGCTTGATAACAAAAGGCTAAAGGATATCTCTAAATTTACGCTTTATGCCACTAGCCAGTTTATCGTAGGCGCTGATAGGCTAAAGATCGCGATGAAAGAGATCGAAGAGGAGCTTGATGCGCGTTTGAAAGAATTTAACGAGCAGGGCAAGCTAGTCGAGGCGCAAAGACTAAAGCAAAGGGTGGAGTTTGACCTTGAGATGATGGCGAGCACTGGCATGTGTAAAGGCATCGAAAACTACGCGCGCCACCTAACTGGACAAAAGCCCGGAGAGACGCCGTACTCGATGTTTGACTACTTTGAGATAAGCGGCAAAGACTATCTGGTCATCGTCGATGAGAGCCACGTCAGTTTGCCACAGTTTAGGGGCATGTATGCGGGTGACAGGAGCCGTAAAGAGGTGCTTGTGGAGTATGGATTTCGTTTGCCATCAGCGCTTGATAACAGGCCACTTAAATTTGATGAGTTTATAAGTAAAAAGGCGAAATTTCTCTTTGTCTCAGCCACGCCAAACGAATACGAGCTTGGCATCAGCCAGGGGCACGTCTATGAGCAGATTTTGCGACCTACTGGGCTGCTTGATCCGCTTATCGAGATAAAAGATAGCGATAACCAGGTCGAGGCGCTATTTGACGAGGCAAAGGCTGTGATTGCAAGAGGTGAGCGCGTGCTAGTTACGGTGCTAACTAAAAAGATGGCCGAGGAGCTAAGCCGCTACTACATCGAGCTTGGCATAAAGGTCAAGTATATGCACTCAGACATCGACGCGATCGAGCGAAATGAGATCATTAGGGGGCTTAGAAGCGGCGAATTTGACATGCTAATAGGTATAAATTTGCTTCGTGAGGGGCTGGACCTGCCTGAAGTGAGCCTGATAGCCATAATGGATGCCGATAAAGAGGGCTTTTTACGCTCGACAACGAGCCTTATACAGACGATGGGGCGTGCGGCTAGAAATGTAAATGGCAAGGTGATAATGTTTGCCAAAAAGATCACAAAATCGATGAAAGAGGCGATCGATACGACGACAGCTAGGCGTAAATTTCAAGATGAATACAACAAAGCTCACGGCATCACACCGCACTCTGCCAGCAGAAATATCGAAGAGAGCCTGCATGTCGAAGATGATGGTGAAATTTATAAGCGTGGTAAAAATTTAGAGAAGATGCCAGCTAGCGAGCGAGCCGCGATCGTAAAAGAGCTAAGAAAACAGATGCTTGAAGCGGCGGCGCAGCTGGAGTTTGAGAAGGCGGCGGCGCTACGTGATGAGATAGCAAAGATGAGAAAATTATAAGCGTTGTCTTTTGTCTATCTTTAAATTAGCTTGCTAAAATTTTGCTCGACAGACTATGTGTCTAGTCTGCGCAAATTTTAAACCGCGCAACATTTAAATCTATCACAAAATACTGCCACCCTAAGCTCCATGGTTCGTTTCTTTTACATCTTTAAGTTTGCCTTGCCTTTATAGAGGAGCAAAAATTTTATTCTCTCTGACAATGTTTGTCTAAATTTCAACTCACATCAAATTTCATCTACCAAGCAAATTTAAAGCCCAAAAAGTAAAATTCTAAAATCAGCTCTAGGGGCGAGAAATTTGACTGTATCTCTCGTAGCTTTGCATCAAAGTTAGACGTGCAAAGGATCTGGTCTGTGGCTCAAGGCATTGTCATCTGGTGCCATTTTGGGCAAAAGAGCTTGGAGAAAGCCGCAGCATTTGAGGCATCAAAAAGAGGTGACAAGATCGCTTGCAACATCAGAGACGACAGCAAGTCTGTTCTATACGCTGTTAGCGAGCTATTTGTATAGAATTAAGTTCTGCTAACCGGCTTTAAAAAGTAGCTAGAAACCGCGCAGATGAGCGAAACTGCGGCGATAAAGTAAAATGAGTGCGTTAGGCTAAAGATGTCAGCGATCTTGCCGATGACCGTTGCGAATATACCGCCGATTGTTATGCTAAGCCCAAGCGTTACGCCAGAGGCTAGGCCGATTTGATTTGGCAGATAAAGCTGTGCAAGGGCGATTGATGGGCTAAAAGATAGGCTGATGCAGGCACTCACGCACATGGAGGCCACGAGAAATAGCGCGTAGCTGTCGATAAAGAGCATTAGCACGACTAGCGGCGCGGCGATGCTTAGGCTTATTTTGATGAGCCTAACTAGGCCGTATCTATCCGCTAGCGCTCCGCCAAATAGTGTAGAGATCGCACCTGCAGCAAAAAACATACTTAAATTTACATTTGCAGCTTCTTTGCTAAGACCAAAAATTTTGATGAGGTAGATGCTAAAAAATGCCGCAAAGCCAAATGCGACGATAGAGCGTGAAAATATACACAGACAAAGCCTTAAAAATGCGCCTAGATCGTCTTTTATGGCGCTTGTTTTTTGTGAAATTTGCTTTTTGTGATTGCCTTCTAGCGCTTTTATAAATTTGCCTTTTTTAAGGTATAAAAGTGTTAGCAAAATTTGAGGGATTATAAAGACTAGCGTCCCTTTTAGGCCAAAATTCCCCACAAAAACGGCGACTAAAATGGGTCCAACTGCAAAGCCGACATTACCACCAAAAGAAAATATACTTATACTTTTGGCTCTATTTTTGGCGTTTGAGGCGTAGTTTACGATCCTTGCGGCGCTTGGGTGAAAGAGTGCGGCACCGATACCGCTTATCATCACGCAAAGCAAGATGAGGTAGTAGTTTGTCACAAAGCCAGTGAGGCTCATGCCTCCGCCTGCAAGCAGTAGCCCAAGCGGGATGATGTAGGGCAGCTCTTTTTTGTCGCTTAGGCGGCCGATAAGTGGCTGGATGAGCGAGCTTGCTAAATTTGTGGCGGTCACGAGCGAGGCGGCTGTGGCGTAGTCGTAGTGGTAGCTCGCGATGAAAAAGGGCAGCATCGCACCAAGCGCACTTTGGTTTATGTCGCTACAAAAGTGCCCAAGCCCCATTAGATACTTTAAATTTTCCGCCTTTTTCATCTAAAATAGCCCTTTTAAAAGCCCCTTTAAATTTTGTTTTTCGCCGCTTGCGTCATCATCTTTGCCCAGCTTTTTGTCTAAAAATCTACCTATCTCTTTTTTGACCTTATTTTCGAGATATTGCGATCTGACGTCGTATTTTAGCTTGTCTGTCGTGCCTGAGATTTGCACGTTTAGATCGGTCTTTTCTAGCCTGCAAACAAGCGGCGCGTTAAGCATTTTTGTAGCGGTATTGTAAGTGCCGTTTGAAACCTTTATATCGCTCTTTGGTGAGCTTAAATTTACGTTAAAGATGACGTTGTCACCCTTTATATAGCCGTAAATTTTGCCGTCTTTGTAAATTTCTTTTGTGATGTCCTTGCCGGTGAAGGTTTTTATATTGTTTGTGAGATTTGTGCTGGCTAGGTGACCCTCTTTTAGCAAGATGTCAAATTTACCGAGCTTTTGCTTCGTCTCGTAGTCAAATTTAGCATCGCCGCAGCCATCATAAAGATGCTCTAGCCCCAAAGTCTGCGTTAGCCCTTTGACCTCAAAGTTTTTTAGCACCGCATCAAGTGCGCCACCTTTGTAGTTTGCCTCTAACTTGCCCTTAAATAGATCATCTGAAGTGGCTTTCACGCTTAGATCATCCACTTTGCCATTTGCTGTTACTAGGGCTGCAAATTTACCGTGAAGCTCGCGACCAGCTAAAAATGCAAGCTTATTTAGCTCTGAAACTACCGCTTGAAGCTTTAAGTTTAGCGTGCTTTTGTCCACGTCAAAACTGCCATCTATGCCCTTTATATCAGCTAGCGAGCTAAGAAAGTCGCCACTAAATTTTGCCATGTCGCCTTTGTAATCTAGGCTCAAATTTGAGCTAAATTTCTCGTTTTCAGGGAATTTTTTATCAAGCATTTTACTAAGCGCTGCGGCGTTAAATTTACCCTCATTTAAAGTGATCGTTGCAGCGACGCTTGGGCTTTTGCTAAAGATATTTTGCCCCTTTGCTTGGACATTTGTCTTAGCGTTTGCCAGTCTGTCGTTGCCGCTAAGTGCTAAAATTTCTCCTAACTGCGCCTCTTTTAGGTTAAGATCAAGATTTTCATTTTTTATGGTGGCGTTTAGCTTGCCAGCAAAGGCATCGCCGCCTAAATTTAGCTCATCTATCTTGCTCTCTTTAACCTTCACATCGCCCACAAGCGCCATCTTTGAGCCCACCTCAAAGCCGCTAACTGCCTTAAATTTCTCAGGGTCGCTAATGAGCAGGGCAAATTTGCTAAAAATTTGGCTATTTTTTAGGTCAAAAACGCCCTTTACATCCTTTAGCTCACCAAGGTCGCTAAGCACGTTTGCGTCAAAATTTACAAGCTCACCTTTTGCGGTGGCACCGCCTTTTAGCTCAAATTTAGCTGCGTTTTTAAGCTTTGCAAGACCATTATTTATAAGGCCGTTTTTTATCTCAAATTTGGCCTCGCCTGCAAGCTTTTTTAGCTCGTCAAAGCCACTAAAATTTGCGTTTAAATTTATCTGCCCATCTGCGTAGCTAGGCTGCAAAGCAAGCGCTAGAAGCTCTTTTAGCTTGATGTTAGTTGCATTTAGTGCTAAGTTTTTGCTATCAAAATTTGCATTTATCTTGCCACCAAGCCCGTTTATCTCAGATTTTAAGTTTTGAAGGGTATTTTCTTGCATTGTAATTTCGCCGTTTGCCTCCACTGCGCCGCTTAGTTGCTCGCCTAAGAGCTTGCCAAAAAGGGCAAGATCAGGCACATTTAGTGAAAAGTCGCTCTTTAAATTTTTGCTAGCTAGATCATAAGTCGTCTCGTTTGCTTTTAAAGTGGCTTCAGGTGCGATGATAATGGTTTTTGCGCTCACTTTTTCATTTGCAAATTTAGCATTTATGCCGCCTTTAAAGTTTATATCTTTTGCTAAATTTAGCCCAAATTCATTTTTAAGAATTTCTTTGTTTATCGCCGCATCGCTTGCTAAAATTTGAGCATTTATGATGGGCTCATTTTTCTCATCAAAGCCTTGCATATTGCTTGTTAGATCAAGCTTACCGCTAGCTAAATTTGGCTTTTGCGCCAGAGCTGAGATCTCAGAAAGCTCGATATTTTTAGCGTCAAGATTTAGAGCTTTTGGCAGGTAGTCTTTTAAATTTGCATTTAAATTTATGTTTGAGCCAAGCGCCGTGCCAGTTGCTGTTAGCTTGAAGTCGCTAAATTTACCAGCCACGTTTGCTTTAAGCGCGACATCCTTTTTTAGCCCAAGCTCGCTAGCCTTTGCCTTGTCGGCGTTTATATCTATGTTTAAGTTCATACTTTGAGCAAGCAAGGAAAGCTCGCCATTTGCCTTTAAATTTATGGCATCCATCACGGTCGCTTCTAAATTTAGCGTGCTAAGCCCAAGGTTAAAATCTTTAAATTTGATATCGATACCACGAGCTAGCGCCTCTTTTTCTATTTTACTGGCTATAAATTTATTACCAATTGAGCTAAAGATAAAGCCAAAAACGCAAGCTACTATGAGCACAAGCGCGCCAACTATGTAAGCTACTTTTTTCATAAAATTCCTTTATATTAGTTTTACATATCATAAAACTTTAGTCACTTAGACTAAAGTTTTTAATAAAATTCACTATAAATTATTGACTTTTTCAGAAAAAAATGCTAGCATTTCATCACTCAAAAATAAAGAGTGCTAAAAAAGACAATTAAACTAAAAGGATGAACAATGAACTTTCAACCATTAGGCAAGCGTGTCCTAGTCGAACGCGTAGAAGAGACAAAGACGACAGCTTCGGGCATAATTATACCTGATAACGCAAAAGAAAAACCTTTAAGCGGCGAGGTAAAAGCAGTTGGCGCTGAAGCTGAGGGCGTAAAAGTTGGCGAAAAAGTAGTATTTGCTAAATACGCTGGCACTGAGGTAAATTTAGATGATAAAACATATCTTGTTTTAAACATCGACGACATTTTAGGTGTGATTAAATAATTTAAAAAGGAAAGACAATGGCAAAAGAAATTTTTTACTCTGATGATGCAAGAAATCGCCTATATGAGGGCGTAAAAAAACTAAATGACGCTGTAAAAGTGACAATGGGACCAAGAGGCAGAAATGTCCTTATCCAAAAGAGCTTTGGCGCTCCAAACATCACAAAAGACGGCGTTAGCGTGGCTAAAGAAGTTGAGCTAAAAGATACTATCGAAAACATGGGTGCAAGCCTAGTTAGAGAAGTAGCAAGTAAGACAAATGACCAAGCAGGTGATGGCACTACAACAGCGACTGTGTTAGCTCACGCGATATTTAAAGAGGGTCTTAGAAACGTAACTGCTGGCGCAAATCCTATCGAAGTAAAACGTGGTATGGATAAAGAAGTAGCAGCTCTTATAGATGCACTAAAAAACATCTCTAAAAAAGTTTCTGGCTCAAAAGAGATCGCTCAGATCGCTACTATCTCTGCAAACTCAGACGAAAGTATCGGCAAACTTATCGCTGATGCGATGGAAAAAGTCGGCAAAGATGGCGTCATAACAGTAGAAGAGGCAAAGTCTATCCAAGATGAGCTAAGCGTTGTTGAGGGTATGCAGTTTGACCGCGGATATTTAAGCCCATACTTCATCACAAACCCTGAAAAGATGCAAGTTGAGCTAAGCAATCCATTTATATTGCTATTTGACAAGAAGATCACAAATTTAAAAGACCTGCTTCCAGTGCTTGAGCAAGTACAAAAGAGTGGCAAACCACTTCTAATCATCGCTGAAGATATCGAGGGTGAGGCACTTGCAACGCTTGTTGTAAATAAACTTCGTGGCGTGCTAAACATCTCAGCTGTTAAAGCTCCTGGCTTTGGCGATAGAAGAAAAGCGATGCTTGAAGATATCGCTATCTTAACAGGTGGCGAAGTTATCAGCGAAGAGCTAGGCAGAACACTAGAGAGTGCCACTATAAACGACCTTGGACAAGCTTCAAGCGTAGTTATCGACAAAGATAACACTACTATCGTAAATGGCGCAGGCGAGAAGTCAACAATAGACGCTAGAATAACTCAGATCAAAGCGCAAATCGCCGAGACTACAAGCGACTACGACAAAGAAAAACTTCAAGAGCGCCTTGCAAAACTAAGTGGCGGCGTGGCAGTTATCAAAGTAGGTGCTGCGACTGAGACTGAGATGAAAGAGAAAAAAGACCGCGTAGATGACGCTCTAAGCGCTACTCGTGCAGCTGTTGAAGAGGGCATCGTTGTGGGTGGTGGCTCAGCTCTTATCCTTGCTTCAAAGAGTGTAAATTTAAATTTACAAGGTGACGAGGCAATCGGCGCTGAGATCGTTAGAAGAGCGCTTCGTGCTCCACTTCGCCAAATCGCTGAGAACGCTGGTTTTGACGCAGGTGTGGTAGCAAATGCTGTTGAGACAAGCAAAGATGCAAATTTTGGCTTTAACGCTGCAACTGGCGAATATGTAAATATGTTTGAAGCTGGCATCATCGACCCAGTTAAAGTTGAGAGAGTTGCGCTTCAAAACGCTGTTAGCGTGGCTAGCTTGCTACTAACAACTGAAGCAACTATCAGCGAGATAAAAGAAGAAAAAGCAATGCCTGCAATGCCTGACATGGGCGGAATGGGTGGCATGGGCGGCATGATGTAGCAGCCCTTTTCGAGCTAGAGCCTTTTCTAGCTCGAATTTAAATTTTAACCTCACTAAATTTATAAAATTATTTACTCCTTTTTAAATTTATTCTTGTATCATTTTTGCATTCTTTTAGGGAGAATTTACAATGAAATATGATGAAATTTTTAGAGAATACGACATCCGCGGCATTTTTGAAAAGGACTTGACAGAGGACAGCGTCAAGGCTATAGGACTTGCTTTGGGTAAGAAATTTAACGAATTTGGCGTGAAAACTTTAAGCGTTGGTTTTGATGCAAGACTAAGTGCTAGCACACTTTTTAGGTACCTGCTAAGCGGTCTAAACAAGGCTGGTGGCTTTAAAATTTATAACATCGGCTTGCTACCAACTCCTGTTGGCTACTTTAGCGTTTATGCTGATTATTTTGACGCAAACATCATGATCACGGGCTCTCACAACCCAAAAGATTATAACGGCTTTAAGATTACCATTAAAAAAGATAGCTTCTTTGGCAAAGATCTGCAAATTTTAAAAGATAAGGTGAACGAGATAATCGCCTCAAATTTAGAGATCGCAGACGATGAGAGCTGTGAGAAATTTAATATCTTAGAAAAATACGTTGAGTTTTTTGTAAAAGAATTTAGCGAGCTTAAAAATTTCAAAAAGCCTTTTGTCATCGACTGCGCAAATGGCGCTGTTGGCGTGAGCTTGGTGCCTATCGTCAAGGCACTTGGACTAAATGCTAAAATTTTATATGAAGATCCAGACGGAAATTTCCCAAATCACCATCCAGACCCAAGCGAAAAAGAGAATTTAAAAGAGATATTTTCGCTCATCGAAAAGAAGGAATTTGACCTTGGATTTGGCTTTGACGGAGATGGCGACAGGATCGCAGTTATAACGCCAAAAAGAGATATAAAAGGCGATGAACTAGCATATCTTTATGCGCTAAATATGAAACATCCAAAAGTGCTTGGCGAGGTAAAATGCTCACAAAATATGTATGATGAGATCGCAAAAATCGGCGAAGTTTTTATGGGTAAGACTGGACACAGTAATATAAAAAAGATGATGAAAGAGCTAAACGTAGATCTCGCGGCTGAAGTGAGCGGTCATATCTTCTTTAAAGAGCGATATTTTGGCTTTGACGATGCGCTTTATGCGATGATGAGGGTGCTTGAGCTAGTTCATAAGGGCTTTGACCTTGACGGCGAGCTTGATAAGATGCCGCTTGTCTTTAGCACCGATGAGATCAAGATAAAGACGACTGATGAGGCTAAATTTAAGATAGTTGCTAAGTTAAAAGAGTGCGTGAAAAACGAGGGTTGCGACCTGCCAAAGATAAAAAATATCATCGACATTGATGGTATTAGAATTCAGTTTGAAAATGGCTGGGCACTGGTGCGTGCGTCAAATACAACGCCGGTTATCGTCACTAGATTTGAAGCAAAGAGCAAGGAATTTCTTGCAGAGATCGAGCAAAAAGTGACAAATTTACTAAAGAGCTTGATGTAGCCAATAAAAGCATTTTGGGTTAAATTTACTCCAAAATGCTTTTCAAATTTTTATTTAAACATCCAACTTATCTGGCTTTTGCTGGTTTCTTTTCGGGCAGTTCCAAATACATGCCGCGCAACAATTCTCCAATCAAATTCGCATCCTCAAATTTCTCGAATACATGCATTAACGTCTTTGAGCCATTATAAGGATAACGTAGTTCTGAGTCTGCAAGAAGTCTGTCCGATGTCGGCGTTCTCTTTAAAAACAGTTCATTATTACAAATGTCACCTATCAGTTTACCGTTAAAATATACAAGGTATCCACCCATCATGGATTTTATGACAATATCGCCGAATTCAGAAAATCTATCGCGAACATATTCATTAAATTCATTCACTATGATCACTCACTTTGAATTTAGAGTTTGCCGCCTTCGACGACAAGTGATTCTGGATTGACACTATCGCCATAGATTGGTTTTAGCGTTGCGTCATAGTCTTTGTGGAAGAAATTTTCTTTTCCAAGCTCGATGATCTCGTTATTTAGCCACTCAAGTAAGGCTTTGTTGCCTTTTTTGACAGCTGGAGCTATCACGTCCACGTCGCCAAGCGCCTCAACGCCAACGACAAAGCCAGGAGTCTCTTTCGCCCAGGCAAAAAGTAGGGCGTTATCATGCGCTAGAGCTGCACCCCTTTTATCAACCAAAGCTGCGAAAGTTTCGGTGTTTTGATCATACTTTAAAAGCTTGATATCAGGATAATTTTTTGTAAAAAATGCGTCTGCTGTTGTGCCTTTATTGACGATTAAAGTTTTATCTTTTAGCTCATCGACGCTCTTTATCACAGCACCTTCTGGGCTAACGATGCCAAGAGAGACCTTCATATATGGAAGCGCAAAATCAACAACTTGTGCTCGCTCAGGCGTCTTTGTGAAATTTGCAAGCGTGATATCGACCTTGTCAGCTGTGAGCACTTCGACCCTGCCAGCAGCTTCTACTAGCTCAAATTTAACCTTGCTCTCATCGCCAAGCAAGTCTTTTGCGATACGTTTTGCAAAATAGATGTCATAGCCTTGGTTTTTGCCGTCTTTATCGACGTAGCCAAATGGCGGTTTGTCACTGAAAACGCCTATCCTTATATATCCACGCTCTTTGATCTTTGCGATCGTGTCAGCTTGATTTGAAGCGGCTGCTTTGTCCGCACCTTTGTCATCACCACAACCCGTTAGAAAGACGGTAGCGACTAATGCTAATAAGAAAAATTTAAATTTTCTCACTCTTTCTCCTTTGAAAAATTTAGTAAATAAGAGCGACCAAGTCTCGCTCTAAACGCATTTTGAAAAAACGGCAAATTATCTCTTATTTTTTCTAAAACGAGAATAAATTTAGAAATTTCTTCGCTCGCTCGCTCTTTGGATTAGTAAAAAATTCCTCTGGCTCGCTGATCTCCACGATCGCTCCAGCGTCCATAAATACGATCTTGTTTGCAACCGCTCTTGCAAAGCTCATCTCGTGCGTGACTATTAGCATCGTCATGCCATCTTTGGCTAAATTTAGTATCACATCAAGCACTTCTCTAACGATCTCAGGATCAAGCGCAGCTGTAACCTCGTCAAATAGCATGATCTCAGGGTTCAAGCAAAGGCTTCTAACAATGGCTATGCGCTGCTTTTGACCGCCGCTTAGCTCCTTTGGATAGGCACATTTCTTATCAAGTAGCCCAACCTTGCTTAGCCACATATCAGCAGTCTTTTCAGCCTCGGCTCTATCTCTTTTTTGCACTTTTAAAGGCCCAAGAAGGACGTTATCTATGACGTTCATATGATCAAAGAGCTCGTAGCTTTGAAAGACCATACCGACTTTTTGGCGGATCCTTTGCCACTCTTTAAATTTAGCATCTATCACTTCGCCGTCTATGACGATCTCGCCGCTTGCAATGCTCTCAAGGCCGTTTATGCATCTAAGAGTTGTGCTTTTGCCACAGCCAGATGGCCCAAGAAGCACGACTACTTCACCACTTTTAACCTCTAAGCTTATATCTTTTAAGGCGTGAAGCTCTCCATAAAATTTGTTTATTTTTTTAAGCTCTAAGATATTTTCGCTCATTTTAGCTCCATTTTTCTTCTAGTTTTTTCGATAGTTTTGAGACTGGATAGCAGATCGCAAAATATAAAAAGAATATGAGCGTGTAAATCCAAAATGGCGCCATAGGATTTGTAAATACATTTCGCTCGATGATCTGCTGACCGACTTTGACCACCTCTACAACGCCGATTAGCACGACGATAGAGGTCGTTTTTATCATACGGCTTAGTAAATTTACAGCTCCAGGCACCAGCCTTCTAGTAGCAAGTGGGATGATGACATAAAAGTAAATTTGAAATTTGCTAAGTCCTAGTGAGGCGGCTGACTCAAACTGGTGCTTTGGTATCGAGGTGATCGCTCCTCGTACGATATCCATCATCTCAAAAACGCCCCAAAGACTAAAGACTATGAGCGAGGCGGTAAATGCCGAGATGTGGATATCAAAAGCCTTGCTAACGCCAAAGTAAAATAAAAATAGCCAGACGATCTGAGGCATGATACGAACGATCTCGAGACAAATTTTTAAAACAAAATAGATAAATTTGTTTTTCATGCTCATCAAAACGCCAAGTATGAGGCCACCGATGACGGAGATGATGATAGAGATGAGTGAAATTTCAGTGCTTACTACAAGACCTTCAAGTAGTCTTAGTAAATTTTGCGTGTCAAATAATATACTAACTCCTTGCATTTCTCACCCTTTTTTCGACGTAGCTAAGCGCCAGCGAGACTGGCAAGATGATGACAAGATAGCTAATAACCAGCATAAAAAGCGCCTCATCTGTCTTGTAGTAAAGTCCGATGAGATCCTTTGCAACATAGACTAGATCGGCAAGCGCTACGATACTAACTATACTTGTCTCTTTTAGTAAAAATATGACGTTTGCGCTGATGCTCGGAAGTGCCACGCTAAAGGCTTGTGGCAAGATGACATATCTTAGGAGCTGATTTTTACTAAGTGCGATGCTAAGACCTGCTTCTATCTGCGACTTTCTAACCGCCTCAAAACCAAGTCTAAAGCTCTCGCTCATGTAGCTGCCACCAAGAAAGCTAAGTCCAGCGACCGCACAGGTAAAGCCACTCATCGACACTCCAAGCTTTGGCAAGCCGTAGTATAAAAAGAAGAGCTGGATAAGAAGCGGTGTGTTTCTTGAAAGCTCAACGTAGCAATCAACTAGTTTTGAGAGAAATTTTAGCTTGTAAAATTTCACAGCCATGCAAAAAATTCCTATCAAAATAGAAAAAACAATCCCCAAAAAGGCGATCTGGCAGGTGAGAATCCCAGCCTTTACAAAAAGGGGGTAAAATTTCTCAATAAACTCAAAATCCATAAACATTAATCCAATCTGAAAAATGGAGTTATTTTATCCCATAATCATAAATTTAAAACTAATTAGATATGATCACGCTTTAAATTTAAGCTTACAAAAAGGATAAAATTTGATCGATCTTTTTCAGATCATCGGCTTTTTAGGGATGATTTGCATCGTGATGGGCTACTTTTTACTTCAGATCGGCCGTCTAAATAGCCGCGATCTAGCCTATCAGATAATAAATTTAGTAGGTGCGGTGCTACTTATAATCTCGCTTTTTGTGCACTTTAACCTCGGCTCATTTTTGATAGAGGTCTTTTGGATAATCATTACGATTTATGGAATTTATAAAATTTACAAGGAGAGAGCGTGAGAGCGTACGCAGAGTGGGAAGAGCAGGAGCTTTTGTTTTTATCGCTGCCACATAGTAAGAGCGACTGGGAGCCTTATTTAGAGGAGATTTTGGCGGGTTATGAGGAACTTGTGGCTGCTGTTACGCCCTATGAAAAGGTGGTGCTCATCTGCCCTGATGAGACAAATTTCACTAGATTTAAGAAATTTAAAAATGTAGAGTTTGTTAAACTTGAGACTGACGATACTTGGATCAGAGACTACGGTATGATCGACGTTTGCACCGAAGATGGCGTCAAGAGCTATGACTTTAAATTTAACGCTTGGGGCGGTAAATTTAAGAGTTCAAAAGATGATGCGATAAATTTAGAGCTGGCTAAAATTTACAAAACCAAGCTTGAGCCAGTCGATATGATACTAGAGGGCGGAAGTGTCGAGTTTAACGGAGATGGCGTGCTTTTAACCACTACAAAATGTCTGCTAAATGAAAATAGAAACAAAGCACTTAGTAAAGAGCAGATTGAAGAAAAACTAAAAAATTTATTTGGCTTAAAACGTATCATCTGGCTTGAAAATGGCTTTATAAGAGGCGATGACACAGATAGTCACATCGACACTTTAGCGCGCTTTATCACGCCTGATATGGTAGCTTACGCAACTTGCGAAGATGGGAGCGATGAGCACTTTGATGAGCTAAAAAAAATGGAGGATGAGCTTAAAAAAACTGGCTTTAAGCTGCTTGCTCTGCCACTACCAAAACCTAAATTTTATGATGGCAAAAGGCTTGGCTGCACCTATGCAAACTTTATCTTTATAAATGGTGCGCTAATCGTGCCAACATATAACGACGAAAACGATGAAAAGGTGTTAAATTTACTAGCCAAGGCGCTGCCAGATAGAAAGATCATCGGTGTAAATTCGCTAGTTTTTGTCCGTCAAAATGGCTCGCTTCACTGCTCAAGCCAAAATAGATACAAGAGGGCTTAGCCTTGTCAAGTCCGTTTGATTATGAGTTTAACAGCATAAATAAGCAGGAGTGCACGCAGGGCGAAAATAAGGCCGTTATCGCAGCTGGAGCATGCGCTTTTTTGCTCGCACTTGTGAAATTTGCAGCTGGACTTTTTAGCGGCTCAGTCGCTGTGCTTGGCTCGGCGATTGATTCGATGCTTGATTTTATCGTCTCACTTTTAAATTTATTTGCGCTTAGAAAGTCAAGAAAGCAAGCCGATGAGAGATTTAACTTTGGCTACACAAAGCTAGAGGCCTTGGCAGCGCTATTTGAGTGCGTCATCATCGTGCTGGCTGCTGGATATATATTTTATGAGAGTGTTAAGAAATTTAGCGAGCCAAATTTGGAGATAGATCTTGGCTTAAGCCTTGGTGTGATGGTATTTTCGGTCGTGGTGACTCTATGTTTGGTGCTATTTTTAAACCAAATTTCTAAAAAAAGTGGCAACCTTATCATCAAAGCAGACGCGCTGCACTATAAGATCGACCTTTTTAGCAACCTTGCAGTCATCATCTCGCTACTTATCATTAAATTTAGCGGATTTGTGATGATAGATGCGATCTTTGGTATCGTGATAAGCGGCTACATCGCTCAAAGCGCCATAAGTCTTGGCAAAGACGCCCTTGGTGTCTTGCTAGATCACGCAGCAAGCCCTGAGGTCACAGCTGAGATCATCAAAATGATAAAGGCTAAGCAGAGAATTTCTGATTTTCACTATCTAAACACAAGACAGAGCGCAAATACTATATTTTTAACGCTGCATTTAGTTTTTGACAAAGATATCTCGCTTTACGACGCGCACGAGGTGGCCGACTCGCTTGAAGCTGAGATAAGAGAGAAATTTAAGGAATTTTCGTGGCAGATAACCACGCATTTAGACCCATATAACGACAAAGAAGGGAAATGAGATGAAAGTAGCACTACTTCAACAAGAATTTAAAGGGACAAAAGAGGCGACCATCACAAAGACGCTTGAGCTAATCGCCGAGGCAAAAAAAGGTGGCGCCAATCTAGTTGTCTGCCAAGAGCTACACCAGACGCAGTACTTTTGCCAAAGCGAGGATACAAATTTCTTTGATCACGCAAACGACTGGCAAGAGGATGTCGCTTTTTGGGGCAGGGTGGCAAAAGAAAATGGCGTGGTTTTAGTCACTTCTCTTTTTGAAAAGAGAGCTGACGGACTTTATCACAACACCGCCTTTGTCTTCGAGCGTGACGGCAGTGTGGCTGGCAAATACAGAAAAATGCACATCCCTGATGACCCTGGATTTTACGAGAAATTTTACTTTACGCCTGGCGATATTGGCTTTGAGCCTATTGAAACTAGCCTTGGCAAGCTTGGCGTTTTGGTGTGTTGGGATCAGTGGTATCCAGAGGCAGCAAGGCTAATGGCGCTAAAAGGGGCGAAAATTCTCATCTATCCAACGGCTATTGGCTGGTTTGAGGGCGATAGCGAGGATGAAAAGTCAAGACAGCTTGAAGCGTGGGTGGCAGTGCAAAGAGGTCACAGCGTGGCAAATGGTCTGCCAGTTGTTGCAGTAAATCGCGTAGGCTTTGAAAAAGATGATAGCGGCGTGATGGATGGGATAAAATTTTGGGGAAATAGCTTTGTTTTCGGACCACAAGGCGAGCAGCTTTTCCGCGCAAATAACACAGATGAGCTTTGCAAGATCGTTGAGATAGATATGAAAAGAAGTGAAGAAGTGCGCAGAATTTGGCCATTTTTAAGAGACCGCAGGATCGATGCCTACGCAAATATCACAAAAAGATTTATCGACTAAATTTAGAGCTAGAATTTCTAGCTCTTAAAATTTAGAATGCTCGTAAAAGAAATATAAATTTATTCTTAAGAAAATATTTTTTTAAGCCTTGATTGTGTAGAATAGTTGCAACTTTACCAAAATGGCATAAAAATATCATATCAAAAAGATACAAAGCTAAATTTATAGAATAAAATAGCCTTAAATTTTTTGAAAGGATTTTAGATGAAAACTACTTCTTTAGCACTTGCTGGATTGCTTTTGGCAACAACACTTTCAGCAAAAGAATTTATCAGTATCGGCACTGGTGGCATGACAGGTACGTACTATCCGATAGGTGGAGCGATCTGCCGCTTGGCAAATAAAAATACAGATGTAAAATGCTCTGTTCAATCAACTGGCGGCTCTGTTTATAACGTAAATAACGTCCTTAAAAAAGAGCTTACATTTGGCTTTGTTCAAAGTGACGTCGTCTATGATAAATATAATGGCACTGGCAAATTTGACGGAGCAAAAGATGAAAATTTACGCTCAGTAGTTGCGATCTATCCAGAGCTTCTTGCATTTGTTGTAGCAAAAGATAGCGGTCTAACAAGTGATCTTTCTTCTTTTGCAGGTAAAAAATACAACGTCGGAAACCCAGGCAGCGGCAACGAAGTGAGCACACTTGAAGTCTTTAAGGCGAAAGGCTTTGACGTTTCAAAACTAGGATACCGCGGCGTTTTAACAGTTGGCGAATGCCCACACGCACTAAAAGATAAAAAGATAGACGGATATAGCTTTGTCGTTGGTCACCCAACTGCAAACATCACTGATGCTGCGACATCTTTGCCTATTGATATCCTAAACATCGAAGGCAGCGAGATCGATAATCTTCTTAAAGAAAAACCATACTTCGCAAAAGGTGTGATTCCAAAAGGCTCATATGATGGCGTCGATCACGATGTAAATACTATCGGTGTAAAAGCTGTTTTAGTAACTAGCAAAGATACAAAAGATGAGGCTGTAAAAGCTGTGATAAAAGCTATCTTAGATAACTTTGATGAGTATAAAACTCTTCACCCAGCGCTAAAATCAGTTAAAAAAGAAGATCTTGTTCAAGGTCTTTCAGCTCCGCTTCACCCAGCTGCAGAGGCTGCATTTAAAGAGGCTGGTATCTTAAAATAATTCATTTCCAGGGGCTTTTGCCTCTGGATAAAATTTAAATATGCAAATTTCTTCTAAATTTATATATTTAAATTTTAAAGGAGAAAGATGAACGAAGTTAATGACAACGAAGAACAATTTGTCGAAGTAAAGACAAGAGAGATAAATAGCAATTTTTACAACTATTTCATCGCATTTGCGTGTTTCTCTTGGTCAGTTTTTCAGCTTTATATAGCTTATTTTCCGCTAAATACTAACATCTCACGCTCAGTGCACCTAGCTTTTGCGGTTGGGCTTGTGTTTTTGCTCTATCCAGTCACTTTTCATAAAAAGGCTCACTCATGTTTGCCATTTTACGACCTAGTTTTTTACGTGGTAGGCGTTGTTGCCGTGCTTTATCCAGCGGTTTATTTTTATGAGCTAGCTGATAGGACAGGGGACTACATCACTCAAGATATCGTCATATCGTTTTTGGCAATCATCGTATTACTTGAGGCTGGCAGGCGTGTCATGGGACCAGCGCTTCCTATTATTTGTATATTATTTTTGATATATGATCACTTTGGCCCTTATATGCCAGATATCATCGCTCACCAAGGCGCTAGCTTTGAAAAGATCGCAGGACACATGTTTTTAACGACTGAGGGCGTTTTTGGCGTACCTATTGGTGTTAGTGTTAGTTTTATCTACCTTTTTGTTCTTTTTGGTTCATTGCTAGAGCGAGCAGGCGCTGGACAATACTTCATAAATTTAGCCTTCTCGCTTCTTGGCAAATATAGAGGCGGTCCAGCTAAGGCTTCAGTCATCGCAAGTGGCTTAACAGGCATGGTTTCAGGCAGCTCAACAGCAAACGTCGTAACTGTTGGTACATTTACCATACCGCTTATGAAAAAAGCTGGTCTTTCACGCACAAAAGCTGGAGCCATCGAGGTTGCAGCTGGTGTAAATGGACAGCTCATGCCTCCGATCATGGGTGCGGCTGCTTTTATCATCGCTGAGTTTTTGGGCATGACATATACAAACGTGATGATGGCAGCGGTTATCCCAGCATTTGCTTGTTATTTGTCGCTATTTTTTATCGTGCATTTAGAGAGCGTCAAGCTTGGACTAAAAGGCATAAATCAGAGCGAATTTCACTCAAGATTTAAAATTTTTGTAAGTGGCCTTCACTATATAACGCCTATTTTGATCTTGCTTTATACGCTTTTAATCGCAAAAGAGTCAGCCATATCAGCGGCTTTTAATGCTATTGGATTTTTATTTTTGATAATGATCTTTCAAGAGCCAACTAAAAAGCTAGCAAGTGGTGAAAAAGTAGGGCTAAGCGACGTGCTCCTTGGCTTTGAGGATATATTTTGGGCGATGGTCGCAGCCGCAAAGAGCATGACCACAATAGCCATCGCAACCGCACTTGCTGGCATCATCGTGGGCTCTATCTCGCTAACTGGCCTTGGTCAGGTGCTCTCTGATCTAGTCGAGCTTTTAGCAGGCGATAACATCATGATGATCCTAGTTTTAACAGCTCTTATGTCGCTTATCCTTGGCATGGGTCTTCCAACGACAGCAAACTACATCGTCGTCTCAAGCCTTGTTGCGCCAGTTATCTTGTTTTTAGCGCATAAAAATGGCTTCTTAATCCCTGCCATCGCCGTGCATCTTTTTGTATTTTACTTTGGAATTTTAGCCGATGATACGCCGCCAGTTGGCATCGCAGCCTATGCAGCAGCGGGCATCGCTAAAGCAAATCCAATAACCGTTGGCGTGCAAGGGTTCTTTTACGATCTAAGAACGGCGATCTTGCCATTTGCCTTTTTCTTTAACAACAAACTTATGCTCATTGATAGCATAAACACGAGCGATCCGCTTGATTCAAAAGGGATAGTCTGGATGAGCAACCCACTTGAAATTTTACTTGTTTTTGGTATGGCGATCGTGGGGATGTTCGCCTTTTCTAGCTTGCTGCAAGGCTACTACGTCACAAAGCTTAGGATTTGGGAGAGGTTGCTACTTATCCCTGTCGTGCCACTAGCTCTTGTGCCAAATATCTGCGTGAAATTTGGACTAATGCCAAACGAATACACAGCCTACATCGTGGCAGCGGCCATTTATGGCTTTGTCTTTATGACCCAGTGGGGCATAAAAGATAAACCGCTTGATCAAATAAGAGCGATTTAACACTAGGCAAGAGCCCTCTTGCCTAAACCTTTAAATTTATTTATAAATTTCCATTGATTTTGTAAAAAGTGAGAATTTAGGCTTTAAAAGCCTAAAGATCAAAGTTGTTTTGAGCGTTTTAGATCGCCTGCAAACTCGCAAGACATCTTATCATTTAGCTTGCAACCTTTTTCTAAAAATGTGTAAGCCTCTTTAAATTTCTTAGCTTCTATTAGTATCGAGCCTATCATGCCACAAGAGTAGCCGTCGTTTTGCTCGCAAGCTTTGTTAAAAAACTCTCTTGCCTTTTGTGGATCGTTATCTAGATAAATTCCACCAGCTGCTGAGCAACCCTCTTTTTCGCCACCTTGACAAGCTTTGTTGTAAAACTCTAACGCTTTGTTGCTATCTGGCACGTCAGTTTTGCCAATCTGGTAGATCGCACCTGCTGTTACGCATGATCTTGCGTCATTTGCTGCGCAACCTGCTTCAAATTTAGATAAAGCCTCAGTGAAATTTGAGTCAGCATAAGCTTTCAAGCCATCTTCAAAGTCGCCTGCTAGAGCGCAAGCTGCAAGAAGTGAGATAAAAATCATTTTTTTCATTAAATTCTCCTTTTGTAAAGTAATATGCAATTTTAACATATTAAATTTACACTTACTTGATGAAAAATAATTACGATTTTAAAATTTGCTCTTGCTCTTTGTAATCAGGCATGATGGCTTCTATAAATTTATAAAAGCTGCTTTGATGATGCGGATAGAGCAGGTGAGTGAGCTCGTGAAGCACGACGTATCGCACAGCAGAGAGCGGCTTTTCGATGAGCCTTAGGCTTAAGTTTATATAGCCTTTTTTGTGGTTGCAACTGCCCCAGCGAGTTTTGCTATCTCTTATGACGATGCGACTAACTGGCTTATTGATATGAGGCTGATAGTAGCTTACAAGCTCTAAAAATAGCTCTTTTGCCCTTGTTTTTATAAATCGCTCAAGTGCCTTTAAATTTGGCGTTATGATAAATTTATCTTCAAAAAATGGCACCTTTGCGCTCTCATCAAATTTGATCTTATAAATTTGCCCAAGAAATTTCATCTCATCATCTTTTGGCAAATTTAAAAGGGCTTTTTTATATGAGTTTTCAAGCCAAATTCTGTGCGTCTCAAGAAAGCTAAGAGCCATCTTTTGCGTGCTGTAAAATGGCATAGAAAGCGTGATCTTAGCGTCCTTGCCAACTCTTAATCGCATAGCCTTTACATTTGTTTTAAAATTTATTAAAACGCTTAGGCCGTAAAAGTCTAAGTTTAGGCTCTTTTGCCTCAAACTAGGCGTTTTTCTTGCCACTTTTTGCTTCTCCAGCGCCATGTATTTGCAAGGCCTCTTAGCCACTCATCAGCGCAAAATCCTATCCAAACGCCAACGATGCCCCAGCCAAGGTGTATGCCTAAGAAATATCCAAGCGGCAGCGAAAGCCCCCACATAAAGATAAGCCCAGTCGCTAGCGGGAATTTCGCGTCGCCACTTGCACGAAGGGCATTTACGATGACGATGTTAAAGGTTCTGCCAGCTTCTAGCACGATCGAGAGGGTAAAGAGTGGTAACATTATCTTGCGCAAGCCCTCATCTAAATTTAGCGCGTCCATGATCTTATACTTTAAGGCGTAGGCGATCAAAACGACGACGAGCGTTATAAAAATGCCAAGCCACAAGGCTTTAAAAGTCCTTGTATAGGCCTCGTTAAACTCGCTTGCCCCAACCAAATGCCCAACGATGACCTCGTTTGCCACGCTGATACTTGCGCCACAAAGCAAGATAAGAAGCGTGATCTGAAAGTAGATAGTCTGCACGCTAAGAGTTGCCTCGCCCATGCTCGCGATAAAGCCAAATGCAACCATGTATTGCGCCATCCAGAGTAAATTTTCGCCAGCACTTGGCAAGCCAACTGAGAGTATTTTCTTTAAAATTCCAAACGGCACTACAAGCAGTTTGCTAAGATAAATTCTAACTTTTGCCACGCGTATGAGCATGTAAAGTAGGACAAAAACGCCTATTAGTCTGCCCACAAATGTCGAGATAGCAACACCTTGCAGGCCTAAATTTGGCAGATCAAACCAGCCAAAAAGAGCGATGGCGTTGCCAAAGATGGTGATGATGTTCATCAAAACTGAAGTTAGCATCACAGCAGTTGCTAGGTTATAGACGCGAAGCACCGCAGCTAGCACCATGCCGATGCCATCAAATAGCAATGCAAAGCCAAGGATGTGAAGGTATGAGAAGCTATCGTTTATGAGATCATTTGGCACGTTTAGTAAATTTAAGATGTTGTAGCCAAAGACGTAGATGATGATGGCTGAAAAGATGCCAAAGACCGTATTTGACGTGATGCTTGCGTGTATGACGCTTGAGGCTAGCTCGTTTTGCTTTGCTCCAAGAGCTTGTGCGACGACGACTGAGCAGCCCATGCTTAAAAAGTTAAAAATGGTCATAAAAAGATCCATCACTTGATTGCCAGCACCCATGGCGCCAACTAGATGCACGCTCACTTTTGTCACCATGTAGGTGTTGATGATGAGCGTTATAAAGTGCAAAAACATATCTAAAAATATAGGGACGACCAGTTTTTTCATAGAAAGGTTCATAAATTTCTCCCTTTTTAAATTTTGGGGCGATTATAGCCAAATTAGGTTTTAGCTCCCTTTTGATATAATCCAAAAAATTTAAAATTTGAGAGAAAAATGGCATTAATCGACCTGATAGACGTAAGTAAAAAATTTGGCGCAAATGAAATTTTAAACAGCGTAAGCCTTAGCGTAAATGAAAATGAAAAGATAGCGATCATCGGCAAAAATGGCAGCGGCAAGAGCACGCTTATGAAGATCATCTCTGGCGAGGTGGTAGCAGATAGCGGCAGACGCATAGTGCAGAGCTTGATAAGCGTCGAGATGCTAGCGCAAAATCCAAATTTTAACGCCACATTTAGCGTAAGAGATGCGCTAAATAACGAGCTAAAAGAGATATTTGACGCGATAAGTGAGTATGAAAAAAGTGGCGTCTTGCTAGCAAATGATCCAGAGAACAAAGAAATTTTAAAAGAGCAAGAGAGGCTTATCAAATTTATAGAGGCAAAGGACGGCTGGAATATCGAGCATAAGATCGAGCGAATTTTGCAAGAATTTAAGCTAAAAGAGTATGAAAACAGGCCCATTTGCTCGCTTAGCGGTGGCGAGATACGCCGTGTGGCACTGGGTGCTCTTATCCTTAAAAAGCCAGATGTTCTGCTGCTTGATGAGCCTACAAACCATCTTGATGTCTATATGGTCAAATTTCTTGAAGATATGCTTAAAAGCTCAAATCAAAGCATAGTTTTTATAAGCCACGATAGGTATTTTATCGATGCACTCGCTACTAGGTGCGTTGAGGTTGAGGATGCAAGCTTAAAAAATTTTGAGGGTGGATATGCAAACTATCTAACCAAAAAAGAGGAAATTTTAGCAAGCCTTGCAAAGTCGCATGAGACGCTACTAAAACAGCTAAAGGCCGAAGAAGAGTGGCTAAGGCGCGGCGTAAAAGCTAGACTAAAGCGAAACGAGGGCAGAAAAGAGCGGGTGCTTGCTATGCGCGAGGAGGCCAAGAAAAACCCAGGCGTGATAAGGCGCGTGAGGCTTGAGCTGGAGCGTGCGAGTAAAAATTTCAACCAAGTTCAGAGCCAAAACCGCAAAAAAATGCTCTTTGAGTTTAAAAATTTAAGTAAAAGTATAGATGGCAAGGTGCTTTTTGAAAAATTTGACGCAAGGGTTTTGCAGGGTGAGAGGATCGCCATAGTCGGACGAAACGGCAGTGGCAAAAGCACTTTGCTTAAAATTTTGCTAGGACTTGAAAAGCAAAGTAGCGGCGAGATAAAAAGAGGCGAGGTGAGTATCGGCTACTTTGATCAAGCTAGAAATGTCCTTGATGATGACAAGAGCCTTATAGAGACATTTTGCCCAAATGGTGGCGATCACGTGCTAGTTCGTGGGCGAAATATGCACGTCTATGGCTATCTTAAAAATTTCCTCTTTCCAAAGGAATTTCTAGATAAAAAGATAGGCGTTTTAAGTGGTGGCGAGAAAAACCGCGTGGCACTTGCGATGCTTTTTACCAAAACTTACGACGTGCTGGTGCTTGACGAGCCGACAAATGACCTTGACATCGCAACTATCAACATCTTAGAAGACTACTTGCAAAGCTTTGAGGGGGCTATCTTGCTAGTTAGCCACGATAGATATTTTGTCGATAAGATGGCAAATAAGCTCTGGGCATTTGAGGGGACAAAGATAAATGTCTTGCATGAAGAGTATAGCGTCTATTTGGAGCTTGAAGATGAGATGAAAGAGCTTGATAAATTTGAAAAAGAGCTCTCAAATAGCCAAAATGAAGCCAAACAAAAGAGTAAATCTGGCGCAAAACTAAGCTACAAACAAACGCAAATTTTAAACACATATCCAGATAAAATTTCAGCTCTTGAAGCAAGAGTAGCCGAGCTAAACGAGGGGCTTAGTGATCCTAAAATTTATCAAGAAGTGGGGCTTACTAAGCTTTATGAAGAGCTAGAAAGTGCAAAAGCCGAGCTTGAAAGCCTAGAAAATGAGTATTTTGAAGTGCTAGAGATCGCCGAGGAGCTCGAGTAGCTTGAAAAAGATCGGTAGGATAAGTGCGCTAAATACGAGAGTTGTTAGGCAAAATTCTCTTGTAAGCCTTAGCATTATCGTTGATAAGATGAGGTTTAGTGAGATATTTTCACCTGAAATATATAAATATGAAGTGGGTGATCTAGTCGAGATAAAATATAACAAGGTTGGTTTTTTAAATAAGATAGAGACCATTAGGCTAATCGCAAAAAGCAGCGAAGAGTCAGGACTTTTTGCAAGGATTAAAAATTTGATCTTCATGCTTAGTTATTTTTATTTATGTTTTATTGCGTCAGTCTTTATTTATTATGGGGTTACGCTGGAATTTAATATTATTAGGTTTATTATTACATTAGTAGCCGCTTGCTTTCTGTTTTTGATGGGTAAATTTGCATATCTTAAGTTTTTGATTTTTAGATATTTTATATTTGGATAGGTACTTTAAAATTTAAATTTATGAAAGGTTTTTGCGCCATGATGAGGTCGCTAAATTTGTTTGAAACGAGGCTAAAATGCTAAAAAAACATCCGCTAATCTCAGTAATAATCGCCATTGTTGTGATATTTTTTGCTACCTACTTTTTTGTCTTTGGGTTAGTTTCTATTTTAGATGACGACATTGACGATAGTAAAGAGCTAAATAATAGCTTTTTTTACGTCAAAGACGACAAGGTCTATGCCTTGGTGCCAAGTGGTGGTAAATTTGAGCTAATAGGCGTGAGGGCCAGCAAATTTAGATACATTGATACCGGCAAATACGACAACAGAAACGTTGGCGCAAGCGATGAGGCGGTGTATTGCGGTAATCTCGTGATGAGTGGTCTTAGCCCTAAGAGCGTTAGAGCGCTTGGCAATGGCTACTTTGGCGATGGCAATGTAACATATTTTTGCGATAGCGAAAGCGAGACAAACCTTGAAATATCCGCACTTAAAGAGTTTTGGGATATCCTCTCACATAAAATGTTTAAAACCCCAAAAGCGCAAACTCATATCTATAAATTTAGGCAGGTTGATAACGCAAATTTAGCAGCGATATTGGGCTTTGGCTACGCAAGCGACGGAGTAAAGGTCTATCATGAGGGCAAAGAGCTAGAGGGCGCAAATGCTAGCAAGATGCGTTATATAGAGCAAATATCTGGCAGAAAGAGCGTGCGTTTTACGACTGATGGGGAAAATGTCTATTATGACAGCACAAAGCTAGGGATCAAATTTAGCCCACAAATGCGTGATATCGGCGAGATATGGCGCATTCACTACCTTTATGAGCCAAATTCTGGCATGGTCTATGCAAATGATCATGAATTTGACCCAAAATTTGCCCCATACGAGCCACTTTTTAACCTAAAAGATGAGCACGCCTATCACGCTCTTTTTCGCGGCAAAGGCGGTATCTATCACTGGGAGCGAAAGTGGCAGTGGTATAACAGCATAGATGAGGGCGAGTTTGTAAGGGACGGCGATGATCCGTTTAAAGGCGAGATAACGCCGTTATATGGCGACGTGGTGATAAGTGATGGCAAGACATATTTTTTAAAAACCTATGAAATTTGGCACAACACAAAACAAAACCACAGCCTAAGCTCACGCCACACGTCTATCGTTAGGCTTGATACAAAAGAGCAGTGGCGAAAGATCGGCTTTGTAAGAAACGATGGCTACGGAGCGGTCTATGCAAACGGCGATAAGACCTATTATTTTGATAACGTCGGCTACGGCTGGCGTTTTAACAGCAGCATTTATGATATAAATGACCTTGGCGTGGTTGAAATTCTCACTCGTCCTTATGACTCAAATGTTGAGAATTTAAAACTTGATGAGATAGTAAAAATGGTAGATCAAGGCGCTATGGTGCCAGCTGAGGGCGAGGTGGTGATCGATGCGATAAGCGACTTTGATGATTACTCGCAAAAATATGCCTACTGGATATTTTTAGCCATTGCATTTATAATGTCGGTAGTTGGCGCTATTTTTAAAAATAAAAATCAAAAAAGCGAGCTTAAAAAAAGGGTGGATGATTATAGATAATGAGAAAAATTACTATTAGATTTGTTTATTTTTTAGTCATCTTGACGCTATTTTTTGTTTTGGCGATGCTTTATCTATGGCATGAGGGCGAGTATCAAAGAGGCTTTGCAAACATCGATAATAGCGAGTTTTACCACTCGCCTGAAGGTAAAATTTACGTTCAAATTTCAGGCAGTGGCAAGTATGAGCTAAAAGGCGTCGATGAGGCTAGTTTTAGGGTCTTAAAGCTAAAACACGCATATGACTACTCAAACGTGGCGGCTGATAAAAATCATGTCTATTGCGCTAGAGAAATTTTGCCAGGACTTGATCCAAACAGCACAAAAGTGCTTGGCAATGGCTATATAAGTGATGGTAAGATAAGCTATTATTGCGCTACTAGAAGCGAGAAAGAGGCGGGATTTAGCGAATTTGGCGCCATTATGAAAAACCTTGTTCACGTTTTTATAAAAAGCTACGATGATAGCCCTTATTTTTACAGGACAAAAAGGGTTGAAAGCACAAATTTAGAGCCTATATTTGACGCTGGTTTTGCAAGAGACGGAGCTACGCTTTACTACAAGGGCGAAAAGCTTGACGCAGATCCTAACGAGCTAAGATACATCACGACAGAAAGCGGCGCTGCTAGCGGATATTACACAGATGGCAAAAGCTTATTTATGGGCTTTTATAGGCTTGATGCAAGCTACTCAGATGAGACGCGCCGGATATGCTACGATGCTAAGCACGATATAGAATATCTTTTTGAGCCAAAAAGTGGGGCGGTGTTTGCAAATGAGCATAAATTTAGCGCCCAAAATATGCCTTATAGCGCCATTTATAGCGTGGATAACGTGCACTCTTTTTGGCCTCTTTTTGCCAGCAAAGATGGAATTTACTTTTGGGATGGCAGTAAAAACGAGCAGGCTAAAATTTCAGACTACCAGCTAAAAGGCGAGCTAAAAAGGCTCTATGCTGACGTTTTTGTAGATGAAATTTCAGCTTATTTTTTACAGCAAGGCGAAGAGTGGCAGCGCTCAAAGCACGGCAGGCACTTAGTGGCACAAACCGTCTCTTTATATAAATTTGCCCCAAGCTCATCTTGGCGTGAGATAGGGCTGGTAAAAGATGGCGAGTATGGCGCGGTCTATGCAAACGGCGATAAGCTCTATTTTTTTAGCAAGATAAAGCCATTTTATGGCATTAGACATAGCGTTTATGAGGTGGCTGATCTTAGCGTCATAGAAATTTTAACAAGGCCGTCTAAAGAGCTTAGCGCAAAAGATATCAGCGAGATGATAAAGCGCGGCGAGCTAGTGGAGGCAAGCGGCGAAGAGGTCGCTAGATCTAGGATAGAGTTTGACTCGCCAAAGATCATCTTGTATATCACATTTGGCATCGCTTTTTTCGTCATAGTGCTAACAACTCTTGCAAAACCAAAGAGAGATGAAAGAGACTTGAGATAAATTTCAAAGTGGCTATTTTTGGTAGCTAAAGCTTAAAATTTCATAAAAATTTAAAGAGAAAATTTGACCTATTTACTCTTTTTTGTTATTTTAAAGCGAGACTGAAATTTATAAAAAGGAGAAAAATGTTTAAATTTCAAAGGTCAAAATTTAATAATTCAGTATTTATCCCATCGCTTATTGTCATATTTTTAATAGCGGCATTTGCAGCGATATTTCCAAATTTCTCAAATGAGTTTTTTAAGGGTATGCAAAACTACATCGCAGCCAAATTTGGCTGGTTTTATATCCTAGTCGTTGCCGTCATACTGCTAAGCGTCATCATTCTTGGCTTTAGTAAGCTTGGCGAGATCAAGCTTGGAGCTGATCACGTAAAGCCAGAGCACAAAAATATCTCGTGGTTTTCTATGCTTTTTGCCGCTGGCATGGGCATAGGTCTAGTATTTTTTGGTGTGGCCGAGCCGCTCATGCACTATCTAAACCCACCAGTTGGCGACGCGCAAACTATCGCAGCGCAAAAGCTTGCGTTGAATATCACATTTTTTCACTGGGGCATGAGCGCATGGTCGGTTTATGCCATTGTGGCACTTATCCTTGCCTTTTTCTCGTATAGACACGGCTTGCCACTCACGCTTAGATCGGCGTTTTATCCGATCATCGGAGATAAAATTTATGGCAAGATAGGTAGTGCCATCGATACATTTGCCGTCGTAGCGACCCTTTTTGGCGTGGCGACATCGCTAGGATACGGCGTACTTCAGGTAAATGCTGGCCTTACGCACGTTTTTGGCCTGCCAACCATGCACATCACGCTTCTAATAGTGCTTTGTTTTGCAGCTACCATCTCAGCGGCAAGTGGCGTGGATAAGGGCATCAAAATCTTATCAAACGCAAACATCGCGCTAGCTATATGTTTTATGTTTTTGATACTATTTTTAGGCGATACGACGCAGCTTTTAAAGTCGTTTGTGCAAAACAGCGGCGACTACATCTCTACGCTCATCTCAAACACCTTTAACCTCTACGCCTATGAGAGGCAAAACGAGAGCTGGCTTGGTGGCTGGACGCTGCTATACTGGGCTTGGTGGCTATCTTGGTCGCCGTTTGTGGGGCTTTTTATAGCTAAAATTTCAAAGGGCAGAACGATCAGAGAATTTGTCATAGGCGTGCTTCTCGTGCCAACTGGCTTTACTTTTGCTTGGATGAGCTTTTTTGGTAACTCGGCGATTGCGCTTGTTCAAAGTGGCTTTAGCGAGCTAGCGACCACGGTAAATTCCGACTCAGCCTCAGCACTTTTTATGTTTTTAGAAAAATTTAGCTTCTCAGGCGTGCTAAGCGTGATCGCAGTCTTTATGATCGTAATATTTTTCGTAACTTCCGCCGACTCTGCGGCGATCGTTATGAACATGCTTTGCTCAAACGGCAAGGATGATACACCAGTTTGGCAAAAGGTCTTTTGGGGCGTTACGGTGGGCGTCGTGGCGGCATTTTTGATGCTAGCTGGTGGTCTTGGCTCGCTTCAAGCACTTACGATCACGACAGCACTGCCATTTTCCATAGTGCTACTTGGCGCCATTTATGGGCTATTTAAGGCGTTACGTGTGGATCTAACCAAAAAAGAGACAAATAACTTTAGTAACATGCCTATTAGTGATCTTTCAAAGCCGTGGCAAGAACGTCTAAGTGCGATCATCACGCTGCCAGGCAAGAAAGATGGCAAGAAATTTTTAAACGAGGTTGCACTAAAAGCTTTTAACGAGCTAAAAGAGGAATTTGCCAAAAACGGACTTGAAGCAAAGGTCACAAATGGCGAGAATTTTGTAAATTTAAATGTCGGACTTGGCGACGAGATGGACTTTAGATATGGCGTCTATCTCACCAAGAGCCATAGTCCAGACTACACCAGAGAGCTTGACGGCGATGATCTTTACTACAGGGCTGAAGTCTATCTAAAAGAGGGTGGTCAGGACTACGACGTGCTTGGCTGGAGCGAAGCTACGCTGATAAACGACGTCATTGAGCAATACCGCAAACACATGCAGTTTTTACACGTCGTTAGAGAGTAAATTTTAGTGAAATTTGATTGATTTTCAACAAAACGCATGTGGCACGATAGTGCTATCGCATGCCCCTCTAACGTGCGAGGGGATTGGGGGATTTAAAAAGGGGGATAAGGGGACGGTCTCGTAACTCGAGTCCCCTTGTCTCCCTTTTGAAAGAAACAAAACTTTAAATTTCTAAAAAAACTATTTTGCAAATTTTAAAATCCCATTCACTCGCAAGAATTGACTACTAAAATTTGGCTTCACTTACCTCTTAGCTCAAATTTTGGAGCTGAAATTACTCGTTCATGAAATTTTAAAATTTATCGTAGTTTTTAAACTACATGCAGTGCGAAGCGCTGGAGCATGCACCTCTAACGTGCGAGGGGATTGTGGGATCTAAAGGGAGATAAGGGGACGGCTTCGTAATTCAAGTCCCCTTGTCTCCCTTTTGAATAAAAAGAATTTTACCCATAAAAATAAAATAAATTCCGTCCAAAAAAGTCCTAAAATTTAGCAAAAAAGTCAAATTTACACGCAAGCATCGCCTTTTGCTAGCAAAATTTAATCATTTTTTTTATATAATCCAAATTTTTCACAAAGGTAGATAATATGGATAGAAAATCGTGGAGTTCAAGACTTACATACATTTTAGCTGTTGCAGGGGCTACGGTCGGCTTTGGCGCGACGTGGCGGTTTCCTTACTTGGTCGGTCAAAACGGCGGTGGGGCCTATGTTTTGGTATTTTGCATAGCGATGATAGTCATTGGTATTCCTATGATTTTGGTTGAAAACGCCATTGGCAGGCGCCTAAAGTGCAACGCCGTTGATGCATTTGGTGGCACGATAAATGGCAAAAAGATCAGCAAAAAGTGGCAGATAGTGGGCTGGATGGGGCTTGTTGGAGCATTTGGCATCATGGCTTATTATATGGTTATCGGCGGCTGGGTCTTAAACTATATCGCTCAAATTTCATTTGGCTTGCTTGATCTCTCGCACATCGTGAGCTTTGAGCAAACTAGCGCATTTTATGAGCAAAATATCGTCAGCAACCCACTAGCCATCAGCTTTGCGACCCTTGTTTTTGTGCTAGTTAATTACGCTATCTTGGTGCAAGGCGCAGTTGGTGGCATCGAGCGCTCAGCAAAATATCTAATGCCACTGCTTTTTATCCTAATGCTAGTCATGATCGCTAAAAACATCACGCTTGGGGGTGCGATGAGCGGTGTGAAATTTTACTTAACGCCTGATTTTTCAAAGATAAACTTAAAGCTTTTTGTCGAGGTTTTGGGGCAGGTTTTCTTTGCGCTTTCGCTTGGATTTGGCGTGATGATAACGCTCTCAAGTTTTGTTAAAAAAGACGAAGGCTTAGTTAAAATTTCTATCATCACAGGCATCTTAAACACCGTCATAGCCGTGCTTGCTGGCTTTATGATATTTCCGTCGCTCTTTAGCTATGGCGTCTCGCCAGATAGCGGTCCTAGCTTAGTTTTCAAGTCACTTCCGATCGTCTTTTCGCACATGCCTTTTGGCGGATTTTTCGCGGTTGCGTTTTTCGCGCTTCTTATGATAGCTGCGCTTACGACGTCGCTACCGATATATGAAGTGATCATTACAACGCTGCAAGAGAAATTTAAGATAAAACGCAAAAAAGCGATATTTTTAGTGCTTAGTGTCATCTTTGTGCTTGGGAATTTGCCCTCACTTATGGCTACAAATTTACTAAGCCACGTGAGCATTTTTGGTAAAAATATCTTTGACGCATACGACGCGATAAGTGCGACCATATTTTTCGTGCTGACTTCGCTTGGATGTGCGATATTTGTGGGCTGGGTGCTAAAAGACGAAGCGAAAAAAGAGATCTTGCAGGGCAGCGAAAAATACGCAAAGCTTATAAATATTTGGTTTTTTTATATCAAATTTATCGTGCCTTTTGTCATTTTGGTGCTATTTATCAGTAGTTTTTACGACAACTTTTTGAAGTAAAATATGCGTGAGCTTGTAAATTTTGATAGCGGTGAGCGTCTAAGACTTAACGTAGAGGGTAATGCTTTAGTGAGCGTGAGCCAAAAAGGCGCTAAAACAAAGCAGAGTAAAAAAGAATTTGCAAGCGAGACAGAGGCTAAAAAAGCCTGCGTCAAAAAGGAGTGGGAGAGCCTAAAAAAGGGCTTTGTCATGCAAAATAGCGAGGCAAAAGCCGGTGAAGCGAGCCTGCACGTTTATATCGGTGGCGGATACACTGGAGCGCTCTCGTTTGCCAGCTTAAGAGATGAAATTTACGTTTATAAAAGTAGTGGTCAAAAAGATGGAGGCAAGCCTAGCGATCTTTTGGTGTGGCTTGATCGAAGTGGCGCTATAAAAGAGCAGATCGCCTTGCCAAAGCCGCTTGCATGGGACGCCCAGTGTGCAAGCGAAAATTTGCTTTTAGACCTTGATCATGAAATTTACATTTTTGAGCCAAAAGAGGCTAAATTTCGTGAAATTTTAGCCGAGCAAAATATTAAGAAAAGTAGCGAGATAGCGAGCTTTATCTGCGCTTCAAATGATGTAGCCGTCTTTGGCATGTTTGGGCAGATTTTTACCTTTTGTGAAGGTAAAATTTCAAAGCTTAGCGAGTATAAATGCAGCACAAAAAACCACGTGCCGATACTTTGCGCGGCTCTTAGTGCGGATGCTAGCATGCTTGCGCTTTGCACTAAAGAAAACGAGCTGCAAATTTTAAATGCAAAAAATGGCGAAATTTTAAGCGAGCTAAGAGCAGAATTTGGCGTGCTAGATAAAATTTGCTTTTTGGACGAAAACACACTTTTACTTAGGCAGTATCTTGAAAACAAGCTATTTTGCCTTGATATCAAGAGCGCAAAGGTGGCAAAGCAGCCTTGGATAAAGGATGAGTACCTAAGAGTGAGCGAGTTTTGCATGGAGGATGGCAAGCTTGTGGTGATAGATCAAAGCAGGGGCTACGCTGTCAATCTAAAAAGTGGCAACGCGATGGCGGAATTTACGCTAGATCACGTCGTGAAAAGCTGTGAGGCTAAATTTATAGATGGCAAGCTCGCAGTTAGAACGGACTATGGCTGCTTTAGTCTTTATGAAATTTAAGGGAGAATATGTTTTATACACTTTTATCTATTTATATTTTTTATGTGCTTTTTAAGCTTTTTTTGGCGAATTTGCAGATCGGCTTTGTAAGAGCTGAAGCCAAAAAAGAGCCAGTCGTGCTTGAAGAGAGCGAATACAAAAACGCCGCAGTTGCCGCCGTGACAAATCTAAAATTTGAAATTTTTAGCCTCGTCTATCACGCCGTTATCTTCTTTGCGTGGATAAGCTTTGGGCTAAAAATGCTCTCAAATGCTTGCCTAAAAGATGGCACTACGCTTGAAAATATCATCTTTGTGATGAGCTTTTTGCTGATCTCGTCGCTGCTTGATCTGCCGCTAAATATCCATGAGAGCTTTGTAAAAGACAAAAAGCTTGGCTTTTCAAATATGAGCGCAAAGATATTTTTAGTTGATACCATAAAGTCGCTAGCGCTAATGCTCATTTTTGGCTCAGCTTTCGTTTGGCTTGTGCTTTTATGTATAAATTTTCTTGGGGATTTTTGGTGGTTTTGGGCATTTTTGCTAAGTTTTGGCATCGCAATAATTATAAATTTAATATACCCAACGCTCATCGCGCCTATCTTTAACAAGATGTCGCCGCTTGAAGATGGCGAGCTAAAGGGCAAGATAGAGGGCTTACTTACAAAATGTGGCTTTAAAAGTAGTGGCGTTTTTACTATCGATGCTAGCAAGCGCGACAACCGCTTAAACGCCTATTTTGGCGGACTTGGAGCGACAAAGCGAGTGGTACTTTTTGACACGCTGATAAAAAAGCTAAGTACCGAGGAGATCGTGGCGGTTTTGGGGCACGAGCTTGGGCACTTTAAGCATAAAGACATCATAAAAATGATAGCGCTAAGTGCCATTATGCTATTTTGTCTATTTTTCATCTTTGGAAACGTTGGCGCAAGCGCATACGAGGCAATAGGACTAGGGCAAAATGGCGCTAGCATCATCATCTTTTTGGTGCTTTTCTCGCCTATTTTTAGCTTTCTTTTCTCGCCGATCATCTCGCACTTTAGCCGTAAAAATGAATTTGGCGCAGATAGATTTTCAAAAGAAATTTCAAACAAAACTGACATGATAAACGCCCTAATCAAGCTTGGCAGCGAAAACAAAGCATTTCCAAAGTCGCACTGGCTTTACTCATTTGTCTATCACTCGCATCCAAGCCTTTTTGAGCGGATAAATGAGCTAGAAAATGAGAGTTGAAGAGGCGCTTAAAGAGGCAAATTTAAGACTAAAACCACTTTGCGAGAATCCAAGCAGGGTGGCTAAAATTTTGCTCATGAGCTACCTTGATGTGAGAGTTGAGTGGATATTTTTAAACCAAAAGAGCGAATTTGACGATGTCGGCTACTTTGATCTTGTAAAGCGCTATGAAAACTACGAGCCGCTTGAGTATATAACCGGCAAGGCTGGCTTTTATGGGCTGGAGTTTGAGGTAGAAAGTGGCGTTTTGATACCGCGCCCTGAGACTGAAATTTTAGTTGATAAAGTGCTAGAGATAGCAAGCAGCTACAAAGCGCCAAAGATCGCTGAGATCGGCACTGGCAGCGGGATAATAAGCGTCATGCTAGCCCTTAAAACAAACGCTAAAATAGTAGCCACTGATATAAATGAAAAGGCTCTAAAACTAGCTAAAAAAAATGCGCTTAAATTTAATGTAAGCGAGAAGATCGACTTTGTAAAGTGCTCATATATCGATGAAATTTCTGGTGGTATCGACATCTTGGTCTCAAACCCGCCATATATCGCGCGAGACTATAAGCTTGATAAATTTGTTATAAATGAGCCGCATGAGGCGCTATTTGGCGGCGAGGTCGGAGATGAAATTTTAAAAAATATCATACTTATCGCTAGAAATCGCGGCATAAAAAATGTCGCCTGCGAGATGAGCTATGATCAAAGAGCTAGCATGGAGATGGCACTAAAATTTAATGGCTTTAAAAGCGCTTTTTACAAGGACTTAGCGGGCTTTGACAGGGGCTTTTGTGCGAGTTTAAAACTATAAAGGAGAGAGATTGAGAAGTATCTATTTTTTACTATTAGCAACGGTGATCGGCACTGAGCTAACGCTTGGAATTTTGGTCGCGCCAGTCATATTTTTCCCACAAAGCATCATAGGCGAGGGGGTGCTCACGCATTTTATGAGCGGACAGATGATGACAAAGATATTTTTAAAATTTAACTATGTTTTGCTATTTGTAAGCGCATTTGTAGCAGTTAGCGAGCTCTTTGATCTAAGAAAAAAGCTTGCATTTTCACTAAAATTTAGCACATTTATGCTCTCGTTTTTAAATTTAGCCCTAGCGCTAAGCTTTGTTTTTATCTTCACGCCTTTTATCGTGCAGGCTCAAAGTCTTGGTGCTGAAGCAACGCAGACAGCAGAGTTTGCCAAGATGCATAGCGCAAGCGAATATGTGATGAAAGTGATGCTTGTTTTGCAGCTCATTTTGTTTTTTGTGAAATTTAAGATCAGCCAAGATGAACGCCAAGCCTGATATCCAAATCTTAACAAATTTTCTCGCCGAATACACGACAGCGATGGTGAGCGCTGGCACATACACTGCGCGCGTAGAAAAGTGCGTCGACCGCATAGCTAAGCACTACGGATACGACGTTAGCGTGACCATTTTTGTGAAGTATTTTACCATTAGCGTGATGGACTCACAGGATAACTCCTTGCGCCGAACTTATGTGAGAAAGATCCCTCTAGGGCAGGTTAGCTTTAATAGAATTTCCGAGCTATCCTCACTTAGCTGGCAAATTTTAGATGAGGGTTTAAGTTTAGACGAAGCTAAAGAGAGCTTTGATAGTGTAATGAGTGTCAGTGCAAATAAATTTGCTAGCTCACTTATCTTGATAAGCCTTGCAAATGCGGCATTTTGCAGACTTTTTGGAGGCGATGCTGGCTCGGTTGTTTGCATATTTTTTGCAACGCTTGTTGGCTACACTCTTAAATTTGCCCTTGCAAAAATGGGCGTAAATTTAAAAATTCAATACGTCCTGACATCCTTTGTCGTCTCATTTATCGCCTATCTTGGCGTATCTTACGGGCTTACACATACAAGCGACGTGGCGATAGGCTCGTCTGTGCTCTTTATGATGCCTGGCGTTTTTCTCATAAATTCAGTCTTTGACATCCTAAATGATAACACCCTTGTTGGCATCAGTAGAGCCATAAGCACGGGTATCCTCATACTTTGCATGGCTGTTGGCGTCTATATCACGCTAACGCTTAGCAGCGCGGAGATATTAAATGTTTGAGCTTTTAAGTGAAACGCTTGTAGATGCTGGCTTTGCTGCGGTGGCTGGGCTGGGCTTTGCCTATGCTAGCTCGCCTCCAAAAAGAACTCTCATCTTTTGCGCTTTGCTTGCTGCATTTGCGCATGCTAGCCGCTTTTGGATCATGCAGATGGGATTTTTTAACATCAGTGTCGCAACGCTCATTGTCTCTTTTATGAGCGGAATTTTAGGCATGCTCTTTGCCAAACGGCTAAAGGTGCCAGCTGAGATCATCGCATTTCCAGCGCTTTTGCCGATGGTGCCAGGAGTTTTTGCGTATAAGGGGATATTGGCACTTTTTTCATTTTTAAATGAGACAAGTATCGCTAAGAAAAACGAATATCTAATCATATTTTTTGATAACGCTATCACGACTACGACGGTCTCACTAGCCTTAGGTGTGGGCGTTTCGGTGGTGCTTATTTTATTTTATGATCAGTCGCTTACGATAACTAGAGGCGCTAAAGGCAAGCCTAGTAAGAGCAAATAAAATTTAAAGGAGCTTTGCTGTGAAGATAAGAATTTATTACGAAGATACCGATGCAGGCGGTATTGTCTATCATACAAACTATATTAAATATTGCGAGCGAGCCAGAAGCGAGGCGTTTTTTGAGGCTGGGCTAAATTTCACAAAAGAGGGCGGATACTTTGTCGTTTCAGCTCTTGAGGCTAAATTTCTCGCTTCAGCCGTGCTTGGCGATGAGGTTGTTGTGAGAACAAAGCTCATAGAGCTTAAAAAGGCAAGCCTTGTTTTAGAGCAAGAAATTTATAAATTTGATGAAAAAGATGCCGAAAAAGTGCTCTTTAAAGCGACTATCACGCTAGCTTTTATGAAAGAGGGCAGACTAGCAAAGATAGATGAGAGCATGAAAACTTTTATAAATGAGGTTAAATTTTAGCAAGCAAAACTGCTAAATCCCGCTTGTGCTGTTTTGCTCCTGCGAATTTGCCTCATTAAAGTGATCGCTTTTTGTATCATAAATTTTCACATCATATAAAACTTGCGAGCCTTCAACCCTCTCTGTGAAAATTTTGCTGGCACTTTTGTTTATAAAATTTGTATAGATATACTCCACTCCCAAGGCACTTGAGTAGCCGATCTGTGAGTATCTAAAATCAACTCCAAAAAGATCTCCAAGCCCTAAAAATCTCTCATCAAGCGAATTTAGCGAATTTGCCACAAAGAGGTTTTGCCTGTCTCTTTGCGTGATGGCGCTAAAGATATTTGGCAAGAAATTTATCTGCGTGCTTAAAAGCGCGTAAGGCTTTATCTCAAAGCCTCTCATCTGCGTTGCTACAAGAGAAGCTTTAACTATAGGGATGTTTAAAAAGACGCTTGCGTTATCAAATTTAGACTTTTTGCTTAAAGTGTTGTTTAAATTTATATCTTTGCCAGTGATCGAGCTCTCGTAGTAGTCGCTACTTTGCATGCGTACATACTCGTTTAGCTTTTGTGCTAGCGCGCTGCCATCGTCAAAAGCGACTATTTTTTCGTTAGCAAAAGCGAGCAGGGCTGAAATTTGCGCTTTGTAATCAACTCCGCCAAAGATCAAATTTGGCTTTGGAGCTGCCACAAAAGAGCTATGAACGCTTGGGATGTAGATGAGTTCGTTTGGCAAGATGAGAGAATTTACTGTATTTGCGCCATTTTGAGTAAGGGCTGCTATGAAGTAGATAAAGCCCTCGTTTCTAGCGTTTTGAAGCGCGTTTTGAAGGCTAGGCAAACTCTCGTCGCTGCTATTTATAAATTTCACTTCGACATTTGCATCTTGCTTTAAGATGTAGCTCAAAATAGCGTTTGATACGACATTTGCGTATGATTTTATGATCTTTTGTGGGATGATGATTGCTATCTTATCACTTTGCGCAAGCTTTAAAACCATCTCGCCGCCAAGCGAAGTATAAAGGTCTAAAAGTGCCTTATCATCTATCTTTGCTGGCTCAAATCTCGCCATAAAACTAGCTAACATATCGCTCTTAATAAGCTCATTTAGGCAAGAGCTATCACAAAATTCTGGCTCTAAATTTATGTAAGTAATCTTTGCTGGCGGTATGCTTGAGAGGCTTTGATTTTTAGTGATGTTGCTTTCAATTTTCGCCTCAGTGATCTCGTCTTGCATCTCACTTAAGGCTTCATTTTGCGCTGCAAAAAGGCTTACAAATATAACTAAAAAAAGAAAAATTCTTTTCATATCACTCCCTTGATTTTTTTCAAATCATCTATAAAATTTTCTTCAAAACTTGGATTTTTGCTGATCCACTCTGGTGAAAAAGTTGGCATTATAAACCTATCATCATCTTTTAAAATGCTCCCTCTTATGCTTGAAAATCCGCCCTTTGAGAGCAAATTTGGATAAAGATGCATGAAAGCTTCCTCTCCTAAAGTGATGATAATTTTTGGCTTAATAAGTCTTATCTCTTCTAAAAGATATGGCCTACAAAGCTCAAACGAGCTCTTTAACGCTGGATTTTTCGCGTCACTATTTGAAATTTCACAGCGCAAAAGCAAGCTTATATAAACACTATCTTTTTCTAAATTTAAGCCATTGTTTATAGCATTTTCTAAAATTTTGCCACTTGTGCCTTCAAAATAATCATCTTTTTTGCAAAGCGATACGAACATTATCTTGCTATTTTTATCGCCAAAGCCAGTAAAAACGTACTTTGAGCTATTTCTCAAAAAGCAAAGAGAGCACTTTTTTATCTCACTATTTAGCTCGTCTATGCTGTTATAATCTTGATATTTGCTTAAATTAAGAAAATTTTCATCTATAAAATTGTAACCGATCGCTTTTAAAAAAAGTAATTTTTCTAAGAGATCTTTATTTTTATGAAATTTCATTTTTGGATTATAACTTGATTTACTTAAAGTTTAAATTATAGTTTTGTCGGGCTGATTTATTCAAAGGAATTTAAGTATTGCTTTGATAAAATCCCACTTTTTATATTAACTTTAAGGATAGAAATGAAAAGGACTTATCAACCTCATAAAACCCCTAAAAAACGCACTCACGGCTTTCGTTTAAGAATGAAAACTAAAAATGGCCGTAAGGTTATCAACGCTAGACGTGCTAAAGGTAGAAAAAGATTGGCTGCTTAGCTGGTTTTGAGTCACTAAGTGACTCGAGAGAATTTTCTCAGGTTTATAAAGAGGCCAGTAAATGGCACTGCGACGCTTGCGTAGTTTTTTATAAACCTACAATTGAAAAAAAATTAGCAGTTGTTGCTAGCAAAAAAGTAGGAAAAGCAGTAGTTAGAAATAGAGCAAAGAGACTTTTAAGAGCTGCTTTTTTTTCTATTTCTAACGAGCTAAAAGATGGCACTTACATTATGGTCGCAAAAAATGGAATTACAGAAATTTCATTTGACAAAATTTGTAAAAATTTGAGCTGGTCTATAAAAAAAATGGGATGTCTAAAATGAAAAAATATGCGATTAAATTTATCGCTTTTTATCAAAAATATATTTCCATACTTCTGCCAAAAAGCTGTCGCTACTATCCGACTTGCTCACAATACGCCATTTGGGAATTTCAAACAAACAGCTTTTTCTCTGCTTTTTTTGCAACATTCATGCGAATTTTAAGATGCAATCAACTTTTCAAAGGCGGTATCAACTACCCAATCATCCGCAAAAAATTTAACTCATGTTTTATATTTCAAAAAAGCGATGCCAAAAATGTAAATTTCTGGTTTATCCCTTGCCAAAATAGTAAATTTTATGTCGTAAAAGTATTAGATAAATTAAAGGAAAAAAATTAAATGGAACAGATGTCTATGCAAAAAAGGTTGCTTCTTGCAGCACTTTTGTCGATCGTATTTTTCATAGTATATGACTTTTTTATGCCAAAAAGAGCTCCACTAGAGCAAAACCAGACAACGATCTCTCAAACAATGGATCAAAGCAAAGCTCCAGCCTCTACTAACGATACTCCAAAATCAAATGAAAATTTAGCTTCAAACGAGATAATCGCTACCATCAAAGGTCAAAGCTACGAAGCAAAGATAGATAAGCTAGGCAGGATTGCGAAGTTTTATCTAACCGAAGATAAGTACAAAACAGAAGATGGCAACAAAATTGAGCTTGTCTCACAAAATCCACTGCCGCTAGAGCTTAGATTTAATGATAGCACTTTAAATACTGATGCTTTTAAGGTTGCATATAGCAGTGACGCTAGCGAAATAGATGCTAGCAGCGAGCCTAAAACTATAAAACTCACTCAAAATTTAGACGGCGTTACAGTTACAAAAAATATCAAATTTTACCCAAATGGTCGTTACGAGGTTGAAGTAAATTTAAGTAAAAGCGTTGATTATTTCATCACTCCTGGCTTTAGACCAAATATCGCGATAGATAGCTACACAGTTCATGGTGTCATGCTTAGAAATACAGACGATAGCCTAAATATTATAGAAGATGGCGATGCAAAAGAGGTTAAAAACTATGCAAACACAACTATAGCAGCTGCATCTGATAGATACTACACAGCGCTATTTTACTCATTTAACAAGCCATTTGAAGCTGTTGTGGATAAAGATGCAAATAACAATCCTATCGTCTTTGTAAAGGCAAACGATAGTCTAAAACTAGGTGCTTACATCGGACCAAAAGAGCATAAAATTTTAAGCTCGATGGATGAGAGACTAAACGACGTTATCGAGTATGGTTGGTTTACATTTATAGCAAAGCCGATGTTTGCATTCTTAAATTTCTTACATAACTACATTGGCAACTGGGGTTGGGCGATAGTTGTGCTAACGCTTGTCATAAGGATAGTTTTATTCCCGCTTACATATAAGGGCATGCTATCGATGAATAAGCTAAAAGAGCTTGCTCCAAAGGTAAAAGAGATCCAAACAAAATATAAAGACGATAAGCAAAAGATGCAAGTCCATATGATGGAGCTATACAAAAAACATGGTGCAAACCCGATGGGTGGCTGCTTGCCGATCTTGCTTCAAATTCCGGTATTTTTTGCGATCTACCGCGTTTTACTAAATGCGATCGAGCTAAAAGGTGCTCCTTGGATACTTTGGATACACGATCTTTCGGTGATGGATCCATACTTTGTACTACCTATCTTGATGGGTCTAACGATGTTTTTACAACAAAAACTTACACCAACGACATTTACTGATCCTATGCAAGAAAAGGTTATGAAATTCTTGCCTTTGATCTTCACGTTTTTCTTTGTGACATTCCCAGCAGGTCTTACGCTTTACTGGTTTGTAAATAACGTTTGTTCAGTCGTTCAACAAGTCTTTGTAAATAAACTTTTTGAAAAACATAAAAAAGCTGCGGAGGTAAAAGCTCAATGAAAATAGAAGCAAATACTCTCCAAGAGGCATTTCAAAAGGCAGCCGAGCAGCTTAACTGTTCAGTCACTGAGCTTGATATAAAGGTCTTGCAACATCCAAGTAGCGGAATTTTTGGATTTTTTAAAAAGACAGCGATCATTGAGGCAAATTTAGAAAATCAGCCAAAACCACAGCATAAACCAAAAAATGATAGAAATTTTGCTAAAAAAAGTGATGAAAACGAGCCTGCAAAAGAAGAGAAAAAACAGAGCAAAAAACACGATCATAATGATAAAAAGCGAAATCCTAAAAAGCATAAATATGAGAAAAATGAGGCTAAGTCTGAGCAAAAAGAGCATAAAAATGAAAAGCCAAATTTAAGCGAGAAAAACTCAGCTCTTGCTAAAGATGCCTTTGCTGAAAAGGGTGAAAAAGAGGCTGAAGAGCCGGGATATGTCATAAAAAGACTTGATGAGCCAAAAGAACCAAAAGAGCAAAAAGAGACTAAAGTGGCAAAAGAGCCACAAGCTAGTAAAAGTGCTCCTAAAAATATCCTAGATACTTCAATCATCGAAAATTTCAACCAAACTGATGAAGAGAGCGCGCCTCAAGCTTTACCAAAAGAGAAAAAAGAGAAAGTTGTAATCGACTTTGATAAAATTTTACCTGAGATAAAAGAGGGCATGACGCGTCTTTTTAAAGCAAGCTGCTTTGAGATAGACAAGGTAGAAGTTAGTAAATTTAACGATGAGACCGTGCTTATCGAGCTAGACGGAGCTGATGCGGCACTACTTATTGGCAAAGAGGGTTATAGATATAAAGCGATCTCTTATATGCTCTATAATTGGCTAAATTCAAAATACAACCTTGCTATTCGCCTTGAGATCGCGCAATTTTTGCAAAATCAAGAAGCGATGATGGATCAATATCTAAATGGCGTGATCGAGCGCGTGCAAAATAGCGGTAGAGCCCAAACTAAGCCACTTGACGGAGTTTTGGTGAAGATCGCACTTGAGAAGCTTCGCGAGAAATTTCCAGATAAATATGTCGGCATAAAAAGCGGCAATGACGGCAAATTTGTCGTCGTAAATGATTTTTTTAAAAAATGAGTGAATCTATCGCAGCCCTTGCCACAGCTTATGGCATCGGCTCAGTTTCTATCGTAAGGCTTAGCGGCAAGGACGCCCTGGCCACCTCTTTAAAACTTCTTAAACTTTCAAATTTAGAGCCAAGATACGCAAAACTAGCCAAAATTTACTCCCTTGATGATGAAATTTTAGACGAGGGCATCGTTATATATTTTAAGGCTCCTGCAAGCTTTACTGGCGAGGATATCGTCGAGTTTCAAACTCATGGTGGCGTTATGGTGAGCGAGAGAATTTTAAATGAGCTAATAAGGGCTGGTGCTAGGCTTGCTATGCCTGGCGAGTTTAGCAAGCGGGCATTTTTAAATGGCAAGATGGATCTAGCCAAGGCTGAGGCGATGCAAGGGCTCATCACTTCAAAAAGCGAGATCGCTGCTAAAATTTTGACCCGTCAGATGCAAGGCGATCTTAGTAAATTTGTAGGCGAGATCAGGGGTGAAGTGGTCAAAACTCTTGCCTTTGTTGAGACGATGATTGACTATGCTGATGATGATCTGCCCGCAAATTTACTAGAGCAAACTAAGCAGATGCTTTTAAAAAATAGCGAGAAATTAGAGCGCATAGCCACTCTTAGTGAGCAAAGAAGGGGGCTAATAGATGGCTTTAAGATCGCAATCGTTGGCAAGCCAAATGTGGGCAAAAGTTCTATCTTAAATTCATTTTTGGCATACGAAAGAGCGATCGTTAGCGACGAAGCGGGCACGACTAGAGATAGGATAGAAGAAAATTTCAAGATCGGCTCGCATCTAGTTCGCATAATAGACACCGCAGGCATTAGAAAAGATGCTGGGAAGATCGAGCAAATCGGCATAAATTACTCAATCTCAGCCATAAACGAGGCCGACATCATCCTAGCTGTCTTTGACGGCTCATCTGCAAGCGACGAGCAAGATAAAGAGATAATAAGACTCGTTTCTAACTCAAACAAAAAAGCCTTTTTTATTCTAAACAAAAGCGATCTTGCGTTTAAATTTGACATAAATTTGGACGGCGCCATCAAAATTTCTGCAAAAGCTGATACGAGCGTAGTTTTAAAAGAGCTTGAAAGCTATCTCAAGACGCAAGACACTGACGAGATCATGCTAAGCTCAAACCGCCAAATTTTAAGCTGCAAAGAGGCGAGTGAGGCTTTAAAAAGAGCATTTTTACGGCTAAATGAAGAGGAGCTAGAAATTTTCGCTTACGAGATAAATACCGCGATAAAGGCACTTGCAAGCATCACAAAGCCATTTGAGAGAAGCGAAATTTTAGACGAAATGTTTAGCCATTTTTGTTTAGGAAAATGATACTTTTTTGGTTAAAATCTGCGTTTTTTAAAGGAGAGAATATGAAAATTTTACTTATAAATGGTGGCAAAAAATTTGGCCATTCAGAAGGTAGGCTCAATCAAACACTTCACGATCTTGCATGCGAAAAACTAGCAAAAATGGGTCATGAGGTAAAGCAAACCGTGATAGATCAAGGCTATGATATCGAGGCTGAAGTTGAGAAATTTCTCTGGATGGACGTGGTAGTTTGGCAGATGCCAGCTTGGTGGATGGGCGAGCCTTGGATAGTGAAAAAGTATATCGACGAGGTCTTTACCGAAGGTCATGGCAAGCTTTATACGAGTGATGGCAGGCATAGGGTTGATCCAACTAAAAACTACGGCAAAGGCGGCTTACTAAATGGCAAGAAATTTATGCTAAGTCTTACTTGGAATGCCCCAACTGAGGCATTTAGCGATCCAAATGAGTTTTTTGAGGCGCGCGGCGTTGATGGAGTTTATTTTCATTTTAGAAAGGCAAATGAGTTTTTGGGCATGAAGTCGCTTCCGCACTTTATCTGCTGCGATGTTATCAAGATGCCAGACGTGCCAAGATACCTAAAAGAGTATGAGGCGCATCTTGAAAAAGTTTTCAAAGCGTAAAAGATTTCTACCGCTCTTTAGCCATTTGCGCTAAAGAGCATCTAAATTTACATCTATCTTGTGTTGGGAAAAATGAGGGCAAAATTTCTACTTTTAGCTGCTGTTATCTTTTTTGCTGGGTGCGCTAGCAAGCAAATTTTAAAGCCAAGCGATGAAGTAAATTTACTCTATCTTGAAAATAACGAAACCTTGCACGAGATGAAATTTTATAAGCTTCAAAACAGCCTAAATGACTTTAATAAATTTGCAAACATTGTCGGCAAGGCTGATATCAAAGTAGCCAGTGTAAATGCAGAATTTAGCGCTCTTGGTGGTCTCATGCAAGGCATCGAAGCAGATCAAATGGTGCTTGTTAAAAATTTAAGCACCAACCATGAGCTTATCTTGTCAAATGCTAGTGACATAGAGGAGCTCGTAAATGCAAAAAATATCAAATTTTATGAAATTTCAAATGGCGCTATAAAAAGCGTGGTTTATAGCACAAAAAGCATGTCAGTTTGCGAAGCTTTTGCAGGTGGCAAAGAGGTGATAAAAGTAAAAAGTGTGACAAATCACCCTTTGAAAAATGGCTTTTTTGCAGTGATCTTAAACTCAGATATATCTAATGATCAAGGCTTTTTTTTAAGAGAGACGAGGTATTATTTCAACCTTTCAAGCGAAGATGAAGAGAAGATTAAGGCTGAGACGCTAACGCAAAATTTTTATAAAACATTTATAGAAAGTGACCTTGTAAATCAAGGCAAAATTCTCTCAAATGTGCTTTGTTTTAGTAAATTCCAAAAGGCTTTTTAGTAACTTTTTATAAGCAAGGTTGTAAAATAGCTTAAAATTCTTAAAAGGTTACATCAATGGATAAAGCTACCATACAAGCACATAAAATCAGCGACGAAGAGTATGAGGAGATCTTAAAAATTTTAGGTCGTGAGCCAAATTTACTAGAGCTTGGCATATTTTCAGCGATGTGGAGCGAGCACTGCAGCTACAAATCAAGCAAAAAATATCTAAACGGCTTTCCAACAAAGGCACCTTGGGTCATCCAAGGACCTGGTGAAAATGCTGGCGTCATCGACGTTGGCGACGGGGTTGCGGCTGTGTTTAAGATGGAGAGTCACAACCACCCAAGCTTTATCGAGCCGTTTCAGGGCGCTGCAACTGGTGTTGGTGGAATTTTAAGAGATGTCTTTACGATGGGCGCAAGAGTTGTTGCAAATATGAACTCGCTTCGTTTTGGCGAGATAAGAGGCGAGGGCGAGCTAGCTAAAAAGCATAGGTATCTGCTAAAAGGAAGTGTCGCTGGCATAGGACACTACGGCAACTGTATGGGTATCCCAACGATCGGCGGCGAGACTACATTTGATCCTAGTTTTAATGGCAATATCCTAATCAACGCCTTCGCGCTTGGTCTTTGCAAAAGTGATGAAATTTTCTACGGCAAGGCTGAAGGTGTGGGCAACCCAGTCATTTACGTGGGCTCAAAGACTGGCAGGGACGGACTTGGCGGCGCTGTGATGGCGAGCGATAGCTTTAACGATGAGAATAAATCACTTCGCCCAACGGTGCAAGTGGGCGACCCATTTGCCGAGAAACTGCTTATGGAGGCATGCTTAGAGCTCTTTAAAAAAGACTATATCATCGGTATCCAAGATATGGGCGCAGCAGGACTTACAAGCTCTAGCTTTGAGATGGCTGGTAGAAGCGGTAGCGGCATGAAGATGTATTTAGACCGCGTGCCGATGCGCGAAGTTGGCATGACGCCTTATGAGCTAATGCTGAGCGAGTCTCAAGAGCGTATGCTAATATGTGCCAAAAAAGGTTACGAACAAAAGGTGCTTGAAATTTTTAGAAAATGGGACCTTGACGCTGAGATCATCGGCGAGGTCACAAGTAGCGGCGTGATGCAGCTTTACTGGTACGGTGAGCTTGCAGGCGAAATCCCTATCGGCCCACTTAGCGAGGCAGCTCCGGTGCTTGATCGTCCAGTCGCACGTCCAAAATACCTTGATGAGATAGCAAATTTAAAAATTCCAAATAATATTGATAACAAAAGCGCATTTTTCAAGCTTTTAAAAGAGCCAGAAGTGCTAAATAAAAGCTTCATCTATGACCAATACGACGCAAACATCCAGACAAATACCATAAAACAGCCAGGTTGCTTAGGCGCTGCAAGCATCAGAGTAAAAGGCACTAAAAAGGTCGTCTCTATGGCTGCTCAGTGCGATCCTAGGGCAAATTTCGTTGATCCTAAAATTGGTGCTGCAAGAGCCGTCGCTGCAGCTGGTAGAAAGGTAGCGATGAGCGGCGCTGTGCCACTTGCGATAACTGACTGCTTAAACTATGGCAACCCGCAAAATCCAGAGGTTATATGGCAGTTCAAAGAGGGATGTGAAGGCATAAAAGAGGCTTGCCGTGAGCTAAATACGCCAGTTGTTAGTGGCAACGTGAGCCTTTATAACGACACTGACGGCGTTAGCGTCTATCCAACGCCAGCCATCGTAACAGTTGGCGTCAATGAAGATGCAAATTTAAACCTAAAAAGCACATTTTTAAGCGAGGGCAGGGCGATATATCTGCTTGGCGAGACAAGTGGCGAATTTGCAGCTTCGCTTTACGCAAAGTCGCTATTTAACGTGGTTGGCGGTAAGCTAAAAGAGGTTGATTATAAAGCCGAACGAGCCCTTTGGGACCTAGTGATAGAGGCAAATAAAGAGCAAATTTTAGAGTTTGCAAATAGCGTAGGCGTAGGCGGTCTTGCTATCACGCTGGCAAAAATGGCTAGCATCTCAAACATTGGCGCAAACTGCGAAGTTAAATTTAAAGAGCCAAATTTCATCTTTGACGAGAGCTTTTCAAGAGCGGTTGTGGGCGTGAAAGACGAGGCTAAATTTGAAGCGCTTGCGGCTAAATTTGGTGTGAAATTTGAAAAGATCGGTGTTAGTGGCGGCAAGAGATTTAAGTTAAATGAGATAGATGAGAGCTTAGAGGATGTAAGAGAAATTTATCTAAATGAGTTTGCGAAAATCGTAAAAAAGGAGGACTAAGAGATGTTTTCTAAAAAGGAAAAAGCAAGCGGGGAAAAGGAAGTAGAGCAAAACGAGAAAAAGGGCGTGGCAAAGCCGCCAGTGCTCTTTAGCGATACTCAAAATTTGATAAGTACGATCGAAAAAAGGCTAAATGCCCCTTTGATAACCTACTATAACTCAAACGCTGGTAATGTCTGCGGCAACGATGCAAGCGCGATGTATGAAATTTTAAAGGGTAAAAAGATAGATACTGCCTATCTTTTTATAAAAAGTGATGGTGGTAGCGGCATAGCCGCGCTTAGGATCATTAGCACGCTTAGAAACTACTGCAAAAATTTAATAGCGCTGATCCCATCAAACTGCGCCTCAGCAGCTACGATGATGGCGCTTGGCGCAAACGAGATCGTGATGGGTCCGCTTGCCTATCTAACGCCAGTTGATACATCGCTCAAACACGAGCTAAGCCCTACAAACAAGGGTAATGAGCTTGTTAGCGTCTCTATGGACGAGCTTAGCCGTGTGGTGAAGCTTTGGAAAGAGCAGGACAAAGATAGACCAAACGACACAAACCCCTATAACTCGCTATATGAGTATATCCATCCGCTAGTTTTTGGTGCGGTTGATCGCGCTAGCTCGCTTTCTCTTAAAATTTGCACTGAGCTGCTTAGATATCACATAGATGATGATAAAAAGATCGTTGAAATTTCTGAGAGGCTAAACGCAGACTACCCAGCACATGAGTATCCGATACTCTTTCGTGAGGCGCAGGAGATCGGTCTGCATGTCAAGAAAATGGACGATGATCTAAACGAGATGCTTCAGGAGCTAACGCTACTTTACTCGGAGATGGGACAGCGAGCCTTTACCGACTACGATGAGAACAGCTATCATGATAACAACATCGCAAACATCATCGAGACAAACGGCAAGCAAATTTACTATCAGATCGACAAAGACTGGTTTTATCGCCCTGAGGAGCGCCGCTGGAACGTGATGAATGACGAGAGCTCATGGCGCAAAAATGAGCTGGTAAATGGCAAGATAAAAAATACGATCTATCACTTGTGGTAATATGTCTGGAGTCCTGTTTTTACTGATATTAGGCGGTGCGATATTTTTATTTATGAATGTCCAAAGTAGCAACCGCAAGAAACAAGCAAATGTAGATGAGGCTAAATTTCTAGTCTCACTGCTTGCAAAAGTCGCTAAAAGTGACGGCAGAGTTAGCGAGCTAGAGGCTAGGCTGATCACTCAAGTGCTAGATGATCTAAGCCAGAAAGTTAGCGGTGTTAGCGGCGTGCGTGAGTATCTAAAAGAGGTTTATAATAGCCAAAAAGAAAATGTAGATAACGCCTATGAAACCGCCAGAAACTACAAGCGCACGTTTAATCTAAACTACGATACCTGTGTGGCTAGGCTCACTTTTTTTCTAAATTTAGCCTATATAGACGGAGAATTTAACAAAAGCGAGCAAGATGTTATAAGAAATATCGCTTATGGATTTGGCATCGACAAAGAGACGCTTGATGAGATAATCTTTAAGTTTGATAGCTTTTATGGCTCGAGGTTTGGAGCGGATCACGATGAGATGAGCCAAGAAAACGATGCATTTGAGGTTTTAGGACTTAGCAAAAATGCAAGCCTTGATGAGGTAAAGGCTCGCTACAAAGAGCTTGTGAGGCAGTATCACCCTGACATTTTGATGGGTAGAGGCGAGAGTAAAGAGGTGATAGAGCGCTCTACTAAGAAGCTTCAGGAGATAAATGAGGCTTATGGGCGATTAAAAGAGAAATTTGGAGTTTAGATGAAGAAATTTGTGATTTTGCTGTTAGCGGTGGCTAGCTTTTGCAGAGAGCTAAACGTGAGCGATCTTGATGGAAATGAGATCAAATTTGAGCTAAAAGATAGCACGCTTTTTGAAAATGGCAAAAAGATCGGCGAATACAATAAGACAAGCGCTGCTAGCATCATCCTAACTGGCAGTGATGGCGTTGAGGCTGATTTTAAGGCAGTTAGAGCTAAAAATTTAAATGAGTTTAAAGAGTATATATTTTCAGATGAGGGCGGCATAAAGGTGGTGAAATTTAGCGCTAAAAGCCCGATCTGCGAGGCATTTAATAAAAAAGAGGCTGTAAATTTAAGCGTGCTAAGTTCAAGCTATTTTAGTGGCAAGCAAATTTCAAACTATGCCTTTAGTGTGGATATCGCAGGTGGCGAGTTTCAAAATTTAGTTAAAAAGAGCCACTTTGCAGTAAATGCAAGTGGAAAAAGTTTAGAAAAGCTTGAAAACTTAACAGAAGAAAATATCAAAAAAGACACAGCCATGGGGCTACTTGTGCTTGAAAAAGCGATGTGTTTGGCGGAGAAATAAAATAAATTTAATCAATCTAAAGGAGAAAAAATGAGAGCGTTGCTTAGCGTTAGCGATAAAGAGGGCATTGTAGAGTTTGCAAAGGGGCTAGAAGAGCTTGGCTGGCAGATACTTTCAACTGGTGGCACCTACAAACTTTTAAAGAGCGAGGGCGTCAAAGCCACTGAGGTTAGCGAATTTACGGCGTCGCCTGAGATGTTTGAGGGCAGGGTAAAGACCCTTCATTCAAAGATACACGGTGGCATCTTGCACAAACGCGATGACGCTACACACGTGGCTCAGGCAAAGGAGTATGGCATCGAGGGCATCGACCTAGTTTGCGTAAATTTATATCCTTTTAAAGAGACTACCATCAGGACCGATGACTTTGCCGAGATCATCGAAAATATCGACATCGGCGGCCCAGCCATGGTAAGAAGCGCTGCTAAAAACTTTAAAGACGTGCTCATAGTCACAAGCGTGCTTGACTACGATGAAATTTTAAAGCGCCTAAAAGAGAAAAGCGATGATTATGAGTTTAGAAGATCGCTGATGATAAAGGCGTTCGAGCATACAGCAGCCTACGACAGCACGATAGCAAACTATATGAATGATAGATTTAATGGCGGTTTTGGTGATGCTAGATTTATCGTGGGAAGCAAGGTTTTTGACACTAGATACGGCGAAAATCCACACCAAAAAGGCGCGCTTTATGAGTTTGATTATTTCTTCACAAACAACTTTAGAGCCTTAAAAGGCGAGGCAAGTTTCAATAACATGACCGATATAAATGGCGCTTTAATGCTTGCAACTAGCTTTGATGACGCGCCAGCAGTGGCTATCATCAAGCACGCTAATCCTTGCGGTTTTGCGGTAAAAGATACGTTGCTTGAGAGCTACGTAGCAGCGCTTAAGTGCGACCCGATCTCAGCATACGGCGGTGTGGTGGCGATAAATGGCACACTTGATGAGGAGCTTGCTAAAAAGATAAATGAAATTTACGTTGAAGTAATCATCGCTGCAAATGTCGATGATGCCGCGCTTAAGGTGTTTGAGAGCAAAAAGCGCATCAAAATTTTCACTCAGGATAATAAATTTTTAGTCCGCGCAAATGATAAATTTGACTTTAAGCACATCGATGGTGGATTTGTATTTCAAGAAAGAGACTTCGTAAAAGACGAAGAGCTTGAAAATATGAAGCAAATGAGCAAGAAATTTGCAACTGGCAGCGAGCTAAAAGACGCTCAGATCGCTTGGAAAGTGGCTGCACTAACGAAGAGTAACTGCGTAGTTTATGTAAAAGATGGCGCGATGGTGGCTATTGGCATGGGTATGACTAGCCGCGTGGATGCTGCTCGTGCGGCCGTGGCAAAGGCAAAAGAGCTAAAGATCGACCTAAATGGCTGCGTGCTTGCAAGCGAGGCGTTCTTTCCGTTTAGAGATAGCATTGACATCGCTAGCAAAGTGGGCGTAAAATGCGTCATCGAGCCAGGCGGTAGCATCAGAGATGATGAGGTGATAGAGGCTGCCGATGAGCACGGCATGTCGCTATATTTCACTGGCGTTAGACACTTTTTACACTAAAATTTAGGGGCGTTTGCCCCTTGCTTCACACTTTATAACTTTAAATTTTATATAATCCTTCAAAAAAAGGAGCTCACATGAAAAAGATATTAAATTTTCTCTTGGTTTTGGCGGTATTTTTGGGTGTAAATTTGATGGCAAAAGATGAGTTTTTAAAGGAGCAGACGATGGCAGGGCAAAATTTGAAAGAAATTTATTTAGCAGGTGGCTGCTTTTGGGGCATGCAGGGCTATTTTAAAAAGATATTTGGCGTGGTGGATACGAAGGTGGGCTACGCAAATGGCAAGAGTGAGAGCACGAGCTACCGTGAGCTGCACGAGAGCGATCACGCCGAGACACTTTATGTGAAATTTGACGAAAACAGGGTCGCTTTGGCTGAAATTTTGGCTCATTTTTTTAGAGTGATCGACCCGACCTCGCTAAACAAACAAGGCAATGACGTCGGCAGGCAGTATAGAAGCGGGATTTACTATGTTAGCAAGGACGATCTGGCTGTCATTGAGAGCTTTATAAAGATAGAGCAAAAGAAATTTAAAGATAAGATCGCAGTTGAGGTAGCACCTCTTAAAAATTTTGTCATTGCTGAGGAGTATCACCAAGACTATCTAGATAAAAACCCTTTTGGTTACTGCCACATCGATCTAAATTTGGCGAGCAAGCCGCTTTACGATGAGGCTAAATTTAAGCCGCTTAGCAAAGAGGAGCTAAAGAGAAATTTAAGTAGCGAGCAGTATGCCGTGACACAGGAGGCGGCGACTGAGAGGCCATTTAGCAGTGAGTATGATAAATTTGACAAAAAGGGCATCTATGTCGATATCACCAGTGGCAAGCCGCTCTTTTCAAGCGCTGATAAATTTGACGCAGGGTGTGGCTGGCCAAGCTTTACAAAGCCTATCACGACAACGGCGCTTGCGTATAGTGAGGACAACTCTTTTATGATGAAAAGGGTTGAGGTGAGGTCTCAAAACAGCGACGCGCACCTTGGGCATGTCTTTGAAGATGGACCAAGTGACAAGGGCGGACTAAGGTATTGTATAAACGGCGCAAGCCTTAAATTTATACCGCTTGAGGATATGGCTAGGCTTGGATACGAGGAGTTTATCCCCTACGTCAAGTAGCTTTTGTTGAAGCAAATCAATGGTTTGAAAAGTTTAATCAGAGTATAATTCTCCAAAATCAAAAGGAGAAAAAATGAGTGAATTTTTCAAAAATGCAGAGCAGTTTAGCGTCGATGGTGCGACGGTGCCGTTTTATAAATTTAGTGAAAATGGGGTAAATTTTGTGGGCTTTGACTCACGTCCTTGCGTTCCGCCAGAGCCTATGATGAACGCACTTTTGGCTATAAAATTTGCTGATAAAAACACAAAGATCGTGATGGTAAATCACAAATTTCCAGCTGGGCTCATCCCAAAGATAGAAAAGAGCTTTGACATTAAGCGCGAGGACCTTGAGGGCGGAGCTGTGAAGATGACTTTTAGCCTAAAAGAGGGTGCGAGCATAGAAAACATAGACACTAGCCTTTGCCACTAAGATGCTTTTAAACACTTATGCGCCGCCATTTAAGCTAGTTGGCGGCTACTTTATCGCTGGCATTTTTTTCTTAGCGCTTAGCCTTGGGGCGTTTTTTTACGCTGATTTTGAGGCGATTAGTTCGCTAAATACGGCTGGCTTTTTGCATATATTTTTTGTTGGCTTTGTGATGAGCATCATCATCGGAGCGCTCTATCAGCTAACCTCGGTCATCTTAGAAAAGCCATTTTTCACGGTAAAAGGGGCTATTTTAAATTTAGCCATCTTTTGCCTGTCGCTACTTGCTATGAGCTATGCGATGATATTTGGTGAAGCTAGGATTTTGCAAATCAGCGCAGTTTTTCTCTTTGGCACACTTCTCTTTTTTGGCTCGACCTATGCGCTAAGCTTTATGGATAATCAAAAAAGAAGTTTCGCTGCCTTTGCGCTCTTTGTCTCGGCGATATTTTTGCTAGTTGGTATAACGCTTGGATTTTGCCTAGTGATGATACTTGGTGGCACGCTTATGCTTGATTTTGCTATGGCGTTAAAATTTCACGTATATTTTGTGCTGGGTTTTGTATTTTTCGTGATACTTGGAGCTGCAAGCGTGCTTTTACCGATGTTTGCGCTGGCACATGATCTTAAATTTACGCTTAGTAAAGCCTCTCTTGTCTCTTATATTTTGGCTGGCGTTTTGCTGGCAATCGATGAAAATTTAGCCATTTTTGCAGTGGCTGTGGCGGCTTTGCTTTTTATAGCTCAGGCATTTTATATCTTAAAAAAGCGCGTGAGAAAGGCGTATGACTACTGGAATGTTAATATCGCTCTTTCGCTGCTTGCCTTGTTTGTGGCTGCTATATTTATGATTTTTGAAAAGTTAAATTTGGCTGCGTTTTTTATGATATATGGCTTTTTATTTGCTTTTATCGTGGCTCATCTTTATAAGATCGCGCCATTTCTTATATGGTATCACTACGTAGCACCATTTGTCGGCAAGGCAAAAGTGCCACTGCTTGATGCGATGATACTAAAAAAGGCTGCATATTTTGCCATAGCATTTAATACCATTTCGCTTGTGTGCTATCCTTTGGCGGTTAGCTTTGAGATGAGAAATTTAGTCTATGCAAGTATGATTTTTATGGCTTTAAGCATCATTTTGCTTGCTGTAAATATGATAAATGTTTTTAAATTTACTGGTTTTAAAGGATAAAAAATGAAAGAAAAAATTTATGATGCTCTATCAAATATCGTCGATCCCGAGGTTGGCTTTGACATCGTTTCGCTTGGACTGATATACGACGTAAGCTGCGATGAAAACGGCAAAGCAAAGGTGACGATGACGCTTTCAACCAAGTCTTGTCCGCTTCATGAGATGATACTTGGCTGGGTAGAGACTGCCGTACTTGGCGTAGAGGGTGTAAAAGAGTGTGAGATCGACCTAGTTTGGGAGCCAGAGTGGAATATCCAAATGGCAAGTGACTTTGTAAAAGTACAACTTGGAGTGAATTAATAAATTTGGCTAGAAATTTAACTTAGTTAGCAAATTTCTAGCTTTTCTCCTTAAACTTCTACTTTAAATTTTAAAATTATCATAAAAGCTCGGTTAAATTTGTTCGGGGCTGCTTAAGCTCTTTAATAAATTTACAAATAAATTTATGCAAGTAAAAGCTAAAAATATAATGCGAGTTATAGAATATAATTTTAGGAATTTGCTAGGTAATGGTTAAAATTTGAATATATAAAAAGGTAAATTGCAAGATGAACTTGCAATTTAACAGGAGAATTTTTAGTTAGGACTTAGTCCATTTGGTGACGAAGATATGATGGGATATCTAGCTGAGAGATATACTCATCACTGTTATATCCACCGCTTACTCTTCTTTTTAAAACGATATTTTTATTTAGAAGATCGTTTTCAGGCTCTTGGGCTATTTTTTTTTCTTCGTTTTCTTTTTCAGTACCTTTAAATCCAGTTGCGATGATGGTAACTTCGACTTTATTGTCTTCTATGTTTTCATCAGTTGTTGTACCAAAGATCACATCAGCATCATCATCAGATGCTTCCTCGATCATTGACATCGCACTATGAAGGTCATCAAGTGAGCAGTTTGGATGCATTTTAAAATGAACTAAAACGCCAAGCGCTCCGTTTATGTTCATGTTATCAAGTAGTGGTGATTGGATAGCATTTTTTATAGCTTCTTGAGCTGCACCCTCGCCATAAGCCTCGCCAACGCCCATTAAAGCATGACCTCTGTGACTCATAACTGTTTTTACGTCAGCAAAGTCAAGGTTGATATCGCTGACACCAGAGTCAAGCACGATAGAGCACATACCATTTACCGCTCTTGCAAGCACTTCATCAACCATTTTAAAGCTCTCTTTGATGCCTGATTTTTTATCTATCAAAGTTAAAAGTCTGTCGTTTGGTATGATAACGATAGAGTCGCTCTCTTTTCTAAGCTCGCTTAGACCGATATCAGCTAGTTTGCTGCGCTTTTTACCCTCAAATGAAAAAGGCATAGTCACAACAGCAACTGTTAGCGCACCTATCTCTTTTGCAGCTTGTGCAACAACCGGAGCAGCGCCTGTACCTGTACCACCGCCAAGACCAGAAGCGATAAACACAACATCAGAAGTCTCAAGAGCACTTTTTATCTCTTCGTAGCTCTCTTGTGCAGCCTCTTTGCCAACTTCTGGTCTCATGCCAGCGCCAAGACCTTTTGTCTTTTTCTCACCAAGCTGTATCTTTGTGTGTGCAGGAGAATTGTCAAGTGCTTTAGCATCCGTATTTGCTATCATTAGATCGATGTCTAAATTTGGATTCTCTCTTATAATGTGGTTTATCATATTACCACCACCACCACCTACGCCTACTACCTTTATCTTTGCGCTATATAGGCTCTTGTTCTCTTCGATTGTGAAACTGTTGCTCATAGTAAAAATTCTCCTCAAAATAGTTGCGTCATGCTGTGCCAAAATTTCTTTAAAGCACTTGGTTTTTTTTCTTGCTTACTTATATCAGCGATATTTGCAAGCTCGTTTTTGTTGTTTGTTTGCTCTAAATTTATATCCATATTTACAAGCTCAATGCCCTCTTCAAAATCATCTTTATTCTGTTTTTTTGTTTCAAATTTCTCTTTTTTCTCTTCTTCAAAAATATTGAAATTTGTTTTTGGCTTTGATCTTAACTCACCTTTATATCTCATCTTTTTTTCTGAGTCTATCTCATAAGGTGTAAATTCACCAGCTCCATACATGCAAAGTCCTATCGCACAAGAATTTGCTGGATCTCTTAAAATCTCATATAAACCATCCATCTCTTTTGGTCTAGCGATCCTAACTGGCATGTTGTCAAATATCGCAGAAGCTAGGTCTTTTAGCCCATCAAGCTTTGTCATGCCGCCAGTTAGTACTATGCCAGCGCCAACAAGGTCTTTATATCCACTATCTTCAAGCATGTTTGCAAGCACCATCACAGTCTCTTCTGCTCTAGCTGAGATGACATTTGATATAACATCAAGTGAAACTTCGTGAGTTTTTTGCTCATCACCAAGTCTTGGAAGCTCGATAAGATCAACTGATTTATTTACTAGTTTGCCATATTCTAGTTTTATCTCTTCAGCTTTTGGCAAAGGAGTATGAAGCGCCATTGAAAGATCTATGGTTATATTTGCAGAGCCAACGTGTAGATATGAGTTATATCTTAGTGAATTTCCAGCGTGCACTACCATATTACATGTCTCGCCGCCCATATCTATGAGCGCAACACCGAGTTCTTTTTCATCTTTTGTTAGTGTTGCTATGGCTGAAGCGTAGCCAGAAAGAACTACATTATCAACCTGCACACCTGCTAAATTTACAGCCTTTCTTAGGTTGCTTAGTTGTGATTTTTGGATACTTATGATATGTGTTTGCACTTCAAGTCTAGTGCCATTCATGCCAATAGGATCTTCTATAAATTCTTGTCCATCCACCTTAAAGTTGTAAGGTAAGACATGAAGTTTTTCATATTCTGGGGAAGTCTCGGCATTGTGATCTGCCATCTGCATAGCACGCTCTATCTCTTTTATGCCTATTTCATGATTTGGTATATTTACTACGCCGCTGCTATTTACGCTTTTAGTATATTTGCCAGATATCGAAACTACTACTCTTTCGTAGTGTGTGCCCGCAACTTTTTGCGCTTCTATGAGTGCGTTTTTTATAGATTTTGCAGCTAGTTCAATGTTGTTTATAGCACCTTTTTTTATACCTTGTGCTTTTTCTGTGCCTATTCCTATTATCTTTATGCCATCATCATTTTGCTCTGCTATAACAGCGCAAATTTGAAATGATCCGACATCTATGCCTAAAATTCTAGTACTCAAAATTTTTACCTTTTGACATATTCTTTAACTTCATAATATTTTAGAAGTTTGTTTGTTAAATCTTTTATCAACTCGTTGTTTTTAAGCATTGCAACATTTTGTTGTGTTATTTGCTTATAGTTGTTATTTATATTGTTAGTAAGCAATCTTTGTTCCAAAATATCGTACACTACGGCTTTGTCATCTAATATAACATAGCCTTTTGTGTTGTTAGTGTCAAAAAGTTGAGATACAAAAGCTCTTGTATCGCTCTCATTTAAGCCCGCAATAGAGCCATTTACCTCTCTGCTAACAAAGCCAACATCTGTGCCTTTGAAGTTTTGTAGAGTATCTTTTGCTTTTGCTGTTAAAATTTCTTTTTCTTTTTTACTTTTATAAATTTCAAGCACATTAGCTCTTGCTTGTTCAAAGCTCATAGGTTGTGGAGGAGTTATGCTTTTTACTCTAGCTATCAAATAGCCATCTTTGTAGATAAATGGTTTTATCACTTCGCCAACTTTTGCACCCTTTATTTCATCAAGTAAAAAAGTAGCGTTGTCCTCATTTACACTTATAAAACCATTAGTTGCAAGTTCAGCTTTTTTAACAGCGACATACTTTTCTAAAGCGTTAGTTTTGCTTTGCTCTATGTTGTAGTCTTTATTAACTTCAGCTTTTACCTCGCTAAAAGGTTTTATCTTGTCATCAGAACCCTTGTATTTATCTTGGTTCTCGTTATAGTAAGATTTTAAAACGCTTTCGTTTGCGTCGCTTTTTTCTGATTCGACAAAGTATGTATCTATACCATAAAGTGTCTTTGTCATATAGTTATTTTTATTTATCTCCCAAAGATCTTTTAGCTCTTTCTCATCTACTTTGATCTCGTTTTGATCAGCATTTACTACTTGCACAGCTAATTTATCTTGCATGAAAAAGCTAGCTTCCATCATGGCGATATCTTCTTTGCTAGCAGGCAAATTTAAAATAGTTCTAAGTTTATCTAGTAAGATAGTTAGTTTTAGATTGTCTTCAAAATCAGTTGGGTTTATCCTGGCTCTTCTTAGCACGTCGTAGTATAAATTTTTGTCAAAAACACCGTCTTTTTGAAATGTTGGATCGACGATTATATATTTTAAAACATCGTCTTTATTAACGCTTAGACCGATATCGTCTGCAAAATTTAATAGTAAATTTTCTTGAATAGCAGCTTGAAGTGCAGCATTTTCTAAACCTAACTCTTCAGCTTTCTCTTGAGTTAATTTGCCTTCAAATACATTGTTGTAGTACTGATATAACCTATCGTATTTTTGTTGCAACTCTTGAACGCTTATATTTCTATGTCCTACTTTGGCTACTGAAGTAGCTCTGTTGCTGTTTAGATCGTATGCGCCCCAGCCGACAAAACCAGCACCGACAAAGGCTATCGTGCTTACCCAAATTGTCACGACTAGGTATTTTTTATGTTTTTGCATCCAAGATAACATTAAGTTCTTCCTTTAAAATACTAACAAAGCTTGTGCGATATTTTATAGAAATTTGGCTTAAATAAGCTTAAAATGGGGCTTTATAAAAACGTTTCTTGCTAAATTTTTACTAACATTTTTTATCTTTGTTAGCAAAAATTTAAATGCTAAAATCGCTGTAATCACCAGTAAAATGAAGTAGTTTGCAGCTATTTTCTAACAAAGCTATATCTTTTGCAAGTAGCTGAGGGCTCCTGCTATACGCGTAAACACCGTATCCTTTGATCACGACAACGTTAGTATTTTTCTCTATCATCGCTCTATAAATCTCTGTCTCAGCACGCTCATACCAGTCGTCAAACTGCTTTGGATCATAGACTAAAATTTCATTAAATCTCATGCATCCAAAATAGTCTTTTGGTGCGATCTTTTCATGTTTCATTGCATAAGCTGTCACGTATGGAGGCATGGCGTAGCAGACAAATTTTGCTTCATTTATGTTTTTGTAGATATTTAAGTGTATATCGGCATCTAAGCTCGCATCATTCCATCGGTAGTCTTTTTTTGATGAAAGAAGCGTTAGATCACTATCTTGCAAGTCGTCAAAAATGGCACTTTGCTTGTTGATGATAAATTGATTTTTTTCTACTCTTGCTGAGATAGAACCATGAAAAACACCAAAAAAATTCTTTCTAAACATCGAAAGAGATATCTTTTTTATCTCATTTGTTGAGTGCAATAAGTCCATTTTTTCTCCTATGTTTGGGTGATTATATTTAAGCTATCTTAAAATTTGTGTAAAATTTTATGTAATGATAGCTTTTTAAGTAAAATTTCGATAAATTTTCACACTAATTTCATTAAAGAGGCAGTGTTGCAAAGTCCGCATATTAGCGTTTTACTTGACGAAGTTTTATCATTTTTTAAAGACCTGCGTGGAAATTTTATAGATTGCACACTTGGATATGCTGGACATTCTAGTGCCATTTTGTCTCAAAATGAAAATTTAAATTTGATCGCTTGCGACAAAGACATCGAAGCTATAAATTTCTCGCTCAAAAAACTTGAGCCATTTGGCAGTAGAGTGAAAATTTATAAGAGCAATTTCTCTGAGCTTATTAGCAAACTTAGCAGCGATGAAATTTCAAATGTTAGAGGAATTTTAGCTGACATCGGCGTTAGCTCTTTGCAGATAGATAAGGATGATAGGGGCTTTAGTATTGGCTCAAGCGCGCTTGATATGCGCATGGATAAAGAGCGAGGATTTAGCGCCTATGACGTGGTAAATGGCTACTCGTTTGATGAGTTAGTTAGGATTTTTAGGGATTACGGCGAGCTAAAAAATGCCTTTGGGATCGCAAATAAGATAATAAATGCTAGAAATTTAGGCGAGATAACAAGCGCAAAAGAGCTTGCAAACATAATAGGCACAGCCCAGATAAAAGGGCGCGGTGTTAGCCCTGCGATCCTTGCTTTTCAGGCGATCAGGATAGAGGTAAATGGCGAGCTAGATGAGCTAACAAATTTGCTTGATAGCATAGAAAAGGACGGTTTTAAAGATTGTTTGGTGGCGATCATAACATTTCACTCGCTTGAAGATAGGATCGTAAAAGAGCGCTTCAAAAAGTGGGCAAACAGCTGTATCTGCCCGCCCGGCATCTACCGATGTGAGTGTGGAAACAACCACGAACTGGGTGAAATTTTAACCAAAAAACCACTAACAGCAAGCCAAAGTGAGCTAGCGCAAAACTCACGAAGCAAGAGCGCAAAACTGCGTGTTTTTAAGATAAAAGGATAAAGATGCAAGAAAAAGAAGAGCTGCTAACACTTCACGACGAGGAGCAAAAACGTGAGGTAAATTTAAGCTTTAAGACGCTAGTGATGGTCTATCTGGCGGTTTTTATAGCGCTGGCTCTATTTTTGCCAAAAATTTATATAGCAAATCAAATTTATTATATAAGTAGAGATATCGCCGATATCAGCGGCAAACGAGATATGCTCCTTGAAGAAAACAGAGCTCTTAGCATAAAGCTTGAAAATTTGCGTTATAAAAATCAAATTTTAAACAATATGCAAGAGCGTCAATGGAAATAATCAAGAAATTTAAAAGCTTTACTCGCTACTACGACCCTGCAAATTTTCAGCTCATCTACTCGCTAAAAGCTGCTACAACCATCGCTTTTAACTGCTTTTTGTGCTTTTACTTCTTTCATCTAAGTGGCGCTATCATGGCTGTAAATATTACGATGGGTATCTTCTTTCTTGGCGAGCTTGAGTGCAAAGATAGGAGCAAATTTGCATTTTTGCTGCTTTACATCGCGCTTTCTTGCGCTTTTATGCCCTTTGTTGCACCCCTTATGAGCCTTGGCGTTTGGCTCTCACTTATCGTATTTGTCTGGATATTTGTGGTAGGCATTAGCCAAATTTATAGCTCAAATTTAAACAAAATTTTACTCGCCGTAAATGCAACAGGGCTAGTTGCTTTTGTGACAAAGGCCGCAGTAGGGCTAAATGTGGTTGAAAGCATCGGCGGTCTAGTGCTTGCTGGCGTGCTAAGCATCATCATAAAATTTGAAAATTTTGGCAAATACGGCAAATTTACTAAAAAAAGCATCAGCTTTTTACTAGACAGCGCTATCTTATCGAGCAAGGCGCTTGGCACGAGCCATTTTTACGCAAGCATTGCAGATTTGATGAGCTCGATTGATAAATCAAAAGAAATTTTTGCAAACAAAAGCCTAAAGATAAAAGATGTTAAGCTAGTTAGAAATCAAGCTAAAGCGCTATTTTATTTTTATAAAGTTGAAGAGATCGCTCTTTTGCTTCGAACATTGGGCGCTTCGTTTGAAAGGATCGAGGACAAAGCGCTTTTAAACGAGGTAAAAAATGAGATCGCTTACAACCTTTTTGAGCTTAAAAAGATCTTTAAAAATCAAACTCCAAAGCTAAAATTTGATGCGCTAAATTTAGCTAAAAACTCAAATTTTAAAATTTTTGCAAGCTCGCTTGGCGTGCTTTATGATAAATTTTTGCTTATAAAAGAGGGCGGCGAGGATAAAATTTCATTTAATAGCGCCAAAAAGAGCAGTTTTAAAGAGGCCATTTTAAAGCTAAATTTTAAAAACGAAACGCTAAAAGAGTCCTTGCGACTTGCTATTTGTATGGCTGTGGCGATATTTATCTCGCAGGCCACGCATATCAATCACGGAATTTGGATAGCCATAGCAGTGATGAGCCTAAACAAAAACGACGAAGATGCTTTGAAAAATGCTGGCAGAGATAGTCTTCTTGGCGGAGTTATCGGCTTTTTTATCGCGCTTGCTTTTGTGAAATTTATGGGTGAATCATACGCATTTTACGTGGTTGTCTTTATCGGTATGTTTTTGGTTTATTATCTAAAATCTTACAAACAAATCGTCTTTGCAACGGCTTTTATGTTTGAATTTACAGCTATTTTTTCGCTTATAAAAAGAGACTTTTTAGCCCTTATGGTCGATAGATTGCTTGATGTGGCAGCTGGCTTTTTGATAGTTTTTCTTACATATCTGCTAACTAGGAAAAATGACTATACAGCGATAAAAGATAGCTTAAGCAGTGCCTTGATAGGTTTTAGAAATTTAGTGCAAATTTCTCTAAATGAGTCAAACAAAGATGCTTTTAGCACGGATGAAAAAGCGATTTTAGGCTCGCTAAATGAGCTAAACTACGCTATAAAAGTTAGTAAAAATTTAGACGATGATAATATGAAAAATGCAAAATTTATAGCTAACAAGCTTGATGATATAAATAGCGATCTGTTTAAGCTTAGAAATTATCTAAATTTAGATGAGTTAAAAGAGAAAAACGCCTTGCAAAATGATATAAAAATCATCTCAGATAGGTTTTTGATGTTAGATAAAAAGACGAGGAAGCTTCCATATTATTTCATAAGCGAGATAGAAGCGAAGCTGCTTTGCAAAGACGAAAATGTTAAAAAGCTAATTTTACGAGTTGCTTTAAAACAAAATGAAATTTACTCAGCGCTCTCTTTTTGAGAGATTAGCTTTTCATATATATATTGTTCTAAATCTTTTTTAGAAATATCGTTTTTAAGAGCGGTGTTGTAAATTTCCTCGACCTTACTTGAGTATTTTTCGTAGGCAAAATATGGAAAATGCACGCTCCAAGCCTTTTTTATAAGCTCCAAGCTTATCTCTCTTCTTGCCCAAACCTTAAACATATCAAATCCGATGAAGACCAGCGAAGTGACAAGGGCGGTTGAGAGGATCGAGATGTGAGCGTCGGTGTTTGCTAAAAAATGGTGTGTGATTATAAGTAGTGGCAGCAGCACGACAAGGCAGATGAGTGCGTAAATTTGATATAGCCTGACGTGGTTAAATTTAAAATTTAGCTTTGCGCCATCAACTAGCATGCCTTCGTTAAAAAGGGCATTTGCTTCAAGCAAATCTCTAAATAAAACTGGCTGTTTTGAGACGAAAAAAATATTTTTAATGATAGTGTTTCTTAGATTTTCTTTCATTTTTTATAGACTTTTTACCTTAAAAATTTCAGCTCATTGTATCTAAAAATCTATAAATTCAAACAAAATTAGATACAATTTGCACAAAATTTAAGGAGCTAAAAATGGCAGATAAAGCTTTAGAAACGGTCTTTTTAAATGGCGAGTTTTTGCCAAAAGATGAGGCAAAAGTTAGCGCATTTGATAGAGGATTTATATTTGGCGATGGAATTTATGAAGTGGTGCCTGTGATAAATTCAAAAATGGTTGATAAAGAGGGTTTTTGGGCGAGGTTTGAGAGAAGCTTAAACGAGATAGATATAAGCTTGCCTTACGAAAAAGATAAATTTGAAGCGATCTTAAATGAGATGATCGCCAAAAACGCCTTAAAAGAGGGCGGAATTTACATGCAAGTAACAAGAGGCGTGGCGTTTAGAAATTTCTATTTTATGGAAAATTTAACCCCAAGCGTCTTTATCTTTTGCTACGAGAGCGAAATTTTAAACAACCAAGCTGCAAAAACTGGCATAAAAGTGGCAAGCGTCGAGGACATAAGGTGGAAGAGGCGCGACATCAAATCAATCTCGCTTCTAGCTCAGTGCTACGCTAAAAACGAGGCTCACAAAAAGGGCGCGGACGAGGGCTTTATGGTAGAAAATGGCTTTGTCACGGAGGGCTGTAGCTCAAGCGCTTTTATCATCAAAGATAAAACTCTCATCACCAAGCCACTTTCAAATGAAATTTTGCCAGGGATCCGCCGTATGAGGCTTTTAAGGATCGCTAAAGATATTGGACTAAAGATAGAGGAGCGTAAATTTAGCATGGATGAGGTTTACGCGGCTGATGAAGTCTTTATCTCGGCTGCTACGCTCATACTTTTGCCAGTCATCTATGCTGACGGTAAGGCGATAAACGGCGCAAAAGTGGGCGAAATCTCAAGCAAACTTCGTGAAATTTATGCTAGCGAGCTTTTAAAAGAAGCTGGGCTTTGAGAGAAAAGGTCTTAATAAGCGCTTGTCTGGCTGGCATAAACTGCAAATTTAATGGCGAAAACAACCTTTTAGATAGTGGCATTTTAGATGAAATTTCAAAAAAATATCATCTGCTTTTTGTCTGCCCAGAGGTTTTTGGCGGACTTAGCACGCCAAGAGAGCCAGCTGAGATGAAAGGTGGCTTAGTCGTCACAAAAACCGCCAAAGATGTGAGCGAAAATTTCACAAATGGAGCTAAAATTTGCCTAAAGATAGCTAAGCTAAATGGCTGCAAAAAGGCTATTTTAAAAGCTAGAAGTCCAAGCTGTGGGAGCGGGCAAATTTATGATGGAAGCTTCACTAAAAAGTTAATCTTTGGCGATGGCGTAGCGGCAAAACTGCTAAAAGAAAATGATATTTTAGTCTTTAGCGAAGATGAGATAGGGCGGCTTGATGTTTGAGAGGCTAAAAGATAACGTCATGCTCGAGGTGATCTTTAAATACATCATCTTGTTGCTACTTTTTGCCTGCGTGGTGGGACTTTTTGCAAGCGGTGTGCTCTTTTTAAAGGGAGAGATGAGCGAAAATTCGCTAAATTTGCACATTTTCTTTGGCTTTAGCTTGGTTGTTTTAACTATCATTCACAGCTATGTCAAGAAGAAAAAGCTAAAAAAGCTAAGCCTTGAGTTTAAAAATATCTTAAAGCATAAGCCAGTTCAGATGGACTGCAACACGACAAGGTTTTTAAATGCGCTAAATGATGTCAAAGTGGGTGAGCTTTCAAAGAGATTTGGCTCAGACATTGCAGAAATTTTAAGATCAAACGATATAAAGGTCAAGGATCAAAACGAGACGATGAGGCAAATTTGCAAAAACAACGATGAAAAGATGTTTTATATCTTTGTTTTGATCGTTGAGGCTATATTTAAGGATAAGGAAGAAATTTGAAAAAAGGTATATTTTTAGCACTTAGTGTTGCTTTGTTTTTGGGTTGTTCGCAGACAACAAAACCAGAGCCAAACAAGCAGCAAAATGCCCTGCCAGACGAAAATGTCTATAAGCCAAATGAGCGCATCAGCCTGCTTGAATTTGAAGTAAAACAAGACGCCTCGTCGCTACCTCAAAATATGCAAAGTGCGAGCTTTGCTCAAGATGAAATTTTAAAAAGAAGATTTAAGGTTTTTACTTTAAGAGGCGTGAAATTTAACCCAAATGACGCTTTTTGGGCGTTTAATGTATATAAACCAAGCGAGAAGAGAAAGTATTTTGGCTCAAATTTTAGGCAGATACCTCAAAGCTGGTTTGACGCACAAAAGGAGAATGCAAATTTTGCTGGCTTTTTGCAAATTTCAGCTTACGCTCTAACTTCAGCAAACACAGCTGTAAGAAATTTTCCAACCGACGAGCCGATATTTTTAAACCCGCAAACTCCAGGCGAGGGCTATCCGTTTGACTATCTGCAAGAATCCACCCTAAGCATCGCTCATCCGCTCTTTGTATCGCACCTCTCAAAGGATAGGGCGTGGGCGTTTGTGAGTGATGATGCGGTTTGGGGCTGGGTGAAGGTTGAAGATATCAAATTTATAAGCGACGAAGAGGCGCTTACCTATCAAAAATCAAGCTTTGTAACGATAAAAACCGACAAGATGCCAGTTTATGACAAGGGCGGAAACTTTTTATTTTACTCACGTGTAGGCGCGATACTGCCAGTTTTGGCGCAAGATGACAAAAACTACTACGGCAAAATTTATGTAAGAAATATGCTTAGGGAGTTTGTCCTCCCAAAGTCTTTTAGCGCCCTTTTTCCACTTAAATTTAACGACTCAAATTTAAAAACTATTCTTAGCTCGCTTCTTACTCAGCCTTATGGCTGGGGCGGTGTGGATAAGCTAAGGGACTGCTCGCTTTTTACAAAAGACTTGCTAGCAAGCTTTGGCGTGTGGTTGCCTAGGAACTCAAGGGCACAGGCAAATATGGGAGAAAAGATCAATCTAAAAGGGCTTAGCAACGCTGCAAAGAGCAAAGAGATAAAAGAAAAAGGCGTGCCATATCTCACGCTCGTGCATCTGCCAGGTCACATCATGCTCTACGCTGGATACAAGGGCGATGATATCTACGTCGTGCATGATGCTTGGGGGCTAAAGACTACAAATAATGGCCGTGCGCTTATCGGAGCGACTGCGATAACTACGCTAAACATCGGACAAAATAGAAGCGACATACAAAGTGCAAATTTGCTAATTTCTAAGGTTGATTCTATAAATGTGATGAGGCCTGAGCAAGGGATGCTAGATAAGGCTAGAAAGATGTCAGCTTTGCAGAGAGCTTATGGCGTGAAGATCGAAGAAAATTTGGTTAAATTTAGCGATGGCACGAGCCTAGTCTATGATGATTTTAAACAAAAAGATGAAGAGTGCAGCACTGGGGCTGATGTGGAGGATATGAACGCACTTGATTACGCTGCATTTTCGCCACTTAGTGCGGCTCTAAGTGATGCTGGTAGATGCAGAAACTACGAGCTTTTAGGCAAAATTTATGGCTCAAGCGAGAGCGCGGTAAAGGCAAATTTAGTAGATGTCATCTGGCTAAAGGATTTTTTAAATTTGCCTTTAAAATTTAACTCTAAAAATGGCGCTGCAGCTGCTTTGCAGGATGTGAGCAACGAGCTAAATGAGATGGCAAAGAGCGATCCAAATTTACTTGAATATCTAAAAGATCCAGGCGGGACATTTAAGTGGCGCATCATCGCTGGCACAAACCGCCTAAGCGCGCACAGCTACGGCATCGCGATCGATATAAATGTAAAAAAGAGCCACTACTGGCAGTGGAGCAAGGGCTATGAGAACTTGATCCCTGAAAAGATAGTGCGAGTATTTGAAAAGCATAAATTTGTCTGGGGCGGACGCTGGAAGCACTTTGATACGATGCATTTTGAGTATCGCCCAGAGATGTTTGAGTAGATGAAAGATCAAATTTTAGAAATTTTATCTCGCTCAAATGTCTTTTTAACAGGCGGTGGCGGTGTTGGCAAGAGCTATCTAACCGCCTCCATCATCAGACACTACAAAGAAAATTTCAAAAACGTCGTCATCCTTGGCTCAACTGGCATAAGCGCTGTTAGCCTTGGGGGCGTGAGCTTGCATAGCTTTTTTAAATTTGGCTACTGCAAGGACTACGAGGAGCTAAGACGGCTTGACTACCGCCAAAAAGATAAGCTAAGCAAGCTAAGAAATATGCTAGATGCCTGCGATCTGCTTGTAATAGATGAAATTTCGATGGTTAGCTCAAATGTGATGGAGATGATAAGATACCGCTTGCTTACCTCTAAATTTAAGGGCAGGGTGCTTATAGTGGGCGACTTTTATCAGCTGCCACCCGTGCAAAAAGAGCAAAATGAGAGCAAACTTTTTAACTTTTTATACGCTTTTAACTCCAGTGCGTGGGAGGATATGAAATTTACAAATGTTGAGCTGCTCGTCTCAAAACGCACAAATGATCTTAAATTTTATGAAATTCTCTCTCGCCTTAGAGTTGGCGAGCTAGATGATGAGATGATTGCCTACATCGAGAGCTTGCGAGTGGGAGCTATCGAGCCAGATAGCGAGACTAGTGTGCTTTTTGGCAGAAACGCTGAGGCTGAGATGCTAAATCAAAAGAGACTTCTTGCGCTTAATACGCCACTTGAAATTTCAAACTCGGACGTGCTTGTTATGGATGAAAATTTAGATAAAAAAGAGTTTGAAAAGTGGGCAAATACTCTAAATATCTCGCGAAATTTAGAGATGAAGATAGGCGCAAAAATCATCTTTACTTCAAACAAATGGGGCGAGTACTATAACGGCGAGCAAGGCAAGATCATGCAAATTTTAAAAGAAAATGGCGCCATATCAAGCGTGATCGTGCAAAAAGATAGCGGCGAGATTTGCGAGATAGAAAAGTGCGCTTATAACTTTTGCGCGCTAAATTTGAATGAAGACGAGATCGAGGAGAACGTGCAAGCTTCGCTTTATCAGTTTCCATTTAAGCTTGCCTATGCGCTAACTATCCACAAGTCTCAAGGCATGAGCATAAACTCGCTCATTTGCAACATCAACCACATCTTTGCTAAAGGACAGCTCTACGTCGCACTTTCTCGCGCGGTAAATCCTAAAAATTTAAAACTTTTTTATGATAAAAAAAGTGATTTTAGGCAGCATTTAAGAAAAGTGGTTAAAATTGACGACGAAGTTAAGAAATTTTACCAAGAAAACGTATTTTTGCATATTAAGGAGAGTTTATGAAAAAGCTATTTTTAAGCCTTGTTTTTGGCGTTTTTGCATTTGCAGACGTGCTAAAAGTGAGTGACTTTCAGACAGATATCTACTCAAAAGCTGGACAAAATTTAACAAAAAAGATAAGCATGAACCTTGAAGTTGTCGGACGTGACGTGGAGGAGAATGAAGCATACGTGCTTGATGCGCTAAACGTCGTGGTTGGCAGCTTTTACGTGGAGGATATCCTCACCTCAATGGGAAAAGAGAAATTTAAAGAGCTCTTTATGAAATACGCAGCCAAAAAGCATTCGCTTGATATCGATGACGTGCTTATTTTAAATATCAAAGTGATAAATAATCTAGAGCTAAGCGAGATCATAAAAGCGATAAAAAGCCAAAATTTATGCTCTGATCCAAGCGTAAATGAAGATGTGATGACAAAGCCAGAAAAGAAGAAAAAAGGCAACGAGATTATCGTCGCACCTGATCCAAATGACGTGGTGCAAAAGCCGATCGATCTAAATAATGTGCAAGAATTTGGGAAAGACTTCGGAGAGAAGTGAGTAAATTTGGCTAAAAGCTAGCCAAATTTATTGATTTACGATATCGTAACCTTGTGGGATGACTGGAGTTAGCGTCTCTTTTGGGATGAGCGCGTCTTTTACAGGGTTGCTTAGAGTGATTTTTATCTTATTTGAGAGCTTGTCTTTATAGTCAATCGTCGTTGGAAGCGTGTTTTTGATCGTTATAAAGTACTCAACCCCGTCATATATCGCCTTATAAAGTGTTGGTTGAATTTGCTCTGCGTGAGCCAAAACCTGCGTCAAATTTGGCGTATCATCTAGCCTTGAAATGATGGCTTGCTCAAGCTCATCCTCGATCACGACCACCTTGTCTTTGTCAAAGTAAATTCTCTTTGGTGTTGGGCTTTCATATATCCAAAGTGCGGTGTTATCGCTTTTAGCGTAAAATCTACCCTTGTAATTTACACTTTTGCCCTCACTAAAGACAGTTTGTGTAAAGTCACTTTGCAAGCTTTTAAAATTTAAGCCAGCACCAAATGAGCAAACCACAACGAGAGAAGCTATCAAAAATTTTCTCATTTTTTATCCTTTTTTGGCGTATTCTAGCCCAGTTTAATTAAATAAATAGTTAAACTATGCTAAGATCCAAAGTTTAAAAATTTAGGAAGGTAAAGTAATGATTTCATCTGTATTTAGAAAGATTTTTGGCACGAAAAACGATAGAGAAGTCAAAAAATACATAAAACGCGTGGCGCAGATAAATGCGCTAGAGCCTACATATGAGAAGATGAGCGACGATGAGCTTAAGATCAAATTTAACGAGCTAAAAGCCCAAGTTGTCGAAGAGAAAGTCACTTTAGATCAAATTTTAAATGATGTCTTTGCGTTAGTTAGAGAGGCTAGTAAAAGGGTGCTTAAGATGCGCCATTTTGACGTGCAACTAATAGGCGGCATGGTGCTAAACGAGGGTAGGATCGCCGAGATGAAGACAGGCGAGGGTAAGACCTTGGTTGCGACTTTGCCAGTTATATTAAACGCGATGAGCGGCAAGGGAGTGCACGTTGTAACTGTAAATGACTACCTTGCAAAGCGCGACGCGACGCAAATGGGCGAGCTTTATAACTTTTTAGGCTTAAGCGTAGATGTGATACTAAGTGGCGGATACGACGATGAAGTAAGACAAGCTGCCTATAACGCCGACATAACATACGGCACAAACTCAGAATTTGGCTTTGACTACCTTCGTGATAATATGAAATTTGAAGCTGGTCAAAAGGTGCAAAGAGGCCATAACTTCGTTATCGTGGATGAGGTCGATAGTATCTTGATAGATGAGGCTAGAACACCGCTTATAATTTCTGGTCCTACAAACCGCACGCTTGATGGTTACATAAGAGCTGATCAAGTCGCAAAACAGCTTACCAGAGGCACTCCAGCCGATCCAAACGTGCCAGGCTCAAAGCCAACGGGGGACTTTATAGTAGATGAAAAAAATAGAACGATAATGATCACAGAGGCTGGCATAAGCAAGGCTGAAAAGCTCTTTGGGGTTGAAAATTTATACAACCTTGAAAACGCCGTGCTAAGCCACCACTTAGATCAAGCCCTAAAAGCGCACAATCTCTTTGAAAAAGACGTTCATTATGTTGTTAAAGATGGCGAAGTCGTCATTGTCGATGAATTTACAGGACGTCTAAGCGAGGGCAGGCGCTTTAGCGAGGGGCTTCACCAAGCGCTTGAGGCAAAAGAGGGCGTGAAAATTCAAGAAGAGAGCCAAACGCTTGCCGACACAACATACCAAAACTACTTTAGAATGTATAAAAAGCTTGCAGGTATGACTGGTACGGCTCAGACTGAGGCTACTGAGTTTTCTCAAATTTATAATCTTGAAGTTATCTCGATCCCAACAAACGTACCAGTTAAGAGGATCGATCAAAACGACCTTATCTATAAAACTCAAAACGAGAAATTTAAAGCTGTCATCGACGAGATCAAAAAAGCTCACGAAAAAGGTCAGCCAGTGCTTGTAGGAACTGCAAGTATCGAGCGCAGTGAGGTGCTTCATGAGATGCTTAAAAAAGCTGGTATCCCACACTCTGTGCTAAATGCTAAAAACCACGAAAAAGAGGCTGAGATCATCGCACAAGCTGGCGTAAAAGGCGCTGTGACTATCGCTACAAACATGGCTGGACGTGGTGTCGATATCAGGATAAATGACGAGGTGAGAGACCTTGGCGGTTTATATATCATCGGCACCGAAAGGCATGAGAGTAGAAGGATAGATAATCAGCTTCGTGGCCGTGCTGGACGTCAGGGCGATCCTGGTATGAGTAGATTTTACCTAAGTTTAGAGGATAATCTTTTAAGGATTTTTGGTAGCGACCGCATAAAAGCGATCATGGATAGGCTTGGTATCGACGAGGGCGAAAGCATCGAGAGCCGCATGGTGACAAGGGCTGTTGAAAATGCTCAAAAGAAAGTCGAGAGCTTGCACTTTGAGGCTAGAAAACACTTGCTTGAATATGACGATGTGGCAAATGAACAAAGAAAGACTATCTACAAATACCGCGACGAGCTACTTGACAAGAGCTATGATATGAGCGAGAAGATAGCTCAAAATAGAGTTGAATATGCTACAAATTTACTTGATACGGCTGAAATTTTCCATGGCGGCTTGAAAGATGACTATGACATTAAAAATTTATGCTCTATCATCCTTGCGGATTGTGGCGAAGAGATCGACGAAAGCGAACTAAAAGGACTAGAGTATAACGAACTAGTAGAAAAAATAGCGCAAATTTTAGAGGTTAGATACAACGAAAAGATGAGCGTGCTAAATGAAGAGCAAAGAAAAGATATAGAGAAAATTTTATACCTTCAAGTGCTTGATAATGCGTGGAGAGAGCACCTTTATCAGATGGATATCCTAAAAACTGGTATAGGTCTAAGAGGGTATAATCAAAAAGATCCGCTAGTTGAATATAAAAAAGAGAGCTACAACCTCTTTATGGAGCTAGTTGGCAGACTAAAAACTGAGAGCGTTAAAACGCTTCAAATCGTTAGATTTAAGAGCCGTGAGGAGCAAGAAGAGCAAGCTAGGATGATGCTTGAAGCTAGTCAAAATGCTGAAAATGAGACTCTAAACTACAACAATCAAGGCGAAGATGAAAATTTCACGCCAGAAAAAAAGATACCAAGAAACGCTCCATGCCCTTGCGGAAGCGGTAAAAAATATAAAGATTGCCACGGCAAAAGTGGCCCTAAAAAAGGCATATTTGCTTAAAATTTCTACTTTTAAGGCGCCAAAGCGCCTTAATCTTTTAAAGGCTATTTGATGACAAGTTTACCAAAGTACCTACTTTTTAAATATTTAAGATTTGATAAAACTCAGCCATTTATCGCTCTAAGCGCCTTGCTCGCCTTTCTTGGTGTTAGCATCGGACTTATGGTTTTAATAGTTGCGATGGCTATTATGAATGGATTTGACAAAGAATTTGAGCGCAAACTTTTTACGATGAACTATCCTATAACCGTTCAAAGTGCTTTTAAAGGATCGATCGATGATAGCTTTGTAGATGAGCTAAAGGCTAAATTTAGCGACCTTAAATTTAGTCCATATATCAGCACGCAGGTCATCTACCGCTCGGCAAACGCGCTTGAAGGTGGGCTAATTTATGGCGTAAATTTTAAAGACGAAAAGCAGATAAACTCAGTCGTAAATGAAGCTTTAAAAGATAAAGAGCTAGATGGCTTTGAGATACTTGTGGGAAGTGGCATAACGAGTGAGTTTAGACTAAGAAACGATGAAAAACTAACGCTTATCTTTACAAAGGCCGATCCAGCCGGCTTTTCGCTAACACCAAAGATGAAGCGCTTTGACATAGGTGGCTCATTTACATCTGGGCTAATCGCTTACGATAAGGCATTTTCATATACTTCAGTTGATGCCTTAAGGAAAATTTTGGACTATCCAAAGGGCGTTTATGATGGAATTCACATCTTTTCAAGTAAGCCATTTGATGATATAAAAAGGGTGCGCGAAGGCCTACCAACTGGCACGGTTGCCATTGGCTGGTGGGAGCAAAATGGCAACTTTTTCTCAGCGCTCGCACTTGAAAAAAGAGCACTTTTTATAGTTTTGATGCTTATTATCCTTGTGGCGTCGCTAAATATCATAAGCTCACTGCTAATGACTGTGATGAACCGCAGGCAGGAGATCGCCTTGCTTCTAGCACTTGGAGCTAGCAAAGGCGAGATAAAAAGAAGCTTTTTCTATCAAGGGTTAGTAATAGGTGGAGGCGGCATTATATTTGGCCTAGTGCTTGGCTTTTTGGGGCTATTTTTACTTGGAAATTTCAACATCATAGACCTGCCAGCTGATGTTTATGGCTCAAGCAAACTACCACTCGAGCTTTCAACCATCGATCTTGTGCTTATTATAGTTGGAGCTGTATTTATCGTGGCTATATCGTCTTATTATCCAGCTAAAAAAGCCACAGAGGTAAATGTCCTTCAAACTTTAAGAAATGAGTAAAAGCCTAGAAAAACTAGGCTTTAAATTTAATTTTTAAAAGCATATTATTGGCTAATATGCTTTTTTTAATTTGCAATAAATTCTATTTTTTATCTTTTGATAGCTCATCAATTTTTAATTCTTTCTCATTAAGACTAGCATTGATGTTGTGGCTAGACAAATTTTTAGCTTCTTTTTTTCTTATATAATCAACAATATTGCTAATAGTTTTATCAATTTATTAAACGAGCTTAACAAAAAATCGTGTTTTAAGAAGCTAAATTTACTACGCTCTTACGTCGTGGTCGATCTTACACTGAAGGGCTTCATGAACAAGGGTTTTTGCCATGACGCGCTCTTCGCTTATTAGGTGGAAATTTGCACCTAGCTCGCCAAAGATCTCTTTGTTGCCCTCGCCATTTGCCTTGATGATCGTCTGGATATTTGCGCCGTAGTCTTTTATCTTTTGAGCGATGAGCTCAACTCTTTGCTCGTTGCTAACTGTTATGATAACGGCTGCTGCGTCGTTTAGGCAGGCATTTTCAAGAGTGTCGCTTTGAAGCACGTTTCCTAAAAATACATTTTCCCCGCGGCTTCTGCCAAGCTCAACTAGGCTAATGTCGTTGTCAAGCACTAGGTATAAAAGCTTTGTCTCTTTTAGCCTTAAAACGACCTCTTGACCAAGTCTGTCGTAGCCAAAGACCACGATGTGATTTTTTAGTTTTTGTGGCTTTAGGGCGTCATTTGACTCGATGACTATCTCACGCTCGACAAGATCAGCTATAACGTCAAGTTTTTTAAGTATAAAAGGTGTCGCAAACATAGATATAACAGAGGCTGCGATGAAAATTTGAGCTGTTTGCACGTCAAGCAAGTTTCTAGTAGTCATCAGACCAAAGACAGCCAGTGCAAATTCGCCTATCTGACAAACGCTAAGTGCGGTTTTAGCGGCAACTCTTCGCTTTAGATATATGTTTAAGATAGCAAAGACAACGATCGCTTTTATTACCATGACGCTAAAGACTAGGCCTAGAACTAGCCAGATATTTGATATGACGACGCCGAAATTTATCTGCATACCAACGGTTATAAAAAATAGTCCAAGAAGCAAGTCTCTAAAAGGTATGAGGTCTACCTCGATCTGGTGCTTATACTGCGTCTCTGCCATCATCATACCAGCTAAAAAAGCGCCAAGCGAGTATGAAAAGCCAAAGAAGTGAGCTAGCGTGCTGGCACCAACGACTAAAAATAGGATCGTAGCTATAAAGACCTCTTGAGAGTTTGTCTGAACGACTTTGTAAAATATCCAGTTGATGACGTATTTGCCGAGCAAAAATAGCACAACGATAAGGATAAACGCACTCGTAAATGTCTTTAACAAAAGCTCATTTATCGAGGCATCTTGCGAGCTAAACATATCTATCATAAGTAAGATCGGGATGACGGCGATATCTTGAAATAGTAAAATTCCAAGTGCTTTTCTACCATAAATTTTACTCACATCGCCGTTGTCATTTAGCGTTTTTAGCACGATCGCAGTTGAAGATAGAGCAAAGGCAAGACCTGCTATAAGCGCTGTCTCGTCCTTTAGATGAAGCGCGTAGTAAAGCATCACGCCCATCACAAAGCCACTTAAACAAACTTGCAGACCGCCATTTAGAAAGACCTCTTTTTTCATGCTCATCAGGTGCTTAAAGCTAAACTCAAGTCCGATCGTAAACATCAAAAATGCGATACCAAATTCCGCGATATGAGAAATTTCATCGTTGCTTTTTAGGTTGAAAAATTCTGATATAAGCGTGCCGGTTACGATGTAGCCGATGATGGTTGGTATCTGAAATTTCTTAAAAATGACATTTAACGCGACTGAGATCGCAGCGACAAGCAAGAAGCCTTCTAAAATTTGTTCCATATATTATTTTTTGCCTTCGTAAAATACAAGATCAAAGCTACTTTTTCTCTTTACTAGCGATCTTTTGGTGCTAGTTTGACTGGTAGCTTCGTGTAATTTTTTATTTAACTCATCAATAGTTGCTTCTAAATCGTCAATTTTCTCTTTTAGCTGAAGTATCACATCAACACCTGCTAAATTTACACCAAGCTCACGGGTTAAATTTAGTATCGTTTTTACACGATCAACGTCTTTTTGTGAGTAGAGCCTCATCTTGCCATCTGTTCTTGATGGCTCGACAAGTCCCTCTCTTTCGTATTGTCTTAAAGTTTGTGGATGTATGCTTAAAACCTTAGCTACAACGCTTATTAAAAAAAGTGGTTCTTCATAATTTTGCATTTTTTACTCCGGTAATTTTTCTTTTAACTCTTTTACTAAGCCCTCGTCAAGCTCGCTGATATTTGGAAGCTTTACTCTAGCTTTTAAGTAAAGATCGCCATAAATTCCACTCTTTCTGTTTTGCACGCCGTATCCTTTTAATCGGATCTTCGTGCCTGTTTTTGAGTTCTCAGCGATTTTAATGGTTACATCTTTTTTATATGTATGCACATTTATCTTGCCGCCAAAGAGCATAGTTTTTAGTGGAATTTCTACATCTTTATATAGATCATCTCCGACTCTTTCATACTCGTCACTTGGCTCAACGCTAATGGCAAGTATAAGATCGCCAGTTTGACCGCCAGCACTCTTGCCTTTGCCTTTTATGCGAAGTTTTTCGCCGCCTTCTATACCGCTTGGGATCTTTATCTTGATGCTTTCGCCATTAAAATTTATCTTATGCTCGCCGCCAGTTACAGCCACGTCAAATGGTATAGAAATTTTGGCATTTACGTCTAGATCAGCTCCGCCAAAGCCAAATCCACCTCCGCCAAAGCCTTCAAATCCCTCAAAACCTCCACCAAAGCCACCGCTAAATTTAGCGCCGCCTCCACCAAATCCGCCTGAGAAGATATTTTTCAAGATATCGTTTAGATCGCCCATATCGGCTGAACCTCTGGCAAAGTCGTGGAAATTTTGACCGCCAAACATATTATCGCCGTATTGATCATATTGGGCACGTTTTTTCTCGTCACTTAAAATTTCATAAGCAGCGTTTATCTCTTTAAATTTATCCTCTGCTCCAGGGTCTTTGTTGATGTCTGGGTGGTACTTTCTAGCAAGTTTTCTATAAGCTTTTTTTATCTCGTCGCTTGATGCGCCTTTTGAAACTCCTAAAGTTTCATATAAGCTTTCGCTCATATATTCTCCTTATGTTTTTTGACACGGATTATATCACAAAACTTTAGTCTATGCAAGTCAAGTTTATTTTTATTTACAAAGGAGAAAAAAGCGTTAAGATTTTATTTTTAAGCTCTATTTATAATTTCAAGACATTTTCAATTTAAAGGAAAAAAATGAAAAAATTTATGCTAATTTCATTAGCAGCGGCTTCTTTGCTAATGGGAGCTGATATTAAATTTAACGAAGCAAACCAAGATGTAACTAGAGTTTCGCCGTTAAGTGATAAAAATAGTGTGCTTTCATACTATGACTCTATCGCTCAGGCAAAGCTTTCAGTTGTAAATATCTCAACTACAAAAACAGTAAGTAATGCAGGCATCGAGCAGATGTTTAACGACCCGTTTTTTAATGAATTTTTTGGATTTAACTTTGCAAAGCCAAAAGAGAAAGAAAAGACAACCTCTTTAGGCTCTGGCGTCATCATCTCAAATGACGGCTACATCGTTACAAACAACCACGTCATCGAAGATAGCGACCAGATCGTTGTGACCTTGGCAAAGGGTGGCAAGGAGTATAAAGCGAAGCTAATAGGTAGCGATCCAAAGACTGATCTAGCCGTTATAAAGATAGATGCAAATGGGCTAAATGCGATAACATTTGCCGACTCATCAAAACTGCTTGATGCAGATGTCGTCTTTGCTATAGGCAATCCTTTTGGCGTAGGTGAGAGCATCACTCAAGGCATCGTCTCAGGGCTAAATAAAGATGATATCGGACTTAATCAATATGAAAATTTCATCCAAACAGACGCCTCTATAAACCCTGGCAACTCAGGTGGCGCTTTGGTTGATAGTAGGGGCTATTTAGTCGGTATAAACTCAGCCATACTTTCAAAAAGTGGTGGCAACAACGGCATAGGCTTTGCGATCCCATCAAATATGGTAAAAGATATCGCTAAAAAGCTGATAACTGACGGCAAGATCGAGCGTGGATTTATCGGCGTTACGATAGCAAATTTAACTGATGAGCAAAAAGAGCTTTACACAAATAAAGAGGGTGCGCTAATAAGCGGCGTAGAGCAGGGCATGCCAGCAGATGAAGCAGGGCTAAAAAGAGGCGACTTGGTTATCTCAGCAAACGGCAAAGCTATCAAAAACGCAAATGATCTTAAAAATTTCATCGGCTCACTAACTCCAAATAGCAGCGTTGATATAACTTACGAGCGATCAAATAAAATAATGAATGCAAAAATCAAGCTTGTAAATATGGATCACAACGCAAAAGATGCGACAAAAAGCGTCATCATCGATGGTCTTAGCGTTAGTAATCTAAGCGATGAGATAAGAGTTAAGTATAAGATCAGCCCAGATACTCAAGGCGTGCTAGTAACTGACGTAAAATCTGGCTCAAAAGCTGAAGACTTTGGCTTTGAAAGAGGCGACGTGATCGTTCAAGTTGGCGAAGAGAGCATAAAAGATATTCAAACATTTGCAAGCACAGTTAAAAACGCAAAAGGCAAAAAGACGCTAGTGTGGATAAACCGCGGTGGCATCATGCAAGGCCTTGTTATAAAATAACTACTTAAGAGCTGAAATTTCAGCTCTTAACTCTTTTAAATTTTTAAAACCTTTATCTGCTATAATCCTTAAAAATAAATTTACATCAGGAAAGATCATGACTAGAATTTTAATGATAGAAGATGATATGGAGCTTGCTGAAATTTTGACTGAATACCTAGAAAACTACGATATAAAAGTAACGACGGCCGAGGAGCCATATATCGGACTATCTACTTTAAATACAAGCGAATTTGACCTAGTTATCCTTGATCTTACGCTCCCTGGCATGGACGGACTAGAGGTGTGCAAAGAGATAAGAAAAAAACACAACATCCCTATAATCATCTCAAGCGCAAGGCACGATATAACGGACAAAGTAAATGCCCTAGATAACGGCGCGGATGATTATTTGCCAAAGCCTTATGACCCACAAGAGCTGCTAGCTCGTATAAAAAGCCATCTAAGAAGGCAGAGCATAGCTCCAGCTAATGAGGCAAGAAATTTAAACAAAGACTTGGTTTTGAAAGAATTTGAGAGGGAAATTTTATTTAAAGGCAGTGTCTTAAATTTAACCGCAGCGGAGTATGACATCTTAAAATATCTGCTTCAAAAAGAGGGTGGGGCGGTCACTAGAGAGGAGCTCATCTACAACTGTGAGAGCATAAATGAAGATAGTTCAAACAAAAGTATCGACGTCATCATCGGCAGAATTCGCCAAAAACTAAATGAAAATCCAAAAGAGCCAAAATACATCCACGCGATCCGTGGCATCGGCTACAAGTTGGTCCTTTGATGCCACGATCTTCTATATTTATCACGATAACGTTTATCTTTGGGCTTGCGCTCGTTTCGATATTTCTAGCCTTTTTGTGGCTCATGGGTTTTGATAAACAAAACTACACAAGAGAGCTAAATAACAAATACTCAAACGTCGCTAGGACAAATTTACTCTACATGGGTGGCATCATAAACAAAGCTCAGTACGACCGCCAGCTCTCAAACATCGACATGCCAGAGATCACAGCTAAAAATGAAAAAGAAGAAATTTTAAAAAATGCAGCCGTTTTAGAAGAAATTTCAAGTGATCTAGGATCAAGTGCGATCTTACTTTATAATAAGCATCACTACCTAAAGATCGAGCATTTAGATGAGTTAAAGCTTTTGATGGATAAAGAATTTCAGCCTTATAGATATGAGGTGATAAAGGCTGTGTTTGCCGTAGTTGCGGTCATTTTGCTGGCTGCTTATATATTTGTCATCTATAAGATAAAACCGCTTAGAAAGCTAAAGCGTCAGATCGTGAAATTTGCAAATGGCGAGCTTGATGGCGTGCAAAATGTCGGTAACGGCAAGGATGAAATTTCTGAAGTTTCAGAGGCATTTTACGGTGCGGTTTGTCAGATCAAGGCACTAAATGACTCAAGGCATCTTTTCTTAAGAAATATCATGCACGAGCTAAAAACGCCTATCACAAAGGGGCTAATCGCCGCTCAAATGATAGAAAAAAGCAAAAATCAAGAGAGGCTAATCTCGGTCTTTCACAAGCTTGAAAATTTGATAAACGAGCTTGCGGCGATCGAGCAGATCACTTCAAAGATAGGCCTTACAAATAAGACGCCTTGCCTTATGAGAGATCTCATCGATGAGGCTATAGATATAGCGATGGTTGAAAAGGAGCATGTTGGTATCAGCGAGCTTGATGAGGTTAGAGTGATGGTTGATTTTAAGCTATTTTCAGTCGCTATAAAAAATATGATAGATAATGGCATAAAATATTCAACCGATAAACACGTAAATATCATGGTTAGTAAGGATCATATGAAATTTATAACTCAAGGCGAGAAGCTAAAAAATGACCTTGACTTTTACATCCAGCCATTTATCAAAGGCGAGGATGCGCAAAAGAGCTTTGGCTTAGGTTTATATATAGTTAGCAACATCCTTGAGGCTCATGGACTAAAATTTAGCTATGAATACAAAAACGGAATGAATGTCTTTATTTTTGAAAATTTACAAGATATAATAGTGGCGTAAAATCAAAATAGTAAAAAGAGTGTAAAAATGGCGGCGAAAACCTTCTCGGCAGTTGATATTTTGTCAATAATCGATCTTGAGATAGCTTTTATAAAGCGATACAAAAACGTAAAGGACTATGCGAAAAATTTATCTTTGATATATTTTTCTTTGCCAAATAGTAAAGAATATGGCGAAATTTTTGAAAAAATCCTAAGACAAACAGACGTTGTCATAAGAGAAAATGAACACTATGTAGTAGTACTTCACGGCACAAACGAAAGAGGCGCTAGCGAGCTACTAACTGGCATACAAGAGTTTTTAAACGCTGAGCCGATCGATCTAGTAGTTACCTATCCAAAAGATGGAAAAGACGCAAAAGAGCTTGCTATAAAACTTCAAGATGAGATAAAAGATAACTATGGTGTCTTGCTTGAGATGCTCGTAAATCAAGATAAATTTGAAGTTTTTGAAAGTATAATTTAATATAATTTTGTGGAGTTTATTTGGAAAATTTACTACTATTTTTTGCAGTTTTGCTTATAACTAGCATTCTTTTAAGTAAGATCTCTGATAAATTTGGAATTCCATCTTTAATAATATTTTTAGGCGTTGGCATGCTAGCTGGCTCAGATGGCTTGCTGGGTGTAAATTTTGATGATCAAGTAATCGCTCAAAATGTCGGCATGCTAGCACTTATTTTTATACTTTATGCTGGTGGGCTAGATACTGATTTTGCAGCGATTAAACCTATCTTTGGTAGAGGTTTAGCACTTGCTACACTTGGTGTTTTCTTAACTGCGCTAGCCATCGCTCCAGTTGCAAAATATCTGCTTGATTTTACCTGGGCGGAGGCCTTTTTGCTAGGCTCCATTATCTCTTCAACAGACGCAGCAGCGGTATTTGCCATACTAAGAGCTAAGAAAATTTCACTTAGAAATAGCATTGCGCCATTGCTTGAACTTGAATCTGGCTCAAACGATCCAATGGCGATATTTCTAACTATGACGATCGTTCAAATGATCTCACTAAATAGCACTCCAAGTGCGTCAGAGTGGGCGATCACACTTGTTAAGCAGTTTAGCATAGGTATCGCTATGGGCTATTTATTTGGCGTTTCTTTGCCAGCAATCTTTAATAGACTTCGCCTAAAAAGCTGGGGCCTTTATCCGGTTTTTTCTATCGCTTGGATATTACTTTTATATACGCTTTGCTTTAAAATCGGTGGCAATGGCTATTTGGCTGTCTATATAGCTGGAATTTTTATAAACAAAAAAGAGTTTTCTCATAAGAAAAATTTAGTCGGTTTTCACGATGGTATCGCTTGGACTATGCAAATAGTTGTCTTTTTGACGCTTGGTCTTTTGGTAAATCCATCACAACTTCCAGCAACAGCACTAATGGCGCTTGTTTTGGCCTTATGGCTTATGTTTTTTGCAAGACCACTTGGTGTTTTTGCATCGCTTGCATTTTCAAAATTTAAGATAAATGAGCAAATTTTTATCTCCTGGGTTGGGCTAAGAGGCGTCGTGCCAGTTGTGCTAGCTACCTATGTTTATGTCGATGGCGTACGTGATGCGGATATGATTTTTAACATTATATTTTTTATGGTTTTGATTTCTATTTTGATACAGGGCATGTCGCTTGGCTTTGCAGCTGATAAATTTAAGGTCAAAGAGAGCGAGCAAGAGGATGTTAAGGCAGTGGAAAACTCTCCGATCTTAAGCTACACGCTTCACCAGCATACCATCCACTATGGCTCAAAACTAATTGGCAAAGATTTGGCTCAGCTTGAGCTTCCAACTGAGTTTTTAATAATCCTAATAAAGCGTAAAAACGAGTATCAAAAGCCAACTGGCTCAACAATCTTTGAAGAAAATGACCTATTACTGATACAATGCGAAAATCAAGTGCTTTATCAAGATACGATTAAGTATTTGACTTATTAAAATTTTGATAAAACTTGCCACATTTCATTTCTCTTTGTAAATTTTAAAACTTTACTCGCTTGCCTTAACAGGCTACTAAATTTAGGCTACACTTCGTTTAGCACTAAATTTAGAGCCGTGATATGCTCGCTCATGAAATTTTAAAATTTGTCAAAATTGCTTAAACAAACCGCATGCAGTGTGAAGCACTATTGCATGCACATCTAACGTTGTCGGGGTTGGGGGATTGTTAAGGGGGGAGCTTCTTTGCTTCGCAAGCTCGCAACTGCAAGCAGACCGTAATTCAAGCCTATTCCACCTTAACAAAGAAACGAAACTTTAAATTTTTAAAAACTTTAATTTATAAATTTTAAAATTCCATTCACTCGCAATAGTTGATTACTAAAATTTGACTTTGCTTACCGCTTAGCTTAAATGTTTAGAGCCAAAACAAATCCGTTCAGTCTCATTTTATTTTGCTTTTTATAAAATCACCAAAGCACTAGCAAAATGGGAAGTAAAATGCTTGATGATATCATCCTTGCGGTCTTGGTATATTTCGCAACATTCTTATTTATGTTTTTTATACTCGCCTTTTTTGCATTTTGGTATATAAGCGTGCCGCTACTTGTCATCTACATCGTTATAAAATTTATAAGGCAAGCAAAAGAGTGCGAGAGGATATACGGCAAGCTTGAGTAAATTTTAAATTTCTAGCCCAAAATGAGCTAGAAATTTGTTTATTCTAAGGCTTGAGCTAGGTCGGCTATCAGATCCTCGGCGTTTTCAAGACCTATACTAACTCTTATCAGCTCTTTTGTGATGCCAGCTTTTACAAGTTCTTCGCTGCTTAGCTGCTGGTGAGTTGTCGAGGCTGGGTGTGTTATGAGCGACTTTGTATCGCCGATATTTACTACGATTTTAAAGAGTTTTACGCGCTCTAGCATCTTTTTTGCGCGTTCAAAGCTATCAGTCTCAAAGCAAAATAGCCCATTTGCCATGCCATCTTTAAAGTATTTTTGTGCTTTTGCGTGATCTACGTTGTCGGCAAGTCCTGGGTATGCTACGCTTTTTATATGTTTGTGAGAGTTTAGAAATTTAGCCACTTTTAGCGCGTTTTGCGAGTGTCTCTCAACCCTAACAGCAAGCGTTTCAAGCCCTTGTATGAGCTGCCAAGAGTTAAACGGAGAGATCACAGCGCCGATGTCGCGCACGATGGCAAGCCTCATTCTTAGCGTGTAGATGTCAAAACGATCCGTCATATCAGCATAGACGATGTCGTGATAGCTCGCGTCTGGCACGTTAAAGTGCTCATATCTCTTGTTGCCTTTTAGCTTCTCGTTTAGGTGATTTGCGCTGACGACCACGCCTGCTAGGCTAAGACCTTGACCGCTCATATATTTGCTAGCGCTATGCACACAAACATCGACGCCGTGGCGAAGTGGCTGAAAGATGATAGGCGTTGGCACGGTGTTATCAGTGATGCTGATAATGCCATATTTGTTTGCGATTTCTACGATTTTTTCGATATTTGGGATAGAAATTTGCGGATTTGAAAGCGTTTCAAAAAATATAGCTCTAGTTTTTTCGTCTATCAAGCCCTCTAGATCATCAGCAGTGTCGCTGTCAAAGACTCTAGCTTCTATGCCAAATCTTTTCAGCGTGTGCGTAAAAAGCACCGTCGTGCCGCCATAAATTTTCTTAGCGATGATGATATTATCGCCTGCTTGGGCTAAATTTATGATGCTGTAAAACAAAGCTGCCTGACCGCTTGCAGTCGCTATCGCAGCGGCTCCGCCCTCAAGTGCAGCGACCCTTTTTTCAAAGATATCTGTCGTTGGGTTGCTAAGTCTTGTGTAGATGTAGCCACTATCTTTTAGATCAAACCTAGCAGCTGCTGTCTCGGCACTTCCAAAGTCATAAGCCGTGCTTTGAAAAATAGGCACAGCCATCGTGCCAAAGCCCCCCTGAGTGTCGTAGCCTACGTGGATCGCAGCGGTTTCTTGCCTCATTTTTGCTCCTTGTTTAAGTAATTTTGGCGTAAATTATACATTAGCAAAGCCAAAATTTAGGGGATAAAATCAAATTTTGATATAATTTGCCAAAAAAAGGAAAAATTTGAACCAAGTCACGGACAAATTTAAGCGTGTAAAATATCTTCGTGCGCTAGAAAAATTTGCAAAATCAGCGATAAACGGGTTAAAAAGAGACGACTTTGACGAGACTGAGTTTCGCCAAAGAGTTGAGAAAAACGCGAAAGTCATCGAAAAAGTCGAGGCTGTTTATCTTGACCAGCCATACTCAAAGGCGCTAGAAAATTTTATAAATTTGCTTATCAAAAATGCGCCAAAAGATGAGCTTTTAAAGGCGGCAAATCTACTTGATAAGCTAAAAAATCAAAAGACATATAAAAAAGAAAAACATAAAAATAAATTTAAGGATGAGGATTGAAAGTAGTTATTTTCGATATGGACGGCACGGTGATCGATAGCGGCGAGGCGATATATAAAACGGTAAATGAAGTGAGAGATGAGCTAAATTTGCCGCCACTTGAAAAGGAATTTATCATAAAAGCGATCAACGAGCCAGGTAGAAATTTAGCCCTTGAGTTTTACGGCATCGACACGCCAAGCAGGAGCTTAAAAGAGGGTTTTGAAGAGAAATTTAAGAAATTTTACGATGAGTGTGCGACTACCTATGAGGGCGTAAAAGAGCTTTTGCAAAAGTGCAAAGATGCTCACTATAAGGTCGTTTTGGCAAGCAACGCACCGCACGATACGCTAGAGAAAATTTTAAAGAAAAATGAAATTTTTGAGCTATTTGACGAGGTCATCGGCGCTAGCAAGGAGATACCACAAAAGCCAGATCCTGCAATGCTTCATCTAGCTGTTAGTAAAACTGGGGCTAACAAGGCGATATTTGTAGGAGATAGCCTAAAAGACGAGCTGGCGGCTAAAAATGCAAATATGCCCTACGTGCAAGTTTGCTGGGGATTTGGCGAGGAGAGCAAAACAGCCACTTATAACGCCAAAAATGTTAGCGAGGCGTGGGAGATAATATTAAATTTTAACTTAGTTTTAATTGGCTATAATCTTAAGAAATTTTCAAAGAAACAGCGATGATAGATATATTTGAGGGCAGTGCGAGGGATAAATTTTATGACATTTTGTTTAACGCAAATGCCGTTTTGGTTAAAAACGAGATAGATAAAATTTTTGAAAAATTTGTGGCTATGAGCGAGCTTTGCGAAAAGCATGGCGTTGGCGAAGATGAGATCAGAAATTTTATAGTCTCAGAGCAAGATAAAATTTATAACGGAGTAAATGACCTATATATCGAGCTTAGCGGAGAAATTTTAAGCCAAAATGAGTAGAATTTTTGCGCTCATTGCTTTGCTAGCCGCTCTTATCTTTGCAAAAGAGCCAAATTTTGACCCAAATTCGGTGCATACATTTGAGCTTAAAAAAGATGAGTGGGCGAGGGTCTTTATAACCGAGAAAAAAACTCAAAGAGTTGAGACGTTTGACTTTCGCTGGACGCTGTTTGATAGCACAAATATCACTGTGCAAAGCTTTTTTAGGCGCTATCCAAGGCAGATGGTCTTTTCGCTAAGACAAGGACAAAACACCTACATGCAGCGAGTTTTGCCTGATTTTATGATGCCGCCAAACGAGAGTGTGAGCCTTTATATATCATTTATTGATTTTAAGGATAAAAAGGCGCATTTTAGGGTGGCGCTGCTAGATGAGAGCAAGCGTGTGGATGTGGGTTTTAGAGATCCGCACGAGGATAAATAGAAGGATAAAAATGGATAAAATCGATGAAATAATGAGCAAATTTATAAGCGAGCTTGGCTACGAAGAGGCCTGTGAGATGTTTGTAAAGATAAGCTCTGGCAAAAAGCTGCGCTCAAAACTTCTTTTAAAGATCGCAGGTGAGAGTGAAATTTCACTTAAGCTTTGCGCTATCATCGAGCTCATCCACCTTGCAAGCTTATTGCACGACGACGTCATAGACGAAGCAAATATAAGACGCGGCAAACCAAGCATAAACGCACTTTTTGGCAGTAAAAACTCAGTCATGCTAGGCGACATCCTCTACTCAAAGGCTTATTTCGAGCTTACAAAATTTGATCCAAGCATCGCAGCTGTCATCTCAGATGCGGTCAGTAAGCTAAGCATCGGCGAGATGATGGATGTAAAAATGGCTGAAAATTTTAATGAAAACGAGCAAGAATATTTAAAAATGATCTATTATAAAACAGCTGTTTTGATAGAAGCCACGGCTATTTGTGGGGTAAAGCTAGCTGGCAAAGATAGCGAGAAATTTGGCATTTATGGCAAAAATTTAGGTCTTGCATTTCAGATCGTTGATGATATATTAGACATCACTCAAGATGAAAAAACGCTTGGCAAACCAGCGCTTAACGACTTTGTCGAGGGCAAAACAACGCTTCCTTACATTTATCTTTATAAGAGCCTGGACGAGGCTGGTAAAACAAAGCTTAGATCGCTTTGGGCAAAGAAGTTAAACGCGGACGAAATTTCGTGGCTAAAAGAAAATTTTGATAAAACTAGCTCGCTTAGTAAAGCCATAAATGAAGCCAAAAGGCTTGGGGCTGAAGCAATAGAAGCGATAAAAGAGTATAAAAACGCCGAGCTTGAAGGGATCATAAAAAGCATGATAGATAGGGAATTTTGATGCACTATTTAGACATAAGTTTTACATATAAAAATACTGATATTTCGGTCAGAGAGAAGCTTGCATTTGATAGTGACGAGAAAAAAGAGCAAATTTTAAAGCTGATAAACTCAAACAAAAACATAAAAGAGAGCATGGTGCTAAACACCTGCAACCGCGTCGAGATCATAGCTAGCGTAGAGGATGTAAAGGTCGCTACTGCTCATATCATCAGGTGTATGTCGATATTTTCAGGCGTTTTTGAAGATGAGCTTTATGAGAGAGCTGACATCTATGAAAACAGCGGTGCTGCACACCACCTATTTGCCGTGGCAAGCTCGCTTGATAGCCTAGTCGTTGGCGAAACGCAGATCGTTGGCCAGCTAAAAAATGCCTTTAAATTTGCCTATGATAACAACTCATGTAGCGAAGATATCAGCAAGATCATCCACTACGCATGTAAGTGCGCTGCCAAGGTTAGAAACGAAACTCAAATTTCTAAAAACCCGATCTCAGTCTCAAGCGTCGCCGTGGCAAAGGCAAAAGAAATTTTTGGCACGCTTGAAGGTAAAACGGCTATCGTCGTGGGCGCTGGCGAGATGGGCGAGCTAGCAGCAAAGCACCTCATATCAAGCGGCGCAGAAGTGATCATTATAAACAGAAGCTCTGAGCGCGTCGAGCAGCTAGTTGATAGCCTAGGCGATAACGCGAGTTGGGATAGCATATTAAAACTAAAAGAGTATGTAAATAACTACGATCTTATCTTTTCAAGCACTGCAGCCCCGCATGCCATCATCACAGGCGAGATCATCGAGCCAAGAGAATTTCACAGATACTTTTTTGATATCGCCGTGCCAAGAGATATCGATCTTTTAAACACAGAGCTTATTAGCGTCTATACGGTCGATAGCCTGGAGGAGATCGTGCGTAAAAATTTAGCCCTAAGAGAGGAGCAGGCGCAAAAGGCCTATTCGATCGTTGGGCAAGATACGAGCGAGTTTTTAAAGACTTTAAAAGAAGATATGAGCGTGCCTCTTATAAAATCTATCCGCAAGCAGGCTGAAATTTGCGCTAAAAACGAGCTAGAAAAGGCGATAAAAAAGGGCTATTTAAAACATAGCGATTACGATGAGGCGCAAAAGCTCATCCATCAGGTCTTTAAAGCCTTTTTGCACCAGCCAACGATGAAGCTAAAAGGGCTTGCATACGAGGAGAGAGCTAGTGAGCTTTCAAACGGAGTTAAATTTTTATTTGATATAAAAGATGAACAAAATTTTCAAGCAGGAGATATAGATGAAATTTAGTAAATTTTACGCCCCAACGACCAAAGAAGTGCCAAAAGATGCATCTTTGCCAAGTCATCAGTTTTTGATAAGAGGTGGCTTTGTCGAGCAGATCGGCTCTGGGCTTTATAACTATCTGCCGCTTGGAAAGATCATGCACGATAAAATTTCACGCGTAGTAAAAGAGGAGATGAACGAGGCTGGCGCGCTAGAGGTGAGCTTTAGCGTGGTCACTTCAGGCGAGCTTTGGAAGCAAAGTGGCCGCTACAACGTCTTTGGCAAGGAGCTTTTGCGCTTTAAAGATAGAAAAGAAAATGACTTTGTCATAAGCCCGACAAACGAAGAGGCAGCCGTTGCTTTGGTGCGTGGCAAGGTGACTAGCTACAAGCAGCTACCACTAAATTTATACCAGATAAACACCAAATTTCGTGACGAGGCAAGACCGCGCTTTGGCTTGCTAAGAGGTCGCGAATTTACGATGAAAGATGGTTATAGCTTTCACTCGAGCAAAGAGGATCTAAAGCGCGAGTTTGACCTTATGGAGGCAACTTATAGTAAGATTTTTACCCGCTTGGGGCTAAATTTTAGAGCTGTTGAGGCTGATAGTGGAGCCATTGGCGGTAGTGGTAGTAAAGAATTTATGGTGCTTGCAAGTAACGGCGAGGACGACATACTTTGCTGTGAGGCCTGCAGATACGCTGCAAACGTCGAGGCTGCAAGACGCAAACCAAGAGTTAGCGAGGCTGAAGCACCAGAGGCAGACGCGGCTAAATTTCTAACGCCAAATGCAAAAACTATAAAAGATGTGGCGGAGTTTTTTAAAGTTAGCGAGTTTTACTGTATAAAAGCTGTTATGAAAAAGGCGATTTATGAGGACAAAGAAGAGGTTGTGGTCTTTTTTGTAAGGGGCGATGACGAGCTTCAGGAGACAAAGGCGCAAAATGCTTGCAAGGCGCTAGAGCTTGTCGATGCTAGTGAGGCTGACGTGGTGAAAGCTGGGCTTGTGGCTGGATTTTGTGGGCCAGTTGGGCTAAAGGATGTTAAATTTTTCATAGATAACGAGCTAAGGGGCGCAAACAACATGATATGCGGCGCTAACGAAAAAGACTATCACTTTGTTGGCGTTAGTGTTAGCGGATTTAACGAAGAGAGATTTAAAGACCTTGTAAAGGTAAAAGAGGGCGATAAATGCCCAGTTTGTGGCGGAAATTTAAAACTTAGCAAAGGCATAGAAGTCGGTCATATCTTTCAGCTAGGCGATAAATATTCAGCTGCGATGAACGCGACATATCTTGATGAAAACGGCAAGGCAAAGCCATTTTTGATGGGCTGCTACGGCATTGGCATAAGCAGGCTTATCGCTGTGATGATAGAGGCTAGCCACGATGAGAAGGGCTGCATCTGGAAAAAAGAGTGCGCGCCGTTTGACGTGGAGATCATCATCTCAAATTTAAAAGATGAAGCAGGCGTGAAATTTGCATTTGAGCTTTACGAGAGCCTTAAAAAAGCTGGCGTTAGCGTCATCATCGATGATAGAAACGAGAGATTTGGCGTTAAGATGAATGACTTTGAGCTTATAGGCTTTCCTTACGCGCTGCTCGTGGGTAAAGAATTTGCAAATGGCAAGGTTGAGTTTATAACAAGAGATGGGCTAAGCAAAGAGGCGATAGAGGCAGACGACGCCTTTAGAAAGATAAAAGAAAGCTTATGAGATTTTTTGCATTTTTGTTTTTTTTGATAGAAGCGGCGCTCATATACGTTTTTGTGGATAAATTTGGCTTTTTAAACTACTTTCTTGAGGTGCTGGTCTCTGGATTTGTTGGCATCGCACTTCTTTTTAATGCTGGATTTTCTAGTTTAAATTCGCCTCAAGTGGCGCTTAAGAGCTTTCTTGGCGGAAATTTATTTAGCCAGCTAGGACTTAGTTTTGGCGGAGCGCTGCTCTTTTTACCAGGGATTTTGACAGATATTTTTGGTATCGCCGTGGTCGTTTTTTCTTTAGTCTTTAAGAAAAATGCAGCGAAAAATGAGAGCTATCAGGAGTTTAAATTTCAAAATTTTAGCGAGCAGGGCAGTAAAAAAGATGATGGCGAGATCATCGACGTTGAGGTCATCGAAGAGCCAAAAAGAGTAAATTAGGAGTGATGATGAAAGAGATAAAAATAGCAACTAGAAAGAGCATCTTAGCGCTTTGGCAAAGCGAGCATATCAAGGCTAGGATCGAGGCGCAGCACAAGGGCGTAAAGGTCGTGCTTGAAGGTATGAAGACAAAGGGCGACGTGATCCTTGACACACCACTTGCAAAGATCGGCGGCAAAGGGCTTTTTACAAAAGAGCTTGAAGATAGCATGCTAAAAGGCGAGACTGACATCGCCGTGCATAGCCTAAAAGACGTGCCAGTAGTCTTTCCAAAAGGGCTTAAACTAGCGGCCATTTGCTCACGTGAGGATACAAGAGATGCGATGATAAGTGAGAAATTTGCTAAATTTAGCGACCTACCGCACGGCGCAAAGGTTGGTACAACGAGCCTGCGCCGCAAGATGCAGCTGCTTATCATGAGGCCTGATCTTGAGATCATCTCGCTTCGAGGTAATGTGCAAACTAGACTTAGAAAGCTAAAAGAGGGCGAATTTGATGCGATCATTTTGGCGATGGCTGGCATAAACCGCCTAAATATCAAGGCTGAAGTGGCGCACATCTACACATTTGGCTTTGACGAGATGATACCTGCGATGGGTCAGGGCGCTCTTGGTGTCGAGGCTAGAGATGAGAAGCAAATTTTAGATGAGATCTCTTTTTTAAATGATGAAAATGCAGTCATAGAAACGACCATAGAGCGTGACTTTGTAAGCGTTTTGGAGGGTGGCTGCCAAGTGCCAATAGGCATAAGCGCAAGGCTAAAGGGCGATGAAATTTCTATCGATGCGATCGTTGGCCTGCCTGATGGAAGCGAGTTTATAAAAGATAGCTTAAAAACTAGCAAAGATAAATTTCAAAGCATTGGCAAGGAGCTAGCGCATAAATTTATAGAAAAAGGGGCGAAAGAGCTTTTAAGGCGCGCTGAAGAGATGGCGAATATATGAGAAAAGCGCTTATTTTGGCGTTTCTGATATCCGCGCTTTTTGCACGGGTAGATTTAGAGCTTGTTTATTCGCTCTTTACCGATAAAAATTTCGATAAAAACGTCTATTTTAAGGGTGAGATGCGAGATCGCTTAAAAAATAATTTTTACTCATCCGACAAATTTGACGAAATAAAGGTTGCCAAACTCGGCCAGAGCAGCGAATTTAGCGGGATATTTCGCGTTTGGCTCGCTTCTAAAAACGGCGCATCTCTTGATCTATACATTTTTGCTAAAGAAGATGGTATTTATGCGCTAAGATCGCTCGCGCAAACCAGCATCATAGAGGCGATGATAAAGGGCTATGAGGCTGCGAGCGAGGCGGAAAAGGCGCGGCTTAGAGCAATGGGCGTGGATATAGAAAATTTAAGGCTGATTTTGGCAAGTGATAATGCGTTGCTAAAATTCGGACGCGAAAATGAGGCAAAATTTGAAGAACTATTTGCGCTATATCAAAAGGACGAAGTAGCGGCAAACGAAGTCGTAAAGCGCTTACATCTATCTCATGCGGCGTACGACGACGGACTTTTTGAGCTTATCATAGGTGGCATAACGGATAACGTAGTGGGTTTTATGCGCGTGGAAAACGAATCTGATCTGCCGCAGATGAGTCCGAGCGAGTTTATAATGTTAGAAAGGCTCTCTCCAAACTCAAAATGGTATCTTTTTAAGACGACTTAGGCAGGTAGAGGATAACTAGGCCGGCTTGCAGCTTTTTGCTTGCCTTAACGCTATAAATTTAGCGTCGCGCGCTTTTGGTTAGTGGTTGTAAGAGATTAATTTTTTGCGAAGTCGGCAATTAAATTAGCGTATCCGCCAAAACCGATAATTTTTATAATTTTACTAATTTTTCGGCAGTTAAAGCTGTGTTTTTGGCTCAAAATGTTTGTAAATTTGACTTAAAACGTGGTCAAAATTTTAGCTTCGAAAACGGCTTGTTCGGATATAAATTATTAAGGAAAAATATGGACTACATCAAGCTTTTAAAAGATAATGGCCTACTTAGGGTGATCGAGGAGTCAGCGGATATCGACCTGGAGATCGCGCACGCTAGCTACATCGAGGTCAAACGCAAGGGCTCGCAAGCACTACTTTTTACAAACCCAGTCTGCAAAAAAACTGGGCGTAAATTTGCTCCAGTGCTTACAAATATCTACGGCTCAAAAATGGCGCTTGAGCTGATATTTGGCGTACAGCCTGATGAGATCGCGGCTGAGATAGAGAAGCTTTTAAAGCCCAAAAAACCTGAGAATTTCAAAGAGAAGCTTGACTTTTTGGCCTATCTTTTTAGCATGAGAAAAATTTTTACCAAAAGGCTAAAAGGCGAGGGCGAGTGCCAGCAGGTCAAATTTATGGGCGAGCAGGCTGATCTTTTGAGCTTACCTGCGCTAAAGACTTGGCCGCATGACGGAGGTGCTTTTATCACGATGGGGCAGGTCTATACGCAAAGTTTAGATGGCGCGCTGCAAAATTTAGGCATGTATAGACTGCAAATTTATGATAAAAATCGCCTTGGCATGCACTGGCAGATCCACAAAGACGGCGCAAATTTCTTTCATGAGTACAAGCGTGCAGGCCGTAAGATGCCAGTATCGGTGGCGATCGGAGGCGACCCACTCTATATCTGGTGTGGTCAGGCGCCGCTGCCAAAGGGCGTCTTTGAGCTGCTGCTTTACGGCTTCATCCGCAAAGAGCCAGCCAAGCTTGTAAAGTCGCTAACTAATGAAATTTACGTCCCGCACGACGCCGACTACGTGATAGAGGGCTTTGTGGATACGACTAAGAGCGAGCTTGAGGGGCCATTTGGCGATCACACCGGCTTTTACACGCCAGTTGAGCCGTTTCCAGTGATGGAGGTCACGGCGATAACGAGCAAGCAAAATCCTGTCTTTCACGCGACCGTGGTTGGCAAGCCGCCGCTTGAGGATAAGTATATGGGCTGGGCGACTGAGCGCATTTTCTTGCCACTTTTGCGAACGACCGTGCCAGAGCTACTAGACTACAATATGCCTGAAAATGGCGTCTTTCACAACCTTATCTTAGCCAAGATCAACGCCCTTTATCCGGCTCACGCTAAGCAGGCGATGCACGCGTTTTGGGGAGTTGGGCAGATGAGCTTTGTAAAGCACGCGATCTTTGTGGGTAGCTATGCACCAGAGCTAGCAGAATACGACAAATTTGCGGACTTTGTGCTTGATAAATTTGGCAGCGAAAGTGTGCTGATAAGCCAAGGTGTGTGCGACCAGCTCGATCACGCTAGCCCAAACTCGTGCTTTGGCGGTAAGCTAGGCATCGATGCGACGCAGGACTTTTGTAAATTTAGCCCTGCGGTTTTAAGCAACGATAAACTTTTGGCTAAATTTCAAAGCGTTTCGCCAAATGTTAAGGGGCTTAGGCAGTTTAAAAAGCAGAGTAAAACGCCTATTTGTGTGATTAAATTTGAAAAAGATCGCCCTGTAAAAGAGTTATTTTCTAAGCTTTTGGAATTTAAGGAGTTTTTCAAGCTTTTAGTCGTAGTGGATATGCAAAACTACCTAGAAAATCCATATATGCTGCTTTGGCGCGTGACAAATAACATAGATGCCTTGCGTGATATCTATATAGATGGCGAAAATTTCTGCGTGGATGCGACGAGCAAGGACGAGTTAGAGGGCTATACTCGTGGCTGGCCTATGCAAACTGACTGCGAGCGCGAAGTGATGGCTGAGCTTGTGAAGCGTGGCATAGTGAAAGATGAGCCAGAGCTGTTTCATAAATTTGAGATATTTGGGTAGGGTTGGTTT
>NZ_JH414887.1:129779-134918 GCF_000238755.1 Campylobacter sp. 10_1_50
GGCTAAATTCAAAGCGTTTCGCCAAATGTTAAGGGGCTTAGGCAGTTTAAAAAGCAGAGTAAAACGCCTATTTGTGTGATTAAATTTGAAAAAGATCGCCCTGTAAAAGAGTTATTTTCTAAGCTTTTGGAATTTAAGGAGTTTTTCAAGCTTTTAGTCGTAGTGGATATGCAAAACTACCTAGAAAATCCATATATGCTGCTTTGGCGCGTGACAAATAACATAGATGCCTTGCGTGATATCTATATAGATGGCGAAAATTTCTGCGTGGATGCGACGAGCAAGGACGAGTTAGAGGGCTATACTCGTGGCTGGCCTATGCAAACTGACTGCGAGCGCGAAGTGATGGCTGAGCTTGTGAAGCGTGGCATAGTGAAAGATGAGCCAGAGCTGTTTCATAAATTTGAGATATTTGGGTAGGGTTGGTTTAAATTTATCCAGTCTTTTGCTAGGTCAAATTTGCTTTAAAATTTAAATATATCGGTTTTTTGCGCTTAAAAATAGCTTAGTTTAAGGACATTTTTATATCGCAGCATAAAATTTCTAGTTAAATTTATATGTTTTACTTGGGTTGGCTGGTTAACTGGAAATACTAAACATAATGTATAAAAATTTATATAAAATAGTATGATTTTGCCTTACGAGAGATAAAATTTGGAGCAAGAGGCTAGTAAAATTTAAATTTTATATGTTGCGATGTGTGTAAAACATTTAAATTTAGAAAAATAGAGGTGCAAAAATATTTAAATTTAAAAAACTAAGTGTAAAAACTTTTAAATTTTATAAAGTTAGCAGGTTACGGATGTGTTTTAAAAAAGCTATGTTATGTTCGCTCTTTGACAATTTTGGATGCAAATATAAAGCTTTGTTGGCTAACTTTTGTTAACGTTTTTTAACTTTTTAAATAGATAAAGTTGTTGCAAGCGTTCAAATTAAAAAACAGAGCTCTTGCAGACTTTAAAATAAAACTAGCAAATTATAAATTGTCAGGCGTGTACTTGTTTTGGATTGAAGCATAAAACCTTGCTTGCTGGTTTTGCTTTAAAAAAGTTGGTGCAAGAGAATAAATTTAGAAGAAATACCTAAAATAAAGCTAGCAAATTTAGGATATAAATTTGCTAGATAGCCATTAATTGGCGATCTGCTTGGTTGTTTTGGCTTGTGCTATTTTGGTGTTTATAAGTCGCTATAAATTTATACGTAGCCCTAAATTTTGATCAAAATTTACTAAATTATTTTTTAAAAGATCATCTGTTGTTTTGATTTTTGTACTGCAAGGCAAATGTAAGCATAAATTTTAGAAGTGGCTAGTGAAAATGGATCATAAATTTGACGACTTTAGTTTTAAATTTACCTTTGGCTACCACCGTTTTGCCTTTTAGATGTTATGGCCTTGACATAAGCCTAAATTTACAAGCTAAAAAATATCGCACAGGAGATTTAAATTTGGTAGCCTTGTAGCTGGTTTTAAAACTCTTAAATTTAAAAATCTAATAGCTAGGTCGCAACTTGGCTATTTATTTTTTTAAATGTGCTTTTGGGTTGTTTTTAGGCTCGCGCGGTTGTCCGTTTTGTTGCCAGCCTAGCATTTACGGCGTCTTTTATATCTTGTTTTTTGACGCAGCTCACAAATTTACCAAACCGACCTTCAAAACATGCTCTTTTAGCCCACTTGGTATTTCGCCATTTTCAAGCGCCATTAGCTCGCTCGCTCTTAGGACGTAAAAGTCTTGCAAGCTTCTGCTAGCAGACTTCTCAAGCTTTTTTGCTAGCGTGTCAAAGATATAAAACTCCGCCTCATTGCTAGCTAGCAAAAAGTCAGCCCCACTATCAAATGCAGCAAAAACTAGCTTGCTAGCAAGCTTGCAAGCTAGCTCTTCATCGGCCTTTAAAAGATCATATCCACAAGGCATTTTGGCGTTTAGCTCTATAAAATTTGCCTTATATGCGCTTAAATTTGCAGGCAGTCTGTCTTTTATGGCTATCTTAAACTCTTTAAATTTACTAAGTTTTTCTATCTTTTCAAGCTCATTTTCATATTTTTGCGCAGCTTTTATGCCTAAAATTTCTTTGAAAAATTTAATCGCTTCGTTGTAAATTTCACTTCCACCAAATAGCAAATCATCAAGCTCACAGGCTATCAAAACGCCGTTTTTACCGCTAACTAGCTTTAAAATTTCATCATTTTTCTCATTTTTATAAAGATAATGAGCTAGCATTATCGCTGCCGCGCCTATAAAATTTGGCTCGTAGTCTTTCACAAAATCAGCGTAAAAATGGGGCTTAAAGCTAGCGTATAGCTCTTTATCAGCTCTTTTACAAAAGCTAGCAAATGGCTCAAATTTCGCCCAAAAATCATCATCATTTATAGCAAGGTCTAAAACCGCTCTTTTCTCATTAAGAGGGGCTATGCAAAGCTCGCCGCCCAGTTGTTGAGCTAAATTTGCAAGTGGCTGGGCGGTGCTAACTACGACGTCATTTACCTTGACAAAGCCCTCAAATGGGCTAAAGTAGGGGTCTATGCTCTTTACGTGGGCAAAAAGCTCGTTTAAGTTTGCAAAGTCTGAAATCTCTAAAAAATAGGGCTTAAAATATGCCAAAACATCTCTTTTCGCGTCAAATCTAAAAATCTCAACTCTTTGCATCTCTATCCTTTTTTTGGGCTTATTTTATCCTAAATTTAAAAGGAGTTTCATTATAATAGCTCAATGGATAAAGAAAATTTTACGATTGCATGCTTTAGTAACGAATATATCGGCGATGATGCGGCGGTTGCCGGCAAAATGGTCTTTAGCAAGGACATTTTTGCGCAAAATTCGCACTTTAAGCTTGGCTGGCTAAGCCTTGCAGAGATCGGCTACAAGGCGATGATCGTAAATTTTTCAGATACGATCGTGATGAACGCAAAGCCTAAATTTGCCCTTCTTGGGCTTAGTCTGCCAAAGAGCTTCACGCCGCGCCAGATCAGCGAGCTAACTAGCGGCATAAATATGGCGTGCGAAGAGTTTGGCGTAAAGATAATAGGCGGCGACACGATAAGTAGCTCCATTTTAAACATAAGCGTCAGCGTGATCGGCGAGCTAAAGGGCAGGGCTGTGCTTAGAAAAAATGCTAAATTTGGCGATCTTATTGCATTTACAGGCAAGCTTGGAGGCAGCCAAAAGGGGTTAAACTCGCTTTTAAGACTGGCTCAAATTTCTAAAAACTCACGCTTTAAAAAGCCTGTTTTAAGAGATAAATTTTTTTATAAAGCAGCTCATCTTATAAACTCCGCCATGGATATCTCAGATGGGCTAAAAACCGACCTTGGCAAGCTTTTAAAGGCTAGCAAAAAGGGCGCTAAATTTACAAAAAAGCTAAGCAAATTTGAGCTTAATAGCGGTGAGGAGTATGAGGTTTTATTTACCTTTAACCCTAAAAATTTAAGCGCCATAAAAAGGATCGCCGCAAAAACTAGGACAAAGATCAACATCTTTGCAAAAATTTCACACAAAAGGTTAAGACAAAATGCAAGAAGCCACCACTTTTAAGCCGCTCTATGCGCTCACTCATGCGCCCATCGAGGCATATTTTTCTAAAAATTCAGATGATTTTGTCGTGCGCGAGATACCGCTTTATGAATTTAGTGGCGACGGCGAGCACTTGATTGTTGAAATTTCTAAAAAAGATATGACGACAAGCGACGCTTTGCACGCCTTAAGCGAGGTTACAGGGGCTAAGATGCGTGACTTTGGCTATGCTGGGCTAAAAGACAAGCAAGGCATGACGACACAGTTTATCTCGATGCCTCGTAAATTTGAGAGCGCGCTTGCAAACTTTAGCCATGAAAAGATGAAAATTTTAAATTTAAACGTGCATAAAAACAAGCTTCGCATCGGACATCTAAAGGGCAATAGCTTTTTCATCCGCCTAAAAAAGGTGCTGCCAAGTAGCGCTAAAAAGCTCGAGCAGGCCTTTGTCAGCATCGATAAAATGGGCTATGCAAACTACTTTGGCTACCAGCGCTTTGGTAAATTTGGCGACAATGCTGTAACTGGCCTTGAGCTACTTAAAAATGGCACGATAAATGGCAAAAAGAGCAAAAATGTAAAGCTAAATGACTTTTTGATCTCAGCCTATCAAAGTGATCTTTTCAATCGCTATCTTAGCAAAAGGGTTGAAATTTCAAGGTTTGTGAGTGACTTTAGCCTAAGTGAGCTGGGTGAAATTTATAAAAACTTTAGCAAAAACGATCTAAAGGCGATGAAGGCGCAGGAGAGCTTTTTTAAGCTTTTGCCAGGAGAGGTTTTGGGGCACTATCCATTTGGCAAGCTCTTTTTGTGCGAAAATTTAGATCAAGAGGCGCAAAGATTTGCTAAGCGCGATATCACAAGCCTTGGACTTATAGTCGGTGCAAAGGCCTATGAGGCAAGTGGCGTGGCAAAAGAGCTTGAGGATGAAATTTTCGCTGAGGCATTTTCGCTTACTTCAAAGATCGCTGGCTCAAGGCGTTTTAACTGGGCGTATCTTGAAAATACAAGCTACAAATACAACGAAGAAAACGCTCATTTTAGCTTAAATTTCACACTTCAAAAGGGCTCATACGCCACAGTTGTGTTAGAAGAAATTTTGCATAAAAATATATTTGAGTAGGGTAAATTTAAAGATAGTTTTAAAAGTGGGGTTGGCTAAATTTAGCTGGTTTAAATTTAAAAAGGTCTAGCTCTCGCCAGACCTAAAACATTAAATTTAAGAGTTAAAAACTTAAGTTCTAAAGACGCTTAGTTTTGTATTTAGTGCATCTGTCATCTTATTTAGATGTTCAGCTGCAGAAGCTATCTCTTCGACGCTTCTAGCATTTTCAGATGAAATTTGATTGATCTCTGAGATGCCATCCATGATCTCATTTACGTTTTTACCAGTTGCGATGTAGTCTTGCATAGTCTTATCTGACATCGCTATGGCGTTATTCATCGTTTCGCTCATATTATTTATAGTCTTTTCAACGTCACTTGCCACATGGGTTAGCTCTTGAATTTGTTTAGAGTTGATACCCATTTGCTCGCTGCTATCATTTATCGCTTGGACGATAACGTTGATAGTTGCGTTTATCTCTGTTAGAGTATTTTTGAGTTTCTCTCAGCTAGCTGTCTAACTTCA
>NZ_JH414887.1:135427-259036 GCF_000238755.1 Campylobacter sp. 10_1_50
TATAGTTGCGACCAAATAAATTTACAACACCTACATATCGTTCTTTGTTTATTGCATTTTTATAAACTGGACTATTTTTATCTAGTAGTGTGCCGACAGCTTTGCTACCATCTGGCTGTGTTACGGCAGTACTTACTCTTAAAAAGCTATCGCCTGATTTTGCAAAAACGGTTGAAATTCCGCCATTTGATGCTCTACCAAATTTATCGATAATATCGTAGTTGTTATTTAAAATACCGCTTTGAGAGACTAGTTCAAGTGCTTCGTAATTGCCAGTCTTACTCATCTGATGATCAACTGAGATTTTTCCAACCAACTCTTTAAAGACGCTCATTAACGTCTCTGCATTATTAACATTGTCCTTGTTAAATAGTTCAACCGTATCCATTGCAAGAGCGACATTTTGTTTAACAGTAGTTACTACTCCATCCTTGATCTCACGCTCTAAGACATGTGACGTGTAGAAAACAAAGCAAGCCATACAAATGGCAAGAACTAAAGCGATGATCGCTGAGACCTTGACTAAGATGCTACGCAAATTCATCTATATCCTCCTTGGTTTAGATTTTAAGGGTTTATTATACAAATTTTTTCTCGTAAAACATATAGAATTTTGGGGAAAAATAACGAATTTTAAATTTTTGTTTGCTTTGTATTTATAATTATAACTTTTATGAAACTGGAGTAAAAATTTATAAAAAATTGCTATTTAAATTTAGCTTTTTAAGTAAAATTTATAGTTTGATGTTAGTTAGAATTTTGTACTTTTGAGGGGTTAAATTTTAAATTTGTATCTTTTTGTTGATTTGTTGTCTATTTTATTAGATTGGTTTAAGGTTCAAAGCAAAATAACAAAAAAGTGAAATTTGGAGTGTTTTACTCTTGTTTTTGTAAAGAAATTTTAAAAAGATTAAATAAAAAAATTAATTTCATACCAACTTGTGACAAAATTTAGGCTCAGAAATCAAAAAAATTTCTTAGATAAATTTGCAAAATTTGATGAAAAATTTGGTCGCAGGGTAAATTTATATATTTTTAAATATAATCACGCTCTGGCACGGTAAGCGGTCGCTTTTGCATCTTGCAAAAGAGGAAAGTCCGAGCTGCGATAAGACAAAGTTCCATCTAACGGATGGCTAGGGAAACCTAAGGGATAGTGTAACAGAAAGCAAACTTCCGCCTTGGCGGTAAAGGTGAAACGGCGGGGTAAGAGCCCACCGGCACGCTTGGTAACTTGCGTGGCCATATAAACCCAACTTGCAGTAAGAAGGGATGGTTTTGGTCTTATATTAAAACCCTTCGCTAGAGCTTGTTTGTAAAAGCAAGCGTAGATAAATGATCGCTCAAGACAGAACTCGGCTTAACGCCGTGCCTTTGCTTAAATTTAGAGTAAATTTCAAGTAGCAAGCAGTTGGTAAATTTGAAAGATTTTCAAGACGAAACCGGCAAATATGCCGTGCCTTGAAAGTTTGGTATTAGATTAGTTTTTTACGTATTTTTGAGCTTTTTGTAGTTTTGTAAGCTCGTTTTGGATGTGTGAAGATTTAGTTTTAAAAAGCTCTATCGCACCGCCTATTAGCGCTTGTGCTTCTTGAGCCGAAGCTAAGCTTTTAAACATATCTTTGCTAAAGCTTTGTGATAGTGCAGCTAGCTTTCTTGTGTCTTCGTTTATTAACGCTAGCTTAAATTCATTGATCCAGCTATTCACCTGATGTTACCTCTCTCCATGCTTCTGATAACTGCTTTACGACATTTGTTACTTCGTTTAGTGCATTAATATCATTTTGGATATTTGCCATAGCAAGAAGCTGCATCTGCCTTGTATAAAGTCCGCTAAGATAGTGAGCTACGTCGCCTTGAGAATAATCAAGTGAGTTTAAAAGCTCGACAAAGATAGCGTTTGCTCTGTTTATATAATAGACTTTTTTCTCTATATCTCCAGCTTCGATCGCTTTTTTGGTGCGAAATATAAATTTTAAAATTCCGTCATAAAGCATTTCTATTAATTTAGTCGGGGACTCGATGCCCCCGAAACTCGACTGTGCGTATGCACTATATGCACTTTGATTCATTTTTCTCTCTTATTTTCTACTGTTTATCTCAGCATCTATCATTGATTTTAGAGTTGAGAACTGATTTTCTAAACTTGCGATGATAGAGTTATACTTGATGAAGCGCTCTTGCATCGTTGTATATTTCTCATCTAAAAGCTTTTGAGTGCTCTCTTTATTTTTAGTGATAGACTCACTCTCGTCTTTTAGCTGATTTTGCATAGCGATCATAGTACCTTTCTTGCCAACAGCGCCATCAAGCATATTAGCTAGCTTTGTAAAAAGACCATCAGTTTTTTTAGTCACTGGATTTACAGTGGCTTCGCTCATACCAAGAGTTGCTAGTGCAGAAGCTTTGCCTTTTACCTCGATATTTTCGCCATCGCTTCTTTTTAATATGATCCTCTTGCCGCTTTGATCAAGGCTAGCTGTGACACTGTCGATACCAGCGTCATTGATAGCTTGTTGAAGCTTTAGGGCGTTATCCTCAGCTGTCCCGCCAGCTATGGTTGAAAATATAACTGACTTGCCATTTATCGTTAGATCGCCAGCTTGGATATTTAACGCACCTGCGCTAACGGTTGAGTTACCCATGTAGCTTATCGGCTCAGTCTTGCTTGAACCCATGAAAAATTTCTGAATTTCTTCTGGATCTTTGCTAAGAGCTGCGTTAAATTTATTTAGATCAAGCTGAAGCTGACCGTCTTTATCTGGCACTATGCCAAATTTACTTAGCGCTTTGCCTTCGCTATCTTGACCATTTACTAGACGTCCGATGTTTGATCTAAGGCTTAAAATTTCACTTACACCTTGAAAAGTACCAGCGCCTTTCTCTTCATCATATTTTGTAGCGATCTCAAGGTTCATAGTCATTAGGTTGTAGTCTTTTATAAACTCTTCAACCGCTTTTACGACCTCTTCAGTGTTTTGAGAGATGCTGACATTTGTCCTGCCAGTCTCATTTAGCGTGATATTTACACCCGGTCTTAGATCATCAAAGCTATTTTTATCTCTTTTGATATTTACGCCGTTATATGTAAATTCTGCATCTTGCGCTTTTAGAATTCTATTTTTCTCCAAATTTGATGTCATCTTTGGCGAGCCATCAGGATTTGTTAGCGCTGTGCCGTGCTCGTCTGTGTCTTGAAACTGCGTATCATCCCAGCCAAGCTTGTCTAAAATACCAGCAGTGTCGTTTGAAAATTTAATAGTCTGTGTAGCGCCAGTGCTGCCTGATTGAAGCATTATTTGATTTGGTTTATCGCCACCAACATTTAAAATTCTAGCTTGCAATTTACCGCCACTTACGTCATTTATCTTATCAACGATATCTTGATAGGTTGTCGATCTTGTTACGCCGATAGAGAATTTTTGTCCATCGATCTCAACGTCAAACGAGCCAGTATTTGTCGCACCCACCATGCTTGAAGAATTTTTGAAATTCTTGCTTTGAAATGTATCTTTTTGAGCAAGTTTTTGCACATCGATACTAAAGCTTTGCACGCTAACGCCGTTTGCAGCAGAAGCTGTGACGCTTTTGCCAGCGTTATTTGTGTTTCTTTTTAGATAAAGTGCCTCGCCGCCAAGTGTCTTGCCACTAACATTTACGTTGCTAACAAGAGTTTTTAGCGCCGCAAGGTCCTTTTGCTTAAGCTCATTTTTCTCTAGTCTTGTTGTAAGTGGTTTGATCTGTCCAGCCTCATCAGCCTCTTTTAGTTTCTTGATAAGCTCATCGTTTAGGCCGCTATTTTTTGTACCGATGCCTAAATTTGTTACGTTACCTACTGCCATTTTTAACTCTCCTTGTCAAAAAGTATTCCGATACTTTCTTTGAAATACTCGCTGATTTTTATAGCTTCTTTGCTCGGAAGCTGTGTTATCTCTTCGCCTGTTTTGGCGTCTTTTACTTGCACTACCATTAAATTTAACTTCTCATTGTAAGCAAATCTTACATTAGTATCGAGCTGTTGCATCTGATAGTTTAGCCTATCAGTGACCTCTCTTGTCTTTCTAGCAAGATCCTCGTTGCTAAGCTTGTCTAGGTCATCTGCACCTTTTGCTTTACCGTTTTTATCGGCATTTACTTTTACATCAGAGTGCTCGATAGGTCTGCTATCGATTTGACGCTGAGCCGATGTGCTCATGCTTGCATCAAGTGTTTGATTTGCCGCTGCTTTAAAAATCTCCATATTTTTACTCCTTAAAACTTATGCTAGCTCCTACATCGGTAAAATTTTAAATTCCTTTAGTATTTATATAAATTTTTGATTATTTAGGTTAAAATCGAGCAAAATTTATAGGACGGGATATGAAAATTTCATTTGAATGCGACTGCATTTTGCTGCAAAAGACCTTGCTACTTTTTTGTGGAAATTTGGCCGCTCATCATAAGGATTGTGATTTTGTAGTAAGTGACCGAGAGATCGTCACAAAAAAACCGCTATTTATAATAGGTAAGAACGCTCATCTTTCTCATCCATTCACAAGAGCCACTCTTCTTTATACGCTCGAGGAGTTTTACTCAGCCACACAAATTTCAAAGGCAAAAGAGCCAGATCAAATAGCAAATGAAAAGAGTTTGGAGCAAAAAGTATCACTCTTAATTGATAAATTTAAAGCTGATCTATTTGAAATTCTAAGGGCAAATCAGTGAAACTCTACACCAAAATTTCAAGTGGTAAATTTAAAGGCAAAAGGCTTGAGCTACCAAGTCTAAGCACGACAAGAAGCACAAAAAGCATCGTAAAGGAGTCCTTTTTTAACGTCATTAGAGATGAAATTTACTCACTTACATTTATAGAGGGTTTTGGCGGAAGTGGCGTGATGGCAAGCGAGGCTGTTAGCAACGGAGCGCGCGAGGCTATCGCTATCGAAAAAGATAGAGCCGCTTTTAAGATCACGCAAAACAACCTTGCAAGCTTGGAGTGTGCAAATTTAAAAGCGATAAATGGCGACAGCTTTGCGCTTTTGCCTGATCTTGTAAATTCGCAAAATGGCAAGGTTTTGCTCTATCTTGATCCGCCATTTGACATAAGGGCTGGCTTTGATGATATCTACGAAAAGCTCGTAAATTTGATCTCACAGCTAAAAAAAGAGAAAATTTATATGATAGTTTTTGAGCATAACAGCGACTTTAAATTTGGCGATGAAATTTCTGCGTATAAGCTTGTTAAATTTAAAAAATTTGGAGCTACTTCTCTCTCTTATTTTCAGTAAAAATTTGGAACATCTTTTGCTTTAAAAACCTAAAATAGCTAAATTTTAGGAAAAAATATGAAAAAAATTTTATCTTTTGTAGCAGCTTCGGTGATAGCTACTTCAGCCTTTGCTACGCAGATAAAAGAGCTTGCAAACATCGTTGGCGTAAGGGATAATCAGCTAATAGGCTATGGTTTAGTCGTCGGACTAAACGGCACAGGAGATGGTTCAACGTCAAAATTTACGATCCAGTCGCTATCAAACATGCTTCAAGGCGTAAATGTCAAGATAAATCCAGATGATATCAAGTCTAAAAACGCAGCCGCTGTTATGGTGACAGCAAAATTGCCTGCATTTGCAAGGCATGGCGACAAGCTTGATATCGAGATCTCATCTATCGGCGACGCTAAGAGCTTGCAAGGTGGCACCCTTCTTATGACCCCACTAAAAGGCGTTGATGGCGATATCTACGCTTTGGCTCAAGGACCTCTAAGTATCGGCGGCAAGAGCGCAGGCAGAAGTGGCGGCAACCACCCAACCGTTGGCACTATCTTAAATGGCGCCCTTGTGGAGCGCGAGGTCACTTACGATATATACAACCAAGATAGCATAAAACTAAGCCTAAAAGATACAAATTTTAAAACCGCTCTTGATATCCAAAACGCCATAAATGCAAACATCTCAGACGATACAGCAAAGGCGATCGATCCAAGAACGGTTATCGTTAAAAAGCCAGATGATGTTAGCATCATCGAGCTTGCAAGCGCTGTGCTTGATCTTGATGTCGAGTATAAGCCAGATGAGAAGATCGTAGTTGATGAGAGAACTGGCACGATAGTTAGCGGTATAAACGCGGTAGTTAGTCCAGTCGTGATAACTCATGGCGCTATAACTATAAAGATAGAGCCAAACAGCTACGAAGAGGCAGCGCAAAATGATGTAAATATAGGTAGCGACACCTCGGTGGCTCCTAGTCAAAATTTACTTAAAATTTCAGGCGAGAAAACGACCGTTGCAAACGTGACAAGAGCGCTAAACAAGCTTGGAGCAACGCCAAGTGATATCATATCGATACTTGAAAATTTAAAACGAGTTGGCGCGATACAAGTCGATCTGGAGATAATATAATGCAAATAGACAACACCCTAGCACTAAATTCATATAACGACATCTCAGCAAACAAGATAAAAAATGCAAATGCCAAACAAGATGCACTTTTAAAAGAGCAAACTGACGCTTTTGAAGCATTTATGGTAAAAGCTGTTCTTGATATCGCTTTAAAAGAAGATGATAAGAACTCACTCTATCCAAAAGCCGCTGGCAGCGACATTTACAGGTCTATGTATAACGACGCTATGAGCAAAGCTTTGAGTGGAAATTTAGGTTTTTCAGAACTTTTATACAATTTTTTGAAGAGAGACTCTTAAGTAAATTTATATTTTGCCGATGTAGTGATATAAACATTTTATTTTAAGAGGTATGGATATGATAACTCCTTTGAACCAAAGACCAAACTACCAGGCAAATACGCTAAATAAAAATAGCGATGCTAGAGTTAAAAATGAAAACAAAGAAGTAAAAACAAACGAAAACGCAAGAGTAAAAGAGATAGCTGATGCAATAGCAAATGGCACCTATCAGGTAGATATCTCTAAAACAGCAAAAGCTGTGGCTGATGTGTTGCTCTAAATTTAAAGGAATTTAAATGATAAAGAAGCTTTTGGACGAGGCCATAGGCGAGCTAGACGAGCTTATAAATTTAACGATGCAAGATATCGCCAATATAAAAGAGGCGAAGCACTCAAGCGTTGATGAGAGCGTGAAGAAGAAAAATGCTCTCGTGCGCGCTTTTGAAGATACCAAAAGAGCTTTGGATAAAGAGCTATTAAGGGTTTCAAAAGAGAGTGGCACTACGACACTTGCAAGCGTTTTAGATGATGAAGTGAAGTCAAAGCTAGTGCTTATGCGTTCAAAGCTTGAAATTTTGCATAAAGTAAATAAAGAATATGCAAGACACGTCGTTGTTGTTAAGGAGTTTTTCGACTCGCTTAGCAAAAAAGTCTTTGGTACTCAGACTAATGAATATGGCCAAGACGGCAGCGGCACAGATAATAATTTTTACAAATCAAGGGTTTAACAAATGGCTAATATCTTTATGTCATTAGGCACAGGCGTTTCAGGGCTAAATGCAGCCCAAGTGCAAATAAGCACAACTGGAAACAACATCACAAACGCCGATAGTAACTACTACACAAGACAGCGTGTAGTCCAGTCAGCATCTCCAGCGATGAATACTGTCCCTGGTGGCGTTGGCACAGGTACGCAAGTAGATACTGTGACAAGACTTCACGATGAGTTTGCCTACCAAAGACTAAAATATTCATCATCAAATTTAGAAAATACAGGCTATAAACAGAGAATTTTACAAGAGGCGACAAAATACTTCCCAGACCTAAAAGATAACGGCATGGTAAAAGATATACAGGAGTATTTTGCAGCGTGGAACAACTTCGCTTCAAACCCAGACGAGGGAGCTCAAAAGGTAAATCTGATAAACAAAGCTAGCGTTTTAACAGCTAGCATCAACCGCTCATCAAAGATGCTTTATGATATGCACACGCAGATAGATGAGACTATAAAGATAAATATAAACGAGATAAACTCACTTGGCAAGCAAATAGCAAATATCAATAAGCAAATTCAAAGAGTTGAATCTGGCGCAGACGCTGGCATCAAGATAAATGCAAACGACCTTCGTGACAAGCGCGATGAGCTCGAGCTTGCTATGTCAAAGCTAGTAAATACAGCTGTTTATAAAAGCGATCTAAAAAGCGAGTCAAGGATAGATACAGGCATAAGCGATCAAGGAAGATACTACAACCTAAATATCGGCGGTGTGAGCATAGTTGATGGCGTAAATTTTCATGAAATTTCTATGAGCTCAACCGAGAGTGGGCAATACACAAAAATTTATTATGAAAGAGAAGATGGCAGACGCATCCCTATGGAGGAGAAGATCACAAATGGCAAGATAGGTGCCGCGCTTGATCTTAGAGGCCGTAACTACGAGCCAGATAATGATAAATTTAGCGATGGTATCATCCAAAAATATATCGACAACCTAAATACATTTTCAAAAACTTTAATAACAAGCACAAATAACGTCTATGCCGAGTCTGCGGTTGAAATTTCGAACTCAGATCCGATCAGCTACCTAGAAAATGACAAGACGCTGATGAACCACGACAACAGCATAAGAAACGGCAGTTTTGATGCTATCGTTTATGACAATAAGGGTAACGTCGTAGCTAAAAAAACTATCGAGATAAACGGCACTACGACGATGAACGATACAAAATACGGCAACTCTGTTGTGCAGGATTTTAACTCAAATTCAGACGATAACAACGATAACAACATGCTAAATGACGTCGATGACTTTTTTGAAGCGTCGTATTTTTATGATAAAAACACGCATCAAGGCACATTTGCGCTCATACCAAAGCAAGCTCAAGGGCTTTATAGTATCTCAATAGTCGATCACGGCACAAATTTCCCAGGCGTTGTTGGTATCAACAGATTTTTCTCTGGCACAAACTCAAATACAATAGGCATCAATCAAAATTTCACCCAAGATCATACAAAACTTCGTGCCTACTCAAAGCCAGTTGTCGGAAACAACGAAGTTGCAAACAAGATGATTCAACTTCAGTACCAAAAGCAGACATTTTACTCAAGTGGCACTGCGCTTGATAGAGATGAGACGATCGAGGGGTATTACCGCTATTTCACAACTGATATGGCGAGCGATACCGAGGCAAACAACACTATCCACGACACAAACACATCTTTGCAAAGGACTGCTGAAGAGGAATTTCAATCAACAAGCGGCGTAGATACCAACGAAGAGCTTACAAATTTGATCCGCTTTCAAGCAAGCTACGGCGCAGCAGCAAAGATCATCACGACCGTTGATCAGATGCTAGACACGCTTCTTTCACTAAAACAATGAGCGAACTAAAGAGCCTTTTAGACTCGCACGTAATTAGTAAAAATACAAACCAGGGGCTATTTGACGCCCCGGATCCTCTTCAAGTAGCTACTAAATTTAAAGAGCCAAACATAGCGCTCATTTGCGCGTTATTTGCTTACGGCAACGCAAAAATGATAGTGAAATTTCTAAATTCGCTTGAATTTAGCCTGCTTGATGAGAGCGAGCAAAATATCAAGAAAAATTTATCAAATTTTAAATACCGCTTTCAAAATGAAAATGACGTAAAAGAAATTTTTATCACACTTTCACGCCTAAAAAAAGAGGCTGATATTGAGCAAATTTTGCGCCAAGGTCTTGCAAAAAACGGCGAGATGATAGAAGCAGTAAATGAGCTTATTAAATTTATTTATGGGCTAAATTCTTACCGCTCGGACGGATATGAGTTTTTCTTTGGCAAGAGCTTTAGTAAAGAGCCACAAAGTCCATATAAACGCTACAATATGTATCTTCGCTGGATGGTGCGAGATAGCGACATCGATCTTGGACTATTTAAAAATTTGCCAAAAGATAGACTTTTGATGCCACTTGATGTGCACACGCATAGGGTTTCGTTAAATTTAGGCCTTATAAGTAGAAAGAGCTACGACTTCAAAGCGGTTATGGAGCTTACAAAAAAACTTAGAGAATTTGACGAGCTAGACCCGATAAAATACGATTTTGCGCTTTACAGGATAGGGCAGAGCAAAGAGCTAGAAACTATCGTAAAAAATCTTAAAAAATAAAAATTATTGCTAAATTTTTAAATTTAGGATAAACTTACGATACAATTTTATCCATAAGGAGCTTGTATGAAAAAAATCGTTTTACTAAGTGCAGTTTTAGGAACTTTGCTTTTTGCTCACGAGGGTCATCACTTTGATCCAAAGGCTGGCGAACATCTAGTCATACCTGTTAATGAGCTAAGCGAAAAGGGCGATAAGAGCGTTGGCGAAGTAGTAGCTGTTAAGACAAACTACGGTGTTGCGTTTTTTCCAAATTTAAAAGGTCTTCCTGCAGGACTTCATGGCTTCCACGTTCATCAAAATGCTGATTGTGGCGCGACTGAAAAAGGTCTTGGTATGAAAGCAGGCGGTCACTGGGATCCAGCTGAAACAAAGATGCACTCATTTGCATGGGACGATAAGGGTCACAAAGGCGATCTGCCAGCGCTTTACGTAGATGCTGAGGGCAATGCAAACTACCCAGTACTAGCTCCAAAGATAAAAAATCTTGACGAGCTAAAAGGTCACTCACTAATGGTTCACGTCGGTGGTGACAACCACAGCGACCAGCCAAAAGCACTTGGCGGTGGCGGCGCTAGAATGCTTTGCGGCGTTATTAAATAATTAAGCCTCACAAAAAGCCTTTAAATTTAATGTTTAAAGGCTTTTTAAATTTAGCGCTCAAATTTAACCCCCGTTTCTAAGATGAAATTTCAAAATTTTAAACTACAATCCGCTTTTTAACTTAAATTTACAAAGAACAAAAATGGAATTTGACCTACTTAGCTACACTGTCTTTTTTGTCGCTGCATTTTTGGGTGGTTTTATCGATGCGATCGCAGGAGGCGGCGGACTGATCACTTTGCCAGCCATCATGGCTATGGGCGTGCCACCTCATTTAGCCCTTGGTACAAACAAGCTTCAAGGCGTATTTGGCAGCTTCACGGCAACGCTAAATTTCACTAAAAAAGGGCTGATTAATTACAAAGAGTGCTTTGTTGGCATAGTTTTTACATTTATTGGAGCTCTCATCGGCGCAACGCTCATCTTATTTTTAAATGCAAATTTCTTAAAAATAATCATCCCATTTTTGCTAATCGCCATCTTCATCTACACGCTTTTTATGCCAAAAATAGGCGAGAACGACAGGGCTGCAAAGATGAATGAGAGGCTTTTTTATGTCGTTTTTGGACTAATTCTTGGCTTTTATGATGGCTTTTTTGGCCCAGGAGCAGGCTCGTTTTGGATGTTTGCAATGGTGGCTTTAATTGGGCTAAATTTAAAAAAAGCTGTCGCTCACACAAAGGCTTTAAATTTCACCAGCAATATCGTAGCACTTGGCGTTTTTGTAGCAGGCGGGCAGATACTTTGGCTAGTTGGCTTTTTGATGGCTGTGGGGCAAATTTTAGGAGCATATTTTGGCTCAAATTTAGTCATCAAAAAAGAGGTCAAATTTATTAGAACGATGTTTTTGATAGTTGTTGCAGCGACCATTTGCAAACTACTTTTTGACTACTTCAAAGCTTAAAATTAAAAATGTTTTAACAATAATTTTGTTACAATCACACAAAATTCTAAATCTAAGGTAAATCAATGAAAGATTTGTTTCTATTCTCAAATTTGCTAAACCATTCACATGCCTTTGTCTATGCGTTTCACTTTTGCCTTGTAGCTTTGATCATCCTCATCGTTGCCTACATCGCAAGGAGCAAAATGCAGCTTGTGCCAAGGGGCCTTCAAAACATAGTTGAGGCTTATTTGGAGGGCGTTATCTCTATGGGCAAGGATACTTTAGGTAGCGAAAAGCTAGCTAGAAAATACCTCCCACTTGTCGCAACTATCGGCTTTATCGTATTTTTCTCAAACGTCATCGGTATCATCCCTGGCTTTGAGTCACCAAGCTCAAGCTTAAATTTAACTCTAGTTTTGGCTTTGGTTGTATTTATTTACTACAACTTTGAGGGCATTAGAGAAAATGGCTTTTTCAAATACTTTGGACACTTCATGGGACCAAACAAATTTCTAGCTCCTATTATGTTTCCAGTCGAAGTCATCTCACATCTTTCACGTGTAGTTTCGCTATCTTTCCGTCTTTTTGGTAACATCAAAGGCGATGACTTGTTTTTACTTGCGATGCTTACACTTGCACCTTGGTTTGCTCCACTTCCAGCCTTTGCACTTCTAACACTTATGGCTGTTTTGCAAACATTTATCTTCATGATGCTAACTTACGTTTATCTAGCTGGCGCAGTCGCTATTAGCGGAGAACACTAAAATTTAAAGCCATATTTTTATATGGCTTCTCTCTTTTAAATTTATTCTCCAAAAACATTTTTAACCTATATAAATATATTACCAAAGCTCCCCTTTAGATATTTTAAAAGAAAGTATCGCTAAAATACGCACTAAAAATTTGCATAAATTTAAAGGTAAAAATATGTTTGAAGTCGTTATCGGTTTAGAAGTTCACACTCAGCTTAATACAAAAACTAAAATTTTCTGCTCTTGCTTGACTAGCTTTGGCGACGAGGCAAACACTCACGTTTGTCCGACCTGCCTAGCTCTGCCTGGAGCGCTACCCGTGCTAAACAAAGAGGCTGTTAAAAAGGCGATCAGCTTTGGCACAGCGATAAACGCTAAGATAAATAAAAAATCAGTCTTTAATAGAAAAAACTACTTCTACCCAGACCTTCCAAAGGCATATCAAATTTCACAGTTTGAGATACCTATTGTAGAAGGCGGCGAGCTCATCATCGACGTAAACGGCACTAAAAAACGCATAGGCGTAACTAGAGCGCACCTTGAAGAGGACGCTGGCAAGAATATCCACGAAGAAAATGAGAGCTTGGTCGATCTAAACAGGGCCGGCACGCCGCTTCTTGAGATAGTTAGCGAGCCAGACCTTAGAAGTAGCGACGAGGCGGTGGCTTATCTTAAAAAACTGCACTCGATCCTTCGCTTTTTAAACATCAGCGACGCAAATATGCAGGAAGGTAGCTTCCGCTGCGATGCAAACGTCTCTATCCGTCCAAAAGGTGACACAAAGCTTTACACAAGGGTTGAGATAAAAAACCTAAACTCATTTAAATTTATCCAAAAAGCGATCGACTACGAAGTAGAGCGCCAAAGTACAGCGTGGGAAGATGGCAAATATGACGAAGAGGTCTATCAAGAGACAAGGCTGTTTGACACCACAAATTTAGTGACAAGATCGATGCGTGGCAAAGAGGATAGCGCGGAGTATAGGTATTTCCCTGACCCTGACTTGCTGCCTGTTGAAGTGCCAGAGGAGATGTATAACGAAGCGATCAAAATCCCAGAGCTTGCCGAGCAAAAGGTGGCAAGATATGTTAGTGAGCTTGGTATAAAAGAGAGTGATGCGCTAAATTTAACTCAAAGCGTTGAGATGGCTAGATATTTTGAAGAGCTGATCGCTGCTGGAATTCAGCCAAAGCTTGCTACTACGTGGCTTATAGTCGAGCTTCTTGGCCGCTTAAATAACGGCGTAACGATCGAGACAAGCCCAGTTAGCAGCGCTAAGATGATAATTTTACTAAAACGCATAGAAGATGGCACGATAAGCGGCAAAGCTGCAAAAGAGGTGTTAGATTATCTAATGGAGCATGACGCGGACGTCGATAGCGTCATCGAAAAGCTTGGCTTGAAACAAGTGAGTGACGACTCAGCGATCATCGCGATCATAGATCAAATTTTAGTTGCAAACGCCGACAAAGTCGAAGAGTATAAAAACGGCAAAGATAAGATGTTTGGATTTTTTGTCGGTCAGGTGATGAAAGAGGGCAAGGGTGCCTTTAACCCAGGCAAGGTCAATGAGCTTTTAAAGACCAAAATAGGCTAAAAAAGGGCTAAAATGAGCATAGCAGTCATCGGAGCTGGCAAGTGGGGCAGTGCACTTTTTCACGCATTTAGTGAAAATAACGAGTGCGTCATCAGTTCAAGAACGCCAAGAGAGATGCCAAATTTTGTAAGCTTGGATGAAGCTTTGGAGTGTGAATATCTAGTCTGCACGATCCCAACGCAAGCTACAAATTTATGGCTAAAGCAAAACTACAAAAACAAAGGTCAAAAGATCCTAGTCGCCAGCAAGGGCATAGACACGGCAAATCTTAAATTTCTAAATGAAATTTATGAAGACTTTGTTGATAGAGAAAATTTGGCCTTTCTTTCTGGGCCGACATTTGCAAAAGAGATCATGCAAAAGCTGCCTTGCGCCTTGGTGGTAAATTCTAAAAATGAAAATTTAGCTTTAAAATTTGCCTCATTTTTCCCAAGCTATATGAAAGCTTACACTTCTGATGATGTGATCGGTGCTGAGGTGTGTGGAGCCTATAAAAACGTGATCGCCATAGCTGGTGGCATCTGTGACGGTCTTGGCCTTGGCAACAACGCAAGAGCGAGTCTCATTTCACGTGGGCTTGTCGAGATGGCTAGATTTGGTAAATTTTTTGGCGCAAAAGACGAGACATTTATGGGGCTAAGCGGCGCAGGGGATCTTTTCTTAACCGCTTCGTCGATACTTTCGCGCAACTACCGCGTAGGTCTAGGCATCGCAAGGCACGAGAGATTAGAGAAAATTTTAAATGAGCTTGGCGAGGTGGCAGAGGGCGTCGATACTGCAAGGGCTATTAGCAAGATCGCTAAAGAAAAGGGCATATATGTGCCTATCGCTAGTGAGGTTGAAAATATGCTAAATAGCAAAGACGTTTTTGAGAGCGTAAAATCGCTTTTGGGAAGAAGATGAGAGCTTTTAAATTTATACTTTTTGTGGCTATTTTTGCTTTGGGGCTAAATGGCGCTGAGGTGAGCCTAAGAGCCAAAGTCTCGCAGATGATAATGGTTGGCTTTAACGGAGCTAGCACAAAAGATGCTGCGTTTCGCGCGATGTTAAGCGACGCTGGATACGAGAGATTTGGCGGAGTTATGCTGCTTGGCAGAAACGTCACCAGCAAAGCTCAGCTAAAAGCTAGTATAAAGGCGATCAAAGAGAAAAGTCCTAAAATTTTCATCGCTATCGACGAAGAGGGCGGCAACGTAAGTCGTATGAAGGATAAGAGCTTTGACGGCCCATATCCTAGCGCATACGAGGTCGCAAGCACGCTTGATATCAAAAGTGCATACGATCTCTACTCAAAAATGGCTATAAATTTAAAAGAGTGTGGCATAAATTTAAATTTCGCCCCAGTGGTTGATCTGCACGATGAAAACTCGCCTATCATCGCCGCTAAGCAAAGGGCGTTTAGTGAGTATGCAAGCAAAGTGGTGATCTACGCTGATGCTTTTATGGACGCATTTAAAGAGCAGGGCATCTTAACGACACTTAAGCACTTCCCAGGGCACGGCAGCTCAAAAGAGGACTCACATAAAAATAAGAGCGAGGTCACGCTAAGCAAAGACGCGCTACTGCCATACAAAGACGCCATAAGCACTGGTAGAGCGCAGATCATCATGGTCGGACACCTTTTTGTAAAGGGTATCGACGAGGACAATCCAGCCACACTTTCTAAAAAAATAATAACCGACCTCTTGCGAAATGAGCTTAAATTTAATGGCGTGGTCATCAGCGATGATATGCTGATGAAAGGCGTTGGAGACGAGACATTGGCTCAAAAAGTGGTGAAATTTATAAACGCTGGTGGCGACATCTTACTCTTTAGCGAGTTTAAGATAAACAACCAAAGAACGGCCGATCTGATCACTCAGATCATAATTGATGCTGTAAATGAGAAAAAGATCAGCAAAGAGCGAATAGACGCTTCATACAAGAGGATAATGGCTCTAAAAGCGAAGCTTTAAATTTGGCTTTTAAAGTTACGTTAGTAAATTTGCGTTATTTTCGTCTTTTTCAAGATCAAAATATAAAATTTCAAGCAACATTTTATCGTCGTATCTAAAATTCATAGTTTTTTGTCTTATGTCATCTATCTTTGGATAGATGAGGTGTAGCTTGCCGTCACACGGATGCTTTTTACCGTAAGCGTAGAGTTGATATAGGTCGGCTTGTGAGATATCATCTCTTGAACTTACGATCTTCCATTTTGTATCGGCTATAAATTTGCCTTCTAAAAATACATCAGGTCTTAGTTTAAAACTCTTTGGATCTTCAACGAGGTGTTTTTCTGAGTGTTGTAATATAGTGCATGGAAAGCTTTTCTTTATAAAATTTCCAACATAGCTTTCAAAGAGTGCATTCATATCAAATAGCAAGGCAAAGGCTAGATCATCGCCCTTGTGCGGTGTAAATGAGTTGCCAAGCAAAAAGATCTTGCACCATAAAAGAGTTTGCTCGTAGTGTTTTACTTGGCGGTTTATGACAAGCTTCGCAAAGAAATTTTTATAATCCTCACACTCCAAAACCTCATCAAATATAAATAAAAGCTCGCGTATTTTTTGCTGATTTTTACTAGAATTTGACTTTTTGTATAGAAATTTAAGTGTTGTTTTTATGATCCTATTTATCTTTATATCGCTTAAAAATTCGCTGTATCCTACGTAAAACCGCTCTTTGTGGATGCTATTTCTTTTTATCTGCTCGTTTATGTTTAGCTTTCCTTTTAGGAAATTCAGGTTCTCCTCTAGCGCCACATAGTCGCTTTTTATCCCCTTTTTTTACAAGAGCTTTAAGCTCGCATAAAAACATAGAGATGAAAATTTCCAAAAGCGGTAAATTTTGTGTTTTTAAACTGGCTAAATTTGAGCTTTTAAATGGGAATTTTTTTAGCGTCTTTAGCATTTTTATAAAAACCGCTTTCGATCTTTCGGAGTCGTTTTTGTCTGCTATTTTTGGCAAAATTTCTATCGTTAGACCACTTTTTGTCTGCAAGACGCCGACATAGTTTCTAGCTTGTATAAATTTCCCGCCAACCCCGCTTGCTATCCTTAAAAAAGGTGCATTTTCATCGCTATTTTTAAGGATAAAATTTTCTATATCGCCAAAGTCTTTTTTGCATATATCGTGCTGATATATGCGCTCAAACTCAGTTATCGTTATCTGACTTTGTTGCATTTTTATAAATTTCTATGTAGCTTTGCGGATTGTTAAAGGCTTCACTATTTATCTCGTATAAAATCTTATCGTCTATATAGTCGATTTTTCCTCTAAATAGTCTTTCTGCTGCCATATTTCTCTTGATTTTAACAAGCTGTAAATTTTCATCTTTTTGACTATCGCCTAGAACCAGCCTAATCTTCTCCCAGTCGTCGTAAAAATACTCTTGCAGTAGCGGTAAAATTTTATTTTTAAAGACATTTGCAAGCGTTTTGATGTCTGTCACGCCCATAAAATAAGCATGTCCTATCGTGTGATCTCTGTCGTAAAGATACTCTATACGATCGTTTATCGTTTTTAGCATTTCGCCTATATTTATGCCTTCGATATTTATTTTGTTTAGGTTGTCATATTCTGGCATCATCTCCACAAACTCAAACCTTCTTCTAAGAGCCGTATCCATAAGAGCTATGCTGCGATCCGCTGTATTCATCGTGCCTATTACGTATAAATTTGACGGCACTCCAAATTTCTCTTTTGAGTATAGCAGCTCGACCATTATCTCATCATCTGCCCCGAGCCTTTTTGACGGTTCTATAAGAGTTATGAGGTCACCAAAAATTTTAGATATATTTCCGCGATTGATCTCGTCGATGATTAGGATGTAATTTTTTTCAATTTTTTGACTATCTTTTGTAAAAATTTGTTTAAACTCGTCTATTTTTAGATTATATTTTATGTTATAAATACTCATTTGCGAGAATTGTTTGTATAAAAATTTATCATAATCAATCGGCTCATCTGGCACAAAAATCCACTCAACGCTTCTGGCTTGAACAAAACTGTTAAGATCATCTTGATCTAAAAACTCATACTCACCGGTTACCCTAGCCACTGCTCTTAGCTTTTTGTTTCCTAGTGAAACTAAGATTATATCTCCATTTTTTATCTCGTTTTTTAGTCTATTTATGGCTGTGACTGGAAAATCTACCGTTTCTTTTTTCATTTTTTCTAAAATTTGCTTGATATTTTCGCAATCGCTAAAATCAATCCAATTACCAAAACCAAGTAAAACAACGTTGTTTTTTATGCAATACTCAAAAACAAAGTCTTCATCCGGATTTTGAGAATTTCCCAAAGACATCTTCCAAAAATTTACATCTTCATTAAATTCTAATGTCTTATTTGCTTTGCCTTCAATGCTTTTTGCCATCTTGCAAAGTTTTTTAAAAATCCCATCTTCAACATCGTATTTTATCTCTTTGTCGCTATCTGCTTCATCATTATTTAAAATAGGCTTTATGCCCTCAATAAATTCCTCATATCCATAGCTTTGATGAAATGTGATAAATTTTATTTGTCCCTTTTCTACATACTCTTTAAATTTAGATATATCATCGGAAGCATTGCCTTCTATAATTTCTAGTGCTTTACGAACAACGCTATATGTTTTTCCTGTTCCTGGAGGCCCGTATAAAATTTGATTAAGTGGATAAGTTAATTTCTTGTCATTGTCGGTCATTTTATATCCTTCATTATCACTATTGTTTTGTTGATTATTTTCTGTATTTTTATAAAATTTTTCACATGTTAGATGATATACGTTTGTTAGTGCATTAAGTAAGTTTGCATAATCAAGAGATGTAAAATTGTCTATATTTTCTATAGCAAAAAATATATTTCTTTCCCATGAAAATTTACCAAGTTTAAATCCTTCTACATGTATTTTTTTACATTCGGTTTCTAAAAACTCATATATTTTATCTTTTTGCCTTTTTTCTTCATTGTTTATATTATCTTTGATTAGGTCTATAGATATATAAAAACTAGCTGGCTCAGCCAAGACGGCAAAACAAATAATTAAATTTGTTTTATTTTCTATTCCACGGGGCTTATATCTATTCCATATATATTTTGAAATGTTTCCGCTATTTTGCCACATCCCATAATCTACAGTCTCAAATCCACTAAATATATCTTTAGAAAAAGTTATTAAATTTTTACGAAATTTACTTAACTTGTCATACGTTATTTTGTCGTCTGAGCTGTATTTTGTATTTTCGGCGTATCTATTTTTGTAAAAATCAAATCCATCCAAAATTTCATTTTTTAAACTATCGCTTATCATGCTTCTATCCTTAGTTTTTGTTATTTTATAGCTTTAGACCTTTTAAATATATTTTCACAACCCATCAAATTCTTTTTTTAGTTCGTCCCTTAGCTCTTCGGCTCTATCTTCGCCGTTTTTTAAATTTGCCTTTACAAAGCCATCGATCTCGTCTAAAATTTCAACAAGTTCGCTCTCCCAGTTTGCATTTTCTTGTTTTAAAAGTGCTTCTAGCTTATCTCTTGTCTGCTCGAGCTGATCAAGAGCTTTGTCCTTGTCACTAGCCTCATTTAGCGCATCTTCAAATAGTATGTCTTGCCTTAGAGCATTTATCTTTTTTAAGATGACATTGCAAAATTTAGGGTATTTCTCAGTGTTGCTTAAATTTTCTAAAACCTCTTGCGCAGCCTTTTGATAGGCAGGCACCGCCCCCTCATCGTCAAGCTTTTTGGTTAGTTTTTGTATCTGAAAATATAAAATAAGCGCTGCAAAAAATGCAAGCAGCAAATAGATCGTTACGCTATTCATTTTTACTCCTTTTTCTAAATTTATCCACGCTAATTATCGCTAAAGCCAGCCATATCATACAAAATGAGACGACTTTATAGCCGTCTAAAATTTCGCCGTAAATAAAGACCGCGCAAAGGATCGCGATAGTTGGCGAGATGTATTGCAAGTAGCCAATCGTCGTTAAATTTATCCTTGTAGCAGCTGCGTTAAATGCGACAAGTGGCACGATAGTTACGATGCTTGAAGCGATCATTAAAAGCGAGTCCTTGTTTAGTCCAAAGTGGCTTTGCGAGTGAAAAACCAGCCATAAAACGTAGCCAAGCGCAAATGGAAACATAAAAAATGTTTCGATAAAAAGCCCATTAAATGCGCTAATCTTCGCCATCTTTCTAACCATCGCGTAGAAACCAAATGAAAGTGGCAAGATGATAGAGACAAGCGGCAGACCGCCTTTGGCATAAATTTGCACGCAGACGGCTGCGATGACGATGCAAACGGCTATGGCGCCAGCTTTGCTCAGGCGCTCTTTAAAGATGATGACGCCAAGAAGCATGCTTATCAAGGGATTTATAAAATAGCCCAAACTTGTGTCTAAAATTTTGCCACTACCCACCGCATAGACATAAACGCCCCAGTTTATGGTGATAAAAATACCACTTAAAAATAGAGCCTTTAGCGAGCGGATATCTTTAAGAAGCGCAAAAATTTCGCCCATTTTGCCATTAATGCAAAGCACTGCCGCCATCAAGAAAAATGACCAGATGATCCTGTGGGCTAAAATTTCATAAGCATCCACCTCTTTACTAAAGAGGTTGAAATAAACCGCCAAAAACCCCCACATAAAAAAGGCGCTAAGCGCGAGAATAACGCCTTTTTGGCTCTCATTTAGTCTTGGTATTTTTGTCGCCTTTTATAGAATTTATACTATCTATCATCAAAAGCGTGACAGAGATGGCTAGGCAGATCATCAAAAAGTATGAGCTTTTCTCCAGTCTCTCGCCGATGGCAAATGAGACAAAAAGCATCATTATAGGCTCAAAATATGTAAGCAGACCTAACACGTTTATCGGCACGAGCGTGCTTGAGAGGATCTGGGCGATGAGGGCTATGCCGCTGATAGCACCAAGCAAGATGAGCAGATAGTAGATGTTTGGATTTTGGCTCATTACGTAGTCCATATCGGCTGTGAGCGCAAAATAAAATGAGAATAAAAACATAAAAATTATCTCGATAACAAAGCTTGAGAAATTTGCAAGGTTGTAGTACTTTCTAATGGTAAAATAGACTGGATAAAGGCAAAAAACTACAGCGCTCTCCCACGAGATGCCGCCACTAATGACTGCTGTGCTAAAGACGCCAATGGCAGCGAAAAATATCGATGCTAACTTTGTTTTTGAGAGGTGCTCTTTGAAAAATATCCGTCCAAAAAGGACCATGACTATTGGCATGATGAGGTAGCCTATCGAGACTTTTAGCGCTGCGCCGTTACTTGGAGCCCAGAGATAGAGCCACATCTGAAATGAGACGATGAGCGAGGTAGCAAGCAAAACTAGTAAAATTTTAGGTTTTAGCTTTATTTTTAGAAGTAAAAATTTGAAATTTCGCTGCTGTTTTAACAAAAAAATGGCGGCGATGACAAAAGGCATGGCAAAGATCATGCGGTATCCAATAAGAGCTTGCGTGCTGATGGGGTTCATGAGCACTGACATGTAGTAGATGCAGTTAAATAAAACTGATGCTAAAAGCGAATAAAATATGCCTTTTATCATGAAAAAAATCTTCTCTTTTTTTGGGTAAATTTAAAGTAGCGATTGTATGTAAAATATCTTTAATAACCCATTAATGGCTTTTATTTTTTAAGTTTTGCGTGATATAATCAGCGCTAAATTAAGGTAAAAGATAGGAAAATGTATGACTTGGAACAGAGATAGCTGGAGAGAATTTAACATCTTGCAACAACCAACTTATCCAAATTTAAAAGAGCTTAAAGAGGCTGAAGAAAAACTTAAAGCGCTTCCGCCTTTGGTATTTGCTGGCGAGGCTAGAAGTCTTAAAAATGAGCTTGCAAAAGTTTGTAGTGGCGAGGCATTTTTGCTTCAAGGTGGCGACTGCGCTGAGAGCTTTGCAAATTTTGGCGCAAACAACATCAGGGATATGTTTAAAGTACTACTTCAAATGGCGATAGTTTTAACCTTTGGTGGTGGCTGTCCGGTGGTCAAAGTAGGCCGCGTGGCAGGGCAGTTTGCAAAGCCTAGAAGTAGTGACTATGAAGAGGTAAATGGCGTTAAATTGCCAAGCTATAGAGGCGACATCATAAATGGCTTTGAATTTGACGAGCAGGCAAGAGTTCCTGACCCAAAACGCATGATAGAGGCTTACTATCAAAGTGCTTCTACGATGAACTTACTAAGAGCCTTTTCAAGAGGAGGTCTAGCAGATCTTCATCAGGTGCATAAGTGGAATTTAGGCTTTGTTAAAAAGCCAGAGATCGGCGAGAAATACGCAAAACTAGCTGATGATCTAACAAAAACTCTATCTTTCATGGCAGCTTGTGGCATCACTTCAGCAAATACCCCAGCGATAAATCAAACCGCAGTCTATACATCTCACGAGGCACTGCTTTTGCCTTATGAAGAGGCACTAACTAGGGTTGATAGCCTTAGTGGCGAGTGGTATGACTGCTCAGCTCACATGCTTTGGATAGGCGAGAGAACGCGTGGTATAAACGATGCTCATGTGCATTTTTTAAGTGGCGTGAAAAATCCTATCGGTGTAAAGATCGGACCAAGCGCGAAAGCAGAAGATGTCGTCGCGCTTGCAAATAAGCTAAATCCAGAAAATGAAGCTGGCAGGCTAAATGTGATAATCAGAATGGGCGCTGATAAGATCGGCGAAAATTTACCAAAAATTTTAAGAGAGCTAAAGCGCGAGGGACTAAATATCGTTTATAGCATCGATCCGATGCATGGCAACACCGTTAAGACCTCAAACAACTACAAAACTCGTGAATTTAGTAAAATTTTAAGCGAGGTTAGAAGCTTTTTTGAAATTCATAAAGCTGAGGGCACAAGAGCAGGTGGCGTGCATCTTGAGATGACTGGCAAAGATGTGACAGAATGCACTGGTGGCGCGCTAAACATCACTGAAAGCTCGCTAAAAGAGAGATATGAGACGCAGTGCGATCCAAGACTAAATGCTGATCAGGCTTTAGAGCTTGCATTTTTGATGGCTGATCTAGTTAAAAAAGCTTAAAATTTATAAAATTTGGAGAAAAATATGGCAAATATTTATGATCTAATAGTAGTTGGCGGCGGACCTTGTGGTATAGCTAGCGTAGTAGAGGCTAAAAGAAATGGCTTAAGTAATGTTTTGCTCCTTGAAAAAGGCGACAACCACAGCCAAACGATCAGAAAATTTTATAAAGACAATAAACGCGTAGATAAAGAGTATAAAGGGCAAGATAGCACGATACATGGGCTAGTTTCGTTTGAAGATGGCACAAAAGAGAGCACGCTTGATTATTTTGACAAGCTACTTGACTCTGAGAATATCGAGGCGTTTTTTAACTCTGAGGTCGAAAGCGTAAAAAAAGAGGGAGAAATTTTTAAAGTAACTACCTCAAAAGCTGTCTATGAAGCCAAAAACGTGATGGTCTCTATCGGTAAAATGGGGCGACCAAACAAACCTGACTATAAGATCCCGCCATCACTAAATTCAGTTGTAAATTTTAACCTTGATAACTGCACAAACGGCGAAAAAGTGCTAGTTGTGGGCGGTGGCAACTCTGCAGTTGAGTATGCTATCGAGCTTTGTCAGTATAATAAAACTACGATCGCATACAGAAAAGATAAATTTAGCCGTGTAAATGAGACAAATTTAAGCGCACTTTGGGAGCTTGAGAAGCACAATAAGATAAAAGTAAGGCTAAATCACGATATAACCGAGATCGATAATGAATCAGGCAAGGTAAGAGTGCATTATGAAAATGGCAAGATCCGTGTCTATGACAGGGTTGTCTATGCGATCGGTGGCTCAAGTCCGGTTGATTTTTTACAAAAATGTCAGATAAAAACTGATGAGAAAGGCACTCCGATAGTTGATAGCAATTACCAAAGTAGCGTGCCAGGACTATACGTGGGAGGCGACATCGTGCTAAAAAATGGCGGCTCGATAGTAGTCGGACTAAATCACGCTCATAGCGTTATCAAAGACATCTTAAAAGGCAAGGCACAAGCTTGATAAATAAAATCGCACTAGCTATTGTTTGTCTGATAGCTGGCTTTTCTCTCTCGTTTTTGAAATTTCAAAAAGAGGACGAGGCGCCAAAAGATACTAATCAAACGATTTATTCTATAAATTTTGATGATCTCCCCGAAGAAGAGAAGCAAAGATATGTAAGTAAAGACGATCTTTACGAGTATGGCGGCTACATCACGCCAAAGAGCTACATGCAAAATTTTGTTGATGACAAGGATCTAAATTTATCAGACAATGTAAAAGAGCTTCAAGAGCAAGTGCGCGAGCTAAGCAAAAAAAATGAAATTTTAGCCGCTGATAATGTCGATATGAGCGAGAAAAATTTAGACTTCATAAGTAAGATCGCCGAGATGAGAAAAAATAACGAAGATGAAAAAAATGAGATAGTAGAAAAAAATCAAAAGGCTCTTGGCGAGCTTGAGGCGCAACACTTTGAAAATATCCAAGCTTTGACAAAGCGCCTAAATGAAGCGCAAGCTGATATGATAGAGAGCTCAAAGGCTTATGAGAAAAAGATAATCGACCTTGAAAATGCGATAAATGACGCTAGAAATGGCGATGAGAGCAAACTTAAAGATGCCAAGGCCAGCTTTAATAAATTTAAAGAGAGCTTTGAAGCAAACTACACTGCTTTAAAAGAGCAAAATAACGAGCTAAACGCGACACTTGCGCAAAAAGAAGCTCTTATAAAAGAGTATGAAAAAGCTCAAAGTGAAAAAGATAGAGGCGAGAAAAAAGAAATTTTGCTTTTAAAAGAGGAGATCGAGCGAGTTAAAAATGACGCCGACACTCAAAAATTTAGCTACGAAAAAGAGATAAGTGCGCTAAATGATGGCTTTGAGACGCAAAAGAGCGTTATGGAGGATGAGCTTTCTAAAAAGGCAAATAAGATAATTGATCTGCAGGAGGCTCTTGAGTCAAGCAAGACCGCACTAAAAGATAGAATTTACGAGCTTGAAGAGATCAAGAAAAACCTAAACTCAAAAGATCTAATGGCGCAAAGCTATAATGGCAAAAATTTAGAGCTAAATGCCTCGCTTGCGGCACTTCATAAAAGCTTTGATGATCTAAAACAAAAGAGTTTAAAAAGCGAGCAAGAGAACAAGCTTGCAAATGAAAACATAAGCTCGCTTAAAAAAGAGCTTGAGAGGGCAAATGCTCTAAATAAAAAGCTTGAAAAGCAAAATTTAGACGCAAACTCAACTCTAAATGAGCTAAGCAAAAAGCTAAGTTTAAGCGAGGAGAGCCTTAAAAAGAGCCAAGAAGAGCTAAAAGCACTTGATACAAAGACAACTAAATTTATAAAAACGCTATTTGATCAAAACCAAACCATCTCTTTGCAGTCGCAAAAACTTGGCTCAAACGAGGGCGAGCTAAAGAATTTAAGCGCAAAGCTTGATCTAAAAGAAGCAAAGATAAAAGAGCTTGAAGAAAATGTCACAAAGACAAGCCAGATGTTAATCGCCAAGCAAAACGAGCTAGAAACTCAAAAAAGAACGCTAAAGATCGATATGCAAAACTATGAAATTTTGCGCCAGCAGATAAATATGCTACAAAAAAAGATAGTTGATACCTCAACATTTTTAACTGATAATAACAAAAGTGGCGGCAAAAATTTACTAAGCTTGCAAAATGAACTAGAAAATGCAAAGCAAAAGCTAAACGAGAGCAACAAGACGATCGAGCGGCTAAATTCAAAGATAAGTGAGCTAAGCTCGAGCGGTCATAAAGGCGGAGCTGTAAATGCCCAGATCATCGAGCTTCAAAAAGATATTGAGCAAAATTTAAACAGACAAGACGAGCTTGAAAATGAAAATGTAAATTTAAAAAACATCTTACAAGCTACGACAAAGCCTGAAACCCCAACAAAGCTCGTCCTCATCTCTAGCATCGAGTGCGACGATATGGACGCAAAGGACAAAGTGAGCATAATGTGCAAAAACAGAGTGAGCGAGTTTTTACAGAGATTTAACTCAAACTATATGTATGAGATCATCCCGATCGTGGATAAGAAAAATTTTGTCATCCCATCAAATGTCGCTCAAAATATCAAAAAAGATGACCTTGGCAAGCTAAATAACTACGTAAATTACGGCGTTGGCAAGGAGCGTGCAAAGGCTGCGGCTGAGCTTATAAAAGAGGAATTTGGCGACTTTGCAAGGATCAGCTTTAGCTCTGAAGTGATCGTAAAAGATGTGACGCGCGGCTTTATCATCAAGGTTTATAGATGATCTTAGCCCAGCTTGAAAATGGCTATCGCTACAACAGCGATACGCTCGTTCTTTATGATTTTATTTGCGCGAGCTTTGGCGAAATTTCTGGCAGAGTTTTGGACGTTGGAGCAGGGTGCGGGATACTTGGACTTTTGATTAAGCGTGACTTTAAAAAGATAGATCTAAGCATGCTTGATCTTTTGGAGCTAAATAGCGAAATTTCAAGCTTTAACGCAAAGAGCAACTGCTTAGAGGCTAGAGCTATAACGGCTGATTTTGCAAATTTTAAAGATAGTGAGAAATTTGATCTAATCATCTCAAATCCGCCCTTTTATCATGACGGTGTTACAAAAAGCCAAAATGAGCACATAAAAGTTAGTAGATATGCAAGCTCACTAAATTTAAAGGATTTTATAAGAGGCATAAGCGTAAATTTAAAGCCACATAAAAGGGCGTTTTTTTGCTATGCACCAGATGATCTTAGCGAGATAGCAGCTTGCTTAAAAGAGCATAAGTTAAATTTGGTGAGCTTAAAATTTGTCCATACCAAAAAGGATAAGCCAGCAAATTTGGCTTTGCTTGAAGTGCGAAACAACTCAAACTCAAAGCTAAAAGTCCTGCCGCCTCTTGTGATGAGCGAAGATGGCGCGCACACGAAAGAGGCAAGCGAGATATTTAAAAAAGCTGATACAAACAGCGTCTCTTACAAGGAGATAGCGTGAGGGCTGATGGTTTTAGCTATGAGTTTGATCCTAACTTTTGCGAGAGTTGCGGGGGCAAATGCTGCACTGGCGAGAGCGGCTACATCTGGATAGATGAGGGTGAAATTTTAAAATTTTGTGCCGCTTTTGATATGTCAAAAGATGAGTTTGAGAGCAAATTTTTAATACGTGTCGGGCTTAGGCGAAGCATAAAAGAAAAGCCTTATGATGACGGTTTTGCTTGCATATTTTTTGATGAGAAAAATAAAAACTGCTCGGTTTATGAGCTAAGACCTAAGCAGTGCAGGACATTTCCGTTTTGGGATTATTTTAAAAAAAACTTAAAGGAGCTAAGAGCAGAATGCATTGGCGTAAAATTTTAATGATTTTTATAAGCGTATTTTTTAGCACGCATCTGCTTGCAGATGATAACAAAAGTGTAAATTTACGCCTAATGCAAGCTCTCATCTCGCAAGATAGTGGCGATGTAAATGCTAGCATCCAGACCTATCTAGGTCTTTTTAAAGAGACAAATCAAAAGACCTATCTAAAAGAGGCGATCAAGCTAGCATTTGCTACAAAAAATGAAAATTTAGATAGCCTCATGAGTGATGGCGAGAAGAGCTTAAAAGATGATAGCGATTTTATCAGGATCAAGGTTGCAAATTTAGTCAATCTCTCTAAGCTAAACGAGGCAAAAGAGTTGATGCAAGAGCTTGCCACAAAAGAGCCAAACGCTCAAAATTTGCTCATGCTTGGCACTATTTGCATGATGCAAAATGATACGGTAACGGCGCTAAAATACTTTGAAGAGGCATACTCGCTAAAGCCTGAAGAGGAGAATTTACTCCGCATCGTTGATATACTTTTAAACCGCATGGATAATGTAAATGATGCGACAAAATACCTCGAGAAATTCCGTGAAGAGCAGGGCTGCACTCAAAAGACATGCGAGCTTTTGGCTGAAATTTACTCTCAGCAAAGAAATTTCCCAAAGGTGATCGAGCTTTTTGAAGAGATCTACGACATCACTCACGACACCTCTTATCTTGACAAGATCGTGCAGTATTTTGTCTATGCTAAAAATTACAAAGCGGCTATTGAAATTTTGAAAAAATATGGCTACAACGACGCCACGCTGATGGACCTTTACGCTGCTACTGGAAATTTTGGCGATGCATACGTTTTGGCGGTTAAAATTTATAACGATAGCAGGGATCTAAATTTCTTAGCAAAGGCCGCCATCTACGAGTACGAGATGAATAAAGATAGCCTAGATGAGAAAAAGATCACTGATATCTTAGATAAATTTGAAGCAAGCGTGCCAAAGCTTAATAACGATATGTTTTTTAACTACTATGGCTACTTACTCATTGACCACGAGATAGACCCTAGAAAGGGCGTGGAGATGGTGCAAAAAGCACTTGAGATATCGCCAGACTCGCCTTACTACGAGGACTCGCTAGCGTGGGGGTACTTCAAGCTTGGCGAGTGCAAAAAGGCAAAGGGCATAATGAGCCACGCGATGAAAGATGTTGATTTTAGGACTTCAAAAGAGGCAAAAGAGCACCTGCATCTAATCGAACGCTGCATAATAAATTTAAACAAAAGGCTTAAAAAATGATACTTGATGAGATCATAAAAAAGACAAAAGAGGATCTAAAAAAGCGAAAAGCTGACTATCCGCAGGAGTGGCTGGGCCGCTCGCTCGCATACAACCCATACGTGCCAAGAGACGTTTTGGACGCACTTAGATCAAGTAAAGATGAGCCTATAAAGATCATAGCCGAGATAAAAAAAGCAAGTCCAAGCAAAGGCGTGATAAGAGAGGACTTCGAGCCGATCAAGATCGCTCAGGAGTACGAGCAGTACGCAAATGCTTTTAGTATCCTAACAGAGCCTCACTGGTTTAAAGGCAACATAGAGTATATCACGCAGGTTCGCCGCTACGCTTCAAGGCCTATCCTACGAAAAGACTTTATCGTTGATAAGTATCAAATTTTAGAAGCGCTTGTTTATGGGGCGGACTTTATCCTGCTCATAGCCAAAGCTCTAACTCAAGGCGAGCTAAAAGAGCTACTTGAGTACGCGCACCACTTGGGGCTTGAGGTCTTAGTAGAGACCCATGACGCGAGCGATGTGAAAAAGGCGGTCTTTGCAGGAGCAAATATAATAGGGATAAATCATAGAAATTTAGATGATTTTACGATGGATATGAGCCTTTGCGAGAAGCTTGTGCCGCTTTTGCCAAATGGCAAGATAATAGTCGCTGAAAGCGGACTTTACGAGCATGAGCAGCTTCGCGAGCTAAGCAAGATCGGAGTTGATGCCTTCTTGATAGGAGAGCATTTTATGAGGCAAGATGATATAAAAAATGCCGTTAAAAAGATAAAGGAGGGCGAGTGATGCAGCACCTTTGTGCCCCTTGGAGAAGCGAGTATTTCAGCGCAAAAAAAGATAGTTGTGTCTTTTGCGAGGTCATAAATTCAAAAGAGGACGATGAGAAAAATGGCGTGCTTTTTCGTGCCAAGCACTGCTTTGGGATCATGAATTTATACCCGTATTCGCCAGGTCACTTTATGATCATACCAAATCACCACACCGACAAGATCGAGGAGCTTGACGAGCAGACGTGGTTTGAGATGAGTAAATTTGTAAGGCTTGGGGTTGAAATTTTAAAGCGCGAGCTTCACGCGCAAGGCGTAAATATCGGTATGAATTTAGGCAAAGCAGCAGGCGCTGGCATAGCTGAGCACGTGCATTATCACCTTGTGCCAAGGTGGAGTGGGGATACAAATTTCATCACAACGATCGCCGATGTCAGGGTAAATGGCACGCCGTTTCATCCGCTTTATCAAAAGCTAAAAAAGGCTTTTAGTGGCGTTATTTGAGCTTGATATAGAGCAGTGGCTTGAAAAAAGAGGCGAGTTTGAAGTCCTGATAGACGCTAGATCGCCTCACGAGTATGCCTACTCGCATATAAAAGATGCTCTAAATTTATACGCACTTGATGACGCTGAGCACAAAGAGGTAGGCACGATCTACAAAAGTGACAGGGCCCTAGCCAAGAGCCTTGGCGCAAAATACATCTGCAAAAATTTACAAAATATCATCGATGAGGTCTATAAAAGGGCTAAGGTTGGCTCAGCAGTTGGGATCTACTGCGCAAAGGGCGGACTTAGATCAAGCTCGGTTGCCTATGTACTAAGCATGATCGGATATAGAATTTATAGATTAAATGGCGGCTATAAGGCTTATAGAAACCATGTTTTGGAGTTTTTAGAGCGCCCTTTAAGCACGAAATTTATCACTCTTTTTGGCAACACTGGCTGCTATAAAAGTAAGCTAATAAGGGCACTCTCGCCGTCAATCGACCTTGAAGCGATGGCAAATCACTTAGGCTCAGTCTTTGGCGCGATAAACGGCGCACAGCCTAGCCAAAAAAGCTTTGAAGATGCGCTCTTTGAAAAGCTCATCACGCTAAAAGATCAAATTTGCTTTATCGAGGGCGAGAGTAGAAGGATCGGCTCGCTAACACTTCCAAAAAGCCTTTATGAGGCGATGCGTTGCGGCATCTGTGTTGAGGTTAGTGCGAGCTTGGAAAATAGAATTTCATGCATCACAAGCGATTATAAAAGCGTTGATAAAGCTTTTTTTGATGAGTGTATAAAGAAAATTTCACCCTTCATCGACAAAGAGGCTAGAGATGAGGCGGTGGCTAAATTTAACGAAAACGACATCGCCAAAGTGGCTGAAATTTTACTCACAAAATACTACGATAAAGTCTATAAGAAAAATGAAAACATTGATGTTTTTTTAAGCTCTGACGACTTCGAAGAGGCTGTAAAAAAGCTAAATTTGATGAGATCCGAGGCTAAATTTTAAATCCTTTTGGCGCTTTGTTTGAGGGTAAATTTCACCTCTAAATTTAGCTTTTTATAGCTAGCTAAAATTTACTTTTAAATTTAAGATAGATCGTTTTTGTACTTAAAAATGGCTTATTTTAAGGCTGTTTTTAAATTGCTAGATAAAATTTCTTGTCATTTTTGTGAAATTTCTGGTTAAATTTATCTGTTTTTATCTGGGATTGGATTGGCTGGATTGGCGCCCCTCTATTTTTTAAATTTTGCTCTAAATTTGTCAAATTTATCAAAATACTAAAAATAATATGCATAAATATATGTAAAATATTTTGTATTTTTCACTTTTTTAACTCAAATTTTTTTCAAAAAATTTAAGATAACGCCCAAATTTCGCTAAAAAGTTAAAATGGATTTAAAATGCTTTGGGATATAATTTGCGATAAATTTATCAAAAGGCTAAAGTGATGATAAAACAAATTTCTGGTTCACAGATGATAAGCGAAGCCTTGCACGAAGAGGGCGTTGAGATAGTTTTTGGCTATCCTGGCGGTGCAGCTTTAAATATCTACGACGAGACATATAAACAAACTTATTTTAAGCACGTCTTGGTTCGCCACGAGCAAGCAGCCGTTCACGCGGCCGATGGATACGCTAGGGTTAGTGGTAAAGTTGGCGTTGCTTTTGTGACAAGTGGCCCTGGCTTTACAAATGCAGTCACAGGCCTTGCAACAGCTTATAGCGATAGTATTCCGATTGTGCTTATAAGCGGTCAAGTACCAACATTTATGATCGGTACAGATGCTTTTCAAGAGATCGATGCGGTCGGCATTTCACGCCCCTGTGTTAAGCATAACTTTTTAGTAAATAGCGTCGAGGAGCTGCCTCGCATCATAAAAGAGGCCTTTTACATCGCAAGATCAGGCCGCCCAGGACCAGTTCACATCGACATCCCAAAAAATATCACATCAAAGCTTGGCGACTTTGTATATCCAAAAGAAATTTCTATCCCAAGCTACAAGCCGACCTACAAAGGCAACTCTAAGCAGATAAAAAAAGCAGCAGCTGCGATAAATGAGGCCAAAAGGCCGCTTCTTTACATAGGCGGCGGCGCGGTCGCGTCAAATGCTAGTGAGATCATCCGTAAATTTATGCAAAAAACTGGCATTCCAGCAGTCGAAACGCTGATGGCTCTTGGCGTGCTTGATGCAAAAGATGAGCTAAACTTAGGCATGGCGGGCATGCACGGCAGCTACGCTTCAAATATGGCTCTTAGCGAGTGCGACCTTCTTATCTCGCTGGGAGCTAGGTTTTGCGACAGGGTCACTGGCAGAACGGACGAATTTGCAAAACATGCAAAGATCATCCACGTAGACATCGACCCAAGCTCTATTTCAAAGATCATAAACGCGCACTATCCGATAGTTGGTGACCTTACAAACGTGCTAAGCGAGCTTTATGAAGAGGTGAAAGGTGAGCCTAAAAACTATGTGCCTTGGAGAGAAATTTTAGATAGATATCAAAAGCTAAATCCGCTTGGCTACACAGATAGCGACAAGGTCTTAAAGCCTCAATGGGTGGTTGAAGAGACCGCAAAGATAGCAGGCCCCGAGGCAATCATCTCGACAGACGTCGGCCAGCACCAAATGTGGGTGGCGCAGTTTTATCCATTTAACCGTGCAAGGCAGTTTGTCACAAGCGGCGGCCTTGGCACGATGGGATACGGCCTCCCTGCGGCGATCGGTGCAAAGTGCGCTATGCCTGATAATTTAGTCATAAATTTCACAGGCGACGGCTCGATACTTATGAATATCCAAGAGCTAATGACCGCTTATGAGACAAATGTCCCTGTCATAAACATCATCTTAAACAACAACTTCCTTGGCATGGTGCGCCAGTGGCAGACATTTTTTTATGAAAAGCGCTACTCATCGACTGACCTTAGCTTGCAGCCTGATTTTACAAAGATCGTTGAGGGATTTGGTGGCGTTGGCTTTGTTTGCAAGAGCAAAGATGAGTTTAAAAAGGCTTTAAAAGAGGCGATCAAGAGTAAAAAATCAGCACTTATCGACGTGAGGATCGACCGCTTTGAGGACGTGCTTCCTATGGTTCCAGCAGGGGCTGCGATTTATAATATGATATTAAAGAGCAAGGAAGAAAAATGAGTATCAGAAGAACGATTTCGGTTATAGTTTTAAATGAACATGGCGTTTTAGCTAGGATTTCTGGACTTTTTGCGGGCAGGGGCTACAACATCGACACGCTCACAGTCGCTCCGATACCTGAGAGCAACTTCTCAAGGCTAAGCATCGTCACAAGCGGCGATGAGAGGGTTTTAGAGCAGATCGTAAAACAGCTTCACAAGCTAATCCCAACATATAAAGTCATAGAAAGTGGCGAATTTGTCGAAAAAGAGATGGCTCTTGTGAAAATCCCGCTTGGTGAAAATTTTGCTGGTCTTGAGGCGATACTAAAGACATATAATGGCATCGTCACAAATACAAACGAAAACTACATCGTCGTCATGGTGGCTGACGATGCGAGCAGGATAGAGAGCTTTTTAAAGTCAATAAAGAAATTTAACCCAGTTGACGTCGTACGCGGCGGATCTGTGATAATGGATATATGATGAAACTAAGTGAAATAGCCTTAAAAGTAAACGCTACTTTTAGCGGGGAAGACCTGGAAATTTTTGCTCTAAATTCTTTAAAAAATGCAAATAAAGCTGAGCTAACATACTGCGATGGCGAGAAAAATGCCAAATTTATAAGCACTTCAAACGCTGGAGCTATCTTGGTAACAAAATCGCTTTTGGACCTAGTGCCAGCTGGCATGGTAGCGCTTGTGTGCGACAACCCGCATCTTGCATTTGCCATCCTTAGCAAAGAGTACGCAAAGCCGCTTTTTTGCGAGCCAAAACCATCAAATATCGCCCAGAGCGCAACTATCATGCCAAATGTCTATATAGGCTCAAACGTGAGCGTGGGCGAAAACACGATAGTGATGGCTGGGGCGTTTTTGGGTGATAATGTAACTATCGGCAAAAACTGCATCATCCACCCAAACGTCGTCATCTATAATGACTGCGTCATCGGTAACGAGTGCCACCTGCTAGCAAACTGCGTCATTGGCAGCGACGGCTTTGGCTATGCGCATACAAAAACTGGCGAGCATGTGAAAATTTATCACAATGGCAACGTTGTTTTGGGCGATTTTGTCGAGATCGGCGCTTGCACGACGATAGATCGTGGAGTTTTTGAAAGCACGATGATCGCAAATTACACAAAGATAGACAATCTCGTTCAAATAGGCCACAACTGCGAGCTTGGAAATGGCTGCCTCATCGTCTCACAAACTGGACTTGCTGGCTCAACAGTGCTGGGCAGAAATGTCGTCATGGGCGGACAAAGTGGCTCAGCTGGCCACGTAAAAGTGGGCGACTTTGCGCAGATCGCTGCACGTGGAGGCGTTAGTAAAGACCTGCCTGGCGGCAAAAAATACGCTGGGGCTTATCCGATAATGGAGCTTTCAGAGATGTTCAAAATCCAGGCTAAGATGATTAGATTTTTTAGAAAAACTAAAAATTGTAATAACGTAGCTAGAATATCATCATAAAGAAAAAATAACTTCAAATTTACTTGGCAGGTTGGATCAACTTGCCAAGCCTCGCATAAATTTAACTAATATCCTTATTTGATCTGTAATAAAATATAAAAAATAGCACACAAAGCATCGCTATAAAGGTAAAAACTATCAATGTGCCATCTTTAAATGAGCTTAAAAACATGCCATTTGTATTCATACCAAAAAAGCCAGTGATGAAATTTAACGGTAAAAATAGCGCCGAAAGTAGCGTTAAAAGGTAGATATTTTTGTTTATCTTGTCGTTTTTAGCGCTCTGTATAAATGTATAGATGTCTTCGACCCTGCAGGCATATTCGTTGGCTATGGTCTTAAAGACACTTGCTTCGTGGATGCTGTTTTTAAGCTCTTTTTTTAACCCTTGCTGCTCACTTTGGCAGATAGCAAGTGCTTCGTAAAAGTGCGAAATACTATTTTGAAATTTTCTGATCTCATACTTTAAAAAGTGGTGTCTTTTTATAAATTTGTCAAAATTTTTCTGACTTGCATAAATTTTCTCATATTCATTTAGCTCGTCTTGGTGCTCTAAAATTTTATTTGCAAATTCATTGCAAAGTCCCTTAAGAGCAGCTTCAAACATATCTTTATCACACTCATGATCAAAGTCTTCTTTATAAATTTTGCCGTCCTTAAATAAAAATTTAAAAACTTGCTTTTGTGACGGCGAGATGAGAGTGATGTAGTCAAATGCATCTCCATAAAAATATCCACAAACCACGTTTTTATAGCTCATCTGCGCTCCTTTTTGCGTAGAAATTTCGCTTAAATTTAGCAAATTCGCCGACCTCGATCGCATCTCTCATCTCTTTCATTAAATTTAGATAGTAGTGCAGGTTGTGAAGGCTTGCTAGTCTAAAAAATGTTAGCTCCCTTGCCTTAAAAAGGTGGTTTAGATAGCCTCTTGAGTAGCGCTTACAGGTGTAGCACTGGCAAGCTGGGTCTATCGGCGCGTGGTCGTTTATAAATTTGGCTGATTTTATATTTATCTTGCCAAAGCTAGTAAAAAGCGTGCCGTTTCTTGCGTTTCTTGTTGGCATAACGCAGTCAAACATATCAACGCCGCGTTCGACATTTTCGACTAGGTCCTCTGGCGTGCCAACGCCCATTAGATAGCGAGGTCTAAGCTCATCCATAAATGGCATAACCGCCTCAACCGTGTCATACATCGCCTCATTGCTCTCGCCAACGCTTAGCCCTCCTATAGCAAGGCCGTCAAATGGCATCTGATTTAAGGCTTCAGCGCAAAATTTACGTGCCTCATAGTCGGTGCCACCTTGAACGATACCAAAGATATTTTGCTCTAAGCCAACGCCCTTGCTTTGCATAAATTTGTGGTAATCAATCGCCTCTTTTGCCCACTTTATCGTTCGTTTTATGCTTAGATCTATCCTTTTTGGCTCAGCTGGCAAGGCGACTAGATCATCAAGTATCATCATGATGTCGCTGCCAAGCTCATACTGCGTATCAAGGACGGATCTTGGAGTGAAGTAGTGCGTGCTGCCGTCGATGTGGCTCTTAAATTTTATCCCGCCATCGTCATTTTTGGTGTTTGACCTAAGCGAAAATGCCTGAAATCCTCCGCTATCAGTTAAAAACGAGCGATCAAATTTAGAAAATCCGTGAAGCCCGCCAAACTCACGCACGACCTTACTGCCAGGGCGCAGATACATGTGGTAGGTGTTTGCTAAGATTATCTTTGCGTCTAAAATTTCACTCATATCAAAGGCATCTAAGCTTTTAACTGCGCCAACCGTGCCAACTGGCATAAAAACTGGCGTTTGTATCACGCTGTGAGCGGTTGTTAGGACGCCGCGCCTTGCGTTGCCATCTTTTTTTATAACTTCAAATTTCATCTAAGTCCTTAAAATTTTTGATTTTTTATTTTAACAAAATTTATAATATAATCCAGAAATTTTAAGGCAAAGGAACTTTTTGCAAAAAAGAAATGATATCGTTTTTACCGAAGCAAATGGCACTGCGACCATAAAATTTGCAGGTGAGTTTAGCTACAAAGACGCAAAAAATTTACAAAGCATTTTTAAAAAAATCCAAAAGCTTAACGGCAATGTTAAATTTGACTTTAGCGAGCTAAAGAGCATTGATTACGCCGTTTTGATCCTTTTAAAAAACACGCTAAATGGCAAGAAATTTGAGATCATTACAAATGATGAGAAGATAAAGGCGATGAGCGATCTTTTAAATGACGAGAAGATCGACTTTAACTATATGCCGCCTCACAATAGCCTAAATTTCTTCTCACGCTTAGGAGAGAAAATTTGCGAGGGATTTGTAAATTTGCTTGAGTTTGGCTCGTTTTTGGGCGAATTTTTGATAAAGAGTGTGAGGATTTTATTTAATCCCGCAAATTTAAGGTTTAGAGAATTTAGCAACTACATAAAAGATGGTGGCGTAAATGCCGTTTTCATCGTCTCGCTCACCGCTTTTTTGATAGGCGTCGTGCTTGCTTATCTTGGTAGTGCGATGCTTGCAAGCTTTGGGGCAAGTATATTTATAGTTGAGATCATGGGCATGCTAACGCTTAGAGAGGTCGCACCGCTCATCGCTGCTATCGTCGTTGCGGGCAGGTCGGCCTCCAGTTTTACCGCTCAAATTGGCGCTATGAAGCTAACTGAGGAGATAGACGCGATGAAGACGATGGGCTTTGAACCTTTTAACTTCTTGGTGCTGCCACGCATCATCGCTATGGTGCTTTGCGTGCCTGTCATCATCTTTATAGCTGATAGCATAAGCATTTTAGGACAGATGATCATTTGCCAAACTATTCTTGATATCAGCTTTAGCGACTATCTAAATAGATTTCGCGAGATGGTCGAGCTTAGGCACTTTGCTGTTGGCATGATAAAGGCTCCGTTTTTTGGCGCGGTGATAGCGATCATTGGCTGCATGAGGGGATTTGGCGTTAGTCAAAACGCCCAAAGTCTTGGAGCGATGACAACCGTTAGCGTTGTAAATGCGATATTTTGGGTCATTGCGCTTGATGCATTTTTCGCGATAATTTTTATGTGGCTAAAGATATGAACGAGATAATAGTTGGAAAAAACATAACGACAAGTTATGGCGACAAGATAATGCACGATAATGTGAGCTGGAGCGTCAAAGAGGCTGAAATTTACGGCTTTTTAGGCGGTAGTGGCGCTGGTAAAACGACGCTTATGAAGACGATGATATATCTAAAAAAGCCAAGCAAGGGCGATATATTTTTTGATGGCGTCAATATGTGGAAAAGTAGCCAACAAGAACAACAAGAGATAAAGCTAAAAAGTGGGACGATGTTTCAGTTTGGAGCGCTTTATAGCTCGATGACGATCCTTGATAACGTAGGCGTTTTGCTTCATGAGTACTCTAAATTTAACAAGCGCCAGATCGATGAGATAGCGATGTTTTGGATACAAAAGGTGGGGCTTAAAAAAGAGGTCTCAATGCTCTATCCAAGCGAGCTAAGTGGCGGTATGAAAAAGCGTGCTGCACTTGCAAGAGCCTTGGTGCTAAGTCCAAGAGTGCTATTTTTAGATGAGCCAAACAGCGGCCTTGATCCTGTTAGCTCGCGGCAGATGGACGCGCTCATAAAAGAGCTTCGTGATAGCATCGGCGTAACTGTCGTCATGGTGACGCATGATGCGGATAGCATTTTTGATATTTTGGATAGATTTTTGATAATAGATAACAAAAAAATAGCCTTTGAGGGAGATATAAAAGAGCTTGAGCATCTTGAAAACAACCCACTTGAAGAGCTATTTAAAATGAGGAAAAAGTAGATGGAAAATAGAAATTCTTATACCATTGTCGGCATGTTTTTCATAGCCTGCCTTACAGCATTTGCTATATTTATCTGGTGGATGACTAGCAAAAATAATACAAAGGTTGATTTTAAGGAGTATTACATCCACACAAGCGAGCTGCCAAGCGGACTAAAGGTTGATTCTACGGTTAAATTTATCGGCGTGCCAGCTGGAAGCGTTAGCGATATAAATTTTGTCGATGATAAAAACGCTCTTATAAACATCACGATGAAGATAAGAGAGGACCTGCCTATCAAGGCTGATAGCGTGGCTAGCATAGAAGTTCAGGCTATTAGCGGTGTGGCAAGTATAAATATAAGCCGAGGCACGAAGGATTTTAAACCAGGCGATAAACCTATCTTAAAGCTTGAAGAGAGCCTTCTTTCAAAGCTTGGAAACAACGCTGAGAACATCACTTTAAAGATAAATCAAACCCTTGATAAGGTTGATGGCTTTTTCTCAGCTGAAAATATCTCTCACATCGAGTCAATCCTAAGAAATATCGATAAATTTACTCAGGTTTTAACCGATGAAAATGGTCTAAGCGAGGTTGATAGTATCGTTAAAAATGTAAAAAATTTCACTGATAGCCTAAACAAAACAGACACAAAAGAGCTTGCTAAAAATTTAAACACGCTAATCGCAAGCGCAAATTCAGTTTTCAAATCAGCAAATTCGGCTGTCACTGGATATAGCTCGCTTCAAGATATCATCACTCAAAAGGTAAAAAACGGCGAGTATGACCTTAGAAACACGGTCTCTCCGCTGCTTAGAGAGGCCAGCGAGTTTTTAAATGGATTTGACAAGACGCTACGTGAGTTTAGAGGCGCGCTTCAAAGACTTGAGGACAACCCTTATGAGTTTTTCTTCACAAATCCAGTGCCAAATGACAAAGGAGATAAAAAATGAGAAATTTAATCTTTCTAGCGGCTACATTTTTATTTTTTGGTTGCTCGCTAAAGACCGACGTGCCAGTGGCAACTATGTATGAAATTCACTACTCAAACAAAGAGTGCTCAGCTGAAAACAAGCAAAAAGAGCTAAAAAATGTCTTCATAGAAAACGTAAGCGCCCTTGATATGGTCGATACCAGAAAGATACTAATCGTCGCTGAAAACAATAAGATAAGATACCTGAGCGATGCTAAATTTGTCTCTGAGCCAAGCGAGATGATCTATAAGTCGCTCGTAAAAGGACTTTACTCAAACTGCGCTGCAAAGCCGATATTTTCACCAAATGCAAAGGATCTTAGGCTAAAAGTTAGCATTATCTCACTTCAAATAAGAGGCGACAAGGCCGAAGTTTCGCTAGCGTATGAGCTATTTAACGCAAACACCTCGCTAAAATCAGGCATGATCACAAAAGAAATTTTCTGCCCAGACCCAAGCTCAAGTACCATTTTTGAGACGATAAATAAGGCTGCAAATTCAGCTATCGATACTTTAATCTCTGAAATAATCTACTAAAATTTTCTTAAATTTTTTGGCTGTGAAAGCTTAAATTTACAGCCAAAAATAGCTTATTTTAAAGACCTTTTGTTATAATGCGGCTTTAAAATACGGAGAATTAATGAAGAGAATTTTAATAATCGCTGGTGGAGCTTTTGCAAGAAATTTTTTAGATAGACTTCTTGGAGCAAAATCAAATTTACACCACTACATCGTTGTTTCAAATGAAGATCACAGCCAAAAGGCAAATTACGAAAATTTCACATTTTATCAGTTTGATCCAACTAGTCTTTCAAAGCTAAAGAGCATAAGTGATGGCTATTTTAGCCAGTTTTGTATCGTAAGTGAGAACAAAAATGAAGCGGTTGCTGTTTATGAAAATTTAAGACAGATCAGCACAAAGACTGAGACCATTTTTATGAACTCGTGGGAGCTTGATGAAAAGTGCAAGGAGACTTTTGCAAGCGATAAGCATTTAAGCGTGGTTGATATAAGAGATATCGCAGCTTCTAGGCTCATGGACTATCTGCCAGACATGCCTGTATATGCTGATAATATCGGCTTTAGCGAGGGCGAGATCATGGAGGTGAAGGTACCTATTGGCAGCTCATATATGTATCGCCATGTAAGCTCGATCGCTCAAAAAAGATGGCGGATAGCGCTCATTTACAGGGGCGCTGAGATCATCTTGCCAAAGCCAAACACAATGATCCAGCCAAGCGATATCTTGCTAATCGTTGGCGATCCAAACGTGCTTCAAAACGTTTATCGCTCAATAAAACGCGAGAGTGGGCAGTTTCCAAGTCCGTTTGGTAGCAACATCTACACGCTAATCGACATGAGATCAATGAGCAAAGAGCGAGTTAGCAAACTCATAAAAGATAGCTTATATGTGCATTCAAAGCTAAATAACAAACGCCTTATCTTTAGAGTGATAAACCCAACTTTAGGCGAAAATTTAGAGACGCTAAAGGCGATAAAAGAGAAAAACATCCTTGTTTTGATGGATTATTTTAATAGCGATAATAAATCGATAAAAGATGACGTTTTAAAACACGACATCGGACTGATCATAAGCGACAATAGATACTTTTTTAAATTTCAAAAGCTATTTTATGAGCTTAAAATCCCAGTGCTAAAAACGGGCAAAATTTTACTCTCAAATATAAAAGAGGGCGTGATACTAGGCGATCAAAGCCAAGAGGTGGAAAATCAATCAGCTATCATTACAGACTGCTGCGCGCAGCTTGATTTGGAGATGAGATTTTACTATTTTGATAACAAACATAGCGACGATGAGGCGTTAAAAGAGCACTTTGAGAGCATTAGCACGCTCTTTTCAAAGCGCATAAAGATAGAAAATCACAGCCTCAAAAACCCGCTAGTGAAGCTAAAAGGCACAAATGATCTGCTTCATTTTGTGATGTTTAGCAAGAGCGTGGCAAATGGCAGCGCTTTTGCCTTTTTATCGACAAATTTAAATAGACTTTATAAAAAACTAAGCCAAAACGCACAGCTTTTTGTGCCAGTAAGTGAGTAGAAAATGCAGATAAATTTAAACCTTAAGGAAAAGGCGTCAAGCTATAAAATTTATATAAACGAACTTGAGAGATTAGAGCTAAAGGGCAAGGTCGGCATCGTCACAAACGCCAAAGTGGCGGGGCTTCACCTTGAAAAGCTACTTAGCGTTTTAAAGTGCGATGAGAAATTTATCATAAGCGTGCCAGACGGCGAGGAGTATAAAAACTTAACAACGATAGAGCAAATTTTAGAGCAGCTTTTTGTTAGTAAATTTGACCGCTCATCTACGCTCATAGCTCTTGGCGGTGGCGTCATCAGCGATATGACTGGCTTTGCGGCAAGCATATATGAAAGAGGGATAAACTTCATTAATATCCCAACCACGCTTTTAGCGCAAGTTGATGCTAGTGTGGGTGGAAAAACAGGCGTAAATAACAAATTTGGCAAAAACTTAATAGGCTCATTTTATCAGCCAAAGGCAGTTTTTTGTGAGATAAATTTCTTAAAAACATTACCAAAGAGAGAATTTGCAGCTGGCGTGGCAGAGGCTTTAAAGATGGCTGTGACATTTGATAAAGAGATGTTTAACTGGCTAAAGAGCATAAATTTAGACGATGAAAACTTAGCAAAGCTAGTTGAAAAATCAATAAATTTAAAGGCTAGAGTGGTCGAGCAAGATGAGAAAGAAAATGGGCTAAGAGCCATCCTAAACTACGGTCATACCTTTGCTCACGTCATCGAAAACGAGACAAACTACAAAGAATTTTTACACGGCGAAGCGGTGGCGATAGGTATGAATATGGCAAATCGCCTAAGCGTTAGACTGGGTCTCATGAGCGAGGCGCAGGCAGAGGAGATAAGGCAGGTATTGGTGAAATTTGATCTGCCTGTAAGCTATAAAATAGAAAATGAATATGCATTTTACGAGGCGTTTTTTATGGATAAAAAGACAAAAGGTGATAAGATAAATTTCATAATCGCAGATAAAATCGGCAGTGCGTTCATCAAAAATGACGTCAAAAAAGAGGACGTTTTAGAAACTTTGAGAGAATTTAAATGAAAAAGATCCTAGTTTTTTTAGTTGTTTGCTTTGCACTTTACGCTGAAGAGAACGCCACGCTTGAGCAAAATGTCTCACAAAATTTACAAAATAGCGAGCTTATAAAAGAAATTTCAAACTTAGATAACTCCCTAAAAAACAACATCTGGATCACAAGATACGCCAACTACAACACCTATCAAAAGCTTCTTGATGAGCTAGAGCAAAATGAAAATGAGCTTAAAAAGCTCGATAAAGGCTCAAAAAGAGGTGGCGATCTCATAAAGAGAAGTCAAACCCTAAAAGAGCAGATAAATTTGCTAAAAGAGTATGAGAAAACGCCATTTTCAAATATGCTAGCAGCCCCAGAAATGGAGACACCACCTAGGATAAATAGCCCAGTGGCGCTAGTATCTGGCTTTTCATACATCAAAAAGATAAGAAGCGACAAGATCGAGTACCAAAGGCACATCAAAGAGCTTGACACCTTGCTTGAGAAGCTTGAAGCAAAAGAGAATTTGCTAAATAGGCTAAATTTGATAGATGACAGCGAGCAAAATAGAGCAAGTCTAAACCTTGCAAAGCAAGAGATAGGCGACTTCAAAGCGGCAAAACAGATCGCTGATACCACTTATAGCGTCTATGAAAAAAGGGCAGATGAAGCGGTAAATATGACGACATCTGACATCAAGGCTCAGTTTTTAAGCATGGGCTACACAGCCATCGTCATCCTTTTAACGATCGGACTAACATTTATCGCTAAATTTATCGTTAAAAGAACAATCACGGATAACGAGAGATTTTACACGGTCAATAAATTCTTAAACGTACTAAACATCACCGTTATCATCATAATTTTGCTCTTTTCATACATCGAAAACGTCACATATCTAGTAACCGTGCTAGGTTTTGCCTCAGCTGGTATTGCCATCGCGATGAAAGATATGTTTATGAGTATGCTTGGCTGGATGGTTATCATGTTTGGTGGCACGATCCACGTGGGAGATCGCGTCAGGGTCTATCACGACGGTAGCGAATTTGTGGGCGATGTGATAGACATTTCGCTGCTTCGCTTAACTGTTTTTGAAGACGTTAGCTACTCGACCTATAAGACAAACCGCCGTGCAGGTAGGATTATTTTTGTGCCAAATAACTACATCTTTACAGACCTCATCGCAAACTACTCACACTACGGCATGAAGACCGTTTGGGACGGCATAGATGTCGTGATAAGCTTTGATAGTAATCACAAAAAGGCCGCCTATCTAGCAAAAAATATAGTAAAAAAATATTCAAAAGGCTACACTGACATCGCAAAACGTCAGATGAACAAGCTAAGAAGCCAGTACAGCATCAAAAATCCAAACGTAGAGCCAAGAATTTATACATTTTTTGAGCCTTACGGTATAAATATCTCATGCTGGTTTATGTCAAACTCATACGCCACACTCGCTCTTAGAAGCACGATAAGCGCTGAGATAATTGAGGCATTTTTGGCTCACGATGATATAAAGATAGCTTACCCAACACAAACTATGTTTATAGGTAAAAAAGAAACGCCAAGCGATCACGTAGCTCACGCCGAGCAAGAGGGCGAAAATATCTAATGCAAAAGATATTTTTTAAAACATTTGGATGCCGCACAAACATCTATGACACCGAGCTTTTAAAGAGCTACATCAAAGACTACGAGATCACAAATGACGAAGAGGTCGCTGATATCGTCGTGATAAACTCATGCACCGTGACAAACTCGGCTGATAGCGGCGTTAGAAACTATATAAACGGCGTAAAAAGACGTGGCGCAAAGGTTATACTAACAGGGTGTGGCGCAGTTAGCAAGGGCAAAGAGCTGTTTGCAAGCGGCGTTTTTGGCGTGCTAGGAGCTAGTAAAAAGAGCGATCTAAACGAGCTTTTAAAACAAGAAAAGCCATTTTTTGAGCTTGGAAATTTAAACTCAGTCGATAAAAACATCGTCACAAACTACGAAAATCACACAAAGGCCTTTATAAAAATTCAAGAAGGCTGCAACTTTAACTGTAGCTACTGCATCATCCCATCAGTGCGCGGCAGAGCTAGGAGCATGGATGAGGCAATGATACTAAAAGAAGCTAGAATTTTAGCTCAAAATGGCTATAATGAGCTCGTTCTAACTGGCACAAACATAGGCAGCTACGGCAAAGATACAAATAGCTCTCTTGGCAAATTGCTAGCAAATTTAGGCAAAATTTCAGGCATCAGACGCATAAGACTTGGCAGTATCGAGCCAAGCCAGATAGATGAGAGCTTTAGAGAAATTTTAAAAGAGGAATGGCTGGAGCGTCATCTTCACATCGCACTTCAGCACACTAGCGAGGCGATGCTGAAGATCATGCGCAGGCGAAACAACGCATTTAGCGACTTAGAGCTTTTTAATGAGCTTAGCTCCCTTGGTTTTGCTTTAGGGACTGACTATATCGTGGGTCATCCAGGTGAGAGTGAAGAAATTTGGGCAGAAGCGGTGGAAAATTTCAAGAAATTTCCTATCACGCATTTGCACGCTTTTGTCTATTCGCCTAGGCGTGATACGCACTCAGCAACGCTAAAAAGCGATGTAAGTGGCGATGTGGCAAAGGCAAGGCTGAAAGTTTTACAAGGCATTGCTTTTACAAACAATGAAAATTTTAGAAAAAAACAAAATGAGACTTTAAAAATTTTAGTCGAGCAAAAAAACGGCGACTTTTACGAGGGCTTTGATCAGTTTTACAACAAAGCTAAAATTTCTAGTCAAAACGACATAACAAAAGAGTGGTTGGAGGTAAGCGAATATGAAATTAAGCCAGATGCCAATTATGCAAAAATTTAAATTTAACAAGAAAAATATCCTGATAATAGCCGCTATGGCTCTGATAATAGCGCTACTTTTTGCTGTGAGCAAAGAACCACGAAACATCACCTACTCGCAATATCTGCAGCTAATGGATGGAAATTTCATCGATAAAGCGGTCATCGACGAAGATGAGGTTATCCTCTATGCGCAAAATAACCGCTTTGCCATCATAAAAGAGGGCATAGACATAAAAGAGCTTATCAAAAAGGTCCCAGTCGAGCGAAGCGTGCAGTATATCACGCCTGGCATGGTTTGGGGAAGCATCATCTTTGTTTGTCTTGTACTTTGGTATGCATATATTTTTAGGGCTATCAAGAAAAAAGAGGAGAGCCTTTTAAGCAAAAAAGACGGCGCTTTTGAGATAGAAAGCGTGCTAAATCAAAATGCGATGCCAGTCATCTCAAACGTGAGATTTAGCGATGTAGCGGGCATTAGCGAGGTCAAAAGCGAGCTTAGTGAGATAGTTGATTTTCTTAAAAATCCACAAAAATATAGAAATTTTGGTATCAAAATGCCAAAAGGCGTGCTAATGATCGGCCCTCCAGGCGTTGGCAAGACGCTTGTGGCAAAGGCAGTCGCTGGCGAGGCAAATGTGCCGTTTTTTTACCAAAATGGCGCAAGCTTTGTGCAAATTTACGTCGGCATGGGCGCAAAAAGAGTTAGAGAGCTCTTTAGCAGAGCCAAATCCTACGCACCATCAATCATCTTTATCGACGAGATAGACGCCGTTGGCAAGAGCAGGGGTGGCACTAGAAACGACGAGCGAGAAGCCACGCTAAATCAGCTACTAACCGAGATGGACGGCTTTGAGGATAACTCAGGCGTCATCGTCATAGCCGCAACAAATAGGATCGAGATGATCGACGAGGCGCTACTTAGATCAGGGCGTTTTGATAGGCGTATATTTTTATCAATGCCTGATTTTAACGACAGGGTGGCGATCCTAAACACATATCTAAGAGATAAAAACTGCGAAGTGTCAGCCGAGGATATCGCTAGGATGAGCGTTGGCTTTTCTGGTGCGGCACTTAGCACGCTTGTAAATGAAGCAGCGATAAATGCCCTAAGAAACGGCGAAAGCGTGCTTAGGATGAGGGATTTTGAGGCTGTTTTAAACAAGGTCTTGCTCGGCAAGAAAAAGGTGTTAAGCTACAGCGAGAGCGAGAAGAAAATTCAAGCCATCTACCAAGGTGCAAAGGCGCTAAGTGCTTACTGGTTTGATGTGAAATTTGAAAAAATTTCGCTCATTGAAGACCGCTTTATGGCGACTGAGCAAGAGATCGAGTCAAAGTCGCAGATGCTCTCACGAATAAAGGTTTTAATCTCTGGCATGTGCAAGCTCGAGATAGATGAGAACGATATCTTTTCAAACTCAAGCAACGATCTAAATTTAGCAAAAGAGATCGCCTCAAAGATGGTTTATGAGTATGGCATGGGAAATTCTTTCGTGCCAAATCCAAACGATGTGGAAGAAATTTTAAAACAAGCAAAAGATGAGATAATGTCCTTTTTAAAGGGCACGAACGAGCAGATCGCAAGGATAAGCTCATATCTGCTTGCTTATGAGAGCGTAGATAAAGAGACGCTTGCTAAAATTTTAAACGAAAACTACTAATAAAGGAGAAAAAATGAAAGCAAAAATAGGAATTCTAACTATGTCCGATCGCGCAAGTGAGGGCACATACGAGGACAAATCAGGCCCAGCGATCAAAGAGGTGCTTGATGGCTGGATAGTAAGCGAGAGAGAGTATTTTTACGAGGTGATCCCTGATGAGCTTGATCTCATAAAAGAGAGGCTCGTACATATGATAGACGTGCTAGGATGCGACCTTGTGCTAACGACTGGAGGCACAGGACCAGCTGTAAGAGACGTCACTCCAGAGGCCACTGAGGCAGTTTGCGAGAAGATGATGCCAGGCTTTGGCGAGCTTATGAGAGCTGCGAGCTTAAAATACGTCCCAACTGCGATCCTATCACGCCAAACAGCAGGCATAAGAGGCCACGCGCTAATCATAAATTTACCAGGTCAGCCAAAAGCGATAAAAGAGTGCTTGGAGCCGGTATTTCCAGCGGTGCCATACTGCATTGATCTTATAGAGGGCGCATTTATCGAGACTGATGAAAACGTGATGAAAGTTTTCCGTCCAAAACAAAAGAAAATCTCGTAAATGAGTTTGACAGATAGCCTAAATTTAAAAGCCACCGCCTTTGCAAATAGGTGGCGGCTTGTTATTAAAATTTGGCTTTTTTTCTTTTTTATCCTATGCGCTGGCCTACTATCTTGGGTTAGAGGTTTTTGGCTTTATCTCTGCCATTTCTATCTTTGGCTGTGTTTGCCTGCTAGCCTTTAGCTCACTTCTTTGGTTTATCACTAGCCTTGTATTTTTGCAACCTTTGGTATTTTTACTACTTGAAAAATTTGATGAAAGCATTACTGTTTATGCTTTAGCCTGCTCAATTTAGCTGCTTGGCTGGATCACTTTGTCGCTTGTGGTTGATGATAAATTTGCAAGACTGGGAAATGACATCTTGCTAAAGATCACTCGCATAGTTCTTGTTAGCGAGTTTGCCTTGCTATATTTTTTTAACTACAACAGCAGCTTTGGCATAGAGACTTTAATAAAGTCAAATTTGACAAAGTCGCTGCTTTTAGTGCTAAACTCCTATATGCTGCCATCGCTTGTGACGCTACTTATATTTGATATAAAAACATATATCGCTAGCAAAAATGAGTAAAATTTTATGTATTATTTTATGTAATTTATACTAAATTTAGCCGTTTTTGCTATCTATTATCTTTTTTATAAGCTCCAGATCGCCGCTCATTGCTAGGCTCATGAAGCAAATGCCGTTTGCGCCAGCTTTTATGGCCTCTTTGTAGTTCCCACTGTCTAGTCCGCCAAGTGCGTAAATTTCTTTGTCTAAGCTTTTTATCTCACTTATAAAATTTAGCCCTTTTGGCTCTAAACCCGCCTTACAAGAGGTGGCAAATATATGAGAAGCAACGAGCACATCGGCGATAGAGGCTGAAATTTTAGCCTGCTCTAGGTCGTGAGCTGGGGCGTAAATTTTAGCTGTTTTTCTAAATTCATCCAAAAAAACGCCGTGATTTTTAAAAAAATCAAGCTGCGCCGAAGTGAGCCAAAAGTCGCTCTTTAGCTTGCATGCTACGTCAAAAAATTGATTAATGATAAATTTCTTGCGGTAGTTTTCACAAATTTGAGCCACAACCCTAGCAAGATCGTAAAAATGAGCCTCGCTTAGCCCCTTTGCTCGAAGCAAAATTTCATCCACGCCAGCCTTGCAAAGTAGCTCTATCCTCTTTAAAAAGTCATCACCCTCATAGCTTTCAAAGTCGGCCACGCAGAGAATTTTAAACATAGACATATTCGCTCATCAAGGGCTCTAGTCCGTTTGCTTTTATTATAGCCTTGATCTCGTCCACGCTTCTGCTATCGCTTATCTCAAACTGCTCGTCGCCCTTTTTCTCTTCGCCGTGAGCGCCGATACTCACTTTTACGCCAGCGCTTATCTTGTTTGCGGCGATCTTTACGGCGTTGTCGCGAAATTTCGCCTTTTCTCTGGTTGAGATCGTTATGCTAGCTGTTGGCATAAAAATTCTATAAGCGCAGATCACTTGTAAAAGCTCGCGCTCGCCCACGTCGCGTGGATTGATGCGGTCGTTGTTGATGATAGGGCGAAGTCTTGGGCATGAAAATGCGATCTCTGCGTGCGGATACTTTTTTTGAACTAAGCTTGCGTGAAGTGCTGTCGCGAAGGCATCAAGCCTAAAGTCATCTATGCCAAGAAGTGCGGCAAAGCCAACTCCTCTCATGCCTCCAAGAAGCGCTCGCTCTTGCGCATTTAAGCGATATGGGAAAATTCTTTTATTGCCACCAAGGTGGATTTTTTCGTATTTTGTGGGATTGTAGGTCTCTTGAAAGACGGTCACGTAGTCTGCGCCGCTTTTGTGAAGTATGGCGTAGCCCTCAGAGTTTAGCGGGTAAATTTCAACCCCAACGACTTTAAAAATCTTCTTTGCCAAAGCGCAGGCATTTGCGATGTAAGTGACACTTGAGTTTGTCTCGCTCTCGCCAGTTAGGATCAAAATTTCTTCTAAACCGCTCTTTGAAATTTCTCTTAACTCTCTTGTGATCTCCTCGTCACTTAGCTTTGCCCTTTTTATATTATTTTTAGCGTTAAAACCGCAATAAACGCAGAGATTATCGCAGTAGTTTGCTATGTAAAGTGGGGTAAAAAGCGTGATGTTTGAGCCAAAATTTGCCCTTGTCTTTGCCTGAGCGAGTTTGGCTATTGGCTCTAAAAATGGTGCTGCAGCAGGCGAGAGTAGGGCTTTTAAATTTTCAAGCGAGCAGTGCTTTGCATTAAGAGCTGCCTTTACGTCCGCTTCGCTGTAATTTTCAGGTTTATAGCTAGCTCGCTCTTTTAAAATTTCATCCATAATGTCGCTGCCAACATCCTGCATGTGAGGTAGTAGCTGCATGTGATCGGTTCTTGTAAATTTCATCAGTCTAAAAATCCAGTGAGCGGAGATGAGGCATTTGCGCTTTTGCTCTTTGCGCCAAGCCCTGCTAGATAGGCGTTGCGACCAGCGATGATCGCCTCTTTAAAGGCTCTTGCCATGAGTGGGATATTTTTTGATGAGGCGATGGCTGTGTTTGCCATGATCGCAGCCGCTCCCATCTCCATCGCTTCGCACGCTTGTGATGGCCTGCCGATGCCAGCATCAACTATGATCTGCGTATCAAGCTCGTTTATTAAAATTTCAATGATATCTTTAAAAACTAGCCCTTGGTTTGAGCCAATGGGCGCAGCCAGAGGCATGATGCAGCTTGCCCCTGCGCTTAGCATCGCTCTTGCGGCATTTAGATCAGGAAACATATATGGCATTGGCACAAAGCCGTCATTTGCCAAGGCTTCGCACGCTTTTATGGTTTCAGCGTTGTCTGGAAAGAGAAATTTAGAGTCAGTTATGATCTCTATCTTAACAAGCTCGCCACATCCAAGCTCACGTGCGAGCTGGGCGATACGAACGGCCTCTTTAGCGTTTCTAGCGCCACTTGTGTTTGGCAAAAGCGTCACGCCTTTTGGGATAAAATCAAGTATATTTCGCTCTTTGCTCTCGTTTATGCGCCTAAGAGCAAGGGTTAGGATCTGCGCGCCAGCCTCGTTTACGGCTGAGTCGATGAGCTCGTGCGAGTACTTGCCAGAGCCAAGGATAAAGCGGCTCTGAAATTCCTTGCCGCCAAGGATCAAACTATCACTTTGCACTTACGCCTCCAAGCCCATAAGTAGTCTAATGGCCAAATTTGCCTCGTGATTTGCGCAGACTGCGACGCGTGGCGCCATGAGCCCTTGACCGATCTTCGCCTCGTTTGTGAGGTCGCCGCAAAGATAGACATTTTTGGCAAATTTTATGGTTTTTATGAGATTTGAGCTAAAGTATCCTGCCATGCCAGAGGCGCCGATGATCTTTTTCTCTTTTAAGCTAGCTCCAGCTTCGTTTAGTATCATCGCCTTGCCAGCGACATTATCAAAGGCCTCGCATAAAATTTCGCACTCACCAAAGACGCTAGCCACGTTTTTTTCATCTAAAAATATATCGTGAGTTTCGACCTTGACAAAGGGATTGACGTCATTTATCAGCTCTTTAAGCGCCTGCGTCTTTTTTAAGCCGATGTGGCGGACGAAATACTGCTGGCGGTTTAAATTACTTGGCTCAACGACGTCAAAGTCGGCAAGCACTAGCTTTTTTACGCCAACTCTTGCAAGACTTAGCGCAATATTTGAGCCAAGACCGCCAAGTCCAGCCACGCCGATCACGGCTTTACTTAGGGCTAAATTTAGCTCAGGGCTGTTTCGTGAGGCGATCATCGCGCGTAAAACTTCACGCTCAGGCATTACGCCGCGCCTTATAAATACGACGTTTGAGCCATCTTTTAGCTCGCTATCTTCTTTTATGGCAAAGCCATCAACGATAAAAATATCTGGCTTTGTCGCGTTAAATTTCTCTAAAAATTTATAAATTTCACTCTCTTTATCGCCAAGCGCAAGCTCTTTTAGCTCGCCAAGGCTTTTTACTGGCACCTTAAATTTTGCGCCATTTAATACTATCTCTATCATTTTCTCCTCATCCACCGCCAACTAAAGTGACGATCTCATAAGCTTTGCCCTCACTCATGAAGCACTCACGCCAAAGCTTTTTTGGCAAAATTTCTCCGTCTCGCTCAAGGGCTATAAATTTAATCTCATAGCCATTTTGAGCTAAAAAATCATAAACATTTATATCGTTTTCAAGCTCGAAAATTTTGCCATTTACTCTAAATTTGATCATTAAATTTTGTAGCTTTTTACAAAATTTGCGATCCTCTCGATCGCTTTTTTTATGCTCTCGATGTCTGTCGCAAAAGAAATTCTAAAGTATCCCTCCATACCAAAGCCAACTCCTGGCACGGTTGCTACGTTCGCCTCTTCAAGCATCTTTTTGCAAAATCTAAGCGAGTCACTATCTACCTCTTTGCATTTTACAAATAGATAAAACGCGCCATCAGGCTTAACTACGCTTAGCCCAGGGATAGCATTTATCATCTCAACTGCCACGTCGCGTCTTCTTTCATACTCTTTTCTCATATTTTCGATGTCTTCGTCAGTTTCGCCAAGAAGTGATGGGATAGCGCCTATTTGCACGATCGAGCTAATGTTGCTTGTGCTTTGGCTTTGAAGCTTTTTGATACCAGCAATTAGCCAGTCCATCGAGCTTGCGATATAGCCAAATCTCCAGCCAGGCATCGCGCCACACTTGCTTAGGCCATTTATCGTGACCGTTCTTTTAAAAAGATCCTCACTTACAGAGGCTACTGCGTGAAATTTCTTGCCGTAGATCACTTTTTCATAAATTTCATCACTTGTGATGATGATGTCAGTGTCCTTTAAAACCTCGCCAAATGCCGCGATCTCATCTTTTGTATATACAGCTCCAGTTGGGTTTGTAGGGTGATTTAGTGAAAAGACCTTTGTTTTTGGAGTGATCGCTTTTTTTAGCTGCTCGGCTGTGACTTTGAAATTTGTGCTCTCGTCTGCTTCAATAAAGACAGGCACGCCACCACAAAATTTAACTATCTCAGGGTAGCTCACCCAGTATGGAGATGGGATGATGACCTCGTCACCTGGGTTGATAAGCGCTTGAAATACATTAAAAAGTGAGTGTTTTGCGCCGATGTTTGTGACGATTTGATTTGCTTTGTAGTCAAGTCCGTTATCTCTTTTTAGCTTTGCTCTAATGGCGTCTATCACCTCAGGCAAGCCCGGCACTGGCGTGTATTTGCCACTTTTGCTATCGTTATCAAGTGCGTTTTTTACAGTTTCTCTTATCTTTTTTGGAGTCATAAAGTCAGGCTCACCAGCTGAAAGTGAGATCACGTCGATGCCAGCAGCCTTCATCTCTTTGGCCTTTGTACTGATCGCGATTGTGATTGATTCGCTTAATGTTTGCATTCTGTTTGCTAGTTGCATTTTCGTCCTTTTTAGTTGATTGTCTTTAAGTAGCTATTATCATTTAAAAATAGATAAAGTTCGCCCAAAATTTGCTTCTTTTGTGTTTCGTTTATCAGAGTTGATTTCTCCAAGCGCTCATTTAGAGTGTCTTGGATCTCGTAGATATCGTAGTCCATGTCCTCCATGATATCAAGGATCGACTGGCTCTCTAGTAAATTTGTAATCTTATAGCCATCGCTTGTTATCTCCACGGTAGCTTCTGTTGGATGAGTAAAGAGGTTGTGCTTCATGCCGATCACCTCTTGATATGCGCCAACTAGGAAAAATCCCAAGAAATAATCCTCCTTTTCCACATCCACGTCGTGCAAAAGTAGCGGATTTTTCTCGTCATCATAGCTGATCTCGCCGTCGCTATCGCATGTGATATCCCAGATCGAAGCTGGCAGGGTAGGGCGCTCATCGAGCCTGTCAAGTGGCATGATAGGGAAATTTTGCTTTAGCCCCCAAAAGTCTGGCAAGCTTTGGAAAATAGAGAAATTTAGCAGGTATCTCTCTTGAACCTCTTTTTGAATTTTAGTTAGATCGCTTGAGTTGCTCTTGTTGCCAAGCATCACGACAGCCTTTTTGCTAATGAGCCTTAAAAGCACCTCTGCGTTTGATCTATCTTGCAGATCGACATAGCCTAGATCAAAAAGCGTGAGGATGCTCTCAGTGTGGTGGATGGCGTCGTGCAGGTACTCTAGGGCGTTTGAAGGCTTGATTGACTTGTAAAGATCAACTAGCTCGGTTATCAAATTTGGATTATTTTTCTTTAAATTTAGCTTCTCTTCGGTGTATTCTTGAGAAAATAGCTCAAGCACAGGAGCAACCAAAAGTGCGTGAGAAGCGGCGATGTAGCGACCTGACTCTATGAAAATATCTGGCTCGATCTCCTTTTTTTGCTCGCTTATGGTTTTAAGCATATAAACAACGTCGTTTGCATATTCGTTTAGCGTATAGTTTCTGCTGCTCTCCTCTTTAAACTGCGAGTACTCGATCGCAAGGCCGCCGCCTAAATTTATTGCTTTTAAATTTGAAGCGCCCATTTTTCTAAGCTCAGCATAGATGTTGCCAGCCTCAATGAGTGCTTTTTTGAGCGGATGGATCTCGCTTATTTGAGAGCCTATGTGAAAGTGTATCATCGTGAAGTTTTCAAGTAAATTTGCCTTTTTTAGCATCTTTACAGCTTCTATTAGCTCGGTTGATGTTAGTCCAAATTTAGAGTGTATACCTCCACTTTTTGCCCAGAGTCCTGAGCCTGTCGAGTGCAGTCTTACCCTAAGTCCGATCTTTGGTTTTGGCTTAAAGCGCTCTTTTGCGATGGCGATTATCGCTTCAAGTTCGTTTAAGCCCTCGATCGTTAGCGTGATATTATGCCCCATCTCAGCAGCGATAAAGCCTATGTTTATCATCTCTTTATCTTTAAAGCCATTTACTGTTATAGGCGCTTTGTCGTTGTTATAAGCCATAGTTAGAAGTAGCTCAGCCTTACTACCAGCCTCAAGGCCGTAGTTATAGGGCTTGCCAAGGCGAACTAGGTTTTTTACAAAGCCAGGGTATTGATTGACCTTAAGCGGGAAAACGGCGTTAAAGCTGCCTTTGTAGGCAAACTCTTTCTTTGCCTTTGCAAAGCTTGCGTGGATCTGCTCGATCTGCTTTTGGATAAGGTGCGGAAAGCGAAGCAGTAGCGGCCCTCTGTAGCCATCGTCTCTTATCTCTTTTACGATGTCGATGATCGCTGGCTTGCTAGCTTCGTTTATGCAGACTTTGCCATCTTCTATCACAAAATTTGAATTGCCCCAAATGCTAAGTCCAAAATCATTCATCCCAGCTCCTTTTCAAGCTCATCTAAATTTATCGTTTTTTCGTCTTTGGTCTCTAAATTTTTATACCAAATTTTATTCTCTTTCATCTCGTTTTCGCCCACGCAAAGGAAAATTTTTGCATTTTTATTGTCAGCATTTTGCAGATGTTTTTGGAGTTTTTTGGCTTCATAAGAAATTTCAACCTGATATTTTTTGCGAAGTTTTGAGCCAAGATTATAGATAAAATCAACATTTGCCGCATCAAGCGCGCAAAGATAAACTCCGTCTCGCTCATCCTGGGCTTCACCTAAAATTTCCATTATCCTCTCAACTCCCATCGCAAAGCCAACGCCGTAACTGGCCCTACCGCCAAGATATTCAACGAGCCTGTCGTATCTGCCGCCACCTGCAACCGCACTTTGTGAGCCGATCTCGTTGCTGATAAACTCAAACGCCGTCTTGCAGTAGTAGTCTAGCCCACGAACGAGTTTGGTATCTATCTCAAATTTAACGCCATTTGCCGTTAAAATTTCTTGCAGTTTTGCAAAATCAGCCTGCGCTTCATCGCTTAGGCTATCAGTGATAACTGGAGCATTTTTGTAAATTTCTTGGCAGCTCTCGACCTTGCAGTCAAGCACGCGGATAGGGTTTAAAAGCTTGCGTCTTTTGCAGTCTTCGCAAATTTTATTGTCGTTTTCATCTAAAAATTTAACAAGCTTTGCTTTGTAAGACTTCATCGAGCTCTCGTCGCCAAGCGAGTTTATCTTTAGGGTTGTTTTTATATTTAGTCTGTTAAAAATTTCGCTCACCATCAAGATAATGCTCGCATCCTCATAGACGCTGCCCTCGCCAAAGCACTCACAGCCAAACTGGTGAAACTCCCTTAAGCGGCCTTTTTGTGGGCGCTCGTAGCGAAACATCGAGCCATGGTAAAAGCAGCGTTTTGTCACATTTGCCCTGTCAAGTTTTGCCTCGATAAACGCTCTAACCACGCCAGCTGTGCCCTCAGGACGCAAGCAAACGTCGTTTCCGCCTTTGTCTTCAAACTGATACATCTCTTTGCCCACGATGTCACTGCTCTCGCCGACACTTCTTTTAAAAAGCGCCGTCTCCTCGAGGTGTGGGGTCAAAATTTGCTCATATCCGTAGTTTTTTGCGACTTCCTCGCAGGTTTTGATTATCTGTGCGTAAAGTTTTGCGCGAGCTGGAAGCATATCTTTCATGCCACGAAGTGCCGTTATCATAACATTATCCTTTTTATTTTTTGTGATTTTACTTAAAATTTATAAAATTTTCTATCTCTTTTGAAATTAGCTCTATGCTTTTAGATGCGTCTATAAAAAGCGTTTCAAAGCCATTTTTGATAAGAATTTGCTTCATCAAACTTTGCACTTTTAAAAGATACTCTAGCCCGCGAGCCTCGATCTTATCGCTGGTGCCTCTTGCTTTTAGGCGCGAACTTATTAGCTCATGGTTTGCTTCAAAAAAGATGATCTTATCTGCAAATTTATCATTTAGTGCAAATTTATTAAGCTCTAAAAGCACGTTTTCATCTAAGTTTTCATCATTTGCCAAAGCGTAGGCGATGCCGGAGATAAAGCCTCTGTCGCTTAAAATGAGCCTACTTAAATTTGGAGCGACTAGCTTTTCAAAATGCTCAGCCCTATCAGCTAAAAAAAGTAAAATTTCAGCCCTTTTGCCTATTTTTATGCTTGAGCTTAGTAAAATTTCACGTAAATTTACACCAAGCTGCGTGCCGCCTGGCTCTTTTGTGACGATGGCATCACTAAATTTAGAAGCTAAAATTTCTATCTGCGTGCTCTTGCCAACGCCGTCAATGCCTTCAAACAAAACATACATTTTACGCCTTTAAATTTTTAAGAATTTTTGCTGGCACTAGGTTGCTCACGTCGCCGTTGTGGCGCAAGACTGAGCGGACGATCGAGCTTGAGATGAAGGCGTTATTTAAGCTTGGCATAAGATAAACCGTCTCAAATTCGTCCCAAAGTGCAGCGTTTGCGTAGCCTATTTGTAGCTCATACTCAAAGTCACTAACCGCGCGAAGCCCCCTGATGACGGTGTTTATGCCGTGCGACTTAGCAAAATCAACAAGCAAGTTATCAAAGCCAAGAACGCTTACATTTTTTAGCTCACAAACTGCCTCTTTTGCCATCTCTATGCGCTTTTCATGTGCGAACATCGGCTGTTTGCTATCACTTTTTGCGACTGCGACGATTACCTTGTCAAAAATTTTTGTAGCTCTTATGATAACGTCTAAATGGCCGTTTGTGATGGGGTCAAATGTCCCTGGATAGATGCAAGATTTTTTCAAATTTGCCACCTTTTGTAAAGATTATTTTCGATTTTTAAGGCATCAAGCCACTTACCGATGATGAAATGCTCCATATCAAGAAGGCTCTTTATGCCTGCGTAGTAGCCTAAAACTGGCGGTGCGATGATGGCTCCAAGAGATGAGAGCAGCTGCATCTGAGAGAGTGCGATCGCAGAAAATGGCATCTCTCTAACGCCCAAAACTAGGGTTTGCCTCTCTTTTAGTGCGACACTTGCAGCCCTTGTGATGAGCGTGTCGCTTATGCCGTTTGCGACCTTTGCTAGCGTGTTGGTAGAGCAGGGCGCTATGATCATAGCATCCGTACCAAATGAGCCAGAAGCTGGACCTGCGCTAAGGTCTTGATCATCATAAATTTTTACGCCAAGTTCATCTAAATTTAGCCTCAAATTTTCTTCAGCTTCTAAAACTTTCATGGCATTTTTACTAACTATGACATGCGCCTCGCAACTATCTTTGGCGGCATTTACTAGCTTTAGAAAAAGCCCAGCCCCGCTTGCTCCAGTGGCTGCAAAAACTACCTTTTTCATCTGATAACTGCCTCATCTTTGCCTGAAACCGTGGCCTGTAAAATTTTATTTTCTCTTGTTCTTATCTTTATCATATCGCCTAAATTTCCATCTTCAAGCGCCTTTACCTCGGCGATTATCTTGACGCCACCTTCGCTTAAAACTGCATTTAGCATTTGACCTTTTTTGACTAAACTAATGGCGTTAAACTGACGTTTGGTTAAAATTTCACCGCTTCTTATCTGCACTTTTGTGACAAGAGTTGAGGCGCTAAGTCCAAAGAGTGCGTCACGCGGCCATTTGCTAAACTCTATCATCGTTGGTTGGTAGTCAAGCAAGCTTAAAATGTGGTTTGTATTCATTGAATTTATAGCGATAAAAACTGGCATTTTAGCGTTAAAACTAAATTTAAAATAAAGGCTTTTTAAACTTAGATCAACATCCTCAAATGAGGCTCTAAAGACGCCTTTTTGGCTATTTTGATCGTTTAAAAATATATTTTTAAAAACTAAGTCTTTGAAATTTGCTGGGAGTTTGTTTTGCGGACTGATGCTAAGATCGCTCACGCTGATGCCTGGGTACTCGTTGCTGATCTCTCTTAGAAATTGCATCTGAATTTCATCCATGATAGAACAGTTTTTTACAAAAGCTACGCTTCCGCCGCTTTTGTCATTATATGTTTTAAAATTTGCTGTTAGAATTTCATAGAGTTTTTTACTATCTATCTTGGCAGCTCTTTTGCCCTCTAGGTTTAAAATTTCATTGTCTTCGCCTTCAAAGCCAAAAGTGCTAAGTGAAATTTGATCATTGACGACGCAATACATCGGATAGATGCTGACTTCATTTGCAAAAAGTTTTGTGGAAAATAAAAAAATGAGTATAAAAAAGATGGAGCGGGAAACGAGATTCGAACTCGCGACCCCAACCTTGGCAAGGTTGTGCTCTACCCCTGAGCTATTCCCGCAATCAAAATGAAGTCCGCATTTTATCAGATTGTTTTTCATTTGTCAAGGATTATGGAAGTTTTATGAGCGAAATTTCACTATTTTGTAAAATTTCACCTTGATCAGGACTAGTTATCAACACAAAATCACTCTTTAATATATGATTTATCATGCCTGAGCCATATTTTCCGCCGTCAGTTGCTATAAATTTGTCATCAGCTACATTGCCAAAAACCGCATTTGCTCTGCCCGATTTTACCTTTAAATTTTCACTATTTATAGCTTTTTGTGTCACAAAACACTCGCTTTTTAGAAGTGGTAAAACAAGCATCATCGTGCAAAGATAGGCAGCCATGGGGTTGCCAGGCAAGATAAAAACAAGCCTGCCATCTTTTTCATAAGCCTTGCAAGGTCTGCCAGGTCTTATGTCAAGGTGCGAGAAAATTTCGTTGTATCTAAGCTCACTTAGGGCTATCTTCATAAAGTCAGCCTCACCAGCGCTCGCTCCACCAGAGCAGATAACGATGTCGTAGTTTGCAGCGTTTAAAAATGCCTGTTTTACAGCATTTAACTCATCTTTTATGATGCCAAGATATGAGCTTTTTTGACTGATTGAGCTTAAAAGTGCGGTGATGCCAAGTGCGTTTGCATTGTAAATTTCATCCTCGCTAGCTCTTTGCCAAGGCTCTATGATCTCATTTCCACTTGAGTAAATTCCAACACTAGGCTGCTTTTTCACATCTATAAAGCTTATGCCCTGAGCCGCTAGCATCATCACGCTTCTTGTGTTTAAAATTTCGCCACTCTTTAGTAAAATTTCACCAACCTTTGTCTCTTCGCCTTTAAAGCGGTAAGCCTCGCCTTTTTTAAGCTTAGCTGGCGCTTTTACAAACTCGCCCTCAACGACGCAATCTTCAAATCTCATGACCGTGTCAGAGCCCTTTGGCATCTTTGCGCCAGTCATTATCTTCACGCACTCGTTTTTGCCGATAGTTAGCTGCTCTTTATCGCCTGCAAAGGCACTTGCGATTATCTTATAAGGTTCATCTTTTTCATCAAATTTAACAGCAAAGCCATCAAGCGCTGAGTTATCAAAGCAGGGCAGGTTTTTAACGGCTATCATGTCATTTGCCAAGGTCTTACCAAGAGCCTCGCTGATGGGTAAAATTTCACTCTCATTTTTTGGTTTAAATTTAGCTTTTAAAGCCTCAAGTGCGTCATTTACTAGCATTTTTACTCCTCAAGCCTAACTATCTTTGCCCCAAGGCTTTTAAACTTCTCCTCCAGCCTCTCATAACCTCTATCGAGGTGATAAATTCTATGCACCAAACTCTCGCCATTTGCGATAAGAGCGGCTAGTATCAGCGCTGAGCTTGCTCTAAGGTCAGTTGCCATGACATCAGCTGCATTTAAATTTGCAGGGGCATAAACGCTTGCGATGTGACCATTTAACCGGATATCAGCGCCCATTCTAGCTAGCTCACTAACGTGCATAAAGCGGTTTTCAAAAAGCCTCTCATCTATCGTGCTAACGCCATTTGCTGCAAGACAAAGCGCCATAAACTGAGCCTGCATATCGGTTGGAAAGCCTGGATACTCAGTCGTTCTTATCTCAACTGGTTTTATCTCATTTGCCGGCAAAATCGTGATCTTATCGCCGTCTATTTCGATGCCAAAGCCCATCTCTTCAAATTTATTTAAAATGGCTGTCATGTGCGCAGCATTCGCCCTTGTGACTGAAATTTTGCTATTTGTGATAGCTCCAGCGCAAAGGTATGTGCCAGCCTCGATCCTATCAGGGATAACCTCGATATCGCAAATTTCAAGTAGTTTTTGACCACTACCAGTGATCTTTAGCTCGCTCGTGCCTATGCCTTCGATCTTAACACCACTTTTAGCCAAAATTTCACAAATTTGCACCACTTCAGGCTCAAGCGCGACGTTAAAAAGCTCTGTCGTGCCGTGCGCTAGCGCTGCTGCCATGATGATGTTTTCGCTGCCAGTTACGGTGATCTTATCAAAAACTATCTTTGCGCCTTTTAGACCATTTGGTGCGGTTGCGACGACGTAGCCTTGCTTTATCTCGATATTTGCACCCATTTTCTCAAGTGCGCTTAGGTGCAGATCAATAGGTCTTTGTCCGATCGCACAGCCTCCAGGAAGGCTCACTTCGCAGTGTCCAAAGCGCGCTAAAAGAGGACCCAGTGTCAATATAGAAGCGCGCATCTTTCTAACGATATCGTAGTTTGCCGTGGTCGAATTTACGCTGCTCGTGTCGATACTTAGTGAGTTTTCATCTTTAAATTCGCACTTTGCTCCAAGATTAACAAGCAACTGGCAAAGCGTCTTTATGTCAGCGACATTTGGGATATTTGTTAAATTTATCTTATTTTTAGCAAGTAGGGTTAGGGCGATGATAGGTAGGGCGGCATTTTTGGCTCCGCTGATCTTTACTTCGCCGCTTAATTTGGCATTGCCTTCTATTTTTAGATAGTGCATCATTATTTTTTGCCTTAAGAAAATATATTTTTTGCCGATTATATTGTTTTTAAACTTAGAGTAAAGAAAACAGGGCGCTATTTTCGCTTTATTTACATTTAAGAGTTAAAATTACGAAAATTAATTATTTTGGATAAAAATATGTTAAGTTTAATAAACAAAAGAATATTTTTTGCACTTTGTGTTGCACTTTTTACAGGTTGTTCTTTCACTTCAAACGAGCCTAAAATCCCACAAAATGACTACAATCAAACCGCCTCTACAAATGGTGACTTTAGCAGACAAACTTCAAGTGAGCTTTTAGACGAAGATGACGGCAGAGCTGATAAAGAATTTGGTTCATTTTTTAAAAAATACTTAAATACTAGAGCAGGGGGCGACTGCTCAGGCTTTGTATCTATCGTAAATGCAAAATATAAAAATATGTATTTTGATGAAAAAACTATCAATAACTACTACAGCAAGGGCGGCAGAAAGTCAAAAGCCATCTACAACTTCTATGAAAGCCAAAATTTAATCACTCATAAAAATCCAAAAAAAGGCGATCTTATCTTCTTTTCAAACACCCTTGGCAAAGGCATACAAAAAAATAAAGACAAGAAAAACGTCACTCACGTTGGCATCGTGACAGCCATACTTCCAGACGAGACGGTGAAATTTATCCACAACTCTGGCGGCAGGATAATCCACAGTTATATGAATTTAAAACAAAAAAACACGCACCTAAAGGGCGACAAAGAGATAAATAGCTACGTTGTAAGGTGCTCAAACGCTAGCTGCCTAGCGGCAAACAGATTTGCTGGGTATGGCAAAGCTAAGTAGCCCAGCTACATTTGCGCTTATCCTTTTAAATTTAGCTGCATTTTTTGGCGTTACCTTTTTGCACTCGCGTGAGCTATGGCTCGCGCTTGGCTTAAACATCTATTTTTTAGAAAAACTCTATCTATTTCAGCCCTTTACATCTTTCTTTATGCACGCAGGCGCAGGTCACTTGCTCATGAATATGCTCTTTTTATATCAAGTTGGCACGATGAGCGAGCTGTATCTTGGCACGAAGAAATTTATCATTTTTTATATCATTGGCGGCGTTTTGACGCAAATTTTAAGCTTTATTTATATATATTTTGCATTTGAAAATGAGAAATTTATAAATTTAGTCGGTGCAAGCGGCGCTTTGTGTATGCTCTTTGGCATGCTGGCGACCTCGATGCTTTACTCAGACAAAAAGGCATGGTTTGGCTACTTTGCCATCGTTGTTGCCATGAGCTTTTTACCGCTACTTATGGGCATAAATGTCGCATGGTACGCGCACTTTATAGGCTGGGGCATTGGCTGTTTGTATGCTAAATTTTACTTAAAGAGAGCAGATGAGATTTTTTGATGAGATCTGGGACATTTTAAACGAAGGCGACGTGGAGCTTAAATTTTTAAAATTTGAGCTCTTTTACGAGAAATTTAGATCAAATTTAGATATTTGCTTTGATGAAATTTCTGCGCCAAATGAGCTAACTACACCGTGCTACGCTAAATTTTGCGACGTCGTTAGCATGAAAGAGCTAAACAAAAAGGTAAAGCCAAAAGATAAAAACCTAAATTTCATCCACTCAGTCGCTCACATCGAATTTAGCGCCATTGACATCGCGCTTGATGCTTGTTATAGATTTAGAGGGCTGCCAAGGGAGTTTTACGAGGACTGGCTGGAGGTGGCTGAGGATGAGATCAGGCACTTTTGTATGATAGAAAATTTACTCACAAAGCAGGGCGGCAGATACGGCGAGCTAAGCGTGCATGATGGCCTATTTATCGCACTTCAAAAGACTTCAGATAGGCTCACTAGCCGCATGGCGCTACTGCCAAGATATATGGAGGCAAACGGGCTTGATGCAAACGCTCATATCATCAAAAGACTACAAGGCGAGGGCGGGCAAGAGGAGCTCATTGAGTGCCTAAAAGTCATCTTAAAAGAGGAGGTCTCTCACGTTTATAAGGGTGATAAGTGGTTTAAATTTGCCTGCAAAAAAGAGGGCGTCGATGAGAAAAGCTACTTTGACATCATCTTAAATTTATATCCAAATTCATTTAAAAGCATGAGAGAGATCAACGAAAAAGACCGCTTGAAGGCTGGATTTAGCGAGGAAGAGCTTAGTTGGATAAAGAATTTCTCAAAGGAGAGATCATGAGCAAAATTTATTTTATAAGGCACGCAAAAGCTGTTGATGAGAATAAAGACGGCGCAAAAGACGCTTTAAGAGAGCTTAGCCCAAAAGGAAAAGAAGACGCTAAATTTATGGCTAGCAGGCTAAAAATGTATGATGTGATGCCAGGAGCTATATTTTCAAGCAGTGCCAAAAGATGCGAGCAAACAGCAAAAATCATCGCTAAAACTTTAAAATTTAAAGAAAAATCCATAGAGATAAAAGATGAGCTTTACGATATAAGCTTTGAAGATCTTTTGGAGTTCGTAAGAAATTTGGATAAAAATTTAGATGAAATCTTCATCATCACGCACAATCCAAGTGTGACTGAAATTTGCGAATACCTAAGCGACTCATCGATCGATAATATCCCAACGTCAGGCATTTTTTGCATAGAATTTGAGTGTAAATTTAAAGAGCTAAAAGAGGGCAGTGCAAAAGCTTTGTTTTTTGACCACCCAAAGAAACATCAAAGATAAGTTTTATTAAAAATCCGCAAATTTATTCATTGCATTTTGACAGGCACAAAGAACATCTGTTTATTTGATTTTTCAAATGCAAGTTTTGCTTTTGAACCAAAAATCTTTTTCTACTCAAATTTTAAAATTTATCACTCCAATTTTTAAAATTTAATCATTTCAAGTTCAAATTACTAAGCATAAAAGCAAATTTAAAATCAACCATAATTGCAATGCCAAAATACGATAAAAGGTAAAATACAAGGTATTTTATATATTTTGTATTGAAAACTACAATTTTCAAATTAATATTTTAAAATCATTATTCTGCTCTTTTGAAAGTTTTAAATGGCTAGATTTGGCTATGTTTTGCATTTTATCTTTTGTGTGATCTAAATTTATCCATTAAATTTGACGCAAAAATATCTGTAAGAAAATTAGTTAAATTTTACACTTTTCAAAAATTGTAAAATTTGCATTTATCTTATACGTAACTTAAAATTTGATCTACCCTATTTTGAAAATGTGAGCAAAAGCTATATGTGAGCAAAAGCTATATTTGGAGTTTGTTGTTCTTGCTTTTAAACGCAGAGCACTAACCTTGCAAAAACTGCGATAAATGTACATAAAGCGCTCGCTCAAGAATTAAATTTTATCGTCAAAAAGTGTGCGGATATCTAGTGTGTAGTTTTTAGGCATAAAGATTGGTGAGTCTAAAATTTCAAGCAAGCCATCATCAAATGAGAGAAATTCCACTACTCTTTTGCGATTGTTGTCAGTCTTTATGCTCATATCAGCTAGCCGCACTACCTTTACGATCTGCATTTTATCTGCCGTCCATTCAGAAAAAGCTAGAAATTTAGAGTCCTCTGAAAACAAAAAGCAAGCAGTTGCTCTCTCGCTAAGTAAAATTTGATCGGCGATGTCATCTTTAACTAAATTTTTATCCATTAATGACGTTTTTGCGTGGTTTGAAGGCTCATTTTTTAAATTTAGACAGTGCTCGCTATTTATAAAAAGTCGTAACTCGCCAAGGGTTGGAGCGCCCATAGCGACCTCGCAACCTTCAAATTTAGCGCTAAAATTGCCATCACTGCTACACGCATTTGCCTCGTAGTCCCAAGCTGAGCTCATAAATTTACCTATTAAATTTGCCAGCCATGGCTTTGTAGATATTTAGCTCATCTTGTAAAAGCGTGTATTTTGCTTTTAGTAGCCCTATTTTAGCCTCTAGCTCGCTATTTTTAGCCTCTAAAAACTCTTTTAGCTCGACCTTGCCGTAAGAGTATTTTAGCTCGTAAATTTTTGAAATTTCCTCGTAGTTTTTTATCTGCTCTTGGTAGTTTGCAAGTAGTGCTTCGTCGGACAAATAGCCTTTGTAAAATGCGTCTATCTCGTTTAATGCGCTATTTAGAGTGCTTATGTAGTTTAGCTTTGCAAGCTCGAAATTTGCCTCGCTAACCTTTAAATTTGACTTTAGCTTAGAATAGTTTAAAAATGGTAAATTTAGAGCGATGTTGCCATTTAGAAATTTAAGGCTAAAGGCTTCCTCTTTTTTGTCGGTGCTGCTTTTGAGACTGGCTCCTAGCGTGATGCTTGGATAAAACTCTTTTTTGCTCGATTTGTAGTTTAAGATGCCCTCTTCTATGCGGTAAATGGCCGCTCTTAGATCAGGTCGGTTTGCTATGGCGCTTGCTGGCACATCTAGATCAACGCCCACTCTTTTAACGGGACTTAGCGTGAGGCCTTCAAATTTAAGCTCAAATTCTGGCCTCTCATTTAGTAAAATCCTAAGCGTTTTTTTAGCACTCACAAGCTCTTTTTTGGCACTTTCTATCTTATTTTGAGCGCTTAAGAGCTGCGAGTTTATCTGCTTTAGACTTAGCGCCTCCTCTTTGCCAAGTTTAAATTTAAGCCCAACTATCTCATTTAGCTTATTATAAATTTCTAAAATTTGCTCATAAGTTTTTATGCTCTCGTTTAGATATAAAATTTGAAAATAAGCGTCTGCCACGGAGTTTATGACGCTTAGTTTGCTAGCCTCCAGATCAAATTTAGTAGCATCCGCTTCAAACATCGCTGCGTCTTTGCTGTTTGCTAGCTTTTGCCAAAGATCAAGCTCGTAGCTAAGCCCTATGCTTGAGCCAAAACTTCTAGTGACCGCGCCGCCCTCTTTTATGTTTTTGCTGCTTGTTGCCTCAAAACCAGCGTTAAAGCTTGGGATTAAATTTGCCTGCAAAACGCCAGCTTGAGCAAGCGCTTTATTTACATTTATTGCCGCTTTTGCAAGGTCGGTGTTGTTTTTAAGCGCAAGCTCTACAAGTTCATCAAGGTAGCTTTGATGATATTGCTTCCACCAAGAAGTGTCTAAATTTAGCTCAACACTGGCGTTATCTTCAAGTAAAATTTGTTTGTAGTTTTCATCTATATTTTTAACAGCGCAGCCGCTTAAAACGAGCACTAAAGCTAGGCTTAGAAATTTCATATTACTCCCTTGAAAGCGCATCTATTGGATTTAGTTTTGAGGCGTTTTTAGCAGGCATATAGCCAAAGATGATGCCAATAGCCATCGACGTGACAAGTGCAAGCACGATCGAGCCGTTTGAAAAGATCATACTAAAGCCGTTTAAGAAGTTGTTAAAGATGTAGCCAATGGCGTAGGATAGGACGATGCCGATGGCTCCGCCAATTAGGCAAAGTAGCACCGCCTCTATCAAAAACTGCTGCAAGATGTTGCTCTGTCTGGCTCCGATCGCCATTTTTATGCCTATCTCTTTGGTGCGCTCGGTGACTGAGACCAGCATGATGTTCATCACGCCTATGCCCCCAACTACGAGCGAGACGACGGCGATGCTTGAGATGAGAAGGCGCATGGTTGAGATGGTCTCTTCGATCGTTTGCTTGATGCTGTCTGAGTTTCTTGTAAAAAAGTCCTTTTTGCCGTGCTTGATCTCTAAAAGCTCAGTTAGTGTTTTTTCGGCGATTTGCGCATTGACGCCCTCATTTACTTTGGCGGTGACCGAGCTTATAAATTTATCTCCAGTGACCTTGTTTAGCACGGTCGTGTACGGGGCGTAAATTTTAAGCGTGTTTGAATCGCCCATCTTAAAATCATCCTTTTGCAAAACGCCGATAATGCGAAGTGGCTTTTTGTTAAAAAGTATGATCTTGCCGATAGGGTCATCATTTTTAAAGATGCTATTTTTAGTGTTTTGATCGATTAGTGCGACTGAAGCTGAGTTTAAAACCTCGTCTTCATCGTAAATTCTGCCCTCTTCTAGCTTTAGCCCATTTACGTCAAAGCTCCCTACTCCGCCACCTTTTAGGCTCGCACTTAGCGAGATATTTTCATAGGTTAGCACGCCTGAGGTGCTTGTATTTGGCGTGACTGAGTCTAAAAAGGACTGCTTGGCAAGCATGTTTGCGTCGCTTATGGAGAGCGTTTTTACCTTGCCTGAGAGCATATCTCCAAAGCCTTTACCAGGCATGATGTCGATCGTGTTTGTGCCGATCTTTCTGATACCAGCTAAAATTTGCTCCTGCGAGCCTTTGCCAAGGGCAACGACGCTAATAACTGCTGTAATGCCAATTATAATGCCAAGCATCGTTAAAAGCGATCTTAGTTTGTGTGCTAGCATCGCATTTACCGACATTTTAAAGCTCTCAATTAGCTGGTCTTTATAGTAGGTAAATTTACTCTTTTCTGGCTGGGTTTGCTTTGCGGCCTCATAAATTTCGCTACTTTTGACATTGTCACTTACGATGTTGCCATCTTTTATCTCTATCACTCTACTCGCATACTCTGCGATCTTTGGGTCGTGCGTGACGATGATGATGGTATGACCTTTTTTGTAAAGATCAACTAAAATTTCCATCACCCTTAGCCCGCTTTTGCTATCAAGCGCGCCAGTTGGCTCATCAGCCAAGATGATCTCGCCGCCATTCATCAGCGCCCTTGCTATGGAGACCCTTTGCTGTTGTCCGCCTGAGAGCTTATTCGGTAAATTTTTCGCTTTTTCGCTAAGACCAAGCGAGCCAAGAAGCTCATTAGCTCTTTTCTCTCGCTCGCTCTTGTTTGCCCCTGCGTAGATGCTTGGTAGCGCTACGTTTTCAAGGGCGTTCATCGTGCTAAGCAGATTATATCTTTGAAAGATAAAGCCAAATTTATCTCGCCTAAGTTTAGCAAGTGCGTCGCTATCAAATTTTGATATTTCTTTGCCATCAAGCAGGTACTGCCCACCACTTGGGCTATCCAAGCAGCCAAGGATGTTCATCAGGGTTGATTTGCCAGAGCCAGACTGACCGATGATAGCTATAAACTCGCCCTTTTTTATCTCTAAATTTATGCCATGCAGGATCTCTATCTCATTGTCACCTAGCTTAAAGCTTTTAGTGATGTTTTTTAGGCTTATCACTTAAAACTTCTTATGTTCTTTTGCGATCATCTTAGCGATCTCGCTTGATGAGCCTTGAGAAGTGATGATCTCATCGCCTTCGTTTATACCGCTGATGATCTGCGTATCGAGGTTGTCTTTTATACCAGTTTTGACCGCTGTTTTTACAGCTTTGCCATCTTTTAGCACATAGACAAAAGTGCCGTTTTCATCTTTTTTGATGCCGATGCTTGGCACGATGATGGCGTCCTTTACATTTGCTATTAAAAGCTCGTTTTGTGTGGTCATGCCTATTCTTAAAATTCCATCTTTGTTATCAACGATGCTTTGCGCGTAGTAATAAACCGCCGAGCTGCTGCTTGAGCTACTTGAATATGAAGACTTACTGCTGCTACTTGAGCCGTAGCTACCATCACTTAGCGTAGTAAGCCCCGGGTCGATCGAGCTAACAGTCGTTTGAAATTTCTTCGTTGGCTCAGAGAGGATCGAGTACTCAACAGGTGTGCCGACTTTGATCTTTGTGATGTCGCCCTCTGCTATTTGCATCTTCATCTTTACATGGCTAAGATCAGCGATATTTACGATAGTTGGCGTAGTTTGGTTGGCATTTACAGTCTGACCCTCCTCAACCTGCACGCTTACTACGGTGCCATCTCTTGGAGCGGTGATCTTTGTGTAGCCTAAATTTATCTTAGCGGTGCTTAGCTCGATATTTGTCTGCTTGATCTGAGCTTCAAGCTCCTTTATCTTGGCGCTATTTGCACTATATGTGTTTTTTGCGCTTTCAAATTCTTGCTTTGAAGTGGCGTTTTTAGAAAATAGTGCATTTTCTCTATCAAACTGCGTTTTAGCGATATTTAGAGCCACCTTCGTGCTTTCTAGCTGGGCTTTGTAGATGGCAAGCTGTGCTTCTTTATTATCGATACTATTTTGCTGGGTCGAGCTATCGATACTTGCGATCATATCGCCCTTTTTTACCTGATCTCCAAGCTTAACATATAGCTTTTTTATCTGACCGCTCACCTGTGCGCCCACGTCGATTAGCTCGGTGGCGAAAATTTCTCCAGTTGCATCGACTTTCTTGCTAAATGAGCCCTTCTTTGCCTTTTTGGTGATAAACTCCACCTTTTCATCTTTTATATTAAAAAATTTATCGTAGATAAAGTATCCACCGACGCCTAAAATAAGCAGGATTATTAAAATTTTAGTTTTTTTCATCGCTTCTCTTTGTAAAAAATTGGTAAATTCTACTTCACAAGAGTAAATACTCTTTAAGCTTCCTCTTTTGCCATGCCAGCCTCTATCAAAAATCTGCTTGGCTGATAATTCACCTTCTTTATCTTGTCGTATTTTGCATAGCTAAGATATAGCTCATCTTTAGCCCTTGTTACTGCTACGTAAAAGAGACGCCTCTCTTCTTCTAAGCTGCCACCCATGCTCATTAGCTTTAAATTTGGAAAGCGGTTTTGCGCGAGATCGACGATGAAGACTTGGTCAAATTCAAGCCCCTTGCTCGCATGCACGCTAAGCAAGCTAACGCCCTGCCCTTCGCTCATCTCGTTGCTTCCAAGGGCTAAGAAGTTATAAAATTTACTGATATCTTGATACTTTTTAGCTAGCTCGCTTAGCACCACGCTCTTTGCCATTATGCGCTCTTTGACCTCTTCTTTGAGCGCCAGATCGACGTTGCCATTTTTTAGAGTTGCCCTTTTTGTGCTGATGTTTTCGACGATTAACGAGTAAATTTTGCTAGTTTTTATCTCATTTATCATCGTGGCTGGCTTTGAGATATTTCTCATGCCTCGTAAAAAGTTGTAAATTTCATATAAAAACTGCGCCCCACTCTCGCTTAGCTTTTGTAGTTTTAGCACAGGGTGACCTAGAAATTTATCGCTAAAGCCAAGCTTAGAAAACCTTGAAACTTCGGCAAATTCATCAAGGTCGTCAAAAAGGCCTAGCTGGTAGTTTCTCCTTTTGTTTGATGAGATATTTACGCTCTCATCTGGCTCAAGGATCCCTTTTATCAAATTTCCATGCCCAAGCTTAAGAAGTGCGTCAAAAATTTCTTTGCTAACTGCGCTGCCAACGCCTTTTGCGTATTCGCAGATGTGGATAAATGCCATTATATCTTTTGGATTGACATAAATTCCCATGATGTCGATGAGTGCCTTGATCTCACGGCTCTCAAAAAAGCTCACCCCACCCTTTCGCTTTGATCCGATGCCTCGCTCTTTTAGCGCGACCTCGATGCCGTCCGCTGATGAGTTATTTCTAAAAATTATGGCGATATTTTCTCTATTAAATGGCGAAAATGAGATGATATCAGCGATATTTTGATACTGATCAAAAAGCTCGTTATAGACAAGCAGTCTTGGAGGCTTGAAATTTCCCTCACGACTAACCGTGAGGTGCTTTTCATAAAGCCTTGGGTTGTTATTTATGACCTTATTTGCAAGAGCAAGTATGCTTGAGCTTGAGCGGTAATTTACATTTAAAGCGTAGATATTTGCGTTTGGGAAGCGATCTTTAAATGAGCCAATGATCTCGATATTTGCGCCGTTAAATGCGTAGATGCTCTGGTCAAAATCGCCCACGCAAAAGAGACTCTTTGTCTTAAATGCGTCTATTAGGCTGCCTTGAAGGGTATTTGTGTCTTGATACTCGTCGATCAAAATTTCATCATAAGCTAAATTTGCCCCATTTTTTAGCTCGTCGCGCATTTTTATGAGAAGATCGTTAAAATCAGCGTAGGCAAATTTAGCCTTTTCAGCCTCAAACTCCTCTAAAACATCTTCATAAATTTCAGCATAAACGCCCTGCTCTTCGCTCTTTGCACTTATCCATTTGCCAAAAGTTGTGCCTTGCTCGCTGTTTTGAAAGAGCGAGTAAAGGTCATATAGATATGCCCCGCCGTAAGGTTTGACGTCGCTTAAATGGTAAAATTTACGCCTCTCAACAAGGCTTTTTAAAAGCGTCTTTAGCTCGCTTGGCTGCTTTAGCGTGACGCCTTTATCAAGGCTTTTTAAAAGCGAAAATGAGACCGAGTGGAAGGTACCTGCGGTGATTTTGGAGGTGATTTGTTTATCAAAATACCTATTTAAGCGCTCAATCATTTCGCTGGCTGCTTTGTTGGTAAATGTTAGAAGCAAAATTTTCTCAGGCTTTACGCCTAAATTTAGTAAATGAGCGATGCGAGCGACAATCGTGCTAGTCTTACCAGTGCCAGCTGAAGCGATGATGAGATTGTGTCCAAATGGCGCAGTTGCGGCAGTGTATTGTTCTTTGTTTAACCTAGATAAGGGCATTGTTTCCTCTTTTTTAAAAAGGTCTAATTATAGCTACTTAAACTTTAACAGCTATAATCACGCGGATGAAAAAGTTTAAATTTTTAAAATTCCTTGCCCTATTTTTGGCTCTAATGGTCGCTATTTTTTTGATACTGGATCAAATTTATCCACTAAATTTAGATGCGCTTAAAAAAGATGAAGCCAAAATTTTGCTTGATAAAAATGGCGAGATCATAAATATGAAGCTTAGTAGCGACGGAATTTGGAGATTTCACGAGCAAAGCTTCCCAAACTCGCTAAAACAATGCGTCGTTCTCTTTGAAGATAGATACTTTTACTACCATTTTGGCGTAAATTTTGCCTCCATTTTTAGGGCATTTTTTCACAACCTAAGAAGCGACAACCGCATAGGCGCTAGCACTATCACGATGCAAGTGGCAAGAATGCTTGAGCCAAGTGATAGAAGCTATAAAAACAAGATAAGAGAAATTTTTAGAGCATTTCAGCTTGAACTGCACTTTAGCAAGGATGAAATTTTAAATTTATACCTAAATTTAGCCCCGTATGGTGGCAATATCGAGGGTGCAAAGGCGGCAAGCTTCTTTTACTTTGGCAAAGAGCTAAACGAGCTTAGCTACGCTCAGGCCGCACTTTTAAGCACGATCCCTAAAAATCCAAATAAAAATAGACTTGATAGAGTTTCAAACATAAATGCCCTAAAAAACAGGGTCATAAAGATGCTTTATAAGGCAAATTTAATCGACCTTAGCACCTTTAAAAGAGCTCAAGCTGAGCCATTTAAAAATGTAAGGATAAGAGCCGTCGTAAATGCAGGCGACTACGCAAATGTCGCTTTTAAAAACCAAATTTCAAAGGCGAACTTGGATCTAAATTTACAAAAAGATATGCTTAAAATTTTAAAAGATGCGATGTTTTCGCTAAAGGCTAAAAATGCAAATAACGCCGCAGCCGTGGTCATTGATAATAAAAAAATGAGCGTTGTTGCCTTCATAGGCTCGCACGATGAGCGCGCACGCGACGGCAAAAACTCAGCCTTAAATATGAAGCGAAACACCGGCAGCACGCTAAAGCCTTTTATCTACTCGCTAGCCCTTGATAGCGGGCTTATCACGCCAAACTCGCAGTTAATAGATACGCAAATTTATATAAATGAATATGTGCCAAAGAACTTTAGTAACGACTTTTTGGGGCTTGTAAGCGCAAAGGACGCTCTAAATTTTAGCCTTAATATCCCAGTTATAAATTTAGACTTAAAGCTAAAAGATAACTCGCTTTATGAGCTACTTGAAAAGGTAAATTTAGTTGATGAAAACAAGGAGTTTTACGGCTCTTCGATAGTTTTAGGCAGCGCTGAGATGAGCCTGATTGATCTTGCGCATCTTTATACGATATACGCAAATGGCGGGGTTTATATGCCACTTGAGTTTGCGGGCAAAAGCTACAAAAATGAAGACAAAAATATAACTCTCATATCGCCTCAAAGCGCCTATCTAACTGCTAAAATGATGAGCGAGGCCTCAAGATCGTATCTAAAAAACGCTTGGCAATACGCGCAAAACACGCCAAAGATCGCCTTTAAAACAGGCACAAGTGCAAACTCACGCGATCTTTACGCCATTGGAGTTGATGAGGACTACACAATAGCCGTCTGGGTGGGCAACTTTAACGCCGAAAAAACCGACAAACTAACTGGGCTAAATGACGTCTCAAAGATCGTTTTTGATATGTTTAAGCTCATCGCTCAAAAAAGAAATTTAAGCTTTATGAGCGAGCCAGAGGGCATTGAAAAAGTGCCAACATGCCTTGATGCTTTTAGCTATGAGACGTGCAAAAAAACGGCACTTGATGATAGGATAGTTGGAGTTAAACTGCAAGATAAGTGCGAGAGTTTAAGAGGCGAGGAGCTTGAGTTTTTGATAAAAAATGGCTTTTTAGACAAAGACGAGGTCAAAAATAGCCCTTGCGCTGAAGTTTTTAAAGATAAAAAGCCAGTTTTTGCCTATCCGTATAACGGCGAAGAGATCGTAACAGATGAAAATGTAACACAAATTATGCTAAAATGCTACGCGTTTTTAGGTGATGAAATTTACCTGAAAGTAGATGATTTGAACTTTTCTAAGATAGAAAATGCGAGCGAAAAAAGGCTAGATCTAACTCTTGGCGAGCACACTTTAAAATGCCTTGATCAAAACTCAAATCAAAGTGAAATAACAATAAAACTAAGGAGATAAAATGCAGCAAAAAGCGCTACTTCTAGCACTTTTAGGAGCAGTAAATTTATATGCTTTAAGCCTAGATGGCACCGCCGAGGTAAAGTCGCCTTTAAGCGTGGAATTTGGGCTAGAAGATGATGTTAGTAAAAATCTCATAGGCACGCTAAGCGATAAAAAACTCATCTCGTGCGAGCCAGCGCTAAGTGGCACGGTGAAATTTAACGCTCAAAGCCTTACACTCTTTACAAAAGATATGCACGCAGGCGTAGAGTATAGCTGTAAGCTGGAAAATGGCAGCAGTGCTAGCTTTGAGACGAAAGAATTTGCGCTTGAGAAGATAGAAAAGCTCTCTGATAGCAAATTTATCCTTAAATTTAATGACGAAGTTAGTGATGAGCTTGTAAAAAAAATAGCCGTAAAAGGTGCAAGCTTTAATGCCTTACAGCTCTCTCAAAACAGCTTTGAGCTTGATCTTGATAAAAATATAAGCGAGCCTACTTTTGAGTTTGGAGAAAATTTTGAGAGTAAATTTGGCGCTAAGCTAGCAGGCGATGGCGCGATTAAATTTAGTGAGCAAGCAAGCAGTGAGAGCGTAAATATAAATGCTGAGGCAAAAAGCTTTGAGATAGCTAAAATTTATCCAACAAGCCTTGATAACGGCATCTTGGCATTTAGAATTTATCTAAAAGAGTGGCTAAGCGATGATAATAATCTAAAGAAATTTATAAAGATAAAAGGCGTAAAAAGCTTTAGCATAAGCGACGTGGCATATAAAAATGATGATGAAAACGGCGCTCCAAATTCTGAACTTGAGGGGTATGATTATTACATCGATATCACAAGCGATGAGTTTAAGCCACAAAATAGCTACGAGATCACGATAAAACCTGGCTTTGGAGATGATAGAAATGTCGTAAGAGAGGCCAAAACCTACGAGGTGGTCGCTAGTAACTTCACTCCATTTGCAAATTTCACAAACGAAGAGCCTTACATCTCAAGCGTGGGCGAGATCGGCATTAGAAGTGCAAATTTACCTGAGCTAAATGTGAGCGTTGAAAAGTTAAGCGATCAAAATTTTAGATACTTTTTAAATTTCAACGACAATAGCGAAGATCTAAGCAATTTTAGCTCAAAAGTAGCAAGCAAAAGCTACAAGCTAGAGGGTGCGTTAAACGAAATTTCACTAAACAAGATCAAGCTTGACTTTGCAGGAGCAGGAGACGGCGTCTATAAGATAAGCTTAAACTACGGCAAAGATAAGAGCGTCTCAAAGGTCGTCTATCTAAGCGACATCGCCATAAATGCAAAGCTTGGCAAGGATGAAATTTTCGTCTTTGCAAACCGCCTTGGCGAAAACACAATGCTGCCAAACACAAATGTAAAAATTTTTGGCAAAAGAAACGAAGAGATCGCAGTTGGCGCGACAAATGACGTTGGCGTCTTTAAATTTAACAAAAAAGATATCTACAAAGAGATCTCATCAATAGTCGTCTCACTTGGCAAGGAGCAAAATTTCCTCATCATAAAAGATGGCGAAGCGCTAAATGAGGCAAAGCTCATCAGCCAAAATCCAAGCGAGAGCATCGATGCTTACACGCATTTTGCCTCAAATATCATAAGACCAAACGAGAGCTTAAAAGGGGCTATCTATCTAAGAGATAGGGACTTTAACCCACTTAAAAATATGCCAGTTAAGATCAAATTTATCGATCCACAAGGCAAAAGTAGCGCCCAGATCACGCAAAATACAAATGATGTTGGCATGATAAATTTTGAAAAAGAAATTTTAAGTGATCTAAGCGGTAGATTTAACATGCAGATAATCTACGCTAGCAAAGTGATAGCAAGCGTGCCATTTTACGTCGAGAGCTTCGTGCCAAACAAGATAAAAAATGACATAGCCATAGACGCGGATAAATTCTTTTCAAATGAACTAGTAAAGGTAAATTTGACAAGTAGCTATCTCTTTGGCGGAGCAGCTAGCGACCTAGCTGGCAGCATGCAGGTTAGCTTCTTTGACGATGAGTATAAAAATAGCGAATTTAAAGAGTATAAATTTAAAAATGACACCCTAAAAGCGGCTGCTTATCCAAGCATAGAAAATGATCTAACTCTTTCAAAAGATGGCAAATCAAGCCAGATGATAGATCTTAGCTTTAACACCAAAAACGCACCATCAATAATAAAAGGCGTCATAAATTTCAATGTAAATGACGATGGCAAAAACGTAAGTGACGCAAAAAGCTTTACACTCTATCCTTACAAAGATATGGTTGGCATCGCTGCTAGCACGGCATTTGCTGATCCAAACGAAGATGTAAAGATAAGAACAGTCGTTGTTGATATGCCAAGCCAAAAGCCAGTGAAGTCAAATTTGAAATTTGATATAAAACGTGTCACATGGCAGTATCAAAGGGACGCAAACGGCTATATAAAATGGATCCAAACGCTTGAAGATGTGGATAGTTTTTATAAAAATAGTGGCGAGTTTAGCTATAAATTTACGCAAAGTGGCTCATACGTCATCACTGCTACAAATTTAGTAAGTGGCGCAAGTACGAGCTTAGACATCGACGTAAGCGGCTACAACTACTCAACTCTAGCGCCTACAAAAGAGCTTAGTAAGTCTCAAATCAAGCTAAATAAAAACGTCTATAAAAAAGGCGACGAGCTAAGCGCGGACATAAGCTCAGCGATAAAAGAAGGCATCGCACTTGTCACGCTTGAAGACGCGGGCGTCAAAGCCTATAAAGTCGTCAAGATCAAAAACAACTCGGCAAATGTTAAATTTAAGCTAGACTTTGACTTTAACGGCCTTTACGTGAGCGCAAATATCTACCGCATGACTGACGCTGGACTAACTCCGTTTAGAACCTACGGCAAGGTCTATGCAAACGGCGATAAATCTTCAAGAAAGATAGAGCTTAGCTTAGAAGCGCCAAAAAGCGCAAAGAGCGATGAAAATATCAAAATTTCACTAAAAATAAAGCCAAAAGCTTATGTAGATTTGTTTATCACAGATGTTGGCGTGCTTGATATCACTTCACAAAAACCAGCCGATCCGCTTAAGTTTTTTGACAAAATTTTACCTGATGGCGTCTTTGACTACGACATCTATAATATGCTTACAAACTACAAGGTGGAGGGCAAAACGCTAAGCTTTGGTGGTGATGCTGCGGCGATGGCAGTGGCTGCAAAAATGGCAAAGCATGCAAGCCCAGTTGATAGCAAAAATGTAAAAACTTATGCAAATTTAGTGAGCCTTCAAGCAGACGACAAAGGCGAAATTTCATACGAGTTTAAAACACCAAATGGCTTTAACGGCGCCATTAGAGTAGATGCTGTGGCAAATGACGCAACTGCAATGAACGCCGTAAATAGCGAGATAAAAGTAAAAGATGATGTGATCATTAAGCCAAGTGCTTTAGTTTATCTTTTAAAAGGCGATGAATTAAGCGCAAACTTAAGGCTTATAAATACGACAAATGCCGACAAAAACCTTACTATAAACATCGCAACAAGTAAAAATTTAAACATCAAAACGCAAGAAAATGCCAACCTAAAACCATTTGAAAACAAGGCATTTGTGCTTAAAATTTCAGCCCTTGAAACAGGTGCTGGCGAATACAATGTCACAATAAGCGACAAAAATAGCTCAAAAACGCTTCAAAATTTACTTGACGTCGTTAGCCCTTATACGATCAGCACCTACGCAAAGAGCAGCGTCTTTGACAAAGAGAGCAAGATCTCACTACCAAAAGGCTACCACGATGTGAGCGTTGATGCGTCAAGCTCGGTCTCAAGCGTGCTTTTAGCAGCTTCAAAGAATTTAGTAGAGTATCCTTACGGATGCGCGGAGCAAAGAAGCTCAAGACTGCTTGCGCTTTTAAATTTAAAACCAAAAGATGAGCTTGAAAAAAGCGATCAAAAGAGATTTATCGCAAGCGGCATAGATGAGCTAGTCAAGATGCAAAAACCAGATGGCAGTTTTGGCTACTGGAGCGATCTAGGCGAGACAAATGCATTTGCAAGCATCTTTGCAACAGACGTACTTCTTGACCTTAGTGAGGCTGGATATGAGGTAAGTAAAGGCGTCAAACAAAATGCGCTAAACTCTCTTTTAAAATACGCAAACAACGATCTAGAGGCACTTTACGCTCTTTATGTAAGCTCACGTGCAAGTATGGCCGATAGATCAATCTTAAATAAAATTTATGACGACAAAGCCTACAATAAAACAGCACTAAGTAAATACCTAATGGCAGCAGCTCTAAAGCTAAACGGTCTAAATGACGAGGCAAAGGTCGCACTAAAAGATATCAAAAATGCTAAATCAAGCGAAGAAAATCCATCTGATTTTAGCTCAAAAGTAAGAGATAACGCCTTTATCTTATACTTGCACGCAAAATACTTTGAGAAAAACGACTACTCAGACGACCTTGCAAATTTCTTGATAGGAAATTTAAATGAGCTAAGCTCAACGCAGGAGCGTGCATTTACGCTAAGAGCGCTAAATGCCTACTTTGGCAAAGATAGCGGCGAGAAAAATAATAAATTTAAGCTTAGCTACAACGGCGAAAGTAAAGAATTTGACGGTCTTTTAAGCACCTCTTTTACTACAAAAAATGGCGAATTTAGCATCACTCCACTAGGCTCAAATAAGCTTTATGCGACTATCTTAAGCTACGCTTACTTGCCACTTGAGATCAAACACAAAATCGAGCCAAAAGAGCTTGATATCTACCGCGTTTTTGTCGATGAAAAAGGCAAAGAGCTGGGTCTTGACAGCCTAAAAGTAAATGACGTCATCTACTCAAAAGTGGTGATAAACTCAAAAACAATGGTTAAAAATGGCGTTATAAACGAGATCGTAAGTAGCTGCTTTGAGCCGATAAATGAAAATTTAAGCAACTTTAGCAAGAGCTTAAAAAACAGCTTACAAGTTGAGTATAAAAGCGTAAAAGATGACCGCGTGCTAAGCTTTTACACGCTAAGTAGCGACGAAAAAGACGCCGTGCTTTACACACCTTATCGCGTAAGACTTGGTGGTAAATGCTCGCTTGGTGCAGTCACAACTGAAAATATGTATAACGAAAGACAAAACGACTACGACCTAGCCGTGAGAAGCTTTAACGTCAAATAGCTATTTAAACTCCGGGGCGTTTAACCGCCCCAAGCCCATATTTCCCCACTTTTGCAAAGATTTTTTTAAACAAATTTTAGATAACATTAAGCATTTTTTAAACGAAAGAGGATACAAAAGTGGCAGATTTTTACAATGCAAAAGAGATAGAAGATAAATTTTATAAAATTTGGGAAGAACGCGGATATTTCGAGATAGACGCAAACAAAGATATCCAAAAAGATGGACGTAAATTTTGCATTATGATGCCACCTCCAAACGTGACTGGCTCGCTTCACATCGGACACGCCCTAACCTTCACGCTTCAAGATATCATGACTCGCTACAAGAGGATGGACGGCTACAAGACACTTTGGCAGCCAGGACTTGACCACGCTGGTATCGCTACTCAAAACGTCGTTGAAAAGCAGCTTTTGGCTCAAGGTATCAAAAAAGAAGAGCTTGGACGCGAGAAATTTGTAGAAAAAGTGTGGGAGTGGAAGGAAAAAAGTGGTGGCATGATCGTCCATCAGATGCGAAAACTTGGCATCACTCCAGCTTGGTCACGCCAGAGATTTACTATGGATGAGGGCTTAAGAAAAGCTGTGAAAAAAGCCTTTGTAAATTTATACGACAAAGGGCTAATAGTCCAGAAAAACTACATGATAAACTGGTGTACGCATGATGGCGCACTCTCTGACATCGAGGTCGAGCACAAAGAAAATAAAGGCAAGCTTTATCATTTGAGATACTACTTTGCAGACAAGCCAAGCGAATTTGTTGTTGTTGCGACCACCAGACCAGAAACATATTTTGGCGATACGGCGGTAATGGTAAATCCAAACGACAAGCGCTATAAAAATTTAATCGGCAAAAAAGTGGTGCTACCTATCATAAATAGAGAGATCGAGATTATCGCAGACGAGCACGTTGATATGGAGTTTGGAACAGGCCTTGTTAAGGTCACGCCTGCGCACGATCAAAACGACTACGAAGTTGGCAAAAAACACGACCTTGAGTTTATCACCGTCTTTGATGAAAAAGGCATCTTAAACGACAAGTGCGATAAATTTGCAGGTCTTGAGAGGCTTGAGGCTAGAGATATCGTAGTAGCAGAGCTTGAAAAACTTGGCAATGTTGAAAAGATAGAAGACTACGAAAACCAAGTAGGTTACTGCTACCGCTGCAAAAACGTCGTCGAGCCATACATCTCAAAACAGTGGTTTGTCAAAAAAGAGATCGCGGACGAAGCGATACAAAAAGTCTCAGAGGGCCTTGCTAAATTTTACCCGCCGCACTGGATAAACAGCTTTAACGCATGGATGAGAGAGCTAAGAGACTGGTGTATCTCACGCCAGCTTTGGTGGGGACATCAAATTCCAGTATTTTACTGCGACGAGTGCGGTTATATGTGGGCTGACGAGGGAGAGCCGTGCGAGTGCAAAAAGTGCAAAAGTAAAAACATCCACCAAGACCCAGACGTGTTAGATACGTGGTTTAGCTCTGGTCTTTGGCCATTTAGCACGCTTGGCTGGGGCAATGAAAATGAGCTAAAAAATGAAAAATGGTTTGAAGGCGACTTGGCTGAGTTTTATCCAAACAACCTTCTTATAACTGGCTTTGATATATTATTTTTCTGGGTTGCTAGGATGATGTTTCAGGGTGAAAACGCCCTTGGCAAGCTGCCGTTTGACGACATCTATCTACACGCGCTTGTAAAAGATGAGTTTGGCAGAAAGATGAGTAAAAGCCTTGGCAACGTCATCGACCCACTTGATAGCATAAATGAGTATAGCGCCGATATCTTGCGCTTTACGCTAACGCTTCTAGCCGTTCAAGGACGCGACATCAAGCTAAGTGACGCTAAGATGAAGCAGGTAAGAAATTTCACCAACAAGCTTTATAATGCGAGCAAATACCTCATGCTAAATGAGAGTAAATTTGAGAATTTAGAGGATATCAAGCTTCAAACAAAGCTTGGAATTTATATGAATAGCCGCTTTAACGAGTGCGTAAGAGAGGTGCGCGAAAACATCGACGCCTACCGCTTCAATGACGCAGCAAATACACTTTATAAATTCCTTTGGGATGAGTTTTGCGACTGGGGCATCGAGCTTAGCAAGGCTGACAAAGCGAGCGTAAAAGAGCTTGGAAGTATATTTAAAGAGGCGATGAAACTGCTAAATCCTTTCATGCCGTTTCTTTCAGAGTATCTATTTCAAGAGCTTAGCGGCACACAGCTTGAAAATGCAAAATCAATAATGGTTATGAGCTATCCAGAGGCAAGAGAGCGAAATTTAGATGTTGAGAAGAAATTTGAGCTAGTTATCGAAGCGATCGTGGCTATTCGCCGTGCAAAAGCTACCATAGATCTTGGCAACTCAAAGATCGCAAAAGCCTTTGTTAAATTTAACGAAAAAATAGATCTTGACGAAGTCAAAGAGTATATCAAGCTGCTTGCAAAATGCGAAGAGATCGGCTTTGTAGATGAGAAAATCGAAAATTCAATAAGAGATGTGAGCGAAAATTTAGAGGCATTTGTCCCGCTTGAAGGGCTTGATATGAGCGGCATCATCACAAGGCTAAGGTCTCAAAAGACAAAGCTTGAAAAAGAGATAGCCAAACTCTCAGGCATGCTAAATAACCAAAATTTCGTTGCAAACGCACCAAAAGAGGTTATAGAGACAAACAAAGAGGCGCTAGAGAGCGCTGAGGCTAAATTTAAAAAAGTATACGAAGAGTTAGAAGCTCTTGGAGAAAAATAGTGATAAAAATAGAAAATTTAACCAAATTTTATGGTGGCACGCAGATCCTTTTTGATGTAAATTTAGAGGTTAAAAAGGGTGAAATTTTTGCTATCGTGGGGCACAGCGGTGCTGGCAAATCAACGCTTTTAAGGTGCATAAACGGACTTGAAAGCTATCAAGGTGGCAGCCTAAAAGTCTTTGATCAAGAGATAAAAAATTTAGACGAGACGCAACAGAGACATTTAAGGCGAGATGTTGGGATGATATTTCAGCACTTTGCCTTGATGGCTAGAAAAAATGTCTTTGAAAACGTCGCTACTCCGCTTAAATTTTGGGGTTATAAAAGCGATGAAACTGAAAAAAGAGTGAGAGAGCTTTTAAATTTAGTCGGTCTTGAAAGCAAGGCAAAGAGCTATCCAAGCGAGCTAAGCGGCGGTCAAAAACAGCGTGTGGCGATCGCTAGAGCACTTGCTTTAAATCCTAAAATTTTACTAAGCGACGAGGCGACTTCAGCTCTTGATCCAAACACGACAAATCAAATTTTAGAGCTGCTTGAAAAGATAAACAAAGAGCTAGACATCAGCGTCGTCATCGTCACTCACGAGATGGAGGTAGTAAAATCGATCGCAAAACGCGCGATACTGCTAGAAGGCGGCAAGATCATAGGCTCTGGAAGCATCGAAGAGCTATTTTTAAAGCCAGATGAGAAGATGAAAGAGTTTTTGGGCGAAGTTGAAATTTTGCCAAGCACTGGCACAAATATTAGGCTATTTTTCCCAAAAGAAGTGGCTCAAAACAGCGTGATCACGCACATGGCAAGAAGCCTAAATATCGACTTTAACATAGTCTGGGGTAAGCTTGAGAAGCTAAATGACAACGTCCTTGGCTCACTTGTCATAAACATAGATGAAAAAGATAAAGAAAACGTGCTTAACTATATCAAGCAAAGTGGCGTTTTGTGGGAGGTTGCTTGATGTTTGATATTGATTTTTCTAAATTTCCAGATGTTTTTTCTAGGATACTTTTACCAGCTATCGGCGAGACGCTATATATGAGCATAGTCTCTACCCTACTCGCCTTTGCTATAGGTCTCATACCTGCGGTTTTACTCATCCTTTCAGACAAAGACGGGCTAAAGCCAAACAAGCAGCTTTATTTTGTGCTAGATATCGTTATAAACGTGCTTAGAAGCTTTCCATTTATCATTCTCATCATCGTGCTCTTTCCGGTCACAAAAATGATCGTAGGCACAAGCATCGGCACCACAGCTGCGATCGTTCCGCTAACTATTGGCGCGGCTCCATTTGTGGCAAGACTCATTGAAAATGCACTAAAAGAGGTTGATAAAGGCATCATCGAAGCTGCTCAAAGCTTTGGTAGCTCGAAATTTCAGATCATCTTTCGCGTGATGTTTGTAGAGGCGCTTCCTGGCATCATCTCGGCATTTACGCTAACGCTTATCGTAAATATCGGCTTTTCAGCGATGGCTGGTGCAGTTGGCGGTGGAGGACTAGGATCTGTCGCTATAAACTACGGATATCAGAGATTTCGCCCAGATATCATGCTCTACACAGTGGTTATTCTTATCATTATGGTTCAAATTTTTCAAGTTTTAGGCAACTATCTCTATAAAATTTCAAAAAAATAATGCCACATTTTTTATCTGATTTTAAGCTTTTTTCCTTAAAATTGCAAAATTAATTTTAGCTGAAAGGACAAAAGATGAAATCAGATATGTGCCAGATGTGCCGCCTACTAAAAAACGCGTCGTCGAAAGACTAATCTCTAAGCACAGAATTTCTTTTTAAGTGCTTAGAAATAGCTTAAGCGCTTAAAAAGAAATTTAACCTTCTAGCTTAAATTTATCCTTTTTTGGTGCTTGGCAAATTTTAAAAAAGGATAATAAATGAAAAAACTACTTCTTACCTCTTTAGTTGCCCTAGGCCTTAGTGTTAGCGCAAATGCTGCTGACAAATCAAAAACAATAATCGTCGGTGCTACACCTATCCCACATGCTGAAATTTTAGAGGTTGTAAAGCCTATTTTGGCAAAAGATGACTACACGCTTGAGATCAAAGAATTTAACGACTACACCACGCCAAACCTTGCGACAGAGGACGGCGACCTTGACGCAAACTTCTTTCAGCACATCCCATATCTTGAAGAATTTAACAAAAACAAAGGCACTCACCTTGTAAAAACAGTTGGCGTACACCTCGAGCCAATGGGAGTTTATTCTAAAAAGATCAAAGACATAAAAGAGCTAAAAGATGGCGCAGTTGTCTCTATACCAAACGACCCAACAAACGAGAGCCGCGCACTTGACATCATAGCAAGTGCTGGACTTATCAAGCTAAACAACAACCCACTAAAAACTCCGCTTGATATAGTTGATAACCCTAAGAAGCTTAAATTTGAAGAGATCGAGACTGCTCAAGTGCCAAGAACGCTTGATGACGTTACTATCGCAGTTATCAACACAAACTACGCGCTAAATGCTAATCTCAATCCAACAAAAGACGCGCTTGTGATCGAGAGCAAAGATAGCCCATACGTAAACTACGTAGTTGTTAAAGCTGGCAACGAGAACAGCCCTAAGATAAAGGCTCTTGATAAAGCGATCAACTCACCAGAAGTTAAGAAATTTATCGAAACAAAATATAACGGCGCTATCATCCCAGCGTTTTAATTAAATTTATAAAAAGCGACGTAAAAGCTTTTACCTTTTTAGCGTCGCTTAAAATCAAACCAAAAAAGGAAAAAAATGAAATTTATCAAACTTTTAACTGCATCTTTAGTTGCTCTAAGCCTTCACGCAGCCGACAAGGATCACACTATCATTGTTGGCGTCTCGCCAGTGCCACACGCTGAAATTTTAGAATTTGTAAAACCAAAGCTAAAAGATAAGGGCTACGACCTTGTTATCTCTGAAATTTCAGACTATTCGATACCAAATGTCGCCACAGAAGATGGCAGCTTAGACGCAAATTTCTTTCAGCATTTGCCATATCTTGAGGAGCAAAATAAGGCTAGAGGCCTGCATCTTGTAAGCGTTGCAAATGTCCATGTCGAGCCACTTGGCTTTTACTCTAAAAAGATAAAAAACATAAAAGATCTAAAAGATGGCGCAAAAGTAGCGATCGCTTACGATCCGTCAAATGGCAACAGAGCGCTTAGAATTTTAGAAAAAGCTGGTCTTATAGAGATCGATAAAAACGTAAAAGTTGCAACTGTAAATGACATAACTAAAAATCCTAAGAATTTGCAGTTTATCGAGCTAGAAGGCGCTCAGATCCCAAGAACGCTTGATGATGTCGATATCGCTGCTATTAGCACAAATTTTGTCCTTGATCTTGGCATGAGCGTGGCAAAAGACGCACTTTTGCTTGAAGATGCCAACAGCCCTTACGCCAACATCATCGTCACAAGAGCTGGCAACGAGAACAATCCTAAGATCAAAGCTTTAGTCGATGCGGTGCTTAGCCCAGATACTAAAAATTTCATCATCACTCGCTACAAAGGCGAGGTCATACCTGCATTTTAAAACGGGGCGAGCTTTCGCCCTGCTTTTGCCTTTAAATTTAAACCTTATAGCTTTTCGTTTTAACTATCTTTTTTAAAATTTATCGCTTTTGTTAGTTACTATTAGTAAATAAAGCTTTGCTACAATGCCTCACCTAAGATAAATTTCGGAGTAAAAATGCTACATGACATTATTGACTTTATCGTTTCAAGCGTGAGCAGCTGGGGCTATGCTGGCATATTTGTGATGATGTTTCTGGAGAGCTCGTTTTTCCCATTTCCAAGCGAAGTGGCGATGATACCAGCTGGATATCTAGCTCACAAAGGCGAGATGAGCTTAGTGCTTGCTTTTATCTCAGGCACGCTTGGCAGCTTGCTTGGTGCCATTTTTAACTACTATCTTTGCTATTTTTTTGGACGCGATATCGTCTTAAAATACGGCAAATTTGTCGGTATCACTCACGAAAAGATGGATAAATTTGAAGCATTTTTTAATAAACACGGCGAAATTTCAACATTTAACTCACGCCTCATCCCAGGAATTCGTCAATATATCAGCCTACCAGCTGGGCTTGCTAAGATGAACATTTTTAGATTTTGCCTATTTACCACACTTGGCGCTGGGATTTGGTGCGCGGTTTTGCTTGGAGTTGGCTACTTTCTAGGCTCAAATCCTGACAAACAGACACTTCTAACGATCACGATCGCTCTTTTGGCGGTGGTTGCGATAATAAGTGCTATTTATATAGTAAAGCAAAGAAAGAGATAATACATATAAAAATACATAAAATTTAATGTATTTTGCAAATTTGGCTCAAATTTTTAGCTAAATTTAGCCTAGCTGATCGCTCTCATTTTTTCTAATCTAACTAAATTTCTTGAAATTTTCTCTAGCTCGTTTTGCTCGCAAACCTCCTCACCAGAGTAGAAAAATTTCACATTTGGAGTTAAATTTACACTTGAAACTGCAAGTCCAAGCTCACTTATAAGGCGCTTTATCGTCCCTTCATTGCCGTCTATTATACTTACATTTGAGGGCAAAATTTCTCTTAAGCTATCTTTAAAATAGTTAAAATGCGTGCAGCCAAGCACCAAAAAGTCAAATTTGCTTAGATCAAATTTACCTAGCTCTTCTTTTAGATATGACTTAACATTTTCGCTCTCAAACTCAGCCTTTTCAGCGAAATTTACAAGCCTAGGCAGAGCAAGCAGATCGGTTTTATCTTTTGCGTTTAAATTTGTGATTAGCTCTTTTAGTTTTGCACCATTTACGGTGACTGGAGTGGCGATGACAAGCGTTTTTAGGGCATTATCATGGCTTAGGTCGTGAGCCTTTTTTACAGCTGGCTCCATACCGATGATCGGCACGCTTAAATTTGCTCTAAGCTCTTTTATAGCCACGCTTGTTGCGGTGTTGCACGCCACCACGACAGCGTTTGCACCATTTTTAACAAGAAATTTCACCGCCTCAAAGCTAAATTTTAAGATCTCATCCCTGCTCTTTTGTCCGTATGGGACATTTTTAACATCTGCGTAATATAAAAATTCATACTCGCTAAGCTTGTTTAAAGCTTCGTTTAAGACGCTAAGTCCGCCAAGCCCCGAGTCAAATATACCTATCTTCATGCCCATCCTTAAAGCCTGCAATTATAGCAAATAATATCTTTGTAAGCCGTTTTTTATTATACTTTGGCTCATTTTAAAGTTGGAGCTAAATTTGGCAGTTGATAAGGTTATTTTCTATCTTTGCGCGACTTTGATCGCCATAAGCATCATTTTTTCACTATCCTTGCCAGTTTTTACAGTTTTATTTTTTAACTATGACGAATTTCACTTTTTTATCCGCCAGTTTGCAGTCGGCTGCATAGGAATTTTTCTCATGTGGTGGCTCTCTAGGCTAAATCCCGACAAAGCGCTCGTCTGGATAGGCTTTGGACTTCTTATCTCGTGCGGTATCGCTATGGGGCTCATGCACGCCTTGCCAGCTTCGATGGTGACTGACTCTGGAGGCGCTAGACGCTGGATCAGGCTGCCTGGCTTCTCACTTGCGCCTGTTGAGTTTTTCAAAGTCGGTTTTGTCTATTTTTTGGCGTGGAGCTTTACTAGAAAATTTAGCGACGGCAAGAGGACTTTGATGGCTGAGCTAAAGATACTTTTGCCTTATATCATTCTTTTTGGTATCGCTATCTTTCTTATCGCCGTTATGCAAAACGACCTTGGTCAGGTTGTAGTTTTGGCACTTACTTTTGTGACGATGGCGCTTTTTGCAGGGGCTAGTGTTAGGCTCTTTGGTATCGGTATATTAGGCGCTGCCTTTGTTATGACGGTGGCGATAGTTAGCTCAGAGCACAGAATTTTGCGTATAAAATCATGGTGGGGCACGATACAAAATATGGTTCTCTCTTTCTTGCCAGATAGCGTGGCAAACGTGCTTAGAGTGGCAGACGCACCAGAGCCATATCAAATTTCTCACTCACTAAATGCGATCAAACACGGCGAGTTTTTTGGCGAGGGGCTTGGAGCTGGGATATTTAAGCTTGGCTTTTTAAGCGAGGTGCATACAGACTTCGTGCTAGCTGGCATAGCTGAAGAGGTCGGCGTTTTTGGCATTTTATGCATCACAGCGATCTTTATCACGCTACTTTATAGGATATTTAGAATTTCAGCTAGGAGCGAAAACAAGGTCTATCACCTATTTTCACTTGGTATCGGCCTTATCTTGTCATTTTCGTTTTTGATGAATAGCTACGGCATCACATCGATCACGCCGATAAAAGGTATAGCTGTGCCATTTCTTAGCTACGGCGGCAGCTCCGTGCTTGCTATATGCATCGGCATCGGCATGGTCTTGATGGTTAGTAAAAAGGCAAAACTATGATAGTTATTTGTGGTGGCGGTACTGGTGGTCATTTGGCGATCGCTAGAAGCTTTTGCGAGGAGCTAAATAGACGAAGCATAAAGCCAATTTTTATCGGCTCAACTAGCGGTCAGGATAAATTTTGGTTTGAAAATGATGAGAAATTTGCACAAAAATTCTTCTTGCCAAGCAGTGGCGTCGTAAATAAAAGAGGCCTTGCAAAGCTAAAATCACTAACAAACATCATAAGCCTAGCTCTAAAATGCAGGCAAATTTTTAAAGAAAATGGCGTTAAAGCAGTCATCAGCGTGGGAGGCTACTCAGCAGCGCCAGCAGCCATAGCGGCCATCATCTCAAAAACGCCACTTTTCATCCACGAGCAAAATGCCGTAACTGGCAAGCTAAATAAAATTTTAAAGCCATATGCTAAGGGCTTTTTTAGCTCTTATGATGAGCTCTCGCCCTGTCTCTATCCAGTGGCAAATAAATTTTTTGAAAGCCAAAGAGTTAGAGATGAGCTAAAAACGATACTATTTTTAGGTGGCTCACAAGGCGCAAAAGCTATAAACGAGCTAGCTATAAATTTAGCCCCATATCTTAAAGAAAAAGGGATAAAAATCATTCATCAATGCGGCAAAAACGCCCTTGATGAGCTTAAAAAGAGATATGATGAGCTTGGTTTTAGCGAGGCAAATTTAGAAATTTTTGACTTTAGCAAAGAGATAGAAAAAAAGATGAGTGAGGCTGATCTTGCCATATCAAGAGCTGGGGCTAGCTCGCTTTGGGAGCTTTGCGCAAACGCCCTGCCCTCTATCTTTGTGCCATTTCCTTATGCCGCTGGCAATCACCAATTTTATAACGCTAAATTTCTAAAAGATAAAGGCATAGCTGAAATTTGCCTGCAAAATGGCGAAAATTTAGACAAAAATGAAGTCATAAAAATGATCGAGAGCTTTGATCTAAGCAAAAGCAGCAAAGCTCTAAAAGATATCCTTTTGCCAAACGGAGCAAAAGAGATAGTGGATAAAATTTTAAGCTAAATCCTCGCCTATGGCGTAAGCTTTTAGCTCTCGTAGCTCGTAAATGAGGTAGTGATAGATAAGCTCGTTTGTCTTTAGGCTTTTACCTGAAAGCACTGGTCTTATCATCTCGATGATCCTATCTGTGATGCCAGCGATCTCAACCAAAAGTAGCTCGTCGCCCCTTTGCTTAGCCACTCTTATGCAGTTATAAAAAAATGTGTAGATAGTTTTAAAATTTTCCAAAACTACGTTTGAGACGATTTGAGAGTCAAGATGTAAAATTTTATTCATCCTATTTTGTAGCTCCATAAGCTCGGCAAGTAGCCCTCTTATCATCGCTGTATCGCCACTTCTTGAAAATATACTCTTCTTCTTTTTTTTATTTTGTATCTGGTACTCAGCAACCAAAATTTGCATGATATTTGAGATATTTGTCAGGCTCTCTTGCAGGTTTTGATTAGTCTTTAGGCTCACACCAGCCTTTTCTATCTTGTAGTATAGGCTTTTGTTTGTCTGTTCGAGGTATGAGCTAATGTTTTCGTAGTAATCTTCAGTATTAAAGACATTTTTAAAAAAACTGCCCTCGTCTGTTGTGCTGTAAAGTCTTTTTTTGATCTCTTCGACATTTTTATTAAAAGTGAGCGCATCGATCTTTGTTTCAGGCTCGACAACGCCGTTGTTTTCGATAACTTCCAAGTTTTTCTTAAGCGTGCTTATCAGCTTTTCAATCTCATTAAAATCCATTTTGCCTCTTTGAAATTTTTGGCTATTTTACTATAAAAAGCTGAAGTTTTCGCTTGCAATCCTTAAAGAGATAAATTTATGCTTCTTTTAATAAAATATCTCAAAAAAGGAGCAAAAATGAATGGTGAAGTTTTTAATGCTTGCATTATCGTAGCCTCCATAAAGCAAGCTCTAAGGTCAAATTTAGAGCTAAGCTATAAAGGCGAAAAATATATAAAAAGCCTAGTTTTTGACTATATTTTGGAGGATGACCCAGAAAAAAGAGAGCAAGCTAGCATAAATGAGTGGTTTAAGCATGCTAAAAAGCTTGGGCTAAGCGACGTGAGATTTGCTACAAATTTAGTAGTCTCTTCAGAGGAGCGCTCGCTGCAAGGCTTTTCAAATGTAAGTCACAAGTCAATTCTTTGCATTTATAAAGATAAGATGAGCTACTTCGTGCCGCACTGGAGCTTTGAAGAAGATAAAAAGGGCTGGGACATAGTCTATAAAGAATTTAGCCTAGATAGCGTGCCAGAAATTCAAAAATTTAGTGACAACACTTTGGAGTTTAAAGATATCCTAACAAGGATCTCTAAATTTGCAGATGAGATAGAGTGTGAGAATTTTGGCGACTGCTTTAGAAAGGGGCTAAAAGCGCTAAATGAGCCAGAAAATATAGAGCAAAATATCCTAAATGCGCCACTTATGCCAAAGCTAAATTTAGCCCTTTTTGCTGCGGCAAGCTTGGCTGATGTCTTTGGCGGTATGGGCTCTTGGAACGACGATGCAGCGGGCATGGCACAATATAAAAAACGTGGCAAAGAGTACGAAGAGCTTAGCAACGAGCTTTTTACGCAGATGCGAAAAGCCACGCTTTTTGCCATAAATGAGTGGTAGCTAGCCGTTTATCTGATATATTTTTTTTCGCTGGCTTGAGCTGCCGATGTTTAGGATTTTGCGGTATTTGGTGATGGTTCGGCGAACGATTTGGATGTTAAATTTAGCTTGGATTAGCTCTTGGATTTTTAGATCAGAAAGTGGCTTTTTATGATCTTCGTTTTTTATAAGCTCTAGTAAAAATTCCTTTATCGCAGCGTTTGAAGTCTCCTCGTCAAAGCCAGTTGCGAAGAAATTTTTAAGCGCGACTGTGCCTCTTGGGGAGCTTAGATATTTGTTCGCGATCGCTCTTGAGATGGTTGAAGGGTTGCGTCCAAGCTCGTCAGCTAGGTCTTTTAGCTTCATAGGCTTTATGTCGCCGCCCAAAAAGTAGTCATACTGATACTCAACTATCATGAGCCCTATCTTATAAAGCGTCGCCTTTCTCATCTCAAGGGCGTCTATGAGCTCGCTTGCCTCTTTTATGCGCGAACTTACAAAGGTCTCTTTCTCGTCTAGTACCTCGGTGTCGATAGAAATTTCAGGATAATACTCGTCATTTATCTGCACGCTTATGCCACTACTTGTGCTTAGTACGAAGATATCAGGCACCGCCTCTTTTTCATCTTCAAGATACTCAATTGCCGGGGGATTTTTAAATTTCTTTATGATCTTTAGCGCATCGTCGTAAAATTTAAGCTTTCTAAGCTTCTCTATATTTTCAAAATTTAAGATGATCTTTTTCGCGCACTCTATGATCTCTTCACTTGCCTCTGCCTCGCCAAGCTGAAACAAAAAGCTCTCTTTAACATCCTTTGCACCCACGCCACAGGGCTCAAGGTAGGCAAATCTCGCCCTAACTCGCTCCACCTCATTCTCATTAAAGCCCGCAAAAATTTCATCATCATAAGAAAAATATCCCTCATCATCCAAACACTCGATGATCTTATATGCGATATCTTGGGACTTTTGTGTGGGGAAAAGTGGTGGATTTATCTGGCTAACTAGCTTTTCATAGAGACTTTCTTTATATATACTTAAAGCTTCGATGCTCTCGCTAACCGAGTTTTTGCTAACCTGCTCGAAAAAATTTCGCTTTTTTTCGCTTTTTTCTAAATTTTTGTGTTCGATCGTAGCAAATGGATTCTCTTTTATAAAAGGCTCAAGCGTCTCTTTTAGCTCGTCAAGCCCGCTTTGAAGGATAGGAAGCCAGCTTCTTAGCGTTTGGTTTAGTTTGATTTTTGGCGCTAAAGTTTGCTTTTGCCTTAGCATCATCTACTCAAGTAGCTTAAATTCTTCGCCAAGATAGTGCGTTCTAACGAGCTTGTTGTTTGCCACTTCGCTAGCACTGCCGCTTGCTAGCAGCGAGCCATCTTTGATGACGTAGGCTCTGTCGCAAATGGCTAGTGTCTCACGGACGTTGTGGTCGGTTATCAAAACGCCGATGCCTAGCTTTTTAAGGTCTCTAACGATGCTTTGGATGTCGCTAACTGCGATAGGATCGACGCCCGCAAATGGCTCATCAAGCAGCAAAAATTTTGGCTTTATGATGAGACTTCTAGCGATCTCACAGCGTCTGCGCTCGCCGCCACTTAGGCTAACGCCCTTTCTTAGGCGGATAGGCTCGATATTTAGCATATTTAGCATCTCATTTACTCTTTTAGAGATCTCTTCTTTGCTTTGATTTAAAATTTCAGCCCCAAGGAGCAAATTTTCTTCTACGCTTAGCTCTTTAAATATGCTTGACTCTTGCGGCAAATAGCCAATACCAAGGTGCGCTCTTTTATGAAGCGGGACATTTGTGATCTTTTCGTCATTTAAAAAGACATCTCCGCTAGTTGGCGAGATGAGCCCACAGATCATATAAAAAGTAGTCGTCTTTCCCGCACCATTTGGCCCAAGAAGCCCCACAACTTCGCCACTATTTACCTCTAAAGATATACCTTTTATGATCTCACTTTTCTTAATCGTCTTTTTTAGATCTTTTACTTCTAGTTTATGCACTTATAACCTCGTATTTTCTGCCATTTTTGCTAGGAGAAATTTTTACTAACGTATAGCTCTCGCCGTTTTTCTTTAGAGCTTTTTCTAAATTTTCATCGCCCCACTCTACTAGATGAAGCCCCTCTTCAAATAAATTTTCAAAAAGGCCATTTTTTGCCATCCCGTCAAATCCGATCTGATAAATGTCGTAGTGGTAGATATCTTTACCATAAATTTGCATCAAAGAAAATGTCGGCGACGTCACGCTCTCTTCTATGCCATGAGCCTTGATGATAGCCTTTACAAGCGTAGTTTTGCCACTTGCTAGATCGCCACTTAGCAGCACCACGCCACTTTTTGGCAGCACCCGCACAAGCTCGTTAAGCTCATTTTCTAAAAGCTCAAAAACCATCAAAGCTCTTTTACATATTCGCTTTGAGCGCTTTTTGGTATGCTTTTTGTAGTTGGGATCGCTAACACCTCGTATCTCGCCTCACGAGCTAGAAATTTGATAGTGATAACGTCGCCAACCTTAACATCTTTTGCTGCTTTTGCCTGCACGCCGTTAATGCTCACAACGCCGCTTTTGCACATATCTTCGCTAACGGCACGCCTTTTGGTGATATTTACTACGTTTAAAAATTTATCTACTCTCATGCGGCGGATTTTAACAAAAATAGCCTTAAATTTTTAATCCTTTAGATATTTTAAAAGCTCTTTTAAATTTAGAGGTATGACGCTGCCATGGGTTTCATTTTTAAAAAGCTCAAAGTGAGAATTTACGCCACTTTGCTTTAAAATTTGGGCTAGATCGCTCGCCTTTAAAATGCCAGCTTTGTCTGTTTTGCCCTTTCTCTTTTCAAGCTCGCCAACGCTAAGAAAGACAAATTTGGCTCTTAGTTTCTCTTTAAATTTACCATCATTCACATTTTGCTTTAAAATTTCAGACTCACCCCACCAAAGAGATGGCGAAGCGATAAAGAAATTTGAAAATACTCCATCATTTTTTAGTAAGGCATAGAGCGTAAAAAGCCCGCCAAAAGAGTGTCCATAAAGGCTCTTTTGGCTGCCCTGCACGTTAAATTTCTCATCGATAAATGGCACTAAATTTTTAGTTAAAAAGTAGTAAAACGCATCTGCGCCACCACCCTTGCTAAACTCCTCGCCCTTCGCCTTTGGCGTGAGATCTCTTGTGCGTTTTTCTACCTCATAGCTTTTGTTGCTGTCATATCCTATGCCTATTATTAGCGGGGCAGTCTTGCCATCAAATTCATTTAAAAGCATGTTAAACTGGGCGTTTGCATCAAGTAAGAAAAGCACATTTTTAAACTCATTTTGCCCCTTTAGCTTGGCTGTGAAAATTTTATAAATTTCATCATTTGCGCTCATTTTAAAGGTTGAAATTTCAAATTTACTAGCAGCTTTTTGGCTAAGTGGCTCAGGCGTTTGGCTAGGTCCTGCGTGCAAAGTCTGCGTCACGCCAAGCATAAAAAGCAAAAATTTAAAGGCTCTTACCATTTTGCAGCGACCTTAAACCAAAATCTCCTGCCCTCTTGTGGATACCAGTAGTAGTTGCCGTCGTCTGCTAGCGCCTCATCGTATCTTACTTTATCAAAGATATTGTAGGCATTTAGGCTAAGCGTTAGGTGCTTGTTTGCGTCCCAGCTAACGCCTGTATCAAAGGTAAGTAGGTCTTTTGTGTTCTCTCTTACTCTGTTGCCAGCACCAAAATTTACGCTTGTTAGCTTGCTCTCGTAGTTTGCACCAAAAAATGTCTTTACGCTTTTTATAGGCTTATACGTAAGCGTGGCGTGAAGTGCGTGCTCTGGCGTTGCGGTAAGGCTTTTTGCGTCAAGTCTGGCAAGATTTGTCTCGCTAAATTTCATAGGGCCTCTTGGCGTGTTTATCGTTGGGTTGCCAGTTTTTATCTTTGACTTATTGTAGGTGTAGTTTGAGCTTAAATTTAAATTAGAAAGGATGTCATAGTCGCCACTTAGCTCCACACCCCAAACGGTCGCACCCTCTATATTAAAGTAAGTTCCCCAGCCAGGGCAATCCACTGTTCTTACCCTTGTGCCTGCTGGGCAAGTGCCAAAGGCTGGAATTTTATTGACATTACTGCCGTCTGTGTCTAGGATTTTATCTTTAAACTCATTTCTAAAAAGCGTTACAGAGCCTCTAAAATCAGCCTGATTGTCATAATATGCCCCAACTTCATAAGTCGTGCTTTTTTCTGGTTTTAGATCTTTGTTGCCAAAATCAACTATCCTCCAGCCACCTTGGATAGTGCCTACTTCTGGAGAAATTTGATTGACATCAGGGGTTTTATAGCCAGTTGCTACGCCGCCTTTTAAGCTTAGCGTATCTGTGGCGTTATAGACTAGGTAGGCTCTTGGCGAGAGATGGTTGCCAAAAAATTCGTTGTGTGTGAGCCTTGAGCCAAGCGTTAAAAATAGCTTCTCATCTAAAATTTGCCACTCATCCTCGATAAATCCCGCATGCTCGCTCATCGAGTAGGTTTTTGGATCTTTTAAACCGTTTCTTGAAGCGTTTGAGACGATGAAGGTCGTGCCGACATTTTGCTTGCTAAAGTCATAGCCAAAAGTTAGTGAGTGAGCGCCAAGAAAGGTTGTAAATTTAGAGTTGAAGTTGTGATTTTTGGCTTTTGCAGGTATGAGGCTATCAAAAAGGCTTGTTCTTTGCGTCTCATCATAAATTTAGCTAAGATCAGCATTTAGGCTATCAAATTCGCCAAGGTAGCCCACACCATAGCTCTTTTTCTCGTAGTCATAGGCGTTTAAAAACTTATTTGTATTTATAGTGGCTGTTTTACCGACGGTGCGCGAGTAGTCGTGTTTTTCATTTGAGCCAAAGATGAAAAATTTATTGTGCTCATCTGGCGTGATCCAAAGCTTTGCGCTTAAATTTCTCTTATCGCTCTTTTGATAGCCGCCTTTGTAATTATCCTCATCTCTTAGCTTTTTATAGCCCCAAAGCTGAAGCGCGAAAAGCTCTTTATAAAGAGGTAAATTTAGATAAAAGTCGCCTTGCCTGCCATCTCCTATGCCTTTGTGAGTGTTTATCGTGGTTGAGATGCCGACGTTGCCGCTAAATTTTGAAAAGTCCTTTTTGGTAATGATATTTATAACGCCTCCAACCGCGTCGCTACCATAAAGCGAGCTCATAGGCCCACGGATGACCTCTATACGCTCGATCGCTTCAGCTGGTGGGATGAAATTTGAGTTCATATCCCCTGCTCCACCATTTGGATTTGCGCTACTTGAATTTACTCTTTTGCCATCAATCAAAACTAGCGTTTGAGACTTCTCCATGCCGCGTATCGAGATACCACTAGCTGCCCCGTCCTCGCCACCAACGACATTTACACCTGGCACTTTTTGGGCGATTGAGTGAAGTGAGGTAAAGCTATCTTTTGTAAGCTCATCGCCACTTATCACACTGATGCTTGCAGGGGCTTCTTTGATCTGCTGCGAAAAGCCACTCGCACTTACTACGACGCCATCTAGCTTAGTTTCGTTGTTCTCTTTCTCTACTGCATAGAGAGAATTTGCCACACAAGCGCTAAGGCAAATGGCGATAAATTTTGATCTATTCACGGATATCCTTTTGTTAAATTTAATTATTGATAATGAAAGCGAAACGCAAATTTAACAAAGCAAGCATAAAAACAATATTAATTATCATAATTTTAAATGATAAATTTCTATAAAAACTGCTAGGGAGTTTTTAAAATAATGCTTACATTAGAAATTAGATTAATTTATTAAAGATTAATCAATTTAGGCTAAAATACGACCATTTCAACAAAAGGACAGCTATGAAAAAAGATGTAAAAAAAGTTGTTTTAGCATACTCAGGCGGACTTGACACAAGTATTATTTTAAAGTGGCTCCAAGACGAATACAAATGCGAAGTAGTCACATTTACAGCTGACATCGGACAAGGTGAAGAGCTAGAGCCTGCACGCAAAAAAGCCCTAGCACTTGGCGTAAAACCTGAAAATATTTTTATAGAAGACTTAAGAGAAGAATTTGTACGTGATTATGTATTTCCAATGTTTAGAGCAAATGCAATCTATGAGGGCGAATATCTACTTGGCACATCGATCGCGCGCCCGTTAATAGCAAAACGCCAAAGCGAGATCGCAAGACTTGTTGGCGCTGATGGTGTGAGCCACGGAGCAACAGGCAAAGGCAACGACCAAGTTCGCTTTGAGCTCGGCTACTACGCACTTGGTGACAACCTAACTATCATCGCTCCATGGCGCGAGTGGGATCTAAACAGCCGCGAAAAACTTTTGGCATACGCTGAGAAAAACGGCATAGATATCACCAAAAAACCAGGCAAGAGCCCATACTCAATGGACGCAAATTTACTTCACATAAGTTATGAGGGGCTAGTGCTTGAAGACCCAAGCCACGCACCAGAAGATGATATGTGGAGATGGACAGTAAGTCCAAAAGATGCTCCAGATAAGAGCGAGATCATCGAGATCGGCTATGAAAAAGGTGATCCAGTGAGCATAAACGGCAAAAAAATGAGCCCAGCTGAAATTTTAACCGAGCTAAACCGCCTTGGCGCAAAACACGGCATCGGCAGACTTGACATCGTAGAAAACCGCTCAGTTGGTATGAAGAGCCGTGGCTGCTACGAAACTCCTGGCGGCACGATAATGCTAAAAGCTCACAGAGCGATAGAGAGCATCACACTTGACCGCGGTGCAGCTCACTTAAAAGATGAGATCATGCCAAAATATGCCGAGCTAGTTTACAACGGCTACTGGTGGTCGCCTGAGCGAAATATGCTCCAAGCACTCATCGATAAGAGCCAAGAGCACGTAAATGGCTCTGTAAAAGTTGAGCTTTATAAAGGCAATGTGACTATCCTTGGCAGAAGCAGTAAAAATGATAATCTATTTAGCGAGGCATACTGCACATTTGAAGAAGATAGCGTTTATGATCAAAAAGACGCAGCTGGATTTATCAAACTAAACGCACTTCGCTTTATAATCGCACGCAAAAATGGGCGAAAATTTGACTAAAAACAAAATTTAAAAAGGATAAAAATGAAAGTATTATTAATAAAAGATGTAAAAGGACTTGGAAAAGCTGGCGAGATAAAAGAGGTAAAAGACGGCTACGGCAATAACTTCTTAATCGGCAAAGGCTTTGCAAAAGCAGCCACTCCAGATGTCCTTCGTCAATACGAAGCAGCTCAAAAAAGAAAGGCTGAAGAGCTAAAATATGAGATCGCAAATTTAGAAAAGCTTAAAGAAGAGCTTGCAAAAGTGACAGTCGTCGTCAAAAAAACTCTTGGTGCAAATGGCTCGCTCTTTGGCTCAGTTTCAAAAGAGGAGATCGCAGCAGAGCTTGAAAAGACACATCATTTGGTAGTTGAGAAAAAGGCTATCGACCTGGACACTCACCTAAAAGCAGTTGGTCTTTATGACGTCTCTATAAAACTTGGGCACTCGATAAATGCGACCTTAAAGGTTGATGTGCAAGGAGAGTAGATGTTTCATGCGACAACCATCTTAGCCTACAAAGGCAAAAATAAAGCGGTCATCGGCGGCGATGGACAGGTGAGTTTTGGCAACACCGTCTTAAAAGGCAACGCCGTAAAAATCCGCAAAATTCACAACGGCAAAGTCCTAGCTGGCTTTGCTGGTAGCACCGCTGACGCGTTTAATCTCTTTGATATGTTTGAGAAAAATTTAGAACATACAAAGGGCGATTTGCTAAAGGCGGTGATAGAATTTAGCAAAGAGTGGCGCAAAGACAAGTATCTAAGAAAGCTTGAAGCGATGATGCTTGTGCTTGATAGGGATAAAATTTTCTTACTTAGTGGTACTGGAGATGTAGTAGAACCTGAAGATGGCAAGATAGCAGCTATCGGAAGCGGCGGAAACTACGCACTTTCAGCGGCTCGTGCCCTAGATAAATTTGCCGATATCGACGAAGAGGAGCTAGTCAAAGAGAGCCTCAAGATCGCTGGCGAAATTTGCATCTATACAAATACAAACATTAAAACTTATGTTTTAGAATAAGAGAGAAAATGAACTTAACACCAAGAGAAATTGTTAAATTTTTAGATGACTATGTGATCGGTCAAAAGGACGCCAAAAAGATCATAGCGATCGCACTTCGCAACCGCTATCGCCGTATGAAGCTTGAAAAGAGCTTGCAAGATGACATCATGCCAAAAAATATCTTGATGATCGGCTCAACTGGCGTTGGTAAAACCGAGATCGCAAGGCGTCTTTCAAAGATGATGGGATTGCCTTTTATCAAGGTCGAGGCTAGCAAATATACCGAGGTTGGTTTTGTTGGTCGTGACGTTGAAAGTATGGTAAGAGACCTTGCAATGGCATCATATAATCTCGTAAAAAACGAGCAAAGTGAGAAAAATCAAGACAAAATTAACGCCTACATCGAAGAAAAGATCGTTTCAAAGCTACTTCCACCACTGCCAAAAGGTGCTAGCGAAGAGAAGCAAGCAGAATACGCTAAGAGCTATGACAAGATGCTAAATAGGCTAAGAAACGGAGAACTTGACGAGCTAAGCATCGAGATAGAGGTGCAGCAAAACCCACTTGAAGCTGGCTTAAACGTACCACCTGACATGGCACAGATGCAAGAGAGTTTTATAAAGATAATTGGCATCGGTGGCAAAAACATCAAAAAAGAGATGAAGGTAAAAGACGCTAAAAAAGCCCTTCAAAGCGAGGCAAATGATAAAATTTTAGACCTTGAGAGCGTAAAAACTGAGGCTTTAAGAAGAGCTGAAAACGAGGGCATCATCTTTATAGACGAGATCGATAAGGTTGCTGTTGGCTCAGGTAGCTCAAACAGGCAAGACCCAAGCAAAGAAGGCGTGCAAAGAGACTTGTTGCCGATCGTTGAGGGCTCAAATGTAAATACCAAATGTGGAAATTTAAAGACAGATCATATTTTATTTATCGCAGCTGGCGCCTTTCATATAAGCAAACCAAGCGATCTCATCCCAGAGCTTCAAGGCCGCTTCCCACTAAGAGTCGAGCTTGATAGCCTTGATGAGGACGCGCTTTATCAAATTTTAACTCAGCCAAAAAATTCGCTTTTAAAACAATATATCGCACTTCTTTCAACTGAAAATGTCGAGCTAGAATTTGACGATGAAGCGATAAAAGAGATAGCAAGGATCGCTCACGCAGCAAATGAAAAGATGGAGGATATCGGTGCTAGACGCCTTCATACGGTGATCGAGCGCGTGATAGAAGATATCAGCTTTGAGGCTAGTGAAAAGAGTGGTGAGAATATAAACGTGACAAAAGAGCTTGTAAAAGAGCGCTTAAAAGACGTGGTTGAGGATCAAGATCTAGCGAGGTACATACTTTGAAATCAGGCTTTGTTAGCATCATAGGACGCACAAATGCTGGCAAAAGCTCGTTTTTAAATGCCTTGTTGAACGAAAAGATCGCCATTGTCTCGCACAAGCAAAACGCAACTCGCAGAAAGATAAATGGCATAGTTATGAACGGTGAAGATCAGATCATCTTCACCGACACACCTGGGCTTCACGAAAGCAACAAGGTGATAAATCAACTGCTAATAAGCCAAGCTATAAAATCGATGGGAGACTGCGATCTCATCGTATTTTTAGCACCTATCCATGATGATACAAGCGACTACGAGAAATTTCTAGCTCTAAATCCTGAAAAACCACACATCTTAGTGCTAACAAAAGTCGATGAGAGCTCAAACGCAAAAGTGCTTGAAAAGATCACTCAGTATCAAAAATTTCAAGATAAATTTGCAGCACTTCTTACTTTTAGCACCAAACAGCCTACCTATAAAAAGCCGCTTCTTGATGAAATTTGCAAGCTTTTGCCAGAGCATGAGTACTTTTATGATCCAGAATTTCTCACGCCGACAAATGAGAAGGAAATTTTTAGAGAATTTATACTTGAAGCGATCTATGAAAATTTAAGTGACGAGATCCCTTATCTTAGCGATGCGATCATAAAAAGCGTAAAAGAAAAAACAGGTATAACTGAAATTTATGCTAGCATCATCACGGAGCGTGACATCCACAAAAGCATGATCATCGGGAAAAATGGCGAAACCATTAAAAGAATTGGAATTTTTGCAAGAAAGTTAATACAAAATTTAACAAACACAAAGGTCTTTCTAAAGCTCGATGTAGTCGTTAAAAAAGGCTGGAGTAAAGAAGAAAAGAGCCTAAATCAGATAATCGGCTATTGATTTTTTATTTTGAAGATATTAAAATATTTTCTGCAATTTTGTAAGATGGTTTTAATATATGGCAAAAATTATAAAAAATGATAAAAATTCTGTTATCGTAGTAGATCCGTATGATTACAAAGGATTTCGTTACCACAATAGTAAAGTAGAAGCTTTTAACTTTTTAAAAACAGTAAATAAGCATGATTTTTTTATTTCATATATCGAGTATGAAAGCCTAAAAACAGCGACACTTAAGATATCTAGAAGTATTGAAGATGAATATTTGGAAAACGAAATAGTTGAGAAATATTATGAGGAATTTCAACTTGATCCCACTATAGATTATAAAGTATGTTATATTGAAAATAGAGTTCTCCAAAGTGATGATAGATTTTTTAATGTTTTCATTGTAAAAAATGATGCTTTAAAACAAATTTTTAAAAATATAGCTAAAAAAATCCCATATATAGATTGCATGGTGCCAGAGCCATTACTCTATTCTGTTCTTTACAAAAAGGGTTTGCTTGTTAGTACTCAAGTTGATTGTTTTGTTACTTTAAAAGATAAAGAGTCTTTTTTAAGCGTCTATACAGATGGAGAATTTTTAACCTCAAAGAAAATTCGTTATACATTATCTTATTTAAATAATAGGTTTTTCGAACAAAGTGGTGAGCGTCTAGATAGCAAGAGATTTCAGGAGATATTATCTCAATGTGGTCTTATAAATAAAGATAGAAATGATTTTAATTATGATCTAAACGCCATTTTTGAAGATTGTGTTTTTTATATAAATGACATTATAAATATAATAAATAGAGACTATCAAATAACAATTAAAAATATTTACATAGATTGCGACTATGAGATCAAAAATTTTGCAAATTTCATCTCAACCAAACTTGGTTTAGATGCAGAGTATATAAACATAAAAGTTGCGATAAACAACAAAAACTATACTATAAACGAGCGTTATAACGTTATGGCTTTATTTGGTAGATTTTATACCAAAGAGCCATTTTATGAGAATTTTAATCTCTCAAATATGCTTCGTCCAGATCCATTTGTCAAAAGAAAAAGTGGCAAATTCTTGCTCACTTGCGCTGCGGCATTTGCGCTAAGTATGTTATATCCAGCTTACAACTACATAGCTGGTCTTGTTTTAGAAAAAGACAGCGCAAGACTAAATGACGAATATAGCGTCCTAAACGCACAAGAGATGCAGATAAAAGAGACGCTAGCTAAAATTTCAAGAGAACAAGAAGCGGTAAAAGAGCAAACTCAAAAAGAGAATGAAAAGCTAAATTTCAGAAAAGGTTTGCTTGCTGAGATCGAAAATAAAAAAGATAATTACGCTATGAAGGGTTTAAATCTTTTTAAAATTACCGATATTTTAAATCTAAACGCAGTTCATATCACAAACATCGTAAATAACGATAGAAATTTGACTATAACTGCAGTTAGCGATAATGAAAAAAGGATAACCCAGTTGATCAAAGATATCAGCAAAGATGAAAAATACTTGGTAAATACTAAAAAAATTCGCTCCGATGACGCTAAACACGAGTATGAAAGTAATATAAGCATAGAGATTAGACAATGAGACAAGATATTTTAAGCAAAATGGATCAATACTTTGATAGCAAAAAGCCAAACGAAACAAACCTTATTTTTCTTGGCTCAGCGCTTATCATAGCTTATCTTGTTTATATGCTATGCTTTGATCCTGCGCAAAATTTCTTTGATGAAAAGCTTGATAAACATACGAGAATTTCTACAAAGCTAGAAAACACTAGAAACTATCTAGCCTCAGTGAGCTCCCCTGATGGCGATAGAAATTTCAAGATAAATGAAGAAAATAGAAATTTAAGCAATCTAAAACTACGCTACACGAATATTTTGAAATTTAATACCTATTTTGACTCAAAGCTTAAAGAGCTTTCATTTTTGCTTTTTGACAATCAAAACTGGGCAAACTATATAGATAGTATCGTGCTTTTGGCAAAACAAAATAATATAAAAATTTTAGAGCTTAAAAGCGATATAAAAGAGCCAAATTTCCAAAAGATAGAGCAAATTTTAAATATAGATGTCACTTGCCTTGGAAATTTTAAAGATATGCTTAGCTATATAAACGGACTTGAAGAGTCAAAACTCGTAGTAGATCTTCACAAAATGGATATAAATTCCACTCAAAAAGATCTAGGAGCTAAGCTTTCTATCTCAGTGTGGGGTATGAAGTACTGATGAAAAAATTTGGTTTATTTTTAATTTTAGCTCTAAGTCTATTTGGCAATGAGTTTGAAGGCGAGATGAAAAACTATGATGAAGTTTTTGTTAAGATAAAGGAGCAAAGAAAAGGGCTTAATAGCGGTGAAATTTCTAGCTTACAAGATCCTTTCAAGCTAAATTTGCCAGTTGCCTCAAAAGGCGATCAAAACACTACAAAATACTCTTCTGCAAGAGGGTTTATACTAAAGGCCATTTTGCTAAATAAAGCAAATATAAATGGCAAGTGGTATAAAGTGGGAGATATTGCAATATCACAAGTGTTCAAAATAGCAAGGTTATCATCGTTAAAGATGATGAAAAACAAGAACTAACTCTTAAAAATGGAAGTAAAAATGTTGGTATCAAAATTAAGTAAATTTATTATAACTGCGGCGTTGGCTTCATTTTTAGCTACCCCTATAATGGCAAAACCAAGCACATGCTTGAGTAAAAATTTTAGCATGAAGATCACAGACGATATAAGTCTTGGCGATGTTTTAAATCAGCTCTCTGAAATGTGTGATTTTAGTATCGTTGCAAAAGATGCTTATAGCAAAAAAGAACTTGATGATAAAGTCTTTGGCGTAAATATAAGAAACATGAGCCTAAGCGAGGTCTTTGATCTGCTTTTAAATGAGAAAAATTTAAGCTATGAGTTTTCAAATAATGTCTTAAAAATCTCATCGCTTCAAACAAAAATTTTTAAAATAGACTATATAACCTCTATCCGTGAGGGCACAGCTATCACAAAAGCTTCAGTTGATGCCTCTCCGTCAGAAGTAGGCAATAGCTCAAGCAGTGATACTAGATCAAATGACATAAAAAATGAAAACAACTTGATAAGAACAACTGAGAAATTTGACTTCTGGGAGAAGCTTGACGCTGAGCTAAAAGCTATCTTAAATAATAGTAGTGAGCACATCACCGCACCAGATCCTATCATAAACCAAAATGCTGGACTTATCACGGTTACAGCTACCCCATCACAGCTAAAACGCGTTGAAAAATATATAGCTGAGATGCAAAGAAGACTTAAAAAACAAGTCATCATCGATGTTTCTATCATCGCAGTTGATCTAAATAATGAGTATAAGCAAGGTGTTGATTGGAGTAAATTTGAGCTTGGATTTAACTCATATATCGGCAATCAAGGCTCTAGCACCGGCTCAAGTGCAAGCTGGACAAACAAGGGCAACAGCTTAAGCGATGGCTTTGGTCGCACACTAAATATCGCTGCAAATTTAAACTTTAGCCTTGATGGTATGATAAATTTCCTTGAAACAAATGGCAAAACAAAGGTCGTTTCAAGTCCAAAAGTAACCACTCTAAACAACCAACAAGCACTAATCTCTGTGGGCGATAATATAAACTACCGCGTAATGGAAGAGACGGATAATGGTAGCAACAATAACAATAACAACAGGCTTACAACAACTTATAAACAATACTCTGTATTTATCGGTATCTTGTTAAATTTGCTTCCAGAAGTTTCAGATAACAACAAGATCATGCTTCGCATCAACCCAAGCTTAAGCAGCTTTAAGTATGCAGAAGACGATATAAGATCACAAAATACAGCCATTAGAGAGATCGCCCCTGATACGGTTCAGAAAAAGCTCTCAACCGTAGTTCAGGTAAATAGTGGCGATACTATCATACTTGGCGGACTTATCGGACAGACTAAAAATAAGCAAAATACAGCCGTGCCACTTCTAGCTGACATACCTTTGATAGGAAGCGTCTTTAAAAGCACAAGAGATGGCGTAAAAACTACTGAGCTTATCTTTGTCATCACGCCAAGAGTTGTTGATCTTGAAGATCCAAAACCAGTTCAGCAGTCGCTAAAAGATCTAGGATTTTCTAAATCGATCTATGAGTAACGAAAATATTTATACACATATAAAAGATGTTTTTATAGATGAAGACGAGAGTTTAAATTTCGTAAATTTAGACAACTCTATAAGCTGCTACAACAAGATAGTTTTAGCTCTAAAAAAGCCACTTAAGCTCATCTTGTTTTATGGCAAGCCAGGTAGCGGCAAGACCTTTTTGCTAAACAAGATCGCAAATGATCTAAAAGAGGATAAAAGTCTCATCTTTTTCCCGCATCCATTTTTTAGTGAGGCGACATTTATCGAGGCACTTTGTGAGCAAATTTATGGCAAAAAGCTTGAAGATATAAACAACTTCGAGAGCTTTATAAAATTTTATTCAAAAGACTTTAGCAATAAAGATGAAATTTTAAAAAATCAAATGACGGTTATCCTAGATGAAGCGCAGCTCTATCCGACTGAGCTTATTGAGAAGATAAGGCTTATGGCTGATACTAGGATGTTTAAATTTCTCTTTACGATACACAAAACTGAAAACGAAGATATTTTGGCAAAAGATTATTTTCAGACTAGGATCTGGGAGAGCATCGAGCTAAGTAGCGCTGATGTAAATGAGATCATCATCTACTTGCAAAGAAAGCTTAGTCAAAAAAACTATGACAAATATCTTAAATTTGAGAAAAAAGACTACGAGTGCGCCTACTCATTTTGCGGTGGAAATTTAAGAACGCTAAACAAGATCATGTATAAATTCTATGAAATTTGCGAATACTACGAGCAGTATCAGCCTTCAAAGCTTAGCGGTGATAAGGCAAATACCATGATACTCACCATGGCTGCACTTGATGCTGGGCTAATCGATGCTTGAACCACAAGAAATTCAAAGACTAGAAAAGCTTTATGAAAGCTACAAGAAAAAAAATGGTGGCTTTTTGCATAAAATTTTTAATGCCAAAAACTCTAAAATTTTAATCATCGAGCTTTTACTTATCATCATTTTGCTGGCTGCATTGATAGCGCTAAGCATAGAGAAAACTCCAAGCCTTGCTAGTAAAAGCGATAAAATTTTAGCCAAAAATGCAACCGCAGTAAAAATGGTAGAAAAAAACGAAACAAATGCAAGCATTCTTAGCGAGCTAAAGCAAAAGAGCGAGGTTGCTAAAGCTAAATTTGAAGAGGGTAAAAAGCAAGATGAGCTAGCTGACAAGATAGCTAAAAAGCTAGAAGAGGTCGTAAAGATAAACGAAACAAACGATACTTCAAAAAATGACCAAAAAAGGCAAAGAAACTCACAAGGTTGGCTTAAGCTAAACATCCCTGATGAAGAGCCACTTACTGAACAAAATGGCATAAACGGCATAAGCGTGCCACAAGATGAAGTGATAGATCTTGAGTCAAAACCAGCTAGAAAGCGTGTAAATATACAAGTAACTTCAGCATCAAATGAAGAGAGCGTGTTAAGAGAGCAGTTTTTAAAAACCAATAATCCAACTATCGCACTTGAGCTTGCTAGATTAAATTTTAGAAATAATAATTTCAAAGAAGCTATAAAGTGGTCGCTTGCTGCAAACGATATAGATAATAGCCTAGAGGAGTCGTGGATCATCTTTGCAAAGTCAAAATATAAGCTAAAGCAAAGTGATGATGCCGTCAAAGCTCTAAGAGAGTATAATAAAAACTTAAACAAAGCTTCGATAAATGAGCTTATAAATAAGATAAAAAGTGGAACATTATGAAATTTTTTGTTATTTTTTTGGTTTTTGTTTGTGAAGTTTTTGCTGTTAGCCTGACTGAGATAAGGGATGACTTTAATAGCGCAAACTATGCAAAAGTCTGCAACCAAAAGGTTGAGGAATTTTTAAAAACACAAAATAACGAAGAGCAAATTTCTATGTTTGGCATCGCTTGCATAAAGATGAACGATCTAAACAGGTTAGCAACTCCGATTGATAAGCTAGTAAAGAGCGAAAAATCAAGAGAAAATGCTGCCTATTTTGCTGACATCTTATTTAAGAAAAAGCTCTTATTTCACGCTATGATAGATGGCGTTGATATAAGCTATATCAGGCTTCCAAAGAGTGATTATATACTTTCATTTTTGTTTGATAAATTTGTAAAAAAAGAGTATGTCGAAGAGCTTGGCACATTTATCTTTGAAGAGCCAAATTCTGACACAAGATATGAGATAAGCCCAACAAATGGACAAATACCAAAGCTAGTGCTTAAAATTTTTAAAAATAACGACCTGAAATCGCAAATAGAGTATAGATAATGAAAAATGTAGAAAATGTAATCTTAAAAAATATAGAACAAAACGGCAAACTAAGCACATCAGATATAGAAAAGATAAAACAGATAAGCGAGCAAGAAGGCAAAGGTCTTGTTAAAATTTTAAGAGATGAAAATTTACTAAATGATGAAGATTTTATGGAAATTTTGTCTGATATTTATAGAAGAGGACATGTAAATATCGATGAAATTTCAAACGATCTTGAGCTTGATATAAAGGCTTTTGTTAAATTTATAAGCGAGAAATTTAAGGTTTTATACTTTGACCTTGATGATATCGATATCGACTACCGCATCAGCGAAAAGCTAAGCACTGCTCAGCTAAAGACATATAGCGCGATCCCAGTAAAAGAGGATGAGATAAGCGTATATGTCGCTTTTAAAAACCCATTTGATGTTATCGCTCAAGATAAGGTGCAAAATTTATTTAATAGAAAACTACTAAAAGTTGCCATCGCTCAGCCAACTCAGATAGAAAAATATATAAGCAAGCTAGCGCTAAATGAGAGCATAAAAGATGTGATAACAGAGATCAGAAGAGAGCTTTCAAGCTCAGCTAGTCAAGGTCAAAACACTGAAAACTCTGGAATTTTAAAGCTAATAGAGATCATCTTAAAAACATCTATCCAAAGTAGAGCCAGCGACATCCACATCGAGCCAACCGAAACAAACTGCATCGTAAGAAGCAGGATCGATGGCATGCTAAGCGAGACATTTATATTTGATAAAGATATCTATCCGCCGATGGTTAGCCGTATGAAGCTACTATCAAACATGGACATCGCAGAGCGCCGCCGCCCACAAGATGGTAGATTTTCAGCTCAAATTTTAGACAAAGAGTATGATTTTCGTATCTCGACGCTACCTATCTTAAATGGTGAAAGTATAGTTTTAAGGATTTTGGATAAGTCAAAGGTCATTATAAATTTAGAAGATCTTGGTATGCATCCAGATAATTTCGCTAAATTTAAAAAGAGCATGAAAGCGCCTTATGGTATCATTCTAGTCACTGGTCCAACAGGATCAGGTAAGACTACGACACTTTACGGTGCGCTAAATGATATAAAAAGCGTAAAAACTAAGATCATCACAGTTGAAGATCCGGTCGAATACCAGCTAAATATGATCCAACAAGTGCATGTAAATGAAAAGGCTGGACTTACCTTTGTCTCAGCTCTTCGCTCTATCTTGAGGCAAGATCCAGACGTCATAATGATAGGCGAGATCAGGGATCAAGAGACGCTTCGCATAGCGATACAAGCGGCACTTACTGGTCACCTTGTCTTTTCTACGCTTCACACAAACGACGCCATAAGCGCGCTTCCTCGTATGATAGATATGGGCATCGAGCCTTATCTAGTAAGTGGCGCGCTCGTTTGTATAGAGGCTCAAAGGCTTGTTAGAAAGCTCTGCCCACACTGCAAACAAAAGATCACACTATCTCAAAAGGCATTTGACGAGGTTAAGAAATTTGTCCCTGAAAACTATCAGTTTTACAAAAGCGTCGGATGTCCGCAATGCTCACAAACAGGATACTTGGGACGTGAGATGATAAGTGAAATTTTACCTATTAGTGACCATATAGCAAGCATGGTCGCAAATGGCGCTTCTAAAGATGAGCTTAAAAGCGTTGCTTGCGAAGAGGGCTTTATAGATATGTTTCATGATGGTGTCATAAGGGCAGCAAATGGCATAACCACGCTTGAAGAAGTTTATAGGGTTGCTAAGATATGAAATACTTTGAGGTTGAGTACATCCAAAACGGCAAACGCCATAAGATGAGCCTAAGAGCGAACAATAAAAGCGAGATCAAAGACAAAGCAAATGTTACTGGTATGATCGTAAAGATCAAAGAGACGCAAACTTCTAGCATAAATAACTTTGAAAATTTACAAAACGTGATCGCAAAGGCTTTTACTAATCCAAAGGTGAAAATCCCAAATTTAGTAGCCACCATAAGGCAGCTTAGCGTTATGACAAATGCTGGAATTTCTATCCACGATAGCATTAAAGAGGTTGCAAACTCCACCGAGGATAAGCGCCTTAAATTTATATTTCAAACTATAGATGAGGAGCTAAATCAAGGCTCAAGCCTCACAAATAGTATAGAAAATTTTAAAGAAGAGCTAGGCGACGTGACGCTTGCGATGATAAGACTAGGGGAAAGCACTGGTAATATGGCTGACGCGCTTGCAAAGCTTGCCTCTATCTTGCAAGAGGTCTGGGACAATCAGCAAAAATTTAAAAAAGCTATCCGCTATCCGATAACAGTCATCTGCGCGATCATCATAGCCTTTGTCATCCTTATGATACTTGTTGTGCCGCAGTTTAGAGAAATTTTCGAGCAGTTAAATGCAGAGCTACCACTGCCAACTAAAATTTTGCTAAATATCGAATACGTCATGACAAACTACGGCTTTTATATCCTTGGAGCACTTGCGTTTATCGGATATTTGCTTAGAAAATACTACCTTGAGAGTGAAGAATTTCAAGATAAGGTCGATAAATACCTTTTGAAAGTCTATCTCATCGGCAAGATCATATTTTATTCGAATATGAGCAGGTTTAACCTCATCTTTACAGAGCTTGTTCGAGCTGGTTTGCCTATAGCAGATGCCCTTGATACGGCTGTGATAACGGTTTCAAACAAGGATATCAAAAAGAAGCTAAGTAGCGTTAAGATACTTGTTGGTAGGGGTGTTAGCCTAACAGAGGCTTTTAGAGATACAAATTTATATGAAAATATGCTCATACAGATGATAAGCGCTGGCGAGCAAAGCGGTAGCTTGGATGATATGATAGGAAAAGTAACTGATTATTACAGGATGAAATTTAACGATATTATTGATAACATCTCAAACTATATAGAGCCTATCTTACTTGTTTTTATAGCAGGTATGGTGCTTTTACTAGCTCTTGGTATATTTTTACCGATGTGGGATCTATCAAAAGCCGTTAAAAATTAAAATAATTAAAATCTTAAAGGAGAGAATATGTCTGAAAACAAAGAACACATGGTCGAAGAGAGCGCCTTTTTGGTCTCAAAGACCGACTTAAAAGGACGTATTACGTATTGTAATGAGCCATTTTTAAAGATAGTTGGAGCTAAACAAGCTGAAGTCTTGGGTAAGCCTCACAACATCATAAGACACCCAGATATGCCAAGAGCTGTTTTTAAGCTACTTTGGGAGCGCATAAAAAATAAAGAAGAAATTTTCGCTTATGTTAAAAACAAAAGCTTTGATGGCGGGTACTACTGGGTTTTTGCAAATATCACAACTTCGCTTGATGTGCAAAACAATCCAGTTGGCTACTACTCAGTTAGGCGCAAGCCAAATCCAAAGGCGATTGAGATAATAGAGCCTATATATCAAAATTTGTTATCGGTAGAAAAGAGCGGTGGCATGGATGCTTCGATGAAATTTTTAACTGAATTTTTAAAAGAAAAAAACATAAGTTATGATGAATTTGTAAATAACCTACAAAGGCTATAAGATGTTTGGAAAAAAACTTGACTCTATAAATGAAATTTTAAGCGTAGTAGGCTCAGCTAGAAACGGCATATTAGAGCCTAGGATAGTAAATGTAAAAGAAAATGACCCTCTTTATGAAGTAGCACTTGGTATAAATGACTTGCTTGATCAAGTTGAGGCACTTCAAAGAGAAATTTCAACCTCAATAGACGCTGCTCAAAGCGGACTAACATATAGAAATATCTTTACAGAGGGATTTCGCGGTATATTTAAACAAAATGCCATCTCTATGAGCAACGGCGTAACTGGTATAAAAGATAGTCACAAAAGTAAAGTAAGAGGCCTACTTTCAAAAGAGCTCGACACACTTGGCAATGGCAATGACGGCATAGAAGATGTTAGAAACGATCTAAATGAGAGCATCAAAAACCTAAGCCAAATGGCGCACATGGCACAAGATACGGCTAGGATCGCTGAGGATACGACGCAAAGCATCAATGAACTAAGCGTAAATATGAGCTCGCTTGAGGAGCTGATAGAGGGCTCGAGCCACGCTATAAGCACGCTAAATAGCAGAACAGATGACATCACTTCGGTTGTAAATTTGATAAAAGATATAGCTGAGCAGACAAATTTACTAGCTCTAAACGCGGCTATCGAGGCAGCTCGAGCGGGTGAGCATGGACGCGGCTTTGCAGTTGTCGCTGATGAGGTTAGAAAACTAGCTGAAAATACCCAAAAAGCGACACACGAGATCGGCGTAAATATCCAAACACTTCAGCAAGAAGCCAAAGATATAGATGAAAACTCTAAAAAGATAGATGAAATTTCAAAGATCGCTACAGCAAATGTCGAAAATTTCAAGCAAACTTTAGCTAGCTTTAATCAAAATGCAAAAGAGACAGCTCAAAGATCAAAATATGTAGAAGACAAGACCTTTGGCATCATCGCAAAGATAGCTATCATCGTCTATAAAGTGGGTGTTTATTCAGACACTGTAAATGAGCAAGGTTACGGCGATGATATAGCAAAAGACGCAGATGATCTTGTAGCATGGTATGAAAATGAGTGTGCAAAGAGCTTTAGCCACACTAAAACATACGAGAAATCACGCCATTTAGTTGATGAGTTTAACAAAAACATCAAAGCCATCTTAACAGAAGCTGGCAAGGGCTATAACGAGAAAAATTTAAAACATTTTGTCACTGAGTTTAGAAAGCTCGAAGATCTTAGCAGAGAGATATTTAACTCATACAACGAAATGGTCGCTTCAAAATAACTTCAAATTTGCTAGACTCGCTTTGGGTCTAGCTTTTTAAATTTATATATCAAATAAGGTCAGGGTTAGCTAGATTTGTTTTGAGCGTATGTTTTAAAAGGTCTGTAAATTTAAGAGATTTTGTTTTTAAATTTACGAGTTCTTCACTACAAAACAAGGTTAAAAATTTAATTAGGCTTCATTAAATTCTGCTTTTAAAAGTTTTTATTTTTAAATTTAAATCTTGTGGTGAGATGATTATTTTAAAGTAAAGTTTAAATTTATCCAGCTTGCCACTTTAAATTCTGTTCTTTAAAGTGTAAATAAATTTAGTAACTATAGAAAATTTTATTTTCAAATTTATGAGTTGGTCGCTGTAGAACAAAAGCTCAAATTTAGTCAACTTTCTACTTTAAATTTTACTTCTTAGCACTAGTAAAACCAAATTTTTTTCAAATTTAAAATCTGTAGAGTTTTATTTCTAGTTTTAAAGTAAAAGATTAAACTTAACCACCACTTTAAAAATATAAATTTAAATTTGATAACCGTTTAGTCAAATTTATAAACCTTTCTTTGTTTCTACCAAATCTAAAATGATTGTAAATTTGAAGCCTCAAAAAATAGTTAAAATTAAATCCCTACTCCAAGACATAAATTTAAAACCACACTAGCCCAAATTTATAATTTACTCTATCTAAAATTTGTTTTTATGTAAAATAATACGCACTATTTTATGTAAAATGAAGTATTTTTAAAGCCTGCACATTAAATTTAACGCACAGGCTTTGAGAAAGTGTATTTAAAATTTAAGCCAAAAGCTCTTTTGCGATCATACTTATGCGTTTTGCTTCAGCGCTCGCTCCGATCTCATCTTTTGCCATTTTCATCACAGCGCCTAAATTTTTACCAACCTTTTCAATGATACTTTTAATCTTCTCTTTTAGCTCATCATCACTTAGCTGAGCTGGTAGATATGCCTTGATAAGCTCGATCTCGCTCTGCTCTTTTTTAGCTAGGTCCTCTCTTGCTCCCTTTAGATAGAGCTCAACCGAGTCAGCTCTCTTTTTGATCTCTTTTTGAAGTAGCGGGAGCACGACCTCGTCAGTCATCTCGATCCTTTGATCGACTTCGACCTGTTTAAGTGCTGCATTTAGCGTCCTTAAGGTGTCTCTTTTAAACTCATCTTTTGCTTTCATAGCCTCTTTTATGTCGGCCAAAATTTGCTCTCTTATGCTCATTTTCTCTCCTTTAAATTTTTGAAATCATAACTAAAATTTCGTGATAATTTCTTGAAATAAGCCTTGCAGATAAGCCGCCCCAACGCCCTCTCTAAGCCCGTCATCTATTACTATAAATTTCGCATTTTGCCCGTTTAGTAGCTCCTTTAAAAGCAGCGTTCCAGCGATGAGCGGATACTTTCTACTTCTTCCAACCGCCACATCAGCGCTTTTGTCATCCATCTTTAAAAGCTCATTTATAAACCAAGCAAGATCGTCATTTTTAAGCTCATATCCGCTCACTTTTTTTGGATCGTAGCTTTCGTAGTTTAGCCCAAGCTTTAGTGTTGCGATAGTGGTCGGCACGCCAGAAGTTAGCACGATAAGCCTGTTGTTAAGGCTTGTTAAAAATTCCCTTGCCTCTTTTGTATAAATTTTTGCATTTTCTTGCATCAGATCAAGCATTTTAAACCTCTCGTAAAAGGTGATGATGCCAAATTTAAAGCTTATAAATTTTCCATCTTCGCCTATCTCTGAGCTTGCACCACCGATGTCGATCAGGCTAAATTTATCATTTATGCCAAGCTTTTTTAAGGCATTTTGCACGCCTAAAAATGTAAGTTTTGCTTCAGCTTGCCCGTCAATGATATGAAAATTTATGCCAAATTTCTCTCTTATCTCACTAAAAATTTCTTCGCTATTTGATGCCACTCTAAATGCCTCGGTCGCAACCGCCACACATTTAAATTTAGTAAAGTCAAATTTGCTTTTAGCCTCTGCTATCGCTTCAAAAAGCCTATTTTTAGCCTCAAAGCCTATCTTGCCACTTTCGTTTAAGCCCCTTGCAGCTCCAACTATTTTTTCATAAATTTGCTCGTTGCTAAAGCCATTTTGCACCTTTTTTATAAGTGCCACGCGAAAGGTGTTTGAGCCAAGATCGATCGCTATAACCAAAATTTATCCTTAATATTTTTGCCAAATTCTAACATATGATAATTTAGTATCATTTAAAGTGAGAAAATTCTAAAAACTTTAATAATTTTCAAGATATAATTTTGCCAAAAACTCTTACAAGGGGGCTTGATTGCTTCGAGATAACTTCTTGGCGTTAGTTATTTTTGCGATTTGCAGCGTTGGATTTTTCGTCTGGGGCTATCAATACATCCCGGCAAATAACTACTTTTTATTCTTGATCGCTGGCATGTTTGGTCTTTTTATGGCGTTTAATATCGGCGGAAATGACGTTGCAAACAGCTTTGGCACAAGCGTCGGCGCAAAAACACTCACACTAAAACAAGCTCTTGTCATCGCAGCCATTTTTGAGCTTAGCGGCGCGATATTTGCAGGATCTGAGGTTACAAATACCATTAGAAACGAGATCGTGAAATTTCCAAGCGATCTAAACCCGATGAAATTTGTCATCATCATGATCTCAGCCCTTCTAAGCTCAGGTCTTTGGCTATTTTACGCATCCAAAAAAGGTCTGCCAGTCTCGACCACACACTCTATTGTGGGCGGTATCGTTGGCGCAGGACTTGCTATGGGATTTATGATAAAAGATCCTGAGCCATTTAATATGGTCTCTTGGGGTGAGATCGGCAGGATCGCCGTTAGCTGGGTCATCTCGCCACTGCTTGGCGGTGTGATGTCTTACATTATATTTGGCTATGTAAAGAGCAAAATAATCGAGCCAACGCACGAGCTAAAGACAAATTTAAAAGCGTTAAAAGCTGAGAGAAAAGCTTATAAAGAAAGCTTCATAAAAGCGCTTAAAACAAAGCCAGCTGAGGAGCAGATAGCCACTCTTTCAAAGATCGCAGTTATCGATGAGGACGAGATCGAAACCACTGAATACAGCGAATACCGCTCAAAAATTCGCATCATGAAAGATAGCGAAAAAGAGATAGATACCTTTAAGGCGATGAAAAAGCACATCCCGATCATCGCTGGATTTGCCGCAATGGTCATCTCATCAATGATGCTTTTTAAAGGGCTTGAGCATATAAATTTAGCCTTTAGCATCATCCAAACAGTCTGGATCATCTTCGTCATCGGAGCTCTAGCGTATCTTGCAAGCCTTGCTATCATAAACGTTATGAGTAAAAACGATAGCGAAAAGAGCATCAATAGAATTTTCTCATGGTTTCAAATTTTTACCGCTTCATCTTTTGCATTTTCACACGGCGCAAACGACATTGCAAACGCAGTTGGACCATTTGCTGCTGTGCTTGATGTGCTAAAGACTGGCTCTATAAACGAAAGCTCGCCGATACCTAGCATCGCAATGGTAACCTTTGGCATCTCGCTTGTCGTTGGACTTTGGTTTTTAGGCAAAGAGGTGATCACTACTATCGGCTCAAAACTAGCTGAAATTTTACCTACGACTGGCTTTAGCGCGGAGCTTGCCTCAAGTATCGTAATACTTCTAGCTACAAAGCTTGGCATACCAGTTAGCTCGACGCATATCCTAATAGGCGCGGTTTTGGGTATCGGTATCGTAAATAAAAATGCAAACTGGAAAATGGTAAGACCTATCATCTTAGCTTGGCTCATCACACTGCCTGCAGCTGCGATATCATCGGCCATATTTTACTTTGCCCTTGCTAAATTACTAGGCGTTTAGTCATATTTTTAAATAGCTAAACTGCCCTATTTCTAGATATTTTTTGTATAAATTTTATATGAAAGCTTGGCAAGTTGATCCAACCTGCCAAGTAAATTTGAAGTTATTTTTTCTTAATGATGATCTTCTCGCCGTTGCTATCAATGGTGATCTCATCGCCACTTTCAAGCTCATCTTTTAAGATCATATCAGCGATCTTATCTTCAACTAGCTCATAAAGCGCTCTTCTAAGAGGTCTTGCGCCATAAACTATGTCAAAGCCAGCTTTTGCGATAAATTTCTTAGCCTCTTCACTTAAAACTGCCTTGATACCGCGGTTGTGAAGAGTTTTTTCAAGCTCTTTAAACATGATCTCAACGATAGATATCAAACCTTGCTCGTTTAGAGGATTAAAGATGATAGTATCATCAAGCCTATTTAAAAACTCAGGCTTAAAGTAGTTTTTAAGCTCGTTTTTAACAGCCACATCACGGTCTTCACCATTTAGCTCCATTATGAAATTTGAAGCGATGTTTGAAGTTAAAATGATGATCGTGTTTTTAAAATCAACCGTTACGCCTTTGTTATCAGTCGCACGTCCATCATCTAAAATGCCAAGAAGTATGTTAAATACATCCTTGTGAGCCTTTTCAACCTCGTCAAAAAGTATGACTGAGTAAGGTCTTCTGCGAACTGCCTCTGTTAGCTGACCGCCCTCATCGTAGCCTACATATCCTGGAGGCGCACCAAGAAGCCTACTCACGCTATGTTTTTCCATATATTCGCTCATATCAAAGCGAATAAGCGCCTTCTCATCGTCAAACAAAAACTTAGCCAAAGCCTTAGCTGACTGAGTTTTACCAACGCCTGTTGGTCCAAGAAATAAAAATGAACCAATCGGTCTTTGACCCTCATTTAGCCCAGCCTTGTTTCTCTTAACAGCACGTGCAAGTGCGTGTAGTGCGTCATCTTGACCGACAACACTCTCTCTTAGATGCTCTTCGATGCGCAGATATTTCTCTTTTTCGCTTGTTAGCATCTTCTTAACTGAAATTCCAGTCCATTTGCTCAAAATTTCAGCCACAAGCTCTTCATCGACTTGATTTTTAAGAAGCACGCCCTCTTTTTTCATGTGCTCCCATTTTTCTTCAAGCTCGTGTTTGTGCTTTTTAGCGTCAGCTATCTTGCCGTATTCTATCTCGGCAGCTTTTTGAAGATCGCCATTTCTTTTTGCTATCTCGGCTTGTGATTTTAAGCTATCTATCTCTTTTGTTGCTTTTGAAATTCCGCCAAAAACAGCCTTTTCATTTTCAAATTTAGTATCAAGCGCTAGCTTTTTCTCATTTAGGTCAGCTATCTCTTTTTCGATCTCGCCAAGTCTTTCTTTATTTTTATCCGCATCCTCCATCTTTAGAGCTTCTTTTTCTACTTGAAGCGTTACGATCTCGCGTTTTATCTTTGAAAGCTCGTATGGCTCGCTCTCTATTTGCATCTTAAGCTCAGCTGCTGCCTCATCTATAAGGTCTATCGCTTTATCTGGCAAGAAGCGGTTTGCGATGTATCGGTCGCTTAGCCTTGCTGCGGCAACTAGCGCGCTATCTGTTATCGTGATGCCGTGGTGAACTTCAAGACGCTCTTTTATACCACGTAAAATTTGAAGTGCCTCATTTACGCTTGGCTCTTTGACATCTATTGGTTGAAAACGTCTTTGAAGTGCTGCATCTTTTTCAAAGTATTTTCTATACTCCTTTAATGTCGTAGCACCAACAGCATGAAGCTCACCGCGTGCAAGAGCTGGTTTTAGGATATTTGCAGCGTCCATTCCACCCTCACTCGCACCTGCTCCAACTATCGTGTGAATTTCATCTATAAAAAGTATGATGTTACCAGCTTTTTTTACCTCGTCGATGATAGCTTTTAATCTATCTTCAAACTCACCTCTATATTTTGCACCAGCTACGACTGCACTCATGTCAAGTGCGATGACACGTTTATTTGCAAGACTTGTTGGCACATCACGAGCCACTATCTTTTGAGCTAGCCCTTCAACGATGGCTGTTTTACCAACACCTGGCTCACCAAGCAAAATAGGGTTGTTTTTGCTCTTTCTTATTAAAATTTGCATCATTCTAGTGATCTCTTCATCACGGCCGATGACTGGATCAAGCTCTTTATTTAGCGCTTTTTGCGTTAGATCGATACCAAATTTCTCTAAGCTATCAAGGGTATCATCGCCGGTTTGGCTATCTATCTTTTTACCACCTCTTATGCTCTCAAGATTCTTTTTGATCTCTAAGATATCACAAAATTTGCTTAAAATTTGTTTGATCTCACTAAGCTCAAGAGCTGAGATGATCCATGTATCAACAGCTATGTAGCTATCGCCCATGCTTACCATTAAAGCTTTTGCATTTTCAAGTGAATTTATAAGCTCTCTTGAAACTGAAACATTATCTTTTGTGACGTTTGAGCTGCTTGGGAGTGACGAGATCTTGCTTTTTATCTCAAGCTCGACTGCGTCCTTACTTATGTTCATCTTATTAAATACTTGATTCAAAATAGAATTACTATCAGCGAGCAAAGCCCAAAAGACGTGAAGTGGCACAACTTGTGGATTTTTAGAAAAGATCGCTAAGCTAACGCCTTTTTCAAGTGTCTCTTGCATCTGCGCTGTTAAATTTTCTGTTATGTCAGCCATTAAAGCTCCTTAAGTTATTTTATAATGGCGGCATTATATAACTTTAGTCTTATATTGTCAAGTATTTTTATAACATTTGTCACTCTTTTTATTTAATTGCTAAAATTTGCTGTTATAAATTTGTGTTAAAAATAGACAAAAGCTAAAAATATAAGGCTAAATTTATGCTTTTTTTAGCCAAATGTTAATAAAATTGAGCCAAAAAATATAGGAGATATTTTGAATAAATTTACTAGATCTTTTGCGCTAAAAATAACAGGCGCCCTACTCATCTCAAGCGTAGCAGTAAATGCGCTTTTTGCTAAAACTGAAGATGAGGCAAGTGCGAAACTTGAAGCACTTTCAAAACTTACAAAAACCATCTCAACCGTTGAAAAATACTACGTTGATGACATTAAATTTAAAGAGATAATCGACAAAGCCATCGCTGGTTTGATGCAAAATTTGGACGCTCACTCAAGCTTTTTAAATGAAAAAGCATATAAAGATATGCAGGTGCAAACAAGCGGCGAATTTGGCGGGCTTGGCATAACAGTTGGTATGAAAGATAGCGCACTAACCGTTATCTCGCCTATCGAGGACACTCCAGCTGATAAAGCATGCATAAAAGCTGGCGATATCATTTTAAGGATTGATGGCAACTCAACTATCGGCACAACGATAGATGAAGCTGTAAATAAGATGCGCGGCAAGCCAAAAACTCCGATAACAATCACAATCTTAAGAAAAGGCGAGCAAAAGCCATTTGACGTAAAGATCATAAGAGATCTTATAAAGGTTGAGTCTGTCTATGCAAAAATGATAGAAAATGAAAACATCCTTTATATACGTGTCACAAATTTTGACAAAAACGTCGTCACAAAGGTAAAAGATGCGATCAAAGAGCATCCTAAAGCAAATGGCATCATACTTGATCTTAGAAACAACCCTGGCGGTCTTTTAAATCAAGCTGTTGATCTAGTGGATCTTTTCGTAGATAACGGCATCATCGTATCTCAAAAGGGTCGTGATGCATCTGAAAATGTAGAGTATAAAGCAAGCGCTAGCAAAACATTATCAAAACTCCCACTAGTTGTCCTTGTAAATGGCGGAAGTGCAAGTGCTAGCGAGATCGTAAGCGGTTCATTACAAGATCATAAGCGTGCGGTGATAATCGGTGAAAACACATTTGGTAAAGGCAGCGTTCAGGTGATCTTACCAATAGACGATACAGAAGCGCTAAGACTAACCATCGCAAGATACTACTTGCCAAGCGGCAGAACTATCCAAGCTGTTGGCGTAACACCAGATGTAGTCGTGCATCCTGGCAAAGTGCCACAAAGTGACGATAGTGCATTTAGCATCAAAGAGAGCGAACTAAAAGCACACCTAAAGAGCGAGCTAAACAAGATAAATCCAACAAGCGAAGGCAATAAAACTGAAACAAAAGATGATAAAAATATAATCACACAGAAAAAAGTCGATGAGGATATTCAGTTAAAAACAGCGATTGATACGATCAAAATTTTAAAGATAAAACAACAATAATCTAAAGGAGAACAACATGCAAAAAAGAGAGCTTATCTACGAGGGAAAAGGCAAGAAAATGTACGCCACAGACGATCCAAATCTACTTGTGGCTGAATTTAAAGACGATCTAACAGCATTTGATGCTCAAAAAAGAGGCAACGAAGCTGGCAAAGGTGCGCTAAATAACAAAATCTCTACTCAGCTTTTTAAACTGCTAGAGAGCAAAGGTATCGTCACTGACCTTGTTGAGACCATCAGCGACACTGAGCAAGTGGTCAAAAAATGCGAGATTATACCTCTTGAAGTTGTTGTGAGAAATATCGCAACTGGCTCACTTAGCAAAAGACTTGGCATAAAAGAAGGCACGGTTCTACCTTTTACACTTGTTGAGTTTTACTACAAAAACGACGATTTACACGATCCACTAGTTACTGACGAGCACTGCATCATCATGGGTCTAGTAAAGAGCGAAAAAGATCTTCAAACCCTAAGACACACAGCAAGAGAGATCAACTCTATATTATTTAAATTCTTTGCAGAGAGAAATTTAAAACTAGTTGATTTCAAAGTCGAATTTGGTATCGACAAAGATGGCAACATCATCTTAGCTGACGAGATAAGCCCTGATAGCTGCAGATTTTGGGATGCGACAACAAACGAAAAACTTGACAAAGATAGATTTAGACAAGACCTTGGTAGCGTAAAAGTAGCTTACGAAGAAGTTTTAAGAAGAATTCTTTCTTAAGGACAAAGATGAAAGCTGTTGTAAATATAGCATTAAGAAGTGGGGTCTTAGACCCTGCTGGTAAGGCAGTGGAGCACGCGCTAAATTCACTTGGATTTAGCGGTGTTTCAAATGTCAGGATAGGCAAACAAATCGTTTTAGATATCGATGAGAGCGATAAAAATAAAGCAAAAGAGCAGCTAAAAGTGATGTGTGAAGAGCTTCTAGCAAACACTGTCATCGAAGACTACGAGATCGTGCTATGAAAGTAGCGATCATACTTTTTCCTGGCACAAACTGCGAAGAAGACACAGCTCACGCTTTTAAGCTACTTGGCTGCCAAACGCAGATCATCTGGCACAAAGAAGATAAGATCGATGCTGATCTAGTCGTTTTGCCTGGTGGTTTTAGCTATGGCGACTATCTAAGAACGGCTGCGATAGCTAAATTTAGCCCAGCTATGCAGGCTGTAAAAGAGCATGCAAAAAAAGGCGGCTACATTTTAGGAATTTGCAATGGCTTTCAGATGCTTCTTGAACTTGGGCTTTTAAAAGGTGCGATGAGAAGAAATGAAAATTTAAATTTTGTCTCAAAATATCATCACTTAAAGGTTGTCTCAAATAACAATAAATTCCTAGCAAATTTAGCTAAAAACGAAGTGGTAAATATCCCTATCGCTCATGGCGAGGGCAACTACTACACCGACGAAGATACGCTAAAAAGCCTATATGATAACGAGCAAGTCCTGCTAAAGTACTGCGACAGCCACGGCAATGAGATAAATCCAAATGGCTCAGTTGATAGCATAGCTGGGATTTGCGATGAGAGTAAGAGGATCTTTGGTCTTATGCCTCACCCAGAACGCGCTTGCGAGAAAATTTTAGGCACAGATGATGGCATGAAGATGTTAAAAGGGCTAGTTTGGTAAAACGAACACTTTTTATCGCCCTACTCGCGCTAAATTTATTTGCCGCAAACACTGATGAAGTCAGCGTTTTTGACATGATGAATGAGGCAAGAGAGGATAAATTTGTAAATAGCCCAAGTTCAAAGCCTCAAACAAAGACTCCAAGCGAAGAAGAAATATCAAGAAAGCTCGTATCTCCACGCTCTATCGCCTCACAGCCAGAGCGTATCACTCCAGAGCAGATGCGAAATATCGTGCCGACAAACGAACCAGACATCAGCGTCCCTGATAATCAAGTCTATGACAAGATAAAAATAAAAGACCTTCTTTTAAAAGCGACAAATATCCCTAAAAATGTCGTCGTAGGAGAAATTTTTAGCGTTGAGATAGTAGCTGATACGCAAAGCGACCTTGAGTTTGAGTTTGAGACACAGCTTGATGAAACAAATATAAAATGGCTAAATAAGAAGAATTTTCAATGGGTAAAAGGTGAAGAAAACAAATATATCGGCACTTTCTACCTTGAAGCAACGAGCATTGATGCAAAGACTTTACGAGTTAGCTTGGATCTAAAAAGAAATGGCGAGAACTATCAAAACTCAAACATAAACATCTTTTTACCAAAGCTAAAAGAGCTTAGAAGTGACGAAAACTACAACCACATCGTCGCTGACAACCTTGAGGTAAAGAAATTTAAAACGACTAAATTTGATGATATAAACAACATCATGGTCGTTGAGATTTACGGCAACAATGTCGATCTAAGCGCCTTTAATATCGAAAATAAAACGATCCTAAAGCAAGGCGTAGATACGATAAATGGCGACTTTAACTCACAAAGTGCATATTATTTTGCAGTATTTAAGCCAAACAAAAAGACGCTTGACTTTAACTACTACAACCTAAAAAAAGCTAAATTTGAGAGCTTTTCACTGCCTGTGAGCGTCGAAGAGGACGAGGTTAGCACGCAAATCGGTCTAAATCCAAAACAAAGCGAATTTAGCACTTACAAAGATATCACAATCTACTCTTTGGTCGCTATCTTTATCTTGCTAGCGATATGGCGAAGAAAGCTAAGCTACTTCTTTGTGGCAGCTGTTTTTATCGCACTTGGAATTTACACTTACAATCCTTTTGGCAAAGCAGTGCTTAAGCCAGATGTGAGCGTCACTATCTTGCCGACTAAAAATTCAACCGTTTTTTATACATCTCGTAAAAATGAAAATGTTGAAATTTTAGACACAAAAGATGACTACTCAAAAATTTTATTCGCAGATGGCAAAATCGGCTGGGTAAGAAAGGGTGATCTTGTCAAAAATTAGAGCTTTTTTCTTTTCTATTGAATTTGTGATAAGTGTCGTTATTGTCGTATTTTTTATGTGGCTCTTTAACTCTAAAAATAGAGCCATAAGAAAATTTTGGGGCAGATCGCAGAGATTTTTTGGCGGATATAAGCTAGAAGTTATCGGTAAATTTAGCGACGAAGCAAATATCTTACTGATAAATCACCAAAGCATGCTTGATATCATCGTGCTTGAAGAGATCCATCCTAAAAATATCTGCTGGATCGCAAAGGCGCAGATAGGCAAGATCCCGATCATCGGTAAAATTTTGAGCCTTCCAAAGATGATAGCAGTCGAGCGAGAAAACAAGCACTCGCTAATAAAGCTTTTAAGCGAAGCAAAAGACAGAGTAGAAAATGGGCGTGTTTTAGCGATATTTCCAGAAGGCACAAGGTCTCAAACTAAAGAGCTCTTGCCATTTAAAGGTGGCGCAAAACTGCTAGTTGAAAAGCTAAATTTAAAGGTTCAGCCTATCGTAATCGTCGGAAGCGATGCGATGAAAGTGAAAGAATTTAGCTTTAAAAAAGCTGACATCAAGCTCTTTTGTCTTGATCTAGTCGATACCTCAAAACAAAACTGGCTAGAGGCGACTAGGGAGAGCATGCAAAAAGTCCTAGACGAAAATAGAAAATAAATTTAGCTTTGTAAATTTACAAAGCCCTACTCTATTATTATTTATAAATTTTTTGTTTTATATACGAGAAATTTTTATCTATAAATTTAAAAAGGTCTAGCTCTCGCCAGACCTAAAACATTAAATTTAAGAGTTAAAAACTTAAGTTCTAAAGACGCTTAGTTTTGTATTTAGTGCATCTGTCATCTTATTTAGATGTTCAGCTGCAGAAGCTATCTCTTCGACGCTTCTAGCATTTTCAGATGAAATTTGATTGATCTCTGAGATGCCATCCATGATCTCATTTACGTTTTTACCAGTTGCGATGTAGTCTTGCATAGTCTTATCTGACATCGCTATGGCGTTATTCATCGTTTCGCTCATATTATTTATAGTCTTTTCAACGTCACTTGCCACATGGGTTAGCTCTTGAATTTGTTTAGAGTTGATACCCATTTGCTCGCTGCTATCATTTATCGCTTGGACGATAACGTTGATAGTTGCGTTTATCTCTGTTAGAGATTTTTGAGTTCTTCTTCAGCTAGCTGTCTAACTTCATCAGCTACAACTGC
>NZ_JH414887.1:259700-333307 GCF_000238755.1 Campylobacter sp. 10_1_50
TAGGCTCATATATGCTCATATAGTTGCGACCAAATAAATTTACAACACCTACATATCGTTCTTTGTTTATTGCATTTTTATAAACTGGACTATTTTTATCTAGTAGTGTGCCGACAGCTTTGCTACCATCTGGCTGTGTTACGGCAGTACTTACTCTTAAAAAGCTATCGCCTGATTTTGCAAAAACGGTTGAAATTCCGCCATTTGATGCTCTACCAAATTTATCGATAATATCGTAGTTGTTATTTAAAATACCGCTTTGAGAGACTAGTTCAAGTGCTTCGTAATTGCCAGTCTTACTCATCTGATGATCAACTGAGATTTTTCCAACCAACTCTTTAAAGACGCTCATTAACGTCTCTGCATTATTAACATTGTCCTTGTTAAATAGTTCAACCGTATCCATTGCAAGAGCGACATTTTGTTTAACAGTAGTTACTACTCCATCCTTGATCTCACGCTCTAAGACATGTGACGTGTAGAAAACAAAGCAAGCCATACAGACCGCCAAGACTACAGCAATCGTTGCTGAAACTTTTACCAAAATACTTCGTAAATTCATTTGATTCCCTCCTATAGATTTATGGCTTGATTATACTACTATTTTAAATGAAAGCTATACAAATAGCCATAATTAATAATAATTTTTAAATATGTATTATTATTTTATTTATAAAATATAACTCTTTTAGAATATTTTATAAAATTTATAAAAAAACTTGATAGTAGTACTATCAAGGTTAAGTATATTTTTATCACTTTGTGCTATAATCTGCCAAAAATTTTAAAACAAGGAAAAGAAAATGGCAGATAAATTTGAATTTCAGACCGAGGTCAATGACCTTTTAAATTTGATGATCCACTCTCTTTACTCAAACAAAGAGATATTTTTAAGAGAGCTCATATCAAACTCAAATGACGCACTTGACAAGCTAAACTACCTATGCTTGACCGATGAAAAGTATAAAAGTTTAAGCTACACTCCAAGGATCGACATCAAAGTAGATGAAAAAGCTAAGACTTTAACCATCAGCGACAATGGTATTGGCATGGATAAAGACGAGCTCATCGCAAATTTAGGCACGATAGCAAGAAGTGGCACAAAGGGCTTTATGCAAAGCTTAAGCGGCGATGCCAAAAAAGATAGCTCGCTGATCGGCCAGTTTGGCGTGGGCTTTTACTCAGCGTTTATGGTGGCAAACAAGATCGAAGTCATAAGCAAACGAGCACTAAGTGACAAAGCCTACAAATGGACATCTGATGCAAAAAGCTACGAGATCGAAGATGCTAAAAAAGATGGCTTTGGTACGGATATAATCCTTCATTTAAATGACGATGAATTTGCAAATTCTTGGCGTATCGAAGAGATAGTCAAAAAATATTCAAACCACATCCCTTATCCTATTTTTATGGATAAAGAGAGCTACGTCGCACCAAAAGAAGGTGAAAAAGAAGGCACTTATGAGACCAAAAACGAGCAGATAAACAAGGCAAATGCACTTTGGAGACTAAATAAAGCCAGCTTAAAAGAGCAAGACTACAACGACTTTTATAAGCAAATTTCACACGATAGCAGCGATCCGCTCCTTTATATCCACACAAAAGCTGAGGGCAAGATCGAGTATTCGACACTATTTTATGTGCCAAGCACCGAGCCGTTCGATCTTTTTAGGGTTGATTATCAAAGTGGCGTGAAGCTCTATGTGAAGAGGGTCTTTATAACTGACGATGCAAAAGAGCTTTTGCCACCGTATTTAAGATTTATCAAAGGTGTGATCGACGTTGAGGATCTGCCGCTAAACGTTAGCCGTGAAATTTTACAAGAAAATGCGATCATGCGAACCGTTAAAGAGCAGAGTGTGAAGAAAATTTTAAGCGAGCTTGCAAAAGTAAAAGATAACGACCGTGAAAAATACATAAAATTTTACAAACTATTTGGTAAGGTTTTAAAAGAGGGACTTTATGGCTTTAATGCTGAAAAAGAGCAAATTTTGGATCTTTGCCTATTTAAAAGCTCAAAAAGAGACGGACTTATCAGCCTAAAAGAGTACAAAGAGGCGATGAAAGAGGATCAAAAGTCGATCTACTACATCAGCGGCAACAACGAAAATATGCTAAGGAATTCGCCGCTTCTTGAGAGCTTTAAGAAAAACGACATCGAAGTGTTAATAATGGACGAAGAGATCGATACGATCGTCATGCCAATGGTCAATGAATTTGACAAAACACCTCTAAAATCAGTCTCACACGCTGATATAAACGACGAGATCAAAAACGATGAAAAGGTCGATGAGAGCAAGGTTGCAAACACGCTTGTTAAGATGAAAGAGATATTAAAAGACGAGGTTAAAGATGTTAGGCTAAGCTCAAGACTCTCAAGCTCGGCTGCGGTGCTAATATATGATAAAAACGACCCTGATTACGCTATGCAAGAGATGTTAAAACAGATGGGACAAGGCGTAAATGCTCCAAAAGTTAAGCCGATCTTGGAGATAAATGCTGATCATGAAATTTTCGCAAAACTTGAGAAAAACGAGGCGATGGTTTATGACATAGCGCCTTTGCTTCTTGATATGGCAAGGCTAAATGAGGGCATGAGCCTAGAAAATCCAGCTAAATTTTCAGAACTTCTAACAAAAGTGATGATAAAAGCTATATAAATTTAAAAAGCCCAAGAGAAATTTTGGGCTTTACTTCACTTCCATATTTTTTTTAATTTCTTATATTTATTGTTTTATTGCAGTAAAAATTTAATTGTGTAAGTCAAATTTCCCACGCCAAAAGACGTGGGATAAAATTTACGCTATCTTGCTAGCGTCGATGATATTTAGATCAAGTCCTAGCTCTTCGACAGATAGACCAAGTGCAAGACCTACAAGCTGAGAGAGGTGGATGATAGGTTTTCTAACATCTGAGTGGTTCTCATCTTGATATCTCTCTTGATAGATATCAAGTTGCATTTGGCAAAGTAGGCACGGAGTTACAACTACGTCTGCCCCATTTTGATCAGCGTTATTTACGATCTGGCTTGACATTTTTCTTACTGATTTTCCAGCTGGATAGCTAGCGTGGAAGCCGCAGCAGTCAAGTCTTTTCTCAAATGGCACGATAGTAGCACCAAGTGCGCTTACAACAGTTTCAAAGCTCTTTGGATTTACTGAGCTTTCTCTGTTGTGTAGATCTTTTTCAGGTCTTAGGCTATGGCAGCCGTAAAATAGAGCTACTTTTAGTCCGCTAAGTGGTTTAACAACCTTTGCTCTTAGCGTATCAACATTTTGGTAAAGCTCCCAAAGAAGGCTTGTTACCTCAGATGTACCATTATATTTCATATTGCCTTCAGCTAAAAATGTATTGATACGATCTTTTGCGCCCTTGTCAAGCGTGCTTTTAGCTCTTGTTAGAGTTAGCATACAAGTTGAGCATGTCGTAAGCATCGGCATATTCATCTGCTCTGCAAGCGCTATGTTTCTAGCATTTGCTACAAGCGCAGCCATAGGATCTACGTCTTGTGCTTGTTGAGCACCACAACAGCTCCAGCCCTTTATCTCGTGAAGCTTCCAGCCAAGCACTGGAGCGATGGCCTCAAGCGACATCTTAGCCTCTTTAGCTGCTTGAGTGAGTACGCATCCTGGGAAAAAAGCGAATTCATTTTGCATAATTACTCCTTACTAGCAGCTTTGCGAGCCGCATTTATCATTTTTACTAGATCGTCATGACCTTCTATGTCTTCTTCGCCAAATACATGAAGCGGATTCATCTTACCAGCAAGCATTAAGTTTGCAGCGATGTCTAGTTTGCCCATATTTTTGATAACGCCTTCTGAACGAAGTGCAAGTCTAACCTCATTTAGTCTGCCTGAGCCATCAACTAGATCAGTTAAGAACGCCTCAGCGTGATCTGGTCCCATGCCCTCATTAAAGCCTTTTTGTATAGCCATGATACGAAGATCAGTTATGTCGCCGCATGCGCTTATGCCTTTTGGACAGCGATCAGCACACTCTTGGCATTTTACACACATCCAAAGGCCATTATCGATAGCTGGTTTTAGGTGTGGCATAGGATCTTTGCTACGTGAGTCAAAGGCAGCTCTATAAGCATGAACAAATACAAATGGCTGCATATAATCACTCGCGTCTGCTTCAAGTTTATTACACTCGCTAGCGCATGCACCGCAAAGTATGCAGTCCCATTCAAGTGCGACTTTGTCGTACTCTTTTTGGCTTTGCTTACAGCCTTTTGCAGCGCTAAATTCTAGCTTAGCAGTGATGCTTGGTTTGATCTTGCGTAAATTTTCAATACTTGGCTCCCAATCCACCATAAGGTCTGAGATAACCTTGAAATTTCCAAGTGGTGAAATTCTAATAGTATCTGGGTTGCCATACTCAGCTAAAAGCTCGTTCATCTTTGTATCGCAAGCTAGATATGAGTGACCATTTACTCTAACAGCGCACGCACCGCATATCGCTGAGCGGCAAGATGCTGTGAAATTTAACGTCGCATCTTTTTTTTGTTTGATGTCAAAAAGCACTGTTAAAAGAGTTTTGCCTTTGATCTCTTCATTTGTTAGCTCATAAATTGATTAATATTTTTTAGTTCCGTCAAAACGGTCGATAATAATTTTCATCCTAGCTCCTTACTCTGGCTTCTTGCCGTCAAGTGAAAATATGCCTGTCACAACGTCTTTGTAGCTAAGTTCAAGCTTGCCGTTTTTTAGTGTGACTATGCTGTGTTTTAAGAAATTTACATCATCTCTTTTTGGATAGTCCTCTCTTGTGTGAGCGCCACGGCTCTCAAGACGATTTTGCGCTGCAAGACATGCTGCACGAGAAAGAAGTATAAGGTTGCCAAGCTCGACATAGTCAGTAAAGGCAGTATTCATTACTGGGTTTTGATTTGGCACTTTGAGGGTGTCATATTTTGCTTGGATAGCTTCTAGGTTTTTAGAGAGTTGATCAAGTTTTGCACCAGTTCTAAAGATACCCATTAGATCCCAGTTGTTTTTACCAAGCTCTTCACGAAGTGCGTACATATCATTTACGCCACCCTCGCCTGTTGCGATAGCTTTAAATTTATCTTGCCACATTTTTGCTAGCTCAGAAGTTTTCTTACCGCTTGCAAATTTTGCATTTTGAGCATAAGCACCAGCACCTTTGCCAGCTAGATCACCAGTTACAACTGCGTCAGTTAGACTGTTACCACCAAGGCGGTTTGCACCGTGGATAGATACGCATGAAGCCTCGCCACCTACGTAAATTCCAGGGATTTTTGTGCTCATATCATCAAATTTAGCTACCTCTATACCACCCATTGAGTAGTGAGCTGTTGGGCGGATAGGCACTGGTTGCTCGATAAGGTCGATGTCTTGGAAAAGCATAGCAGTGTGGCGAATTTTAGGAAGCTTTTTCATAATAGTATCTTTGCCAAGGTGGCAAACATCGCAAAGCACATAAGCGCTCATACCCTCGCCAAAGCCTCTACCCTCGCGAATTTCTGTCTCGATAGCACGAGCGACGACGTCACGAGGAGCTAGCTCCATCTTTTCGTGATAGTTTTTCATAAAGCGCTCGCCCTTGTTGTTTAACAAGTATCCACCTTCACCGCGAGCAGCTTCAGTGATTAGTGTGCCGCCATTTTGAACACCAGTTGGGTGAAACTGAAGCATCTCAGGGTCTTCAAAACCAAGACCTGCTTTAAGCGCAGCAGCGATGCCATCACCAGTTGCTATAAAAGGAACTGATGTGCGGTTATAGAAAATTCTAGTGTATCCGCCAGTTGCGATGACTAGAGATTTGCAAAGAACTGGGTAAATTTGACCATCTTGGATGTTGCGAAGAACGACGCCTTCAACCTTGCCATCCTCAAGACCGATCTCAAGTAGCTCATGATCCATTAAAAATTTAACGCCAGCTGTGATAGCGTCGTCAAGACAGGCGTGCATCAAAACGTGACCGGTTTTATCAGCTGCGTAGTTACAGCGTTTTTTGCTAGCGCCACCCATGAAACGAAATGCCACGTCGCCATTGTCTTTACGAGAAAAAAGCATGCCGTTGTAGTCTAGCTCGTGGATGACTGCGCCTGCTGCCTCGCAAAATTTCACTACCGCATCTTGATCAGCAAGATAAGCTGCACCTTTTACGGTGTCATAGGCGTGAAGCTTGAAGCTGTCGCCGTTGTTAAAGTCTGTAACGCCGTTTATACCGCCCTCTGCCATACAAGTCGCGTTACGTGATGGCATCATCTTTGTTGCGACAACGACGGTTGAGTTTGGATATTGCTTGCGAACAGCTGTTGCTGCACGAAGTCCAGCACCGCCAGAGCCGATTATTAGCACATCAACAGATGGCAAGCCATTTTCATTGCCCTTTGGCAACTCGCCAGCGAAAACATTGGTCGCACCAGCTGTTGTAGCTAGCGCACCTACGCTGATACAGGCGCTTTGTAGAAATTCTCTTCTGGTAAATTTTTCACTCATTGATAACTTCCTATTTTAATAAGTTTATTAGCGTTAAGACGCACCGCCAGTTCATTTCTTAATATTTTTTAAAACAACTATATTAATAAAAAAATTAATAATAAAACTTTACATAAAATTTACTTAAAAGAAACATAAGAATTTATTTTAGGTTATATAGTGAGATTTGATAGCTAAAATCATTTAGCAAAAGACCATTTTATCGTATTTATAGCAACTACTTATAAATTTATTATTTCGATAAAGATAAAAATAATATTATCGTGCAAAATATATTAATGAAAATAGATAAGATGTTATAAAATAGCCAATTTTACGTATCTTTGAGGATATTTCTTAAAACTAAATAAATAATTAAAACTAATAAATTTAAATGGGATAAAAATCTCATGATTATCAAAAATCATATAAATTTGTAAATTTTTGATAGCTAGAAAGTAAAATAATAGATAGCCCCGTAGTGTCTGACTGAGACAATAAAGCTTAAATTTATATCAAATATCTCAATGTCATCAAGTGATGGATACCAGATATCGCTAAAAAATTTAAAAAGATTATCAAAGCGTAAAATATCAATGCTCTCAAATTTATTAAAATTTATGCAAATTTCATTTGGCGTGGCGATGCCAAGCTCGCTAAAAGCGGTCTTGAGATCAAAATTTGCTTCGTCTGCATTAAAGCCATCAAGCTTGCTAAATTTATCTATCTTAAAAAACTCATCTATATCGTCTAGGCTAAATTTATGAAGTAAATTCTCTCTTATCTTTAAGCACTCATTAGGCGATAAGCTCCTAATGATCGGCATCTCAAAGCCATGTTCTTTGCGGAAATTTTCTAGTTTTATCTGATCCATTTTGGGAGGTTTTGGCTAAATTTAAATTTAGCCAAATTTTCTATTTTAAAAACTCTTTTGCGTATTTTAGGCCTAGCTCGTAAGCTTTAGCATTTGCCTCTTTAACCTTAGCTGGCACGCTTGCTAGCATCTCTTCACGCACTAAATTTTCATCCATGCACCTACTCATCGCCACAGCCACACCAAGGGCTACGACGCTTTGAGTGATGACATTACCAACCTCGTCTTTTGCGATAGAGATGATAGGGATTTCATAAATTTTCCAGCGCTTTTTGTCTTCATCACTTACTTTTACCAAATTTGGCTCGACAACGATCGCACCGCCCTCTTTCACGCCGTTTTTAAAGGCGTTGTAGCTTATCTGCGCAGTGGCAAGCATAAAGTCTATCTCGCCCTCGTTTGCATAAGGGTATAAAATTTCTTTCTCATCAAGTATGATATCGACCTTCGTTGGGCCGCCACGCACCTGAGATGTGTAGGTAGAGGCCTTGACGCCGTATCCACCTGCTTTTATCTTGGCAGCTGAGAGGATCTCGCCTGCTAGTATGACGCCCTGTCCGCCAACGCCGACAAATCTTAGTTGTGACTTCATGCTAGCTCCTCAAAATTTATCGCTTCATTGCTCATAGCAGCCTTTCTTACCTTGTCGTAAGCCTTGGTGTATTCGATCTTTTCTTCATCTTTGTGAAGCACGCCAAGTGGGAAAATGCCCTTTTTCTCTTCGTCACTCAGCATGTCAAATTTGACCTTGCTCGTCGTGCGGCCTTTTATCCACTCTAAATTTTTCACCGCCTCGCCCATTTTATTTTTACGACCTAAATTTATGTGGCAGTTTGAAAATACATCAAAAAAGCTGTATCCATCGTGGCTAAAGCCCTCCACAAAGAGCTTTGTAAGCTTCTCAGGCTCGATGACGCTACCACGTGCGACAAAGCTAGCTCCTGCGGCAGTTGCGAGCTTACAGGCGTCAAAACTAGGATCGATGTTGCCGTATTGCGCTGTGACCGTCCACATGCCTTTTGGCGTGGTTGGGCTGGTTTGCGAGTTTGTTAGCGCGTAGATGAAGTTGTTGATTAAGATGTGATTTAGCCCGATATTTCGGCGGCATCCGTGTATCGTGTGGTTGCCTCCGATTGCCAGTCCGTCGCCGTCGCCAGTTACTACGATGACGTGCTTATCTGGGTTTGCCATCTTTACGCCAGTCGCGTAAGCTACGGCTCTGCCGTGAGTTGTGTGGATGGTGTTGCAGTCAAGATATCCGCTAAAGCGACCAGAGCAGCCTATGCCTGAGACCACGCAAACGTCGTTCATGTCCCAGCCCATGGTGTCGATAGCGCGGATGAGCGCCTTTAGTATGACGCCGTCGCCGCAGCCCCAGCACCAAAGAGTAGGCATTTTATCTGTTCGTAAATATTTATCGTAATTAAAAGCCATAAATTTCTCCTATCTTCGCCTCGATCTCGCTTGGGCTTATCGGTCTGCCGTTTGCTTTTAGCAGTTTTGCAAAGTCATCTCTTAAGATGATCTTTGAAATTTCGCCGCTATATTGACCTAAATTTAGCTCGCAGACTAAAATTTTCTTAAATTTATTTGATATCTCTTTTAGCTTTTTAGCTGGAGCCGGGAAAAGTGTGAGTGGCTTAAATAGCCCTACTTTTAGCCCTTTTTCACGTAAATTTAATATCGCTTGTTTGGCTGAGAGAGCCACGCTGCCAAAGGCGATGATACAAATTTCAGCGTCATTTAGCATAAACTCTTCAAATTTTTCGCACTCATCAGTGTGTAAATTTATCTTGTTAAACAGCCTATTCATCGAGTATTCAACGATCTTGCCATCTTCTGTTGGAAAGCCAGTAGCGCCGTGATGAAGCCCAGTTATATGGTAGTGATAGCCTTTAAAGAAAGGATTTAGCGTAGCTGGCTCATCTGGTGCTGCCTCGTATGGTTTATACTCTTTTGGCTCGCCATTAAATTCTCTTCTTTTATAAATTTCTAGCTCGCTAATCTCAGGCAAACTAACCCTTGCTTGCATGTGGCCTATCGTCTCATCAAGCAATAACATAATTGGCGTCATAAACCTAGCTGCGAGATTAAAGGCGCGCACGGTTTGCGTATAGCACTCCTCTAGGCTACTAGGCGCTAGCACTATCATATTTACATCGCCGTGAGTTGGGTTTTTAGCCTGCAAGATATCGCCTTGTGCGACGCGGGTTGGTAGGCCAGTTGAAGGGCCACCGCGCATGACATTTACGATGACAAGCGGTATCTCAGCGATAAAGCCAAGGCCTATTTGCTCAGCCTTTAGTGAAATCCCAGGACCAGAGCTAGCAGTCATCGCCCTTGCACCGCTCGCACTTGCACCAAGTGCTACGGAAATGCCAGCTATCTCATCCTCCATCTGTATAAATGTGCCACCATGTTTTGGCAAAAGCACGCTTAACTCGTGGGCGATTTCACTGCTTGGAGTGATAGGATATCCGCCAAAGAAGTTACAGCCGCACTCGACCGCAGCCCTTGCTACTAGGGCATTACCAGTTGATACTACCTCTCTCATGCGCTCTCTCCAAGTTTTGCAAATTTATTTGCCTTTACGGCTGCAGCTCGCTCTTTGCTCTCAGGCGTTAGCTTTGCAAATTTAAAGCCTTTATCAGCCACATAAATGGCAAAATCAGGACAGTGAAGCTCGCAGTCACGGCATCCTATGCATGAGTCAGCATAGACCACCTCTATCATCTTGCCAAGCACCGCCTTTGGCTCAAGCCTCATACCTAGCACGCCTGCTGGGCAGTAGCTCACGCAGACATCACAGGCCTTACACCTGCTCTCATCGACCCAAACTGGGACATTTTCTTTTACGATCATATATCTTCCTACTCTAAGTTTTCTTTTAAAAATTTGATATTTTTTCTAATTTCAGCTTCACTTTTGTTTAGTTGCTCTTGCTCGTCTTCGTCTAAATTTAGCTCTAAAATTTCTTTTAAGCCATCACGTCCGAGCCTTACTAGCCTGCCGCAACTTAGCTCATCGTCTATTAGCACGCTAGCGCTTATTATCTCATCGCTCTTGCCAACGATCATCTCGCACATCTTCACAGCTGCAGCCGCTGGTGCGTAGTAAGCTGAAGTGCCAAGCAGTTTAACGATCTTTGCGCCGCCAGTGCTTGTCTCTTTTTTGAGCGCTTTTAGCTCATTTTCATTTAAATTTTCGCTGATATTGCTAGCTGATACGATCATCTCGTCATTGTGAGCGCCGACGATCTTTGCTCTTAGCTTGCTAGCGTCCTTATCTTTTAAAAGTGCTAGCTCATATCTGCACCTTGCGCTATCAAGCTCGCCAGCCATGCCGATTACTTTGTTTTTGCTAAAACCGCTAAATTTATGAGCCGTCCAGACCATCACATCAAGCGGATTTGTGACGACTATTATCACTGCGTTTTTGGCAAATTCAGCTATCTTTTGCGCTGTTTGCTTTACGACAACGGCATTTTTAAGTAGCAAGTCCTCTCTAGTTTGACCCTCTTTTCTTGGGCTTCCAGCTGTGACTATAACGATGTCACTGCCTTCAATTAGCACAAAATCATCGCCACCACAAACGCTAGTTTTAGCGTTAAAGACGCAGCTTGACTGCGCTAGATCGATCGCTTTTGCGCGCGCCACGTCACCAAAGATATCTACAAGCGCGATCTCATCGCAAAGCTCTCTCATACAAAGCGCATAAGCTATGCTAGCACCGACGTTTCCAGCTCCAACTACACTTATTTTCATCTCTTATCCTATTATTTGATTTAAAATTTCACTTGGTCTCATGACCTCATTTGCTCTTGCTTCATCTAGCAGGTAGTATCCGCCAAATTCTACGCTTGCACCATCTTTTTCTCTGATCTGCTTTAGAATTTCGCTCTCATTTTTCTCTAGCTCGTCTGCTAAATTTTCAAAAATTTTGCTTAAAATTCCACTGCTTTTTGCCATCTCTCTCGCCCAAAATAGCGCTAGATAAAAGTGCGACTCTCTAGTATCAAGAGTGGCGTTTGGCGTTTTGTTTTCATCAAGATAGCTAGCAACGGCTCTATTTAGCGCATCACTTAGCTCTTTTGCCTCTTTTTTTTGCCTAAAAAACGCTAGATGTTCAAGCGATGCACTAAGCGCCAAAAACTCGCCTAAGCTGTCCCAAAGTAGGTGATTTCTCTCTTTTAGCTCTTTTACAAGCGTTGGAGCCGTCCCACCAGCACCAGTCTCAAACATCGCTCCACCAGCAAGTAGTGGCACTACTGAGAGCATTTTTGAGCTGCCGCCTAGCTCAAATATCGGGAAAAGATCGGTTAGATAGTCTCTTAAAACGTTGCCAGTTACGCCTATGACGTCTTTGCCAGCTCTTATTGCTTCAAGCGATTTTTTAGTTGCTTGCTCGTAGTTTAAAATTTCAAATTTCACGCCAGCACTAGTAAATTTATCTCTAAATTTTTCAAATTTAGCTATCAAATTTCTATCGTGAGCACGGCTGCTATCTAGCCAAAATATAAGCTCATCTTTTGAAATTTCGCCTCTTTTTAAAGCAAGCTCAAACCACGCATTTATCGCATCTTCTTTAGCCTGCGTCATCCGAAAAATGTCGCCACTTTTGACGCTAAATTTAAAGACACTCTCGCCAGCTTCATCAAAAACAACAAATTCTCCGTCCTCTTTTGCGATGAAAGTCTTATCGTGACTGCCGTACTCCTCGGCCTTTTTAGCCATCAGCCCCACGTTTGCCACGCTGCCGATCTTACTCACATCAAGTGCGCCATGCTTTTTAAAGTCCGCCACGCAGGCCTCATAAACCCTAGCGTAAGTCCTATCTGGGATCATACAAAGTGAGAAATTTAGCTCACCGTCCTTATCTTTTACCTTGCCAGAGTTTCTAATGAGCGCTGGCACTGAGGCGTCGATGATGACGTCATTTGGCACGTCAAAGTTACTGGCATTTTCATTTAGTGCCCAAATTTTTGCCTTTTTGCTCAAAATTTCATCAAATTTAGCCAAAATTTCATCTTTATTTTTAAGCTGAGAAATTTTAGCAAACATATCTTTTAAGCCATTTTTTGCCTCGACGCCGTGAGTTTTAAACTCTTCACCAAATAGCTCAAAAACCTCTTTAAAATAGCTCTTTATCGCGTGAGCAAAGATGACTGGGTCACTAACCTTCATCATCGTGCATTTTAGATGCAAACTCAAGGTCAAATTCTCTTTTTTTGCCTCGTCAAAGCAGCTTTCATAAAATTTACCCAGCTCATCTGCTCTTAAAAAGGTAGCATCTACGATCTCGCCACTTTGAACAGCAAGCTCTTTTAAAAGCTCTTTTTTGCCCTCTTTGTTTATAAAATTTATATAAAATTTCTCATCCTTACTAGCGATTATTGAGCGCTCATTTTCATAAAAATCGCCCTTTTGCATGTAGCAAATTTTAGTTTTATTTGCCTTGTCCCAGTCGCCGTTGCTATGTGGATGCTTTTTGGCAAATTCTTTAACCGGTGGCAAGACTCTTCTGTCTGAGTTTCCTTGTCTTAGCACTGGATTAACAGCGCTTCCTAGCACTTTTGCATATTTTTTAGCGACCTCTTCATCGTAATCTGTGATGATCTCGTCTGGATAAAATGGCACGTTTATGCCCTTGCTTCTAAGCTCCTCAATAGCCGCTTTTAGCTGAACGAGCGTGGCTGAGATGTTTGGCAGTTTTATGATATTTGCCTCTTTGTGTGCGGTTAGCTCACCCAAAAGCTCTAGCTCATCAGCCTTATTTAGCCCAAGCTCTTTGCTAAAAAGAGATAAAATTCGCCCTGCTAGGCTTATATCAGCCCTAGTTATGCTAATGCCAGCGCGTGATAAAAAGCTCTTAACGATAGGAAAGAGAGAGTAGCTTGCAAATAGCGGTGCTTCGTCAGTTTTAGTCCAGATAATGTCACTCATTTTAGCCCTTTTGATTTTTTGAAATTTATCACGTTTTTTATTAAAGCTAGTTGTATTTTAGCCCTATTTTGCGATATTTTGATTGTGCTCGCTTAAGGTTTTTGAAAAAATGTGTTTTTTTGCCTTTTTATCAAGCACAAAGTATAGATAATCGCTCTTTGCAGGGTTTATCGCCGCTTTTATCGCACTTATAGAGACGCAGCAGACTGGACTTGGCGGTATGCCGTCATTTAGATAGGTGTTAAACTCGCTCATATCGCTTCTTATGCGCTCAGCCGTGATCACATCGTGCGAGTAGATGCCATAATTTAGCGTGCCATCCATCTGCAGCCTCATGCCATTATCTAGGCGGTTATAGATGACTGAGGCGACAAGTGGCATCTCAGCGTCGTTTGCGGCCTCTTTTTGGATGATTGAAGCGATGGTTAAAATTTTAAACCACTTTTTCTCGTTGTATTCGCCAAAAATTTTTCTGCTGATCTCGCTTTGCGCCTTTTTGGATGAATTTACAAGGTAGTAAGCCAGATGCCTCTCGCTGATGCCAACTGGAATTTTATAAGTATTTGGCATTAAAAAGCCATCACTTACTGGCGCAATGGCGTTATACTCGCTATTTAGTTTAGCTCCGTCAAGTCCTAGCTGGGCTGCTATCTGGTTTAAAAAAACGATAGTAGTTTCGCCAGGGATGAGCGTGATCTCGGTCATCGCTGCCTTTGCCTTGGCTAATTTTTTTAAAAAATCAACCCTTGAAATTTTATCTTTGCCTATCTCGATCCAGCCAGACTGAGGCGAGCCGATGAAGCGCATGGCGTATTTATCTATGGCGCTTAAGTTAAAGTTGCGATTAGCTAAATAAGATATAATCTCGCCCACACTTCCCTTTGGCACAAAGACGACTTTGCTCGTGTTTATGGGGCGTGCCAAATAGACAAATACACTTAGGACGACGATGAGTACGATATCAAAGAAAATATCTAGGTATGGCTTTTTTATAAAATTTTTTATCATTTTAATTCTTTCGCTTCTTTTGCTTTTAAAATACGGCATAAAAATTAACGATTTCGAGTTTTACGGCGTAAAATTGGAGCAATTATATATAAAGTTAGATAAAAAATTAATTGTAAGAGCAAAGCAGATCAAGCTTCCAAGCTTTAAAAAAGACGCAGCACAAAAAAGTAGCGATGAGAGACTTTTAAACCTTAGTCAGGGCGTGGACTACCTCGAGACCTTTTTCCAAGAAATTTCGCTTGAGAGCGTGCAAATAGGCGATGATTTTAAGATCAAAATTTTATTTTTAGATGATATATTTTTCGTTGATAGCCCTTATCTAAACATCGATATCAAATTTCAAAAAGAGCAGCAAAATGGCGTCGATCGCTTTATAGTAAAAAATTTGAGCCTTAAAGATTTTAATGTAAGCATCAGCGGCGAAGGCAGTGCAAATTTTGACAAAGATGACTATAAATTTGATGGAAATTTCACCTCGCACGAGCTAAATGGCAAGCTTAGCTTTGCCTTAAAAGATACGCTTTTAACCTACAAAGCCTATGACGTAAATGCTGGCAGCATCAAGGACTTCATAGACGAGCTTGATAGGCGCATAGAGCTAAACAGTGAGGTTAAAAACTGGATATATGGCTACATCGTGGCTGATGATTATCATATAAATGAGATAAATGGCAAGGCTGACCTTAAAGAAAATGATCTTTTCTTAAACGAGCTAAACGCGACTGCAAATGCCAAAAATTTACTTGTTAAATTTGATAAAGGCTTGCCAGCCGTAAATGTCGCTGAGGCAAATATCACGCTTAATAACTCAAAGCTTAAATTTGACCTTACAGCTCCAGTTTATAAAGGCAAAAAGCTTGATGGCTCAAATGTTGCTATAAATAACATCTTTGATGAAAAGAGTGCAAATTTAGAGCTTTTTATAAAGACAAATTCTATTTACGATGAGGCGATAAATGAGATACTAAGAGCTTATAAGATTAACGTGCCAGTTAGGCAGCTAAGCGGCAAAATGGACGCTAGCCTAAAAATTTTGATAAAGCTTGACGAAAAAAGCTTAGAAAATTTTGATGAAAAAAGCGTCATCGCAAATGGCGATTTTAAGATAAGTGATGCGGTTTTAGATATCGCCGGGAGTAAATTTAACGCTAAAAGTGCCCTTGTAAAGCTCGTAAATACTTCTGTGCTAAACATCGATGTAAGCGGCTTTGGCCTTGATTTTTTCAGAGCAAATGCAAAAGCAGATATAAATTTACAAAAAAGCACCGGCGAAATAAAAGGCGTCATAGAAAGCTTTGATCTAAAAGAGAAAAATGATGAAATTTTAGCCTTTAAAAATGAGCCATTTACCGCGCTTCTTGACTTTAGCAAGCCAAGCGAGACCACGCTTAGCATCGATCCTTTTGGGATAAATTTAAGCTTTGGCGATGAGAGCGTGATAGCTACAAAAAATAGCAACTTCATAATGCAAAACTCCCCACTTTTAAAGCAAAATGGCGTGCTTGGTTTTGATGATGTGAGCATAAAAAGCAAGGACTTTGTCAATCTTGAAATTTTGGCAAAAGGGCTTAAATTTGACATGCCGTTTTTGGATAAAAATGGCTCAAAATATGATAGTGACGACTTTTTGATCACGGTCTCAAAGGCTGGCGTAAAAGTGCAAAGTGCGAGCAAAAAGCTCTCTTTAAATATTGCCGAAAAAGGCATAGAGGCTAAGAGCAACGACCTAAATTTGTTAGTGCTTGATGACAACAGCACAAAAGAACAAAGCACGCCACTTGAGCTCTTTGCAAAAAATGGCGACATCATCTTAAAGGACTTAAACAAAACCTTGCCATTTACTAGCTTTAGCGCCGAGAAAAAAGGCAAAAGCACCTCGCTAAATGGACTAGCAAAGCAAGGCAGAGTTGGATATTTTAGCGATGAGAAAAGCATAAATTTAGACGCAACTGATATAAGCGGCGAATTTATCAACGACCTTTTTGGCATAAAGAGCTTTGAGGGCGGTAAATTTCGCCTAAAAATGCTTGGGGAGAGCTCTAAAAATTTCAAGGCTGAGGTGAGATTTTTTGGCACGTATCTAAAAGACTACATCTTTTATCAAAAACTCTTAAGCTTCCTAAACTCGGTGCCATCGCTTCTTAGCTTTAAAACGCCTGACTTTAACGACAAAGGCTTTACTGTTAAAAACGGTAAAATTTTACTAACCAGAAAGGGCGATGTGATCGAGTTTTTAGCGATTGAGATGATAGGCACGAGCGCAGATATCGGCGGACGTGGCACGATCGATCTAAAGAGCAAAAAGATAAACATCGACCTTGAGCTAAAGATACTAAAAGACGCAAGTGGCATCATCGACAAGATCCCGCTTATCAACCAAATCATCCTTGGAAAAGACCGCTCGCTATCAACCGTCATCGCCATACGCGGCACGACTGAAAAGCCAGAGTACTCGACGCAGATCTTGCAAGATGCCCTGCTCTCGCCACTAAAGATAATAAGAAACGTCTTGCAGGCTCCGTTTTTGATATTTGAGTAGTTTAAATCTGTAACGCACGAAAATTATAGAAAAAAATTATTGGCTGCTTCTAAAGCCAAGAGTGGCGCTCATTTTTGATTATTTATATTATCCCAGGCTCGTAAAGTGCGTAAAGATATCAAAAGCTAGAGATCAAGGTTTTGGTAGCTATTTTTTACTACTACCACTATTAAAATATTTTAATAAAAAAACATAAAATTTTACGCATTATAATACGTAAAATTTTACTTCATCTCAAGGCGCATGAGATACATATCTTCGCCGTCAGTTACCTTTAAATTTTGGCTTTTGCACTTTGGACAGGTGAAGTCATTTTCGCTAAGCTCCCCGCCAAATCCACAATCCAAACACTCGATCACAATGCCTTGTAAATTTATCACAAGCTCGGCGTTTTCGCAGATCGTGCCAGCCTTATAAACATCAAAGGCACTCTCCAGATAGTGTGGCTCTACTCCGCTTAAGCGACCAACCTTTATCTCGATCTTGCTTATCTCTTTGGCATTTTCTTTGGCGGCATTTTTTTCACAAAGAGTGACTAAATTTTGAACGATACTAAGCTCGTGCATTAGCAGATCCTTGGTAGTAGCTCACCCTTTGGCGGCTCGAGAAATCTTCTTGATTTATAGGCGTTTTCGATGATGACACGCTCGTTTTTGGCCTCCATTACCTCGCCTATTATCATCGCGTTTTGATCAAATTCTCTTAAAATTTTAAGTGCCTTCTCAGCCTGACTCTCATCGACAGCCATCACAAAAGTGCCCTCATTTGCAAGCTCATAAGGCTCAAATCCAAATAGCTCACAAACGCCCATCACTTCGTCTGCGACCTTGATATTTTCTTCAAAAACCAAGATGTCAAATTTGCTAAATTTAGCCCACTCGTTTAGCACCGCACTTAGTCCGCCCCTTGTCGCATCACGCATAGTTTGTGGCTTTATACCAGCGCTAAATAGCTTTAAGGCAACCTCTTTTAGGCTTTTGCAGTCACTTTTTAGATCAAGCCCAAGCTCAAATTCCTCTCTTGCTGCAAGCACCACACCGCCGTGTCTGCCAACATCTCCAGAGATTAAAATTTTTGCCCCTGCTTTTAAATTTTTAAGCTCCACGCCTTCACAAACTATCTCGCCGATACCTGCTGTGTTTATGAAAATTTTATCGCATTTGCCCTTTGGCACGACCTTCGTATCGCCGCAAACGACGCTCACGCCGCTCTCTTTGCAAGTTTTTGCAAGCGAGCCAAGCACACGCTCGAGCTCCTCTATACTTAGCCCCTCTTCGATGATTAGCGAGCAGCTTAGGTATTTTGCGCTTGCTCCAACCATCGCTAGGTCGTTTATCGTGCCGCAAGCTGCGATCTTGCCGATATCACCGCCATTAAAAAAAATGGGAGTTACCACAAAACTATCGGAGCTAAATGCGATCTTGCCGTTTAAATTTAGTATCGCTGAGTCGTTGCTCTGCCTTAAAATTTCATTATCAAAAATTTTAAATATCGTCTCGTTTATAAGCGAGTTCATCTCCTCGCCGCCGCCGCCGTGGCTTAGCATTATCTTTTTCATTAAATTCCTTAACCAACTCTTGCGTATTTAAAATATGCCGCACAAGCGCCCTCGCTTGATACCATGCACGATCCTATCGGATTTTGCGGGTTGCAGACCTTGCCAAAGACCTTACAATCAGTCGGCTTTGCTAGCCCTCTTAAAATTTGCCCGCAAATGCAAGCCTTGCTCTCGCCAGCACTCTCTACACTGCAGTCAAACTGCACTCTGGCGTCAAGGTAGGCAAACTCATCTTTTAGCTTCATACCGCTTTGCGCTATCTCGCCAAGCCCTCTCCAGACAAAGTCGCACGGCTCAAAATACTTAGCTATGAGCTCTTTTGCCTTGACGTTGCCCTCTTCTTTGACCGCCCTTGCGTACTCGTTATAGACTTCATAAGTGCCTGCGTTTTGCTGACGGACTAAATTTAGCACACTTGCCATGATGTCAAGTGGCTCAAAACCACTAATGGCGATAGGTCTTTTAAATTCGCTCGCTAATTCTTTGTAGATTTTGCTACCAGTGATGACGCTTACGTGACTTGGTCCCAAAAATGCGTCTATCCTTACGTTTTCATCGCTCATTATAGCTCTAACTGGCGCTGGGACGGTTACGTGATTTATATGAAAGTATAAATTTTTAATGCCCTCTTGCACCACTTTTTCAACCAAATTTGCGCTCATCGGCGTCGTCGTCTCAAAGCCAATGGCAAAAAATATGACCTTTTTGTCTGGATTTTGCTTAGCGATATTTAATGCATCAAGTGGCGTGTAAAGTGCCCTTATGTCGTGTCCCTCGCCGCGAAGCTTTTGCAAGCTTGTCTTTGAGCCAGGCACTCTTAGCATATCAGCTAGCGTGCAAAAGATCACATTATCCATACTAGCAAGCTTACAGGCCTCATCTATGCGGCTCTTTGGCATGACGCAGACCGGACAGCCTGGGCCGTGGATGAAATTTATATGCTCTCCAACTAAGCTTGGCAGTGCAAATTTCATAATGCTATGCGTGTGGCCACCGCAAATTTCCATGATATTTAGCGGTTTTACGCTCTCTTTTTGGATGAGTTTTGAAAGGGCTAGGATTAAATTTTTATCGCGAAAATCATTGATAAGATCCATCAAATTTTCCCCGCGTCCATATCCTCAGCGATCTTTTGATAGACCTCCAAGCTCTCAAGCGCAAACTGCGTATCGATCTTTTGCATGGCGTATCCAACGTGGATTAACACATATTCGCCAACTTTTACCTCTTCAGATATGAGATCTAGGCTTACCTTTCTAGTAACGCCCAAGGTTTCAACGGTAGCAACGTTGTTTTCATCTATTTCTATTACTTTTGAAGGGATCGAAAGACACATTATCTTAGCTCTTTTTTAAATTCCAAATAACTTATCCATTTATCGATGCCTTCGCCTGTTTTGCTATCTACTACAAAGATATCAACCTTTGGATTTAGCTTTCTAGCGTCGTTTTTTACTCGCTCTATATCAAAGTCAAAGTGCGGCGCAAGCGAAGCTTTTGTGATCAAAAGCACGTCAGCAGCCCTAAACATCACTGGATATTTGCTAACCTTATCATCGCCCTCTGGCACTGAAAGAAGCACAGCGTTAAAGTGTGAGCCAACGTCATAGCTTGCAGGACAGACTAAATTTCCAACATTTTCTATAAAGACTAGATCAAGCTCATTTAGTGGCAGGTGATGAAGCCCCTCATGCACCATAAATGCGTCTAAGTGGCAGGTCTGACCTGTGCTTATCTGATGAGCTTTTGCGCCAGCTTTTACTATGCGGTCGGCATCTTGATTTGTCTCTAAATCGCCCTCTACAACGCCTATTTTAAATTTACCAGCCTTTATCGTAGCTTCTAAAAGCGTGGTCTTACCAGCACCTGGGCTACTCATCAAATTTACACAAAGTATCTTTTTCTCATCAAGATGCGCTCTGTTGTGAGCGGCCTCTTTGTCGTTTTCAGATAGGATTTTCTCTATCACGTCTATCGTTTTGCTCTCGTTTAGCACAGGGTGTGCGTGAGCCTCGTGGCTATGCTCGTGTGCGTCATGAGCGTGGTCTGTATGCCCGTCGTGAGTGTGTGGGTGTGAGTGAGTGGTGCCATCAGTGTGAGTGTGGGCGTGATTACCCATTGAACAACCGCAATCTTTACACATTTTATTATCCTTTTTTATTAATTTTTAGAGATTTTAACGCTTAAATTTAAAAATAAAATTAAAATTTAAGGGCGTTTTATGCAAATGAGATAAATTAACCCGTTTTTTAATTACCCTTTAAATTCACCTTTGATCTTGCAAGCGAATGTTTTTATCTAGCTTTTCAAGGCTCTCGTTATCATCTGTGTAGCCATTTTCATCAAAATTTTCATCGCTATTTTTTTGTTTGCCATTTGGTGTGATGATGAGATCTTTTAGCCTTGCCCTGCCATCATCCATCACCATCAAAACAGCAACAGCATCCACATCTTGATCCATCATCTCTCGCTCAGTCTGCTTTGCCTTTTTAGTTGGCATGTAAAACTCTTCGATGCCATATTTTACAAATAAATATCCATCAAATTTGCCAGCTAAGAAAAGAGCGTCTTTTGGCTTAGTAAAGCTAAATTTATCAAAAGCGTAAGTGGCGTTAGCATCTTGTTTTAAAATGGCGTAAATTTCATCATTTTTTGAGATATTTCTATCATATATATATATCTCAACGCCAGTTTTTTCATCAAATTTAGACTGCTGCAGATTTGAAAAATCTGAAAAATCATAGCTCAAGCTCACGTAGTTTCCGCGAAAGAGATCCCTTGGATCGTAAAGATTTACCCTCACTTTTACCTCTTTTCCAAGATAAAGTGGCATGAGCGCGTATGCAAGCATCGCAATTATTAGTAAAATTTGAAAAATTATGGCTAGTATTAGTGATCTTATCTTCATTTTGTACGTCCTTTTTTAGCAGCGACTGCGAGCACGACGAAGGCAAAGACGATAAATAGCGCCGTAGCCCCCAAATAATCGCCTATTAGCTCAAAGTATCTAACCACCGCAACTAAGAATATCATGCATAGTCCAAGCGTTAGCTCGCCATTTTTGATAAGCACGGCAGCGACGATGATGTTTGCTAGCGAGAAGAAGATATTTGCATATCCCACGCCTAAGCTAAAGACAAATGGCAACGCAAAGAGTATCAAGCCAAGAAGCAAGCCGCTTTTGTTTTTCTCTTTGAAAAATAGCGCAATGCTAGCGATGCTAAATACGGCAAAAACCTTGCCAAAACTGCTATAAAAAAATGCTTTTGCAAACCAAAATTTATCTTCTTCTAGCTCGTAGATATCGCCATTTGCATAAGCTATCAAGCAAACGATCAAGATAACGATGCCAAGATACTTGCCAAAGCCTTTTACAAGGTGCGCCAGCCTATCTCTAAAGCCAGCTAACGTGCTAAAGAGCGCGACAAGTAAAAGCGCGTATGAGAGCGATAAAGTAGCAGCCATCGGCGCTCTAAACATAAGGTCATAGCCATAAAATTCATTAAACCCGCTGATCCTAGCGCAAAGCGAAACGATGTAGAAAAATATATCTGCTAGAAGCACAATCGCAAGAAATGCCGAGTCACTTTTATAAAGCGTGTAGGCGCCAAGGGCTATAAAGACGACAAATTCATAAGCAAACTCGCCGCCCGTGCCCTTTAAAACAAACCAGATCGTCGCAAAAACAAGGCTTTGAGCCACCAGCAAGGGCTTTTTACTAGCAAAAGAGAGCGCCATAGCTCCAACGCTCCAGAGCAAAACTCCGCCACTTGGCTCGTCGCTAATATTATAAATTTGAGCGATAAGCGCTATGGCTGCTCCGTAGCAGAAATTTCCCAAAAAGAGCGTAGCCGTGCCAAGCTTGTCTTTGCCCTTTTTGAGATAATAAACTCCGCCAAAATTTAAAAGAGCAAGCACGCCAAAGATGATGACAAGGCGCCCCATCCTTGGTATCTCCTCCCAGTAAGCTCCAACAAGGGTAAAAAATGCCAGCGCAAAAAAGAGATAGGCAACCAACTTTAAGATAAAGCTAGTCTTCTCGCTATGAGCGTTTAGATCTATATCATATAAATTTGCTATTTTTAAAGCGGTGGCCTTATCGACCACATCCTCTTTTTGCCAGCGATCTAGCTCTTTGGCTAGAAAATTTCTATTGTAAAAATTCATCTTTCATTCTCTTTAAATGACATTTTTTTGTGGCTAATGATAGCATACAAGCGCCAAAAATGCTAGAACAAAAATAAAGTAAAAAAAGGGAGAAATTTAAAAAGCCAAAAAAACTTGGGCGGGCTTTTGCAAATTTAGCTTTAGCCAAAGCCCAAGTAAAAAACAAACGGTCATCAAACTTTCGCCACAAAAAGATATCAGGCAAGCAAAAAATAGCAAAACCCAATAACAATTTGCAAAAATGGATCACAAAAACTGCTAAAAACTACCAAAAAGACAAAATAAGACAAGCTCTGCAGCCAAATAAGCGCTGCTAGCTATTTACAAAAACCTAAATTTAACAGCCAAAAAAGCTTTTAGCTTAAAATTTAGGCACAGCGGCCTTTGTAAGTTTAGAAAACTTAACACCCTTTAAGCCAGCAATCCTATCAGCAAAGCGCTCTATCTTGCTAGCCTCACCTCTTATCGAGATCGTTTCTAGGCAGTTGTGGTGATCGACATGAACGTGATTTGTGCAGATGATCTTCACATCAGAGTCATGCTCGATATCCATTTTTTTATTCACCAAATCGTTGTGATGATGCACATAAATGAGCGTCAAAACCCCAATCAACTCCTCGTTAGCGTCCTTCCAGCTGTCGCTTACGATCTTTTCACGGATCAAATCCCTTGTAAATTCACTCCTAGAAGCGTAGCCTTGTTCGCTAACTTTTCTATCTAGTTCGTCTAGTAATTGACTAGGCAAAGAAACACTAAAACGTATAACACTATCCATTTTTTGCTCCTTTCTCGTTTGATTACCGTTTATAATCATTATACATCACTTATTAGAAAATGTGGATAAATAATAATAAATTTGCCCTAAATTTACGTTAGAATCGTTACTGCAGAATTTCTTATTGATATAAAATTTCAAATTTGCTTTAGTAAATTTTTTGTAAATAAGTTCAAGCAAAGTCTTATTTTGAAAAACTCCACCGCTTAGTAAAATCTCTTTTTTCTCATTTTTAGAAATTTCAAAAATAATATCAGCCATGCCATTTATAAATGCCGTTGCCGCCACTCTTGGCTCATCTTTTAAAGCGCTTTTAAAGGCCTCTTTAAAGCCGATAACTCCGTCATTTAGGCTAAATTTGTAACACACATCTAAATTTTTATTATAAAGCGCCTCAAGTCTCATGCCGCTTTCGCCCTCAAAACTCGAGTGAGAAATGCCACATATTATCGCACCAAATGCGTCAAATATCCTACCAACCGAGCTAGTTTTTACTAAATTTAGCCCCTTTTGCTCCATCATCTTGAAATTTCGAAGCACTTTTTCATCAAAATTTACTAAAAATTTACACCCCTCGTCCTCAAGCTCATACTTTAAAATAATAGAATAAGCGATGAGATAGATATTTTTTATGCTATTTTCGCCGCCAAATAAGCTAAATTCATCAAAGTGACAAACCCTTTTATAGCTTTTTTTATCCAGCCTAAAAACCTCGCCACCCCAAATTTTGCCGTCTTCTGCGTATCCAGTGCCGTCAAAACAAAAGCCAAGATACTCTTTATCTGGCAAATCATTTTCAAAGATGACACTTAGCAAATGCGCGTAATGATGCTGCAAATGAACTAGCTCAAAGCCCTGATCTTTCGCCCATTTTGTATTTAAAAAATTTGGATGCAGATCGGCTATGACCTTGTCTATTTTTAGATCATAAGTCCTTTCAAAAAGTGTGAAAATATCCTTAAACCTATCAAAAGTAGCCACATTTTTTAGATCGCCGATATATGGACTAACCATCAAAAGACCGTCTTTGTAGATGCAAAATGAGCTTTTTAGCTCCGCTCCAAGGGCTAAAAATGTCCCTTTTTGCTTAAAATTTGTATGGATGAAATTTGGATTTAAACCGCGGCTTGTTCTTGTAAAAACAACTTCATCTCCAACGCAAAATGCGATACTATCGTCACTTGGCGAGTAAATTTCTCGGTCGTGATCAAGGTAAAAGTCTATGACGTCACCTAGTTTTTCTCTTAGCTCACTCTCATCTTTTATCACAACCTCGCCTGAGATGTTTGCGCTAGTTGCGATGATGTCGTATTCTAAATAGTCAAAAAGTAAAAGATGTATGCCGCTAAATGCGAGCATAACGCCAAGCTTATTTAAATTTGGAGCGACGCTTTTTGCGATATTTGAGCCGTTTTTTGCTTCAAGCAAGACGATCGGCTTTAAATTTGAGCTAAGAAGCTTCGCCTCCGCCTCTGAAATTTGCGCTATTTTTCTAGCGTTTTGTAGATTTTTACTCATCAGAGCAAAAGGCTTGCTTGGGCGGTGCTTTCTGGCTCTTAGCTCGCAAACTGCGGCTTCATTTGTCGCGTCGCAAACTAGATGAAAGCCACCAAGCCCTTTAATGGCTAAAATTTTGCCCTCGTTTATGAGTCTAGCCGCTTCTTTGGCTGCTTCGTTTTTACTGGCAAGCACTTTGCCAAATTTATCTTTTAGATAGAGTTTTGGTCCGCAGTTTGGGCAAGAGATCGGCTCTGCGTGGTAGCGGCGATTAAGCGGGTCTTTATACTCGCTCTCACAAAACTCGCACATCTTAAACTCGTTCATCGTCGTATTTACCCTGTCATAGGGCAATGCTTTGATGATAGAAAATCTCGGTCCGCAGTTGGTGCAGTTTATAAATGGGTATTTGTAGCGTGGATTTGTAGGGTCATAAAACTCACGCAAGCAGTCATCGCAAAGTGCGTAATCAGGCAAAATAGGCGCTTGTTTGGTGGCGCTTTTTGAAGCGATGATCTCAAGCTTTTCATAAATTTTATCTATCTTAAATTTCTTTAGCTCATCGATCCTAGCAAGGGCTGGTAGCTTCTCATAAAGCTCTTTTTCAAAAGCCAAAAAGCTAGCCTCTTCGCCGCTAAAATTTAGCTTCACGCCCTCATCATCGTTGTAAATTTCGCCAACAAGCTTAAATTTGTCCGCTAAAGTATAGACAAAAGGTCTAAAACCAACGCCTTGAACTAAGCCTTTGATCTCATATCTAAAGCTTGATCTCAACGCCAAATCCGGGGTCAAAATTTGTTTTTATATTTGGGTTTAGGTGCTTTTTTATCAAGTTGCTAACTACCTTATTATAAAATAAATCCCCGCTTAAAGTAACATTTTTAATGTTAAATTTATCTCGTTTTTCATAGCTAAAATCGCTCAGAAAATGCGCCAAAGACTCGGTGCAACCAAAGCTGATATTCTTCTCTCCAGCGCCAGCAAGGATAAATGAAATAATACTTTTTGCAAACTTAACCCCGTCTAAACCAAAGTCATCTTTCATCTTATAATCGATCCTAACGCCCTTTTGACCGCTAAAATCAGCTGCTATAAGAAGCAAATTCTCCCCTGCTTTTTTAAACTCATCACTTAAGCCAAGCAAGCGTCCAGCTATGCAAAATAGCGAGAAAAAGCTAGCATTTGAGCTAAATTTACCACTTGGCAGGGCGCGCTCTTTACTAAAGTTTTCAAGTAGTCTTTCGCCGCTCTCATCGGCTCTTATGAGCTCATAAATTTCTTCAAAGCTGCTAAATTTTGGTAAAAATAGAAGTTGTGTTTTGCTTGTTTTTGAAAGCAGGCAAATTTCATCATCGCTAAATTTGCTAAATTTAAGCCCCAAAGACACTTCGCCAAAATAGCTAAGCTCAAATTTCTCATCTTTTGTGTAAAAAAATTGGCTTAAAAGTGCGCTATTTTCAAGTAAAATTAGCCTTAAAAGGGCGTTTTTTTGCTCCTTTACAGAAATACTTAAAAAGCTAAAGCCCTCTTTGTTTAGCTGCTCGCAAAGGGCGTAAAGAAAAAGATCATTTGGCGCCATCACGTCAAAAAATAGCGGTGCGCTCTCGTGATTTTGCCTATAAATGGCTGTCGTCTTTAGTGCCAAAAGTGGCTTTTCAAAGCTAGCAAGCGCGATCTGCGCCCTATCATCGGCGATAAAAATTTTAGGTAGCTCTTTTAAATTTACAGGCATCAAGAAATTTGCATCAAAATTTACCCCAAGAGAAATTTCATATAAATTTTCATCTTGCTCTATGCAAACACTTTTGCCGTTTTTTAATAAATTCAGGCAAGTTTTTAGCTTTTCATTAAAATTACCAAGCGTTATTTCGCCATCAAATTTACTCCAAGTAAGTACGCCGCTTTCATTTAAAATAGCCTTGCCATTAGCCAAAAATGCCGCCGCTTGAGATGGGCTAAGCGTGCCAAATTTTATCTTTTTAATTTCACCCGCCTCGTCAAGCTCATCTGCCACATCAACCTCGCTATGCTTTATAAAAAGGCTATAAGGCAAAATGGCGCTTGCTCTATCTGCTAGGGCGCTAAGCTCCTCGACAGAGCCACTTACTTTTAGGCAAATTTGATCATTTTTGCAGCTTATAGAGTGCTTAAGCTCCCCAGCTAATGAGCGTAAAAATGGCGCCAAAAAGGCTGGCTCTTTAAAGCAGTCAAATTTAAAAGCAAGTATCATTTTAAACCTTTTTTGGCGTAGTCATCGAGGAGGGTATCGTTTAGGGTGAAATTTGCCACCTTTTCGCACTTAAAATCAAGCTCTTTTAAGTGATCAAGTAGCGTTTTTTCTAGGATGTTAGAAGCTTTTATCACTTCATCTGAGAGGCTAAAATTTGATGATTCTATGCGGCTAGGTACGATGCCTAAGATTTTAGTTGTCGGCCTGTCGCCTGCAAGCTCCATTAGATGAAGGGTTTGAAGCATCTCGATCTCGTGAGCCGAGCCGTCCCAGCTGATAAAATTTGGCATGTTTAGAAAATCAAAAAAATAAACATCGCCCACGCTTGCGCCATTTGCGCTAATGCAATCAACGACGATGAGATAGTCAAATTCGCTTATTATGTGAGTTAGAGCGAGGGCTAAAGTGCCCCCGTCCATTAGAGTAAGCTCGTTTTTAGAACTTGTAAATTTATAGTTTTTAGCCATCAAATTTACAAAATGAACACCTATGCCCTCATCAGCAAACATAACGTTGCCAATGCCAAGAACCAGCACTCTCATCAGTGTTCTTTTACAAATTTATAGCCACTAACGATGGCGTCCATCGCTCCATTTTTGCCTTTAACGGCGTTAAATATCGCCATATAAACGTGAATTGGCACAAATATCATGATGATCCACATGCAAATTCTATGTATCGTTCTAACATTTGCTAGTCCGCCCATAAGCTCTTCAAAGTATCTTGCTGGCTCGTAGATCGCTCCGCCAAGCCCCTCGTGATAAACGTGAGCGTAAAGCACTAGGCCAGTTAGGCAAATGAGTGCCAAGATGACATAAAAGAAAAAGTATGAGGCAAACTGCAATGGGTTATAAACGCCCCTTAAATGCGGGTGTGGGCCCATAAAAATGTAGTATTTTATCTGCGCTATCCAAACTTTTGGGCTCAAAAAGTCAAGCACGCTCATCCACTCTTTTTTGCTGTGTTTATCAAAGACAAATAGATAGAATTTAAAGATAAATACCGCTATTAGCACAAAGCCAGCGACCTGGTGCGCCAAACGCCACTTTGCTTGCATGAAATTTGTAGGCTCGCTTGTGATCTCTGGGCTCATAAAGACATAAGAGATGTAGTAGCCGCTCACAATCAAAAGTGTGATAGCTACAAATCTAATCCAGTGTGTCAGCCTAACGCCGATGGAGAATTCATATTCGCTGATCCTGTCAGGATTTTTATGTGACATCTTTTCTCCTTATAAATTTGGATTTATCTTATAAGTACTCAAATCATTTCCCTTCGTATCCATAACATGCACGGCACACGCGATGCAAGGGTCGTAAGAGTGAATTTTTCGTATTATCTCGAGTGGTTTTGAAAGATCAGCGATCTTCATACCAACCAAGCACGCCTCGTAGCTGCCCATTTGACCTTTAGCGTCTTTTGGTGAGGCGTTCCAAGTGCTTGGCACGACCGCTTGCCAGTTTGAGATGACGCCATCTTTTATGCGGCACCAGTGGCTTAGCGCGCCTCTTGGAGCATTGCCTTGAAAATTTCCTTTGTACTCCTTTTTGTTATCGATTACATATTTTGCGCAAGTCTCTTGATCTGTCTTTAAATTTTCGATCAAGGCATTAAATGCGTCCATTGTGTGCTCTGCGACCACTTTTGCTTCAAGCATACGAGCAGCGGTTCTGCCTAGAGTTGAGAAAACTGCGCTTAGTGGCAAGCCACTCTTTGCTAAAAACTCATCAACTATCTTTTTAACTCTCTCGTTGCCTTTAGCGTAGTTTATGACGACGCTTGCGATCGGTCCTACTTGCATAGGAATGCCGTCATATCTTGGCGCTTTGATCCAGCTATATTTGCCCTTTGTGTCAAAAAGCTTGCTGTGAGCTAGCTTGCCCTCGCCATCTATGCTCTCGCCATCGACAAGGCCAGTGTAGTTTGCCTCTGTCTCACCATCATAAGGATGAAGTGCTTTGTCATTTTTATACCAAGCTCTTGTCGCCTCTTCTGTGATCTTGTCTTCGTCTATGTCATAGACCTTGCTAAGATCGCCATTTAAGATGATACCGCCTTTAAATAGATGGTCATTTTTGCCGATCAAAAACTCATCGTAGCAGAATAAATTTGATACACCAACGTCGTTTAAAACGCTTGGCTCGTTTGCATAAGCCTTAGCAGCCATCAAAATATCTGGATAGTAAGCTCTATCTACAAATTCTTTGATCTCGGCAAATTTACTCATATATTCGCCCATTCTAGCTGGATCCATAAGGTCCATCACACAGGTCACGCCGCCAACTGTTAGGCTTTGTGGATGTGGGTTTTTTGCACCAAAGATAGCCATCATCTGAGCTGCTGTTCTTTGGATTCTAAGGCACTCAAGATAGTGAGAGAGGACGATTAAATTTTGCTCTGGAGTAAATTTATATGTGCTATGTCCCCAGTATGCGTTGGCAAATGGTCCAAGGTTGCCCTTTTTAACAAAGGCTTCAACCCTCTCTTTTACCTCTTTTAGTTTGTCAGCTCCCGTGGCAAATGGCGTGCTTGTGTATTTAAACGCCTCTTCGCTAGCTTTATGCACGTCTGCACTTAGTGCAGAGACGACGTCCGCCCAGTCCATGCCGTGGAGCTGATAAAAATGCACGATGTGATCGTGAAGATATAAAGCTGCGTTCATGAGCGTTCTAGTTAGCTCTGCATTTAGTGGAGGCTTGATGCCAAGGGCGTCCTCAACTGCGACTATGCCTGCTCTGTAGTGTGAGTATGTGCAAACGCCGCAAATTCTTTGCATGAAAAAGCCAGCATCTCTTGGGTCTCTGTTTTTTACTATCTGCTCTAAGCCCCTCCAAAGAGTTGAGCCAGAGTAAGCCTCTTTTACAACGTTGTTTTCATCAACTACGACTTCTATTCTTAAGTGCCCTTCGATACGTGTTATAGGGTCTATTACTATTCTTTTTTCACTCATTTTTTCGCCTTATTCTTTATCTTTACTCATACAAGCTAGTGTAGCGTGAGCCGCTATACCAATACCAGCTAGAGCTAAAATTCCAATGCCTATTTTATCACTTACATTATCAGCGCCAAGCCCTAAAACAGTGTCAAATAGCCTATCAGCCATTGGCTCTTCAAACGGCCCCATCGTATCCCAGAAGTCTGGCTCTGAGCAGCCTATACAGCCGTGTCCTGCTTGAACTGGCCATGATGTGTGCTGGTTAAATCTCTCGCGTGAGCAGTTATTAAATGTATATGGACCTTTACAGCCTACTTTATATAAGCAATAGCCATTTTTTGCGCCCTCGTCGCCAAAGCTTTGGACAAACTCGCCTGCATCAAAGTGACCACGTCTCTCGCAAAGATCGTGAATTCTTAAGCCATAAGCCCATTTTGGTCTGTTATAAACATCAAGTGCAGGCAAGGTGCCAAATAGCAAGTAGTGAAGCACGTTGCCAACGATGTTTTTCTCGCTTGGAGGACAGCCTGGCACGTTTATGACTGGCTTATCAGTCACCTTTGAAAGACCGACTGCATTTGTTGGATTTGGCTTAGCTGCTTGGATACCGCCAAAGCTAGAACAGGTGCCAATGGCAAAGATAGCAGCCGCGTTAGCAGAGGCATTTACAGCGTGAGTTTTGCCGCTTGTGCCGTGAGGTCCGACTGTTAAAAAGTGTTCAGTTGCTCCCGTTGGCACGCCACCCTCAACCAGCAGGATGTATCTGCCTTTATATTTTTCTATCGCATGCTCTAAATTTTCTTCAGCCTGCCAGCCAGCAGCAGCCATGATAGTTTCGTGGTATTCAAGGCTTATGTAGTCAAATATAAGGCTATCTATGCTTGGAGCGTCGGTTCTTAGTAGGCCCTCGCTACAGCCAGTGCATTCTGCCATGTGAAGCCATATCACAGGGAGCCTATCGCTTAGCTCAGCAGCACGAGCAACCATCGGTGTCATCGCACTTGGCAATGCCATAAAAGCTGTCATCGCACCAGCCCACTTCATAAAATCACGCCTAGTAAAGCCCTTATCTTTTAAAAGCTGCGCAATGCTAGTGTCATTTTTCATCTTAGGCAATGCACTAAGTTCGCTTAAGCGTCTATTTATCTTTTGACGCAAGTCATTATTCATATAAGCTCCTTCATTTGAAATTTGTTTATTTTGTATCTTATCTTTTTTAAAAAAGACAAATATTATTTTATTTCATTAATAATTATATTTAAATAAATTTTAAAATAAAATTTTAAATGCCTTGATATCAATAATCATAAAATATGCTAAAAAATAATATTTAGTGAGAATTTATCCTATTTTGAGAAATGATATGGCAAAAATTCTATTTTTCTGAAAGTAAATATCAATTAAATTTTAATAATTTTTAAAAAATATAATTTAGTATATTTTATAAGAAAGAGCTTTGAAATATAAATTTTTAAAAGCCTAAATGGGTTAAATTTAGGCTTTTAAATTTGCATTAAAATGGCCAGATAGCCTCCATAAGCCTTGTGCCCCAAGGTTTTTTGGTTGATTTGTCTAGCTCGCCCTCAGTTTTATACAAAATTTTGGCGTCAGCTATGTATTTTGAGTCGATCTCGTTGTTTTGCGAGATGTCATAAGGCCTGATGACGCCACTTACTTGCATGATCTGTTTTTCGCCGTTTATGAGTAGCTCGCGGCTGCCCTCGATGAAGTAGTTGCCGTTGTTTAGGATCTTGATGATCCTAGCTGAGATGGTCGCGGTAAATTTCTCGCTTCTGTTGCTAGTGCCACTTCCTGTAAATTTATTGCCGCCACCTGCTTTAAAGCCGATGTCACCATATTTGTTTAGATTATCAGCCACGGTTGAGAGCGGTGCGGCTCCAGCTGTGAAAACGCCACCGCCAAGCGAAATGGTGCTATCTTTGTTGGTGCTTTTGCTGCCGCTTGAAATTTGACTTGCATTTTCTGAGATGACGATGGTTACGATGTCATTTACATTCATCGCCTTTCTGTCTGAAAATAGCGGATTTTCGCCCTTGCCAAAGAGGCTACCGGCGTTGCTTTGACCGCTGCCACTATCTTTTGAAGGGAGTTGCTCGACATAAACCGGAGGTTTCATATTGATGTGAGGATCTGCACTTGGGGTGCAACCTGTGTAAAAAATGCCCGCAAATGTGACGAGCCATATCTTTTTATAGTTCATAAAATGCCTTAAAATAAGTATCTTTGTGCTAAGATTAAGCAATTTAAGTTCCCAAAAAGGTCACAAATGAAAAGTTGTTACATTTTTTCAGACAAAAATCTAGCATATTTGCAGGAAATTATAGCTACAAAATTCAAAAAAGTTGAGATCTTTAAGATAACTCCAGACGAAAACGACAAAAAAAATCTAATAAATTTAAATGATAAGGAGTTTTTTTAAAATTTATAGATAAATTTGAAGAGATAAAGGCTAAAAGCGACTTCGTCGTAGTCGTTGGCTGTGAGGGCTTTAGCGTCTTTGGCAAGAGCGAGCTAAATTTAAAGCTAGCTAGAAATTTAAACGCGCCTGTTTTTGACGAAGATGCAAGCGAGCTAAGGGCGCTAAATTTAAACTCAAAGCTTCTAATAACTGATAAATTTGATGAAATTTTAAGCTACAAGCATGAGATCATCACGCCATTTAAATTTCAAAGCCTGCTTCTAAAAAGAGCCAAAGCGGCAAACAAAACGGTCGTTTTGCCAGAAAGTGATGATGAGAGAATTTTAAAAGCAGCTCACATCGTGCTAGAAAAAGGTGGGGCAAATATCATCTTGCTAGGGCTTGAGAGCGAAATTTCAAAAAAGGCAGCCACTTTGGGGCTAAATTTAAGCAAAGCCAAAGTGTTAAACCCTGCGCAAAATGAGCTAACAGATGAATTTGCAAAGAAAATTTATGAGCTAAGAAAACATAAAGGTGTGGATGAAGCCAAGGCAAATGCGCTTGCAAAAGATAAAATTTACTTTGCCACGATGCTAATTCATGAAGGCATAGCTGATGCTTTGGTAAGTGGCGCTACGATGAGCACGGCTGATACGATCCGCCCAGCCCTTCAGATCATAAAAACAAAGCCAAATGTAAGTGTGGTAAGCGGGGCATTTTTCATGGCGCTTGAAGAGGAAATTTTACTCTTTGCAGACTGCGCCGTCACGCCAAACCCAAGCGCGGACGAGCTAGCTAGCATCACGCTAAGTAGCGCTCAAACAGCAAGTGCCTTTGGTCTTAACCCAAAGATCGCCATGCTAAGTTACTCAACTGCTGATAGTGGCAGCGGGGCTGACGTGGAGTTTGTAAAAGAGGCTGCCAAAAAAGCAAGCGAACTTGATGCGAATTTAAAAATAGCTGCGCCAATTCAGTTTGACGCGGCAGTTGATCTAAGCGTGGCTAGCAAAAAGATGCCAAATTCCGATGTCGCAGGTCTTGCAAATGTATTTATATTTCCAAATTTAAACTGCGGAAACATCTGCTATAAGGCAGTTCAGCGAAGTGCAAACGCTCTAGCGGTGGGTCCGATACTTCAAGGGCTAAAAAAGCCAGTAAATGACCTAAGCCGCGGCTGCCTCGTCGAAGACGTCGTAAACACCATCTTAATAAGCGCGATACAAGCAGGAGAGTGATATGAGAATTTTAGTTTTAAACTCAGGTAGCAGCTCGATAAAATTTCAACTTTTTGAAATGCAGACAAAAACGAGCCTAGCAAGCGGTCTAGTCGAGCAGATCGGCAGCTCTAGCTCAAGGGCGGTGCTAAAAGCAAATGGCGAAGTTTATGAGATAAAACGCTTCATAAAAGACCACCACGACGGACTTGAGGCGATGAACGAGCTCTTTACCACCTCGCATACACTGCACGATCTAAGCGAGCTTGACGGCATCGGACACAGGATAGTTCATGGCGGCGAGAGCTTTTTTAGCTCGATGATCGTTGATGAGAGCGTGATAAAAAAGATCGAGGAGATAAGCCCACTTGCCCCACTTCACAACCCAGGGCACCTTGCTGGCATCAAAAACGCGATGAAAGAGAGCAAAAACGTGCCTCACGTCGTCGTTTTTGACACTGTTTTTCATCAAAGCATGCCAGAGTACGCTTACCGCTACGCCCTACCCTACGACGTTTGCAAGACCCATCACATCAGAAAATACGGCTTTCACGGCACTTCGCACAGATATGTCTGCAGGCAAGCTGCTAAAATGCTTGGCATAGAGTTTGATAAATTTAACGCCATCTCGCTTCACTTAGGCAACGGCGCCTCAGCTTGTGCGGTGCAAAATGGTAAAAGCATCGACACCTCGATGGGTCTTAGCCCGCTTGAAGGGCTCATAATGGGCACAAGAAGCGGCGATATGGACCCAGCCGTGGTCATCTATCTGCTAAATATCGGCGTTTTAAAGTGGAACGAGATCGATAACTTCTTAAACAAAAAGAGCGGACTTTTTGGAATTTGTGGCTCAAGCGACATGAGAGAGGTCGTAGCCAAGATGCAAAACGACGAGCGCGCAAAGCTTGCGTTTGAGATGTTTTGCTACCGAGTGAAAAAGTATATCGGCTCATACTACGCCATTTTAGGACGTGTTGATGCGCTCATATTTACTGGCGGTATCGGCGAAAATGCGCCAAATACAAGGCAAAAAATTTGTGATGATCTAAAACATCTTGGCATCCACATCAACCACGAGCTAAATTTCTCAAATGAGCGAGGCGAGAGGTGCATAGATGAAGAAGGCGCTAAGATAAAAACGCTCATCATCCCAACCAACGAAGAGCTAGAGATCGCAATAGAGACAGCCAGAGTGATAAAAGAGAGAACGCTTTAAGCATGAAATTTCCACTTGACTGCAAAGATAGTTTTGAGAGCTCATTTATCTTTTGGCTAACTCGTTATGTCAAATTTAAACTTAGCTCGCTTTCAAACAAGGAGCTAAGAGACCCAAAGGCGCTTGCAAGTGTAAATTTCGCCCTAAGCCGTGAGATAAAAAATATAGAGCAGCTTGATGGGCTGGTAAAAAGCGCTAGAAATGCAGGTCTAACTGGTATAAATACCTACTTTAACCCACTTAAAAAGATATATGAGACGATGAAATTTTATGAGCTTAGCAGCCTAAAGCAGATCGATGAAGAGCTGCTAAGTGAAATTCTAGCAAGTACTACTGGCGGGCTAAGCGATGCAAGCAAGAAAAACTACAGAATTTCAGTGATAAATTTCTTTGCCTTTTTAGACAAACAAAACGAAGAGGACGGCAAGGCTCATGTTTTTGATATAAATTTAAAAAACTGGGGCGGAGTTAGTGGCAACAAAGGCCAAAAGCTGCCTGAGTTTATGGGCGAAGAGGAGGTCAAGAAATTTCTTGAAGCGATCGAGGAGAGCGACTTTAAGCAAAACTCAAACCGCAACAAGCTCATCATCAAGGTCATTATCTTTACTGGCATCCGCGTGAGCGAGGCGCTAAATTTAAAGAGAAAAGATATCACCGAAGATGGCGATCTTTTTATCATTAGAATCCGTGGTAAAGGCAACAAATACCGCATAGTAATGATAAAGCGCCACCTAATAGAAGATCATCTAAACGCAATCGCCATAAACTACATCAACAAAGAGGGCTATCTTTTTATAAATAAAAAAGGCACAAGGCTCACGCAAGCTTATGTTAGCCGTATCGTGGAGCAAATTTTATTTAAAGCAGGCATCAGAAAAGAGAAAAACGGCGCTCACATGCTGCGCCACACCTTTGCGACGATGCTTTATAAAAAGCAAAAAGACCTTGTGTTAGTGCAAGAAGCCCTTGGACATGCGAGCCTAAATACCTCACGAATTTACACGCACTTTGATAGCGACAAGCTAAAGCTCGCTGCCAAAGTGGCTGAGGACTTGGCGAATGAGTAAATTTAAATCAAAATTTACTCATTAATAGCTAAAAAACTCAAATTTATCATTTTGTTATTGCAAGGCAAGCTGTCAAAGGACTTTGCTTCTCTCAAAAATGCTAGAAATTTGAAGATAAAAGACTTGATGAGCTAGCTTAAAAAAGATAGCGATCTTAAATTTACTTTGTCTTTTGAGTGGGGAGCTTCATCTTTGGTGCGCTTGACATAAACCGCTTTATGACGGGACAAATTTAGCTTAAAGCCCAAGCAATCCAAAGGCAACCGCCTATACACTCTCAACTTTATAACAAGGCAAATTTGGCTTGGAGCGCTAAAACTAGCCATTTTTCTAGCTCACGCCGTCCTTTTTATAGTCATAACCGGTGCGACACTTGACGCAGTTACAAACATTATAAACGAATATCTGCAAAATGCCATTAGACTAATCCGAGCAAATTTTATAGTTGGCACCTTAGGCTTTATCATAACTATTTTCTTTTCAGAGCTTGTAATGCCACCAGAAAGCAAAATTTAGAGAAAACATAAAAATTGCAGATGAGCAAGCCAAAAACCTCGCGGTATAAATTTAACCCTGCTTATATAAAAAGTGTGTAGTTTTAACGCAAGATGTGGCTTGTTTTTACAACTCTTTTAAATGAGCCACCTTCATAAAGACAGCAAAATACTAAAGTTTTAAATTTAAAATTTGATGAGGAATTTAGCTTGCTTGCAAAGTCAAATTTGACTATTTTTTAGCCTTTGGTTCCTCTTCTTCTACCGTCTTATTTGCCTCTTGCTCTTTAAACTCTTCAAAAAGCTCGTCATACCTAGCCTTAGCGTTTTCGTATACGCCAGATGGCAAGGTGATGTTTAGATCATCTTTTAGGCTCATCACATCATCGCAGGCGTTTTGATAGCCAAGGTCGCAGCTTTTCATAAAATAACTCACTCCAAGCTCGATATTTGAGTGCTTTTTTAGATCACTATCCATCTGCTCGTTTATCTCTTCATTTACAAACATATCGCCCAAAGCCTCGCAAGAAAGCACATCTTTTTGCTCGCAACCATCGTAAAAAATTTCATACGCAGTTGCGTAGTCTCCGGCGCTTCTAGCCTCATTGCCCCTATCGTAGTCATCGATGTCAAAGCCTGAGGCTAAGCTTAAGATTAGAGCTAAAAAAACTATCTTTTTCATATAAAACTCGGTGCGTCGTTTGAAAATAGTATAAGATCGCCAGCATGCGTGTTTTGGGCTAAAATTTCTTGCATTTTATTCTTGTCCTTTAGGATGATGATCTTTGGCTTAACGATGTGTTTTAGCAAGACTTCGGCATTTAGCGAGCTTGTTATGATGACGAGGTCAAAAATTTCATTTATCACCTTGGCTAAATTAGCATTTTGCTCCGCATCGCTCTCAACGATACCAGGCGTTAGCAGTACTTTTCTGCCAGCGTAGGTGCTTACAAGCTCGTAGCTTGCGCTCATGCCTGAGAAATTTCCATTGAAGCTATCATCGATTATCAGCTTGCCGCCAGCCTCGATCTTGCTTAGACGGTGCTCGACGTTTTTCATCTTAGATAGCGCACCATTTATCGCTTCATAGCTCATTTTTAGGTATCTTGCCACCTTGACGCAGACGGCCAAATTTGTAGCGTTAAATTTGCCAAGTAGCGGCGAAGCGTAGTTTTTGCCATCAAGCGTAAATGAAATTCCATCTAAATTTGCGTTTATATCTTTTAGGTTCTCATCATAAATTTCTAAATTTTGGCTTGGCTCTTTTTTTGTCGAGCTATGCAAAAATGCCCTTTGCAAGCGAGCGCTTTGAAGTGCTTCAAGCTTTGTCGCGCGGATGTTATCAAGCGTTTTAAAGTACTCAATGTGTTGCGCGCCGATCTCGCCAACGATGACGATTTGTGGATTTAGAAATTTAGTGATCTCTAGGATGTCGCCCTTTAGCCTAGCGCCTGCTTCAGCGATGTAAATTTGCGTTTGCTCGCTTAAATTTTCGTTGATATCTTTGATGATGCCAGCCATTGTATTTACGCTACGAGGCGTTTTGTAGCAGACAAAGCTATCTTTTAAAATTTCAAATAGGAAATTTTTAATGCTCGTTTTGCCGTAGCTTGCGGTGATTAGGATGATCTTTAGCTCTTTGTTTGCGCCCAGTTTTTTAAGCGCCTTGTTTTTAAAGCCTTGAAATTTGATCTTTTCTAAAATTTCACTAAAAAATAGGCTCACGACCAAGACAAAAAGTGGCATAGGAGCCAAAAACGCCTTGTGGATGATGAAATTTAAAGCGTAGTTTAAGATGATAGCGCAAGCAAGGATGGCAAAAAAGTGCTTGATCCTACCTGTAAAGACTAGCTTTTTATCAAGTTTTTTATGCCAAAGATAAAGAGCTGGCAAAAGCGCAAAGTAAAAATAGATAAAAAACCACTTGCCAGTCGTGTAAAATAGCACCAAAGGCACGATGAAGAAAAAAACGTGCCAAGCGGGCTTTGTGAAGTGAAAGAGCACGCGCTCAGGCCTATATGAAAACCACTGAAAGCAAGTGATCACATAAAAAGCAAGCGCAAAGATAAATAAAACTGTGCTTATGCTTAAAAATATACTCATCTTATCTCCTCGATCCCGCTCTCATCGTCATCTAGCACGACATTTTTTGCCTCATTTGGCTCAAAATTTATCCCTTTTTCTATCTCGTCGCTTATAAATTTAGCGTGAAGCAAAAAGAAAAAGTGATCGCCACTAAGCGGGAAAAATGAGCTATTTTTGATAAGTCTATCTATGCTCTCGCCGCTTGTTACAGGCGTTGCCTTGTCATTTTCTCCCCAAAATATAAAAGCTCTGCCACCAAAGTCAGCAAAATGCTTTGCAAAATCCTCATCAACGACGTTTTTTAGGGTTTCATACATCACTCTGCTCATGCCGCTCACATCTTTTGTGGCAAAGAGTTTATAAAATTTACCAAAGCCAAATATCTTTAAAATTTTAAATATCGCTATCTTTGCTCGCACGATAAATGGCTTTTTGACGACTATGCCAGCAGAGCTTAAAAGCACTAGATATGGCGGTTTTAGAAGTGTTGCAACCTTGCCGCCAAAGCTATGTCCTGCGATGATGTCTGGTTTTATTTGTAGCTCGTCACAGAAATTTGCAACGATTTTTGCGTAGTCACTTGTTTTTAAAGGCTTAAAAATGGAGCTTTTACCAAAGCCTGGCATGTCGATATATACGTGGCAAAAGTCATTTAGATAGTGCCCAAAAGCCTTTTTCATTATCTCTTTGTTTGCGCCCCAGCCGTGCAAGAAAAGCACTACTTTTTTGCATTTTGGATTTACTACTTCGTAGCTGATATCGTACTCGTCTGAGCCGTATTTTACCGCCCTACTCGCCATCGTTTTCTCTCTTTTTAGCAGCGTAAATGCTCTCAAGCACGCTTACTGCCTCGCAAAGGCGCTCGTACTCCTCCATATTTAAAAGGACTGCTTCAAATTTATTGTTTTTAACGATGACAGCGCGCTTTAACTCGCTAGCTCCCACACGTGAAAGCACTGAGCTAAAATTTCTAACCACCTCGGTTGCTGTATAAATTTCATCTTTTGTAAAAGTTACCATTGTCGCTCTTTATGTAAAATTTTACGTAAAATATCACAAACTACTTTATATATCGCTAAATAAACTAGAGCTTACCGCTACCTTTTACCGAAGTGATCGAGTTTATAAATTTATAATCAATCTTTATCTCACGCTCTTTTGGAAGTGAGTTTGCAAGGGCATTTAGTGTGCTCTCAAAGTCCTCAAATAGATAGTTCGCAAGGCTGCCTGGGTTTGGGTTGATCTCGTTTAGATAGACCTCGTCATCTATCACAAAAAAGTCGCATCTAATGATCGCTCCGTCAAATCCACAATCATAAATTTTAGAAAAGTTAAATTTAAGCTTTTGCTTTAGCTCTTCAGAAATTTCCGCCTCTTTTACCTTGTTTTCATTTGAAAAACTTAGATATTTTTGCTCGTAGTCAAGAAATTCTTTCTTTTTTGGCTCTTCGACGATAGAAAATTTGATCTTTCCATCGATCTTGCAACCTGCAAGGTTGTACTCTTTGACGCCTTTTATAAAGGGCTCTACCAAAACATCTTTGTCAAATTCAAACGCCACGTCTTTTGCGTAGGCAAGCTCGCTATCATCATGCACGACGCTCACGCCGATACTGCTGCCTAGCCTTGCTGGCTTTAATATAATAGGATAGTGAAATTTTGGCTCACTTTGACGAGTTAGCATCTCATAGTCAAGCGCCTTTACACCAGCCTTTTGCGCTAGAAATTTAGTAAGCTCTTTGTTGTAGCTAAGCGCGCTTGCTTCAAGCCTTGGACCTATGTATTTGACCCCGTAAAAGTCAAAAAGTGCCGCTATCTTGCCATCTTCGCCGTCCATACCGTGGATCAAATTTATAATGACGTCGCATTCAACTTTGTTTGCGCCAAAAAGCGAGTGCGCGTAAAAGCCGCCCTTTGCTAAAGATAGCTTCTTTGAGTTTTTGTATTTGCCAGAGCTAAAAAAATTTGCCCTCATATCTTTTTGCTCGATCAGGTAAAAGTCCCTATTTGCATCACAAAATATAAATTTTAGCTCCTGTTTTAGGACGTTTTTTAAAACTATCGCGCTTACTATGCTTATCTCATGCTCAAAACTCTTTGCCCCAAATATCACGCCTAAATTCATCTTTTTTATCCTTATCCTAGTTTTTTAAGTGCCTCTTTTATAAGATCGCTCGTGTTTTCACTCTTACAATCAGGCAAAATTTTCACTATCTTCTCACGCTTAAAGCCAAGTGCCTCAAGTGCCAAAAGCGCCTCATTTTGGTAGCTTGGCACGCTATCGTCGCTTATAAGTTTAGCATCGCTTAGCTCGGCTATTATGCGCCTAGCTGTCTTTGGTCCGATGCCTGGCACGCTTTTAAAGGTGTCGGCGTCGCCGCTTATTATGGCGTTTGTAAATGCCTGCGAGCTAAGGCTTGAGCAAACCGCCATTGCTGTACTTGCCCCTATGCCATTTAGCTTTATAAGCATCTCAAACATCTTTTGCTCATTTGCGTCTAAAAAGCCGTAGAGTAAATTTGCGTCCTCTCTTATGATCTGCGTTATGGCGAGCTCGACTTTTTCGCCTTTACTGAGTTTTGCTGAGCAAAAAAGCGAGATGAAAATCCCATAACTTACGCCGCTATTTGTCTTAAGTATGGCAAATGCGGGCTCTTTTTTTGTAACGACGCCTTCGATTGCTTTTATCATCATTTAACCTTTTGTTCCATGAAATTTATATCCGCGTAGTCTTCGAGTTTGTTTGACTTTTTTATCTTGTATTCGACCTCGCCGCCGTTATCAAATTTATCTAGCGTGATGACGTGAGCGGTCTCGTTTTGTTTTGAGATGTAGGTGACGTTTTGCGGAGGATCGACTATGACAAATCTTATCTCATTTAGCTCGATCCAGTTGCCTCTGTTTATCACTTTGGCTGAGAATATGCCATTTTGCATGATCTCAAGCTCATCTTTTAGATCAGCCAAAAGCTCTTTTTTCTCTTTAAATATCCTAAGCAAGGTGTTGTACTCATTAACGAGCCCTTGATACTCTTTTAGCTTTTTCATAAACGTAACTGGCGGTATTACCTTGGCTTTTGATAGCTCCTCGATCTTAGCTTTTATCGTATAGATCGAGTCTTTGTTCTCGTTGATGACATTTTTCTTGCTCTCTATGTTTTTTAGAAGCGTAGCTAGCTCAGACTTGGTGCTTTCGATCTTGCTTAGCTGATCTTGCGTAGCCTCCGCACTCTCAGGCATCTTGCTGGCGTCAATGATAAATTTATTATCAGTGCCTCTTAGATATCTAACGTCGATTAGGTGCGAGGCTGTGATGGTGCAGTTTGAGCCAAGCGTGTCTATCTGGATATTTTGAGCTGTTATAGAGCCACCAACTACGCTATTTATCTTCACTCTTTTTGCTATGACAGTGCCACCTTCAAGCCTATCTATCTCGACGCTTTCAGCCTCTACCTTGCCGATGTGGATAGAAATTTTGGCGTGTTTGGCATAAATTTTAGCCTTTTGGTGAGTTTGACCGCCGATATTTACATCATTTGCCTTGACCATCGCGTTTGCACCGACGTTTCCCTTTACCTCGATCTCATCAGCCTCCACGATGATGCCAGTGCCGATAGCGTCTTTTATCGTGTCAGTCTCACGAACTACTAAAGTGACGTTTGTGTCGGTGCCTGCTTGGATAGAGCCAGTTGTTTTAAAATTTGCTTCATTTATCTCTATGCGCTCTTCTATGTCAAAAGAGCCGTTTTTCTCGACCACGTAGCCTGCTTTTTTAGCGATATATTTTATACTTTCATCATTTTCTACGCGCTCGATATTTTCGCTTATGCTTATCTCTTTTTCGCTCTCTTCTTTTGGCTTTGCAACCTCTATAAGCTTGCCTCTTACATCGCGTCCATTTGCGCCCTCGTGAGACTTTTTCTCCTCCATTATCACTTCATCTTTTGCCACGCCAAAGACAAAGCCCCTATCAGCGTAATCAACCTTATCCTCGTCTTTTAACCCATCAAGCTTATCTTTGTAGTAGTAGATGATCTTTGCGTCAATCGCTTTTTTAGGGTTGATGCCTTGGGTTAAATTTAGCGTGTAGTCCTTGTCAAGCTCGCCTTTTACGTGGATTATCGAGGCGATTTGCTTTAGCTCCTCTTTTAGCTTGCCGATCCTTATGCCTATTAAAATTTGAGCCTTCATAAGCTGCTTTGCGATGTATTCATAAAGCTTATCTTCGTAGTGCTGCTCATATTCGCACTCTTTGCTCGCTCTAATCTTTGCGATGACCTTTGTGATGGTTGAATTTACGCCTATATCGATCTTTGGCAGCTTTGGCATGGCATTTAGTCTAACGTCAAAAAACTCCACGTCATAGACCTGCTCGATCTCTAGCGTCTCGTCAAGATAAAATGTGTTGTCATCAAAAAAGCTTAAATTTTCTTCAGGGACAAAAACTGGCTCGACGTTGTCTTTATTTTTATAGTAAGTTAAGATATTTGAGAGTTTGTAATCTATAAATTCCACCGGCACGCTGTATTGTTTGCTTAGCTCTTTAAGCGATAGATAAGGTGTTGAAGTTTGAATTTGCGTTGGCGGTAAAAATCTCTCGTTTTCTTGCACGTTCTCGCTCAAATTTGATCCATTTCACATAAAATTTTGGCTCTTATTATCTCTAAAACTTTATTAAATTTGGGTTATGTAAGCTTTAAAGCATCTTTTGTTACTATTGCGTTTTTAAATTTACTAGGTGGGCGATGTTTATAAAAGGCTTTTTTTCAAACTCAGTTGGCATCATGACTTCAAGGATTTTAGGGCTTATAAGAGATCTTTTGACGGCCTCTATCCTTGGTGCTGGCATATTTAGCGACCTCTTTTTCATAGCATTTAAGATACCAAATTTATTTCGCCGCATCTTTGGTGAGGGTGCCTTTACACAGGCATTTTTGCCAAATTTTGCAAATAGCAAGAAAAAAGCGATCTTTCAGGCTGAAATTTTCATCAAATTTCTACTTTTTATAGGCATTTTGACGCTTCTTGTAAATTTATTTACGCCCTACTTTATAAAGATCATCGCAAGCGGCTTGAGCGAGCAAAATATCACAGACGCAGTGCCACTCGTGCGTATAAATTTCTACTATCTAGCACTTGTTTATATCGTCACTTTCATGGGTGCGCTGCTTCAGTATAAAGGGCACTTTGCAACGACTGCGTTTTCTACTGCGCTGCTAAATTTAGCCATGATCGCTTCGCTACTTTTGGCTCGTGGCAAGAGCGAGAGTGTGGTTGCGCTTTATCTTAGCTTTGGCGTCGTTATAGGCGGCTTTTTGCAAGTTTTGGTGCATCTAATCGCTATGAAATTTAACGCCTTAAATAAAATTTTTTGGGGTGGTCTAAGCGGATATTTTAAAGGCAAAAGAGCGCAAAGCAAAGGCTTTTTTATAAATTTCTACCACGGCTTACTTGGCTCAAGTGCGATGCAGATAAGCGCATTTATGGACACTTGGCTAGCTAGCTTTTTGGTAAGTGGCTCGATAAGCTACCTTTTTTATGCAAATAGAATTTTCCAGCTCCCGCTTGCCATCTTTGCGATCGCGCTCTCTCAGGCACTCTTTCCAAAGATCACTAGGCTTTTAAAGCAAAAAGACGAAGCAAACGCCCTAGTTTGGACAAAAAAGAGCTTTTATCTGCTACTTTGCGCCCTACTAGCAGCCACGATCACAGGCGTCGTGCTAAGTGAGTTTATCATCTGGCTCTTGTTTGAGAGAGGGAATTTCACAAGGGCAAACACGACCGAGTGCGCCAAGGTGCTAAGTGCCTATTTAGTGGGGCTTACGCCATTTGGTCTAGCTAAAATTTTCTCACTTTGGCTTTATGCAAATATGAAGCAAAAAGAAGCAGCTAAAATTTCTATCATCTGCCTTGTGATAAATTTGATCCTAGCGGTCATTTTGATGCAGAAATTTGGAGCTGCTGGCCTTGCATTTGCAAGCTCGCTTGGGGGATTTTTGCAGCTTATTTTATATATAAGAGCCTTTGGAGCTAAGCGATTTTTAGCTATAATCGAGCCTAAATTTATAGCCGCCATCGCTATTTTGGCGGTTTTGCTCTATTTTGGTTTAACATTTTTAAAGGATATATTTAATGCGAATTTTTGATACTTCTAAAAGAGAAAAGGTTGAGTTTAGCCCTATTAAAGATGGCGAGGTGAGCGTCTATCTGTGTGGTCCAACGGTCTATGACGACGCGCATTTGGGGCATGCAAAGTCAGCCGTTAGCTTTGATCTTTTAAGAAGGGTCTTAAAAGCGCTTGGCTACAAGGTCAAATTTGCAAGAAACTACACCGACATCGACGATAAAATTTTAAATAAAATGGCGCAAACTGGTCAAAGCCTAGAGGAGATCACAAACAAATATATAGCGCACTACGAGAGCGACATGGGCGCTTTAAACGTGCTTGATCCAGACTTTAAGCCAAAGGCTACGCAGTGCTTGGAGGCGATCATTAGCTACATCAAGGTGCTTATGGATAGAGGTGTGGCGTATAAAACCAGCGATGGAATTTACTTTGACACGAGCAAGGATAGTGGATATTTTAGCATTAGCGGCAAGGACAATAACACTGATCTTATCGCGCGTGTGGCTAGTTTTGGCGAGAAAAGAGACGAAAAAGACTTTGTGCTTTGGAAATTTGACGAAAAATGGTACGAGAGCCCATTTGGCAAGGGTCGCCCTGGCTGGCATACTGAGTGCGTAGCGATGATAAGGGAGTTTTTAAGCGACAAAGAAAATGATAAATTTGAGATCGACATCCATGCTGGCGGCATCGACCTACTCTTTCCGCACCACGAAAACGAGGCTAGCCAGTGCAGATGCGCCTATCATAAAAATTTGAGCAAATACTGGATGCACAATGGCTTTATAAAGGTAAATAACGAAAAGATGAGCAAGAGCCTGAATAACAGCTTTTTCGTAAAGGATGCCCTAAAAAACGTTCATGGCGAAGTGCTTAGATATTATTTGCTTACGAGCCATTACAGAGCGCATTTTAACTATTCAGATGAAGATCTAGTAGCTTCAAAAAAGAGACTTGATAAAATTTACCGCCTCAAAAAAAGAGTTGATGGCGTGCAAGCTGGCATGGCAAATGAGAGCTTTAAAAATGAGCTACTTGAGGCACTAAGTGACGATCTAAACGCTTCAAAAGCGCTTGCAAGCGTCGATGAGTTTGTAAAAACGGCAAATGAAAGACTTAATAATAATCCAAAAGATAAAGCATATAAGGCCGAAGTGGTGGCAAATTTGGGTCTTATAGGCGAAATTTTAGGCATTGCTATCACAAACTATGTGGAGTACTTTCAGTTTGGCGTAAGTGACGAACAAAAAGAGCAGATAAAGAGGCTTCTTGATGAGCGCGCAGCAGCTAAAAAAGAGAGAAATTTTGCAAGGGCTGATGAGATAAGAGATGAGCTAGCAAAAATGAATATCTCTATCATGGATACACCAAATGGCGCAGTTTGGGAGAAAAATAATGAATAATTTTGGCTTAAAAGATGTGCTAAAGCGCTTTGGTCCATATTTTAAAGACTATATCCCACACTTTATTTTTGCCATCATCGGCATGGGGCTTGCCAGTGGCGGAACGGCGGTAAGTGCCTATCTCGTAGAGCCTGTGCTAAATAAAATTTTCGTTGAGAAAAACGAAAAGTTGCTCTACATCTTGCCTTGCGCCATCATCGCGATCTACGTGATAAAAAACATCGGAACCTTCATGCAGGCCTATTTTACGGCATATATAGGGCAAGATACGATTAGAAGATTTCGCGAAAAGATGGTTGCAAACCTTTTAAATTTAGATATGGACTTTTTCAATGAATTTAGAACTGGCGAGCTAATCAGTAGAACAACAAACGACATCGATCGCATAAGATCGATAGTATCAAGCATGATCCCTGAACTTACGAGGGAATTTATAACTATCATCGGACTTCTTTGCGTCGTCATCTATCAAAGTCCAAAGCTGGCATTTTTCGCCCTTGTCGTCATGCCAGTGGCGATCTATCCGATCTCGCGCCTTGCTAAAAGGATGAAGAAAATTTCAAAGCAGTCGCAAGAAAAAACATCAGACATCACATCTGCGCTTAGTGAAATTTTTACAAATATCGAGATAATCAAAGCAAATAACGCACAAGAATACGAGCATTCACGCTTTGTTGATGAAAACAATAAATTTTTTAGGCTAAATTTAAAAAGCGTCAAGATCGAACAGCTAGTAAGCCCGCTAATGGAGACCATAGGCTCGATAGGCGTGGCAGCGGTCATAATAATAGGCGGTAAAGACGTCATCGACGGACAGATAAATATGGGCGCGTTCTTTTCATTTTTAACAGCGCTTTTCATGCTCTACACCCCGCTAAAACGCATCGTAAATATCTACAACAAGATGCAAGATGCCATCGCAGCAAGCGAGAGGACGTTTTTCTTAATGGATAAAGTAAGTCAGATAAAAGATGGCAAAAAAGAGCTAAACGAAGAGATAAATTTGATCAAATTTAACGATGTCCGCCTAAGCTACGGCGACAAAGAGGTCTTAAAAGGGATAAATTTAGAGGCAAATAAGTCAGAATTTATAGCCCTTGTTGGCTCAAGTGGCGGCGGAAAAAGCTCGCTTATGAATTTGCTTATGAGATTTTACGACGTAAATGGCGGAGAAATTTTGATAAATGGCATAAATTTAAAAGATATCAAAATTCACTCACTTCGCCAAAATATCGGGCTTGTAACCCAGCGCGTCTATATCTTTAACGACACAGTTGCTAAAAACGTAGCTTACGGCAGAGAATTTAATGAAGATGCCGTTGTAAACGCACTAAAACTAGCAAATGCTTACGAGTTTGTAAGCAAGCTTGATAACGGCATAAACACTATCTTAAATGAATTTGGCACCAACCTCTCAGGTGGTCAAAGACAGCGCATCGCCATAGCTAGAGCGCTTTATCAAAACCCACAAATCCTAATCTTTGACGAGGCTACTTCAGCGCTTGATAACGAGAGCGAAAAAGAGATCACAAAAGCGATAAATAATCTAAGAAGCAAAAAGATCATCTTCGTCATCGCTCACCGCCTTAGCACGGTCGAGAGTGCCGATAAGATCGCGGTTTTGAGTGATGGTAAGATAGTTGATACTGGAAGCGACGAGGAGCTTAGCAAGAGAAATGAAATTTATGCAAAACTTAAGGGCAAAGCCTTAGTTTAAGGCGATTTTTGCTAAGATTTGCGTAAATTTTTAGGCATTTTAAAGAGGTTAAAATGAGCTTAAACTACAATACTTTAAAATCTATATTTTTCAAATTTGATCCTGAAACAGCCCATAAGATCGCTGAAGTCGCGATGGTTGGGGCAAATAAAATATTCCCTGGCTCGCTAAGCTTTTTGGCACACAAATGCGTGGTCGATGACAACGCGCTAAAACAAAATTTATTCTCAAGCACCTACCACAACCCAGTTGGCATAGCTGGCGGCTTTGATAAAAACGCCACGATGTTTGAGGCGCTTACTGCCCTTGGTTTTGGACACTTAGAATTTGGCACATTTACGCCAAAACCGCAGCCTGGTAACGCAAAACCAAGGCTTTTTAGACTCATAGACGAAGAGAGCATCCAAAATGCGATGGGCTTTAACAACGAAGGCTGTGAGGCTATCAAAAATAGAGTAAAAAAGATCTATCCTTTTACCATACCGATCTGGGCAAACATCGGTAAAAACAAGGTTACGCCAAATGAAGATGCGATAAAAGACTATGAAATTTTAGTAAGAGAATTTAGTGAAATTTGCGACACATTTGTCATAAATGTCTCATCGCCAAACACGCCAAATTTAAGAGCTCTTCAAGATGAAAGCTTCATAAAAGAGCTTTTTAGCGTCATTTTGCCACTAACCAAAAAGCCGATCATCTTTAAGATAGCTCCTGACATGAGCCACGAAGATGCGATCAAACTTTGTAGCTGCGCGGTAGAAAACGGCGCTAGTGGCGTGCTTGTTTCAAATACAAGCGTTGATTATTCGCTCTCTCACTCGTCAAATTTAAAGGATTTTGGCGGACTAAGCGGCAAGGTGATCGCCAAAAAATCAAAAGATATCTTTAAAGCCGTGGCAGACGAGCTTTATGGCAAGACGACGCTTATCGCATGTGGCGGCATAGATAGCGGTGCAGAGGCCTATGAGCGCATAAAAATGGGAGCAAATTTAGTCCAAATTTTTACAAGCTTTATCTTTAAAGGGCCGATGATCGCAAGAGATATAAATTTAGAAATTTTAGAGCTTTTAAAAAGAGATGGCTTTGCCTCTATCAGCGAAGCAGTCGGCGCAAATGTTAAAAAATAGAGGGCAAGAGATTGATAAAATTTAATAAATTTAAACTAGAAAATGGACTTGAAATTTATCACGTGCCAGTAAATCCTGGCTCAAAAGTGATAAGCGTTGATGTCTTTTATAAAGTTGGCTCCAGAAACGAAGTGATGGGCAAAAGTGGCATCGCTCACATGCTAGAGCATCTAAATTTCAAATCAACCAAAAATTTACGAGCTGGGGAGTTTGACGAGATCGTAAAGGGTTTTGGCGGCGTAAATAACGCAAGCACGGGCTTTGACTACACTCACTACTTTATAAAAGCCTCAAATGAAAATTTAGACAAAACGCTTGGTCTTTTTGCCGAGCTTATGAAAAATTTAAGCCTAAAAGATAAAGAATTTCAGCCAGAGCGCGAGGTGGTGCACGAAGAGCGCAGGTGGCGAACAGACAACAACCCCATGGGATACCTCTACTTTAGGCTCTACAACCACGCATTTATCTACCACCCATACCACTGGACACCAATAGGCTTTATAAAAGATATCGAAAACTGGAAGATCGCTGATATAAAAGAATTTCACGCTACATACTATCAGCCAAAAAACGCCATTTTAATGGTAAGTGGCGACATCAGCAAAGACGAGGCATTTAAGCTAGCTAAGAAAAACTTTAGCAGCATAAAAAATAAAAGAGCTATACCAAAACTACACTGCAAAGAGCCTGAGCAAGACGGTGCAAGAAGGGCTATCATCTACAAAGATAGCCAAACGCAAATGCTAGCAATCGCTTATAAGATCCCAGACTTTAGGCATGCTGATCAAGTGGGGCTAAATGCGATAAGTGAATATCTAGCCACTGGCAAAAGCTCTATCTTGCAGCAACGCCTTGTCGATGAGCTAATGCTTGTAAATCAAATTTACGCTTACAATATGAGCTGCGTTGATGAAAATTTATTTATATTTTTAGCAGTTTGCAACCCAGACGTCGAGGCTAGCGCGGTTGAGACTGAAATTTTAAAGATCATAGATGATCTAAAGAGAAAGCCGATCGACAAAGAGGACGTTTTAAGAGTTAAAAATTTGATAAAAACTGATTTTATCTACTCATTTGAGAGCGCGAGCAAGGTGGCAAATTTATACGGCTCATACCTTGCTAGAGGCGATATAAAGCCACTTTACGAGCTTGAAAAAAATATAGATAAGATAGATGCCAAGCTTTTAAAAGAGATAGCAAATAGATATTTCAACGAAAAAACTAGCACGACAATAATCTTAAAAAAGGAATAGACGTGAAAAATTCGCTTCAAGGTGCGATGACAGCACTAGTTACGCCATTTAAAAACCAAAAAATAGACGAAGTCAGTTTTGAAAAACTGATAAAAAGACAGATAAAAAACGGCATAGACGTCGTTGTGCCAGTGGGAACAACTGGTGAGAGCGCAACTCTAACGCATGATGAGCATAGAATTTGCATCGAGATCGCAGTAGATGCATGTAAAGGCACAAATGTCAAGGTGCTCGCTGGTGCTGGCAGCAACGCCACTCACGAGGCCATCGATATCGCTAAATTTGCTCAAGCTCACGGTGCTCACGGCATCCTATCAGTCGCTCCTTACTATAACAAACCGACGCAAGAAGGGCTTTACGAGCACTACAAGGCTATCGCAAACAGCATAGAAATTCCGGTGCTTCTTTACAACGTCCCAGGCAGAGTTGGCGTAGATATCTTGCCAGCAACCGTTTTTAGACTTTTTAAAGATTGTAAAAATATTTTTGGCATCAAAGAAGCAACAGGCAGCATCGATAGATGCGTCGATCTGCTAGCTCACGAGCCTGATTTAGTGGTCATTAGCGGCGAAGATGCGATAAACTACCCTATCCTATCATACGGCGGAAAGGGCGTCATCTCGGTCACTGCAAACCTCTTACCAGATCAAATTTCACAGCTTACTCACCTTGCGATGAATGAAGAGTACAAAAAAGCAAAACTGATAAATGACAACCTCTATACGATAAACAAAACGCTCTTTTGCGAAAGCAACCCGATACCGATCAAAGCGGCGATGTATCTAGCAGGACTGATCAACACTTTGGAGTACCGCTTGCCACTTTGCAAACCGAGCAAAGAAAATTTCAAAAAGATCGAAGAAGTTATTAAAAATTACGAAATAAAGGGATTTTAATGAAGGACGCACTAAACGAATTTAAAGGTAAAACGCTAGTCATCAGCGGCGGCACTAGAGGCATCGGCAGAGCCATAGTCGAAGAATTTGCAAAAGCTGGCGTAAATATAGCATTTACCTACAACTCAAACGAGGAGCTTGCCAAAGAGCAGGCAAAAGAGCTTGAGACTACCTACAAGATAAAAGCTAGAGCCTACGCGCTAAATATCCTTGAGCCAGAGACTTATAAGGAGCTATTTTTAAAGATAGATGAGGACTTTGACAGAGTTGATTTTTTCATCTCAAACGCTATTATCTCAGGTCGCGCAGTGGCTGGTGGATACACTAAATTTATGAAGCTAAAACCAAGAGGTATAAATAATATCTTCACAGCAACCGTAAATGCCTTTGTCGTGGGCGCGCAAGAGGCTGCAAAACGCATGGAAAAAGTGGGTGGAGGCAGTATCATTAGCCTAAGCTCAACTGGAAATTTAGTCTATATCGAAAACTACGCAGGCCACGGCACAGCAAAAGCAGCCGTTGAAGCGATGGCAAGATACGCTGCGACCGAGCTTGGTGAGAAAAACATCCGCGTAAATGTCGTAAGCGGCGGCCCTATCGAGACAGACGCGCTAAGAGCCTTTACCAACTACGAAGAGGTGCGCGATATGACGGCAAAGCTTAGCCCGCTAAACCGCATGGGACAGCCTGCTGATCTAGCTGGAGCATGTCTATTTTTATGCTCGTCTAAGGCTAGCTGGGTGACTGGACATACATTTATAATAGATGGTGGCACGACTTTTAAATGAGAGTGAAATTTCTAAGCATAAAGGCATATTTGTGAGCTTAAATTTACCAAATTCACTGGCATTTTTTAGGATATTGCTAGCTCCGCTTATGTTTTTTATGCTCGTAAATGCGCCAGGGATTTTTACGCAAATTCATATAAGCTGGATAAACTACTTCGCAGCCCTCATCTTTGTGATCGCCTCGGTGACTGACTTTTTTGACGGCTACATCGCTAGAAGCTGGGATCAAAAGACTAAACTTGGCGCGATCCTTGACCCACTAGCCGATAAGATGCTGATTTTGGCTGCATTTTTAGGCCTTATGATGCTTGGTAGAGCGAGTGCTTGGGCTGTTTATCTTATCTTGATAAGAGAGTTTTTTATAACTGGCTTTCGTGTCGTGATGGCAAGTGACGGCGTCGAAGTCGCAGCTTCGATGGCTGGCAAGGTCAAAACCGTTTCGCAGATGTTTGCGGTTGGATTTTTACTGATGAGCTGGCCTGGTGGCGAGCTTTTGCTATGGATCGCTGTTGCGCTCACTCTTTATTCTGGGTTTGAATACATCTTTGCCTATGTAAAGGCGATGAAAAAGAGTTAAATTTGAGCTACGAACTAAAAGAGATCATTCTAAAACGCGTTGCAAATTTAGAGCTGGCACTGCAAAAACAAGCGAAAAAACTAAATCAAAAGATCATTAATACAAATTTTTATCACGATGCTAAAAATTTAGAAAAGATCGGCGGTGTGATCGGTCCCGAGCTAAATGAATTTTTATTAAGCTGCGCTTTAGAATACAACAAAACCCATGCAGATAAATTTGATACGTTTGATAACGACGTAGAGACTTTGCGTGGCATTTGGAGCGCGATGAGCTTTTCAAAAAGCCCTGAAATTTTAGACTATCTAAGCACGCAGGTCACTCGCTCGGTATCGCACCGCTCGTTTGCGCACAGATATATCTTTGAAATTTTACGCTTGCAAGAGAGAGCCGGCCGTTCACATCCGCTACTTGCCAAGCTTTATGACTATTATGGTGACTTGCAGGCAAAACTGCCTATATATGAGCTTTTGCGCCGTATAGGCGTGAGCCCTGCTGATCCTTATGATTTTGACATCTCGCTAAATGCTGTAAATTTTGGCTACTGGTTTAGTAATCAAGGCTTAAGCGATGATGAGCTAGCCGGTAAATTTCACTTAGAAATTCGCCTTTTTGCGCCATTTGTGTATGATCACACATTTGAGATAGAGCTTAGAAACGACGCTGTGCCAAGGGCTAGAATAAATTTTAACGATGATGGCATGAGCTTTTTACAAGAGCTGCCAAAAGATATTTTGCCCTGCCCTGATATTTTAAATTTAAAGCCATTTGTTGATCAAGCAAAGTCACGTTTTAATGTGAAATTTGACCTAGACGATAAAGATAAAACTTATTTTAGTCTCAGCAAAGGGCTAAATAGAGCCAAAACACTCTCTTGGCTAAGAGAAATTTTCGCCTAGCTAGATGGCAAGCCAAATTTGAGAGTAAATTTATAAACTTTGGCTAAAATCTCATCAATTTTTTCAAAAAAAGGTAAGTTTTGAAAGGCATTCTCTTCACGCTAGCCCTGCTTTGCCTTGGGCTTTATGCGTATTCGTTTTATTTTTTAGTGACCGTTTTAGCCATTAGTTTTCTCATATTTTTCCATGAGCTTGGCCACTTTTTAGCAGCAAGAATGCTCGGCGTCAAAGTAAATACCTTTAGCATCGGCTTTGGCGAGAAAATTTACACCAAAAATGTTGGCAGCACCGACTACTGCCTAAGCGCTATCCCGCTTGGCGGATACGTGCAGCTAAAAGGGCAAGACGACACCGACCCAAAGGCCAAAAACTACGACGCTGATAGCTACAACGTACTAAGTCCCATAAAGCGCATCTACATCCTCTTTGCAGGACCATTTTTTAACTTTATCTTGGCATTTTTCATATACATTTTGCTTGGATTTATCGGTGTTGAAAGACTTGCGCCAAGTGTCGGACACATAGCTGAAGGCTCGGCAGCTGCAAGCGCTGGCATAGCAATAAACGATAAAATTTTAGAGATAAATGGCGTAAAAATAAACGAGTGGGACGAGATCAGCAAAAATGTAAAGCTTGAACCTAGCGCCATTTTGATAGATCGCAACGGCTCGCAAATGACTATAAATTTAACACCAAAGATAGGTGAAACGATAAATTTATTTAATGAAAAGATGCAGCGCCCACTTATCGGCATCCAGCCTAATGGCGAAGTGGTGAAAATTTATCACACAGGTTTAGAGAGCTTAAAATTTGCCTTTGGTGAGACAGTTGAGGCTTCAAAGCTCATCTTTAAAAGCTTTGAAAAGCTAGTCGTTGGAGCTGTGCCACTAAAAGAGGTTGGCGGTATCGTGCAGATCGCCGATGTCACATCAAAGGCCGCTAAGATCAGCCTTAGTGTGCTTTTAACAATCGTAGCGCTCATCTCTGTAAATTTGGGCGTGCTAAACCTCTTTCCTATCCCAGCGCTTGATGGCGGGCACATTTTATTTAACATTTATGAACTAATTTTCAGACGCGAGATAAATGAGCGAGTGCTTGTTACGCTTACCTACTGCGGCTGGGCGCTACTGCTTGGCATCATGGTGCTCGCGACATTCAATGACATTATGAGATTAAGCGGAGGTTTATGATGATAGTTTTAAAAGATCTACTTGAAAAGATAGAAAATTTAAGCAAAGATGTGACGCTGATAGCCGTTAGCAAAAATGTGACATGCACTGAAGTGAGGGAGCTTTACGCACAAGGGCAGAGAAATTTTGGCGAAAATAGAGTCCAGGAGCTAGCCAAAAAAGAGCTAGAGTTGCAAAATTTCACTGACATCAAATGGCATATGATAGGCCGCCTGCAAAATAACAAAATCAATCAAATGATAAGCCTAAAACCAGTGCTTTGGCAAAGCTGCGATAGCTTCGAAAGAGCCCTAGAGGTCGATAAAAGGCTTAGCTACAAGCTAGACACCCTACTTCAGATAAACTCGGCCGACGAAGATACAAAGCAAGGTGTCAGCGTCGCAAATGCGGCTGAAATTTATGAGCGCATCCAAAGCGAGTGCAAAAATATAAATTTAAAAGGCGTGATGAGCATCGGAGCGCATGTGGATGAGCCAAAAGAGGTGCAAAAGAGCTTCGAGCTAACATATAAAATTTACGAGAGCCTAAAGCCAAAAGGCGCAACTATCTGCTCGATGGGTATGAGTAGCGACTTCGAGCTGGCGATAAAATGTGGCTCAAACATGATCCGCCTTGGGACGATGCTATATCTATAAATAAATTTGCCTCTTTTATAGAGGTAAGATCAGTTGATTTAAATAATTTATAAATTTAGCCGATATTGAGTGCAACTTCTTTAAAAGGATTTTAGATGAATGTTGCACCGCAAAAGTATGATTTTATAAATTTAGATGATTTGCAAAATCTCTCTAAAAGATTTTCAAATCATGGCGATCAAAATAGCTCAAAAGTAAATTTAAGGCAGTTTAACGAGCTTTATGAAGCAAATAAAACAGATACCATCTACATAACTGAGGCTGATATCAAAGAATACAACAAACGTCTAGCAACACAAAAAGCAAAAGAAATTTTAAAAGATTACTCGCAAAATTTAATAAACAGCAACAATAAAATTTACTCAGACGAACTTTCTAATGGCTTTAGCAAAAACGCCTACTTTAAAAATATAAATGCCACAGATGATGCCACCATGCTACCTGTCTTAAAAAGTGGTTACTTAGAAAATACAAAATTTAAAAATTTAAATGACTACGCCCACTCAAACAATCTAAAGACAAATTATGGCGAAGTGGAAGTCTTTTTAGACATTTATGGCGATAACGACGAGCTAGGCGTTGGAAAGCTAGAAAACAACAGCGCACTTTTTAGCTTTGATAGCAATAATGACGGCACGCTAGATCAAAAAGATATGCTCTTTGACAAGCTAAAAGTAAGAGGATACGACAAAGACGGAAATGAAAAAATAGCAAATTTAAGTGACGTCACGACTAGAGTTGATCTTAGGCAGTTTATCAGCACAAATGTCATAAATCACAATCAAATAACAAGAGAAGAGCTAAACCATAAAGCAATAATCACAAATAGTCCCGATCTTTACGTAGATACAAAAGAGATCGATCACAGGCACTCCTACTACGCCTCAGATCCAAATACCTTGTTTGCTGCAGAAAATAGATATGAAAAGATAGGCAAAAATGATATAAATAATTTCTTTAAAAAATATGCTCAAAATGACGGCTGGGTCGATCTAAGGCACAATAATATCTTTGGCAAGGATAGCTCTTTTAAAAATTTCGCTTATACAAAAATAGGCTTTGATGACACTGCAAGACTAAGCGAGTTTAATCCGATCATTGAGCCGAGCAAAGAGCAGAAAAAAGATGAAAATTTCTCATATACAAAATTTCAAAAAGATAGTTTTATGAAATTTTATAGTGACTACAACACTGAGCTTGATGCGCATGAAAAGACGATAGAAAATCTTAGCGCTAATTTAAAGAAATTTGACGAAAATGCAGACGCTTACATATCAAAGCTTGAAGATACAAAATCAGCCAAAATGATTGCAATGGAAAATGAATTTAAGCAAGCAACTGGGCTTGATTTTAGCATCTCAAATCTAAAAAAGGTAAAAAAAGCTTTTAGTGCAAATGAAGCCACAGCCGCCACTGCACTGCGAGATAGCGATAGCGTCATAGCTATGAAGCTAAATCAAGATGGCACGATAAGACTAAAATTTGATAGCGGCAGAGAGCTAGACGTAAATGAGCTTTACAATGACACTGGCAAACTAAATACGCCAAGCGAGCTAAAAACTAGCGTAAATTTAGAGGCAAAAAAGATGGACAATGCGCAACTAAATGGGCTAAATTTCAATGATATTGCCGTCATGCAAAGTGGCAAGATCACAAGCCTAAAAGATGCTGGAGCGATCGCTATCATCAACCTATCAAATAAATTTGAGAGTAAATTTTTAATCAGCCTAAATAGCGGCAAAAGCATATCCGCAAGAGAAATTTATAATATCAGCTATCTTGAAAACGATCTAAAAAATATAGAAAAGATAGATGAAAGAGATAAATTTTACAAAAAGGTTGATGCTAGGGTTTAAATTTGAGGGTAAAATCAAAAAAAGTTTATTGTAATTTAATCTTTTGGGGCATATAATCAATTCTTTGTAAATTCCAAACTTAAAAGAGACTGCTATGAATTTCACACCACTTTTTGCAATATTTTTTATAATTGCAACTGGTTTTTTTGCTAAAAAAGTCGGCATTGTTGAGCAAAAGCACTCGATCCCTTTTGTGGATTTTGTCCTTTGTTTTGCAATGCCTGCGCTAATTTTCGACAAAATTTACCACGTAAATGTCGATGCCTCGCTTATAAACACGATCCTTATCGGCTTTGCCTCAACCGCCATTAGTGCCGCTTTGGCATTTGTCATAGGTAAGGTTTTTAAATTTACCAAAATAACAACCGTCAGTATGGTCATGCTAAGCCTTTTTGGTAACACACTATTTGTCGGTATGCCTGTCATTCAGGGCTTCTTTGGCGATGCGATGGTAAATGAGGTCATCTTTTATGATCAAATAGCCACTGGTATCCCGCTTTCGATCCTTGGACCACTCATCCTATCTTTTGCCGCACCAGAGAAGGTTTCGCTATTTCAAAATACAATGAAAATTTTAAAATTTCCACCATTTATCGCGCTCATTATGGGCCTTATCTTAAAAGAAGTCCCGCTTCCAGATTTTATCTTTGCGCCACTTAGGATGTTTGAAGGTAGCGTCACTCCAGTGGCACTTTTTGCGATCGGTGTTGGTCTTAACTTTAGTAGCATCACAAGCTCATATAAAGGCGTTAGCGTCGTGCTTTTGTGCAAGATGATCTTGCCAGCTATCGTATTTTTCATCATATTAAAAGTCTCAGGCATCCAGATGAGCAAAACTTGGGTCGTTGGCCTCTTTCAATGTGCGATGCCGACATCAGCCCTTGCAAGTGCGATGGTCATAAAAGCTGGGCTTGATAGCTCACTAGCCATCTCATCAGTAGCCATTGGTGTACTTTTTTCATTTATCACGTTACCAGTTATCTATTTTGTATTTGCGTAAATTCACACTTATTTCACACTAAGTGACTACAATTGCAACATAATTTAATTTAAAGGAGACTTTATGAAAAAGTTAATCTTAGTTGCACTTGGTGCTATGTTTATGTTTGGCGGTCTTGCAAATGCTACTGAAATGATGCAAAAGGACAAGATGGGCAAAGATGAGATGATGAAGAAAGAGCAGATGATGAAAGATGATATGTCTAAAAAACATCCTGTCAAAAAACACGAAGCTAAAAAAGAAGACATGGGCATGAAAGACGAAATGAAAAAAGATGACATGGGTATGAAAAAAGACGACATGGGTATGAAAAAAGACGACATGGGCATGAAAGACGAAATGAAAAAAGGCATGTAAAGGCACTTGATGGTCAGAATTTTGCTTGTTGAAGATGATGAAACATTACTTGATCTAATAAGCGAGTATCTGGGCGAAAATGGTTACGATGTCACCACTACAAACAATGCCAAAGACGCACTAGATCTTGCATACGAGCGAAATTTTGACCTACTTATACTAGACGTCAAACTCCCGCAAGGCGACGGCTTCTCCCTACTTTCATCGCTACGTGAGCTTGGCGTCACAACACCTAGCATATTTACCACCTCGCTAAACACCATAGACGACCTTGAAAAAGGCTACAAAAGCGGCTGCGATGACTATCTAAAAAAGCCATTTGAGCTAAAAGAGCTACTTATCCGCATGCAAGCTCTCATAAAAAGAAATTTCTCACACCAAAACGGCGAAGATATCAAAATTTTAGATGATCTTTGCTTTCACCCACAGAGCAAAACTCTAAGTAAAAACGGCGAAAATGTAAATATCTCGAGCAAAGAGAGCGACCTGCTCGCCCTATTTTTGCAAAACAAGGGCAAAATTTTAACCAAAGATGAAATTTTTAATAAAATTTGGAAATTTGACGAGGAGCCAAGTGAGCTTAGCCTTCGTGTATATATCAAAAATTTACGCCAAATTTTAGGCAAAGATGCCATTTTAAACAAGCGTGGAGACGGCTACATCTATGTCTGAAAAGACGCAAATTTTATTTAAAATTTTATCCCTCTATCTTGTTAGCTCTGTGCTATTTTTGAGCTATTTTTTTATACACGACTACCAAAATAAAAAAGAAGCACTCATCTTAAACGAGGTAAAAAGCCTAAAAGAGATCAAGATGGGCATATATATGAAAGCAAGGACAAATGGTCTTAGTTCGGTTTCAAGCCTAACAAAAGAAAAAGGGGTAAAAGCCTGCATCATCTCAAAAAATGGAGCGAAAATTTATCAGGACTTTGCCTGCGAAAATATAGATAAAGAAAAAAATATAAATTTGATAAACGGCAAGGTCACGATCTTTGAAAACATCCAAAGCATGGATAACGACATAACAGATGAGCTTTCTAGCGCTGAGATATTTTTGGTAGGCAAGGACATCAAAAAAGAGATATTATCCCTTGTAATTTCATGCGTTGTGGATGCTATATTTTTCCTTTTTATACTGCTTTTCATCGCCTCTTACTTAGCAAAACTGAGCCTAAAGCCACTTTATGAAAAGATAGATACGCTAAATCACTTCATAAAAGACTCAACACACGAGATAAACACGCCCCTAAGCGTCATCTCGATGAGCATAGAAACGGCTGATCGCAACAACCTAAATGAGCGAAATTTAAAGCGTTTTAACAACATCAGTCTTGCTGCAAAGAGCCTAGGCAGCATCTATGACGCGCTCGTTCATCTAAGCTTTAACCTAGATAAACCAAGCAAAAAAGAGCTAATCGATCTAAATTTACTAACCACACAAAGACTTAGCTACTTCTCGCCATTTTTTGCTAAACGCGGGCTTAAGATAGATGCTAGCCTAAAGCCAAGCTTCATAAACGCAGACCTTGAGGATGTGAGTAAAATTTTAGACAACCTCTTAAGCAACGCCTCAAAATACGCAGCGCCAAATTCAAAGGTTAGCATCGTTTTAGAGCCAAATTTCTTTAGCATAAGCAACACTGGACGCGGCATAAGCAAAGAGGATCAGATGAAAATTTTTGATCGCTACACGAGATTTAACGACGATCAAGGCGGCTTTGGCATAGGGCTAAATTTAGTCAAAGAGTGCTGCAAGAAAAATGACATCACCGTAAAATGCACAAGCGAGCTTGATGGCGAGACTACATTTTTACTCTCTTGGCAGAGTTAAATTTAAAATCAACCCTACTCTAAATAATAAAATTTATTAAAAAAGAGAATTTATGTCCAAAATTTATTTTTGATAAATTTTATTAATATTATAATCCTTTTACAAAATCTTAATCAAGGAGAAAATTATGAAACTACTTGAAAAATACGGGCTTTTCATAAATGGTGAGTGGCGTGACGCAAAAGACGGCGCTACACTTGATGCCAAAAATCCAGCAAACGGCGAGCACCTTGCAAAGATCGCTGATGCTACCGAAGAAGATGTAAATGACGCAGTTCGTGCTGCACGTGAGGCTTTTAATAAATTTAAACACACCACAGTTAGCGAGCGCGCAAAGCTGCTAAACAAGATCGCTGATATCATCGATGAGCACAAAGAGCACCTCGCAAAAGTTGAGAGCATGGACAACGGCAAGCCAATCCGTGAGACGCTAAATGTCGATATCCCTTTTGCAGCCGAGCATTTTAGGTACTTTGCTGGCGTTATCATGGGCGAAGAAGGCAGCGCAAACGTGCTTGATGAGAAGCAACTCTCTATCGTTTTGCGCGAACCAATAGGCGTCGTGGGTCAGATCGTGCCTTGGAATTTTCCATTTTTAATGGCAGCTTGGAAGCTAGCTCCAGTGATCGCAGCAGGCGATGCAAGCGTGTTTAAACCTTCAAGCGAGACAAGCCTAAGCGTGCTTGAGCTATTTAGGCTGATAGATAAAATTTTGCCAAAAGGTTTGATAAACATAGTAACTGGCAGAGGTAGCAAGAGTGGCGAGTGGATCAAAAACCACCCAGGCCTTGACAAGCTAGCATTTACCGGCTCAACCGAGATCGGCCGTGATATCGCCATAGCTGCGGCTCGCCGTATCATCCCAGCCACACTTGAGCTTGGCGGCAAGAGCGCAAATATCTTCTTTAGCGACGCAAATTTAGACAAGGCGCTTGACGGCCTTCAGCTTGGAATTTTATTTAACCAAGGTCAAGTTTGCTGCGCGGGATCGAGAATTTTCGTAGAAGAGAGCTTTTATGAGAAATTTATAGAGGCTGCGGTTAAGAAATTTAGCACCATAAAAGTTGGCGATCCGCTAGATCCTAGCACTCAAATGGGCTCTCAGATCAATAAAAAACAAGCTGAGCAAATCTTAAACTACGTCGAGATCGGCAAAAAAGAAGGTGCAAAAGTGGCAGTCGGTGGCAAAGCCTACACTGCAAATGGTTGCGACAAGGGTGCATTTGTCGAGCCAACGCTGCTAGTTGATGTGACAAATGATATGAGAGTGGCTCAAGAAGAAATCTTTGGACCAGTTGGTGTTGTCATCAAATTTAAAGATGAAGCCGAGCTTATCAAAATGGTAAATGACAGCGAATACGGCCTTGGTGGCGGAATTTTTACGCAAGACATCACAAAAGCACTTCGCATCGCAAGGTCTATGGAGACTGGCAGGGTCTGGATCAACACCTATAACCAAATCCCAGCAGGCAGCCCATTTGGCGGATATAAAAACTCAGGTATCGGCCGTGAGACGCACAAGATCATCCTTGAGCACTACACTCAGATGAAAAACATCATGATAGACCTCACCGGCAAGGTTAGCGGCTTTTACGCACAATGATTTTAGGGGGTTTAGCCCCCCTACTTCTTTAAATTTCATAAATAAATTTTTCTTTCTAAATTTATCAGCAAATAACAATCTTTATTTTTAAGTTTAATAGACTAAAATTTGGCGCAAAGGAGAAAATTTGAGCGAGCAAATTTACATTATCGGCGACGTTCACGGCTGTTTTAACACGCTTTTAGAGCTTATCAAGCAGTTTCCAAACAAAGAAAAATCTCAAATTTGCTTTGTTGGCGACGTGATAGATCGGGGGCTTTTTAGCTGCGACGTGGTCGAACTTATCATGCAAAATGACTATAAAATGGTAATGGGAAATCACGAGCGAAGGCTACTTAGCAATAAATTTGAATTTCTAAACAATAAAGTGCCATTTGACAGGAGCTGGTTCTTTGGAAACGGCGGAGAAGCGACATATAGATCTTATCTTGGACAAAGCGTAGAGTTTAAGCAAAGGCATGTGGATTTTTTAGAAAGCAGGCCAGTTTATCTGGAATTTAAAGAGTACAAAACCCAAAATGGCGAGCATCTAGTCGTCTCTCACTCAGCCGTTGGCAATATGTGGGAGCTAAGAAACGATAAATATGCTAGCGAAGAGTTTAAAAGACACCTGCTCTCAGGTAGAGGCGACGAGATGCAAGTTAATGGTATCTTTAACATCTATGGTCACACGCCAGTAAGAGAGGTAAAATTTTATAAAAATAGCGCAGATATCGACACAGGCTGCGTTTTTAACGAAGTTGGTTTTGATAAACTAAGCGCGTTAGAGTTTCCATCGATGAAAATTTATACGCAAAGAAATGTAGAGTCTTTTGAAAGGGGGAAAGAATATGGAGTTTTCACATCATAAAAACTCAAGTTTTGCTAGCAGGGTTGATAAATTTTGGTGCGAGCTTGGTAAAAATTTAGATGTCATCAAGCGTAATTTAGAGGATAAAAATTACGAAACTGCAAGTAAAATGACTGAGGAGGCTCTAAATTTATGTTTAGTTGATCCAACCTTTATGATAGGCCTTGTTAATGACAAGATCGATCTAGTGCTCACTCCAGAAGGGATGAAATATAGGCTTTTTTGGCTTAAATTTATCAAATCACGCATGCCAAAAGAGTATGAGGCAAAACTTACTTGCACACTTGGCAAACCACGTGCACCGCGCGAAGTAGCCACTATACAGATGTATGGCGTGAGTGTTGATGCAAATGAGGTCATGGTCTATGCAAATTTTGAAGAAAAAAGCGTGGATATGTGCCTATATAACGAGGCTCTAAGCAAGCTAAAAAGCGAAGATGAAAACAAGGCCTACACGCTAGCTTTCATACTTTGCGACAACGTTGTTGGCGAGACGGCGATGATAAACACACTTGGCGACTTTGAGATCGTAGATGAGCCAAGAGAAAAAGGCGTCGCGCTTACCGACTTTGCTGATCTTATAGATGATAAATTTAGCAAAGAGGCCTCGAGCGAGCCGCTAAAGCAGTTTAGCTTTTACGAGCTAGAGCCTCGCTCAGATGCGCTAAGAGATGATGTATTTATAGGCTATACGAGCCTAACCTCGCTACTAAATGAATACTATGACGGCAAAAGCGATATCTATAATGAAGCCTACGAGCTTGGCATAAATTTCTGCTTTTTAGTGCTAGATCACGGTGGCGACGTGCAGTTTGGTGTTGATAGCAAAAACAAGATAGAAGATGAGCTAGAAGGTAGTACTTTTTGCGAGGGCATGGGCGCAGCTACTGGCACTAAGCACTCTTATGTTGATCTTATATGCTTTGACAAAGACGAGCTTGAAAAGGCTGTTAGTAAATTTAGTAAAGAGCTTGACATAAAGATAGAAATTTGCGAGTTTAAACGCTAGATACATAAAATTTTACGTAAAATATTACATATCCTGCTAGCTGGCAATAAATTTATCCTTTAAATTTAGAGCTATTTGAGAGATAGGCGCAAAATTTAAGCCCATATAAAAAGATGATCCACGAGATGTATATCCACACAAAGAAGAAAAGCACGGCTGAAAACGAGCCATAGACGCTTAGATAGGTCTTGTTGTAAAGGACATAATAGACAAAGGCTGACTTGCCAAGATACCAAACGAGCGAGGCGGCAAATGAGCTAAAAAACGCGCTTTTAAATTTTATCTCGTCATTTACTGAGATGAGATATGTGACGCAAAATATCACCCAGATGATGAGATATGGCACGATGCTTAAGAAATTTATCCAGCTTGTAAATTTAGTCGAGTTTAGCATCTCTTGCACAAGGCTTGATAGGTAAAAGCTGCCAGCAAGTCCGAGCGGTGCAAGCGTGATGAGCGTCCAGTATGAGCTAAGTGCCGACCAAAAGCCCCTAGCCTTGCTAGCTCTTGTCACTTTTAAGACTACGTATTCATAATCGCTAAAAAACATAGCTGAAGTAAATATCATCGCCACAAAGCCAACTATGCCTAAATTTCCGCTATTTTGGAGGAAATTTTGCAAGTAGTTTGAGATGATCTCTTGGTTGCTTGGCAAAAGAGCTGAGAAGACAAAGTCTTGAATTTTGGCGTAATAATCCTCAAAGCTAGGCAGTTTTGTAAAGATAGAAAACGATATAAGAAGTATCGGTATGATCGATAAGATCGTGTGAAAACTAAGGCTTGCTGCGTAGTGAAAGAGCTCTTTGTCCTTAAGAGCAGCTAGCAAATTTAAACCACTCTTTAAATCGCTCTTGCTTAAGGACAAACGGCTCATTTATCAGTTGTCTTCTTCAAAAAGTTTTTCGTAGTGAGCATCGTAGTTGTTGATGTGCTCGCTATTTAGCTTCCAAAACACAGTGTCTATGTCGCTAACTCTTGTATAAAATGGTAGTTGATAGTACTCAACCTCGCCAGTTTTAAACTCTTTTAGCACCTTAAAGCTTTGGCAATCAGCAAAAACGCTTCTTCCATCCATCGCGACAAAGATAAGACCAGCTGCACTTTGAGCACACATCTTTCTAAAGTCATCTCTGCTTGGATTTGGCTTGTATTCGTAGCTTAAGTATGCTCCGACAAGGTCTGGATGGATAAATATCATATTGGGAAATGCGCCCAAAACCTCTTCATAAATTTCTTTATTTGGCACGACGATTAGCGAGCGGTTATAAAGGTAGTTTAGCACGACTATATCGCCACTTGCAGGTGCGATGCCAGGGAGTGGGAGAGCCTTTTGCTCAAGTAGGTCAAACACCTCAAATCTAACCTTCGCAAAGCCGGCATTTTTTGAGACAACGCTCACTCTTGCGATGATAGAGCTGTCAGTGTCAAATTTATGGAGCACAACGCCGCTTGATCCGATCAAAATTTCAGGACTATCAACTATCGTTGCTGTGCCGTCACTCTCGACGCTAATAAGAGGAGTTCTATACTCATTCAAAGAAAAATCAGCTCCAAAAGCAAAGCCAAAAAACAGCGATAAAATCACGATTATACGTTTCAAAAATATCTCCTAAGTTTAAATTTTTAGAGCGATTATAGCCTAAAATGCTTTATCTTTTGCAAAATTAAAGCAAGTTTTAGTTAAAATCCCTCCCAGCTTTTTAAAAGGATATCGATGCCTCGTATTTTTGTGATTTTTGCAATATTATGTATAAATTTATATGCCATAAAACCAACTGTTGATGAGCTTAGTTGGCCAAATGGCAGCAGCTTTTTAAATTTCCTAGAGACAAATAAAATCCCACTTTCACTTTACTACAACCTAGCAAGCGAAGATCAAGAGCTAACAGAAGAGATCATCGCTGGCACAAAATATCAAATTTACAAAGACGATAACGGCGAGGTAAAACAAGCTCTCATCCCCGTTAGTGACGAGCTTCAGATACATATTTATAGAGATGACAAGGGTAAATTTCAGCTTGAGTTTATCCCGATCTTATACCAAAGTGAAGATAAAGTTTTAGCCCTAAAAGTAGATAAATCAGTCTCTGAAGATATCTTTGACTACACTGGCTCTGGCACGCTAGCACTTGGTTTTAAAGAGGTTTTTAGCGGCAGCGGGATCGATTTTAAAAAGATAAACAAAGGCGATACGATCGCTATCGTTTATAACCAAAAACTACGCATGGGGCGCTCTTTTGGCACGCCTGAAATTTACGCAGCGATGATAGAGACTAAAAACAAACGCTATGTGATGTATAAATTTGAAGATAAATTTTATGATAAAAACGGCAAGAAAAATGACAAATTTCTACTCGTTCGTCCTCTTGCAAACGCTAGGATCACATCAAATTTTACCCTAAAAAGATGGCATCCGATCCTTCAAAGATATAGAGCGCACCTTGGAGTTGATTACGGTGCTCCAAAAGGCACACCGATCAAGGCTGCAGGCGATGGCACGGTCAAATTTGTCGGACAAAAGAGCGGTTATGGTAGAACCGTCATCATCTCTCACGCTGGTGGCTACGAGACACTTTATGCCCACTTAAATGGCTTTGCAAAGGGCATAAGAAGCGGTCTAAAAGTAAAACAAGGCACGCTGATAGCATACGTTGGCACAAGCGGCATGAGCACTGGCCCACACTTGCACTTTGGCCTCTATCTAGGTGGCAAGCCGATCAATCCAGAAAGCGCCATCAAAGTCGTAAAAAATATAGAAGACAAAAAAGAGTCGGCTAAATTTAAAGCGGTCGTAAATAGAGATGACGAGCTGATAAGACAAGCTCTAAGCAACGACAAAGAGTATCACAAGGTGGAATTTTTCCCTAACGTAATAGATTTTTAAAGGTAAAACTTGAGCCAAGAACTAGAAGAAGCAAAAGAGCTGATAGATCAGCACTTAGATGAAAATTTAGAAGATGGCGAGCTCTCTGCTTATGAGCTAGCCCAGCATCTTAAAACACTTAAAAAGCACGATGAAGAGCTTTTTGCCAAGTACCTTGAAAAACTAGATCCTGAAATTTTGGGTGATGTGGCGATAGAGTTACCTGATCACATGCTAAAAGACGTGATCGACACGCTCCCAGCTGAAAAGATCGTAGAAGCGCTTGAAGAGCTAGAGAGTGACGATGCGACAGACCTACTTCAATACATCGAGGATATCGATGAGGACAAGGCTAGAGAGCTTTTTAACGAGCTAGATAAAGAAAATCAAAACGAAATTTTAAGACTTAGAAGCTACGATGAAGATAGAGCTGGTGCGCACATGCAAACAGAGCTATTTTCAGCTCATCTTGAAGAGAAGCTTGGCAGCGCAGTCGCAAGACTAAGACAAGAGAAGCAAGAAGGAAAACTAGAAAACGTCTCACAGCTTTTCATCATCGATAAAAATAGCGTCTTGCAATACGCCATCCCGCTTGAAGATCTCATCCTCTTTGACTTTACAAAGACGCTAAAACAAAATATCGAATCAACCCAGATCGACCACTACAAGCCTCACATGGCAAACGATATGGATCTCATGCAAGATGTCGCTGATATGTTTCAAGAGTACGATCTAAACGTTATCGCAGTTACAAGTAGCACTGGAATTTTGCTAGGTCGTATCACGTATGATGATATCCACGACTACATCCAAGAGAGCGCTACAGAGCAAATTTATAACCTAGCTGGCGTTGATGACGAGTCAGAAGAGGACGATACGCTATTTAAAGCGGGTCGTGGCCGTGCGGTTTGGCTTGGCATAAATTTACTAACAGCACTTTTTAGCTCATCTATCATCGGACTTTTTGACGAGACGATCGCAGCTTACGTCGCACTTGCCGTTTTAATGCCAATAGTTGCTTCAATGGGTGGCAACACTGGCACGCAAGCACTTGCCGTTACGGTTCGTCGTTTGGCACTTGGCGAGATAGAATTTAAAGATGCAAAGAGCGTTTTAAAGCGTGAGGTGACGATCTCACTTGTAAATGGCCTCATCTTTGGCGCTATCATGGGCGTCATCGCCGCTGTTTGGTTTGACAAAGGTATGCTTGGCGTGGTTATTGGCCTTAGTATGGTTACAAATTTATTCTTTGCTGGCTTTTTTGGCACGATCATACCTTTGACGCTAAGGCGCTTTAACATCGATCCTGCTGTTGGCTCGGCGGTCATTCTTACTACATTTACCGATGCGATAGGATTTTTTAGCTTTTTAGGACTTGCAAAATGGATACTACTATAACAAATTTAGAAATTTTACCTCTTGGTGAGTCAAAATACCTAAAGCCATTTAAGATGAAATTTAAACAAAATGGCTTGCAAAGGGACTGGGACTGCGTCAAAGTGATGAATAGCGTCAGTATATTTTTATATCACGAGCAAAAAGATGCATTTTTGTTTGTCAAGCAGTTTCGCCCAGCTGTTTGGTACTCGCAAGAAAAAGAAGGCATCAAAACAAGTGAGCAAGGCTTTACTTATGAGCTTTGCGCAGGGCTTATGGATAAGGGGCTAAGCGAAGAGCAGACCGCTAAAGAAGAGGCAGTCGAAGAGGTTGGATACGAGCTAAAAGAGATGGAGCGCATCACGATGACGTATGGCGCTTTTGGCTTTGGCGGCAACATGCAAACGATGTTTTACGCAAAGATCGATGAGAGCATGAAGGTAAATGCAGGTGGCGGCATTGATGGCGAGGATATCGAGCTAGTTTTTATAAAACGAGAAGATATGATGAAATTTGCCTTTGACGAGAGCAAGGTCAAGGGCTTTGGGCTCATCTTTGCCTACTTGTGGTGGGAGAAATTTAAAGGCTAAAAAGAGACCTTTTTGATAAGCGCAAAGACAACAACCGCCACAACAAAAATGCCAACTAATATAATATAATCCGACATAAGAAACCTTTACGTTTAAAATTTGCACTATTGTAACTAAATTTTTAACAAAATAAGAACTTTATAACCGTACATATCATAAAATAATCAAAAATTATAAGGAGAAAATGATGAGCGAAAATGAAACTCTTTTTATCAACCGCGAATTAAGCTGGCTACGCTTTAACTCAAGGGTGCTCGCTCAGTGTGAAAAGGATATACCTTTACTTGAAAAGCTAAAATTTATAGCCATTTATATGACAAATCTTGATGAATTTTATATGATAAGAGTGGCTGGTCTAAAGCAGCTTTTTGCAGCTGGAGTGACAACAAGTAGTAGTGATGGCATGAGTCCGCTTGATCAGCTAAGAGAGATCAGAAAGTATCTGCAAGATGAGCAAAATTTAGTCGAGGCTCACTATAAAAGCACCGTAGATGCGCTTAGTAAAGAGGGTCTTTTTATCAAAAACTATGACGAGCTTGACGATAGCTTAAAGCAAAAATGCGACGAATACTTTTTCTCAAACATCCTGCCAGTTATCGTGCCTATCGCTGTTGATGCGACACATCCATTTCCGCACTTAAACAACCTTAGCTTCTCGCTTGCCGTTAAGCTTGCTGATATCGAGCATCCTGAAATTTTAAAATACGGTATGATAAGAATTTCAAGAGTATTGCCAAGATTTACCCAGCCAAGTAGCAACGTTTTTGTGCCGATTGAAACGATCGTACACCGCCACGCAGAAGAAATTTTCCCAGGATATAAGCTCATTAGCTCAGCTGCCTTTAGAGTGACAAGAAACGCTGATATCGTTATCGAAGAAGAAGAAGCGGATGATTTTATGATGATACTTGAGCAAGGGCTAAAGCTTCGTAGAAAAGGGGCTTTTGTGCGTATGCAGATAGATAAAGACGCAGACGCTGATATCTTAGAGTTTTTAAATTTTCACATGAAAATTTTTCACAAAGATATCTACTTTTCAAGCATCCCGCTCACACTTAGCTCTCTTTGGGAGATAGCTGGGAGCAAGAACTTCAGCCACCTAGCAAACCCGCCCTATGCCCCAAAAACACTGCCTCCATTTGGCAACGGCGTCTCGATCTTTGACGCCATAGACAAAGAGGATGTGCTGCTAGTTCATCCATTTGAGAGCTTTGATCCAGTCGTTAGCTTTATAAGAGAAGCGAGCAAAGATCCAAAGGTGATATCGATACGCATGACGCTTTACAGGGTCGATAAAAACTCACCGATCATCCAAAGCCTAATAGACGCCGCAAGCGACGGCAAGCAAGTAACTGTGATGGTCGAGCTAAAAGCGAGGTTTGACGAAGAAAATAACCTTCACTGGGCAAAGGCACTTGAAGATGCTGGCGCACATGTGATATATGGCATCACAGGCTTTAAAGTCCATGCAAAAGTTAGCCAAGTGATCCGCCAGATCGGCGATAAACTCAAATTTTACATGCACTTTGGCACTGGCAACTACAACGGCAGCTCAGCAAAAATTTACACTGACGTAAGCCTATTTACGAGCAAAGAAGAATTTAGCCAAGATACGACCTCGTTTTTTCACATCCTCTCAGGATATAACAAAAACCGCCGTCTAAACGCCCTTAGTATGTCGCCCTTTCAGATAAAAGAGCGCATCATCGAAAAGATAAGAGTGGAGGCTAGCAAAGGCAGCGAGGGCAGGATCATCGCTAAGATGAATGCGCTAATAGACGAAGACGTGATAAACGAGCTTAGCCGCGCTTCAAACGCAGGCGTGAAGATCGACTTAATCGTTCGTGGTGTGTGCGGACTAAGACCTGGCGTAAAAGGCAAAAGCGAAAACATCAGAGTTCGCTCGATCATCGGCAAATACTTAGAGCACGCTAGAATTTTATATTTCAAGCACGCTAATCCAAAAATTTACATCTCAAGCGCTGACTGGATGCCACGAAATTTAGAGCGCCGCTTGGAGCTTATGACACCTATCTTTGAGCCAAGGCTTCAAGAGAGACTGCTTGAAATTTTAGAGCTTCAGCTAAGCGATAACGACCTAGCATTTGAGCTACAAAATAACGGCGAATACGTAAAAGTAGCTAGACGCGAGGGCGAAAAAGTGATCTCTTGCCACGAAGTTTTAGAAAACTACATCTCTAAAATTTACAAATCCGTCAAAAAAGACACCGACAAAGCAAAAGCTGACATGCTTGCAAGCAAGCTTTTAAAAGAGAGCTAAAAGATAAATGGCTTTTAAATTTAAATTTTAAGTTTAAGAGCCATTTTCCTACAAATTTCTACTAAAAATTACAAATTTTAATAATAAATTTTATTATTTCGGTCACTTCAAAAGACCTAATATGGGTAAATTTAGCAAGAAAAGTTACAATCAAGTAAGTATTTTTATATTTTAAATATTACCTAAGCTTTTAGGCTATATATTTAAACCAAATCCAAATCAATAAAGGAGACTTTATGAAAGAGAGTAGTGATACTAAAAAACTCGTCATCGGTACGATCACACTTGCAATTGCGATCGTTTTCTTTGGAGGTTTTTTACAAAACACCTATGGTGGTATCTTTGACTTTAGCAAACTAGCAGGTCAATTTCCAGAATGGTTTAAAACAGGAAGCGGCACTAGCGCAAAAGGTGGCTTTTTATTTGCCCTTAGCCTTGCCCCTGCCGTTATGCTCGCACTTGGCTTTGTCGCTATTTTTGAGAAATACCATGCACTTTACGCAGCTTCAAGACTGCTAACGCCTGTTTTAAAGCCACTTATTGGCATACCAGGATGTTGCTCTATCTCTTTGATAGCAAGCACACAAAGCACCGACGCAGGCAGCTCAACGGCTAAATTTTTGCGTCAAGATGGCCTCATCTCACACAAAGAGCTTCTCATCTTTGCAGCGTTTCAGTTTAGCGCTGGTGCGATGATCACAAATTTCTTATCTTCATTTGCTCCGGTTTTACTAGTGACTGACAAAGCTGGCAACACAGCCCCTGCTACCATAGCCATGGTGCTTGGCATAGTCTTTGTCTTTAAAATTATTGGAGCAAATTTGATGAGACTTTATGTCAAAAAATTTGTCAAAGATGATGAGGAGTAAGAGATGACTGAAAATAAACTAATAACCGACGTATTTGTAGAGGGCGCTAGAAAAGGCTGGGACATCGCCGTAAAAAACACCATCCCAAACGTGCTTATGGCCTTTGTCATCATCCACATCCTAAAAGTATCTGGCGCGCTTAGCGTGATAGGCAAATTTCTAGGATTTATCATGCTTCCACTTGGTCTTCCAGGTGAGTCCATAGCCGTTTTCATGGCTGCATTTTTGAGCTGGGGTGGCTCTGCAGGCGTGCTAGTTGCACTTGTGGGAGATGGTACGCTAAATGCAAACGATATCGCTGTCTTGCTTCCTGGCATGGCGCTAGTTGGCTCGACTGTGCAGTACATGGGACGAGTTTTAGGCGTGCTTGAAGTACCAGGCAGACACTATCTCGTACTTTTTGGAATTTGCATCTTAAATGCCTATTTAGCGATGTTTGTGATGAGCTTGCTCGTATAAGGATAAAAGATGAAAGATAGTGAAATAGACAAATATTTGGCCGATCTAAAGGAGATAACCGACATAGAAAGCCCAACTTCAAGCATCGATGGCGTAAATGAAGTTGCAGCTTGGTTTAAAAAAAGGGCTGAAATTTTAGGCCTAAAAAGTAGGAGCATAGAGCTTGGCACCGACAAGGTCGCTCCTTGTATTTTCATCTCAAACGACCTTGAGGCAAAAAGCTACGACTTTTTATTCATCGGGCACATGGACACCGTTTTTCCTGTGGGCACAAAGGCTGAAGTGCCATTTAGCAAGATAGATGAGCGCATAAATGCACTTGGCGCGATCGACGATAAAGGCGGCAGCCTGCTCTCGCTTTACGTCATCAAAGAGCTTGATCTTAGCAAACTAAAGATCGGTCTCTTTTTAAACTCACACGAGGAGACTGGCTCAAATTTCGCCAAAGACGCCATAAGAGAGCTAGCCAAGAAGTCTCGCTACGCCCTAGTCGTCGAGCCTGCAAGAGAAGATGGCTCGATGGTGGCTACTAGAAAGGGCGTGATCTCTTATGTGCTAAATTTCCGTGGCATTAGCGCGCACGCTGGCAACCACCCAGAGCGCGGTCGTTCGGCTGTGGTGGAGGCTGCAAATTTCATCGTTGAGCTCTCAAAACTCACTGATTTTAAGGCAGGCCATACATTTAATAGCATAATGACAAAAGGTGGCGACGCCCAAAACGTCGTGCCAGACTTTGCCAGCGTGACATTTGAGATGAGATATCGCCACGCTAGCTCGGTGGAGTTTTTGTATAAGAAAATGGACGAAATTTTATCTCATCCGATAGTGCCAGAAGTGAGCTGTGAGCGCATCCTCACAAACGAAGAAGGGCCGATGATAGACGAGGTAAATTTACCAAATATCAAAAAAGTCTTTGACGAGGCAGCGAAGGCCACTGGCACAAAGGTCACTTGGGTCGATGCTGGCGGACTAAGCGATGGCAATATCAGCGCATCGGCTGGTTGCCCTACGATAGATGGTCTTGGTCCAACTGGTGGCAACATGCACACGAAAAACGAGTATCTAGAGATAAACTCAGTCGTCAAAAAGTGCAACCTCATAGTTGAGGCTATCAAAAAACTTTCGTAGTTTAGGCAGGCTATATGCTTGCCTAATTTTTAAATTTATAACATTACAGCAGTCAAAACCTACCCAAATATCTCAAATTTATGAAACAGCTCTGGCTCATCTTTCACTATGCCACGCTTCACAAGCTCAGCCATCACTTCGCGCTCACAGTCAGTTTGCATAGGCCAGCCACGAGTATAGCCCTCTAACTCGTCCTTGCTCGTCGCATCCACGCAGAAATTTTCGCCATCTATATAGATATCACGCAAGGCATCTATGTTATTTGTCACGCGCCAAAGCAGCATATATGGATTTTCTAGGTAGTTTTGCATATCCACTACGACTAAAAGCTTGAAAAACTCCTTAAATTCCAAAAGCTTAGAAAATAACTCTTTTACAGGGCGATCTTTTTCAAATTTAATCACACAAATAGGCGTTTTACTCTGCTTTTTAAACTGCCTAAGCCCCTTAACA
>NZ_JH414887.1:333440-363825 GCF_000238755.1 Campylobacter sp. 10_1_50
CACTATGCCACGCTTCACAAGCTCAGCCATCACTTCGCGCTCACAGTCAGTTTGCATAGGCCAGCCACGAGTATAGCCCTCTAACTCGTCCTTGCTCGTCGCATCCACGCAGAAATTTTCGCCATCTATATAGATATCACGCAAGGCATCTATGTTATTTGTCACGCGCCAAAGCAGCATATATGGATTTTCTAGGTAGTTTTGCATATCCACTACGACTAAAAGCTTGAAAAACTCCTTAAATTCCAAAAGCTTAGAAAATAACTCTTTTACAGGGCGATCTTTTTCAAATTTAATCACACAAATAGGCGTTTTACTCTGCTTTTTAAACTGCCTAAGCCCCTTAACATTTGGCGAAACGCTTTGAAATTTAGCCAAAAGTTTATCGTTGCTTAAAATCGTAAATTTAACCTCAAATTTAACCCACAGCTTTAACGAAAATAAATTTTCACATTGGTACAAACTCTAAATTTAGCCACAAAAGCAACCCACCTAGCAAACTGTGTCATCAGTGGCGACGGTTGGCTATTTTACGCATACAAAAACTGGCATTCACGAGAAATTTATCACAATGACAACGTTGTTTCAGGGATTTTGTAAAGATCAGCGCTTGCAGGGCGATAGACTGCGAGATTTTTGAAAGCACAATGATTACAAACCGTGCTAAGATAGATAGTTTCTTTTAAAACACCCTCAGCCAAATCAAATTTCTAAATTTCCACCCAAGTGGCTTAAATTTAAAATCGCCCTACTCCAAGGCTTTTAAAACTGGCTCTGGTTTTAGCTTTACGCTTGGGGCATTTTTGCTAAAACTTATGAGATCCTCTGTCGTTTGTATGCTAAATGGCAGACGAGTTAAGCAGACTTTGAAAATTTCAGCCGCTGCTATCGCGTCATTTAGGGCTCTGTGGTGAGTATTATTTATGCCAAGGAGTTCTTTTAGCGAGCCAAGGCCGTATTTTTGCGAAGCGATGGTGCGGCGGCTAAGATCGATGGTGCAGAGTTTTCTATTTAGCAGTATGCCAAGACCGATCTCATTTAGACTATGCGAGATAAATCCGTAGTCAAAATTTACGTTGTGCGCGATAAAAACGCTAGTTCCAAGAAAAATTTTAAACCGCTCCAGCACGTTTAGCAAATTTGGCGCACCGACTAGATCACTAGCCTTTATGCCAGTTAGCTCCGTGATATTTTCAGGCACCACACTAGCTGCCACAAAGCTTTCAAAGCGCCCTATTTCAGTGCCATTTTTCATTTTTATAGCGCCTATTTCGATGATCTGGCCATTTGTCGTGCCACCAGTCGTTTCGATATCCACGACGCAAAATTCCTGCTCGCTTATATCTCTAAATCTCGTGCCAAGCTCGATCTCGTTGCTTTCATTTCTAGTGATGTCAAGCCCAAGAGTTCGCCACATATCAAGGTCACGCACGTCAATGAGCGATGAAATTTCCTCAATATCGCTAAATTTTAAGATAAACTCGTGATAGCCTAAATTTTCCCTAGCTAAAATTTCAATGCTATTTTCTAAACGCTGTTTTTTTGGTTTCAAAACTCAAGCTTTATGGCGCGAATGGCTTGTTCGTAAGAATTTGATGAGAAGATATAGCTGCCAGCCACCAAAACATCAGCCCCAGCCTCTTCAAGATCAGGCGCATTTAGTCCGTTTACGCCGCCATCTACTTCGATGAGGCACTTGGCGTTTTTGCGCTCTATTAGCTCTCTTAGCGCCCTTGTTTTCTCAAGCACGACTGGCATAAATTTCTGACCGCCAAAGCCGGGATTTACGCTCATTAATAGCACCATATCGACTTCATCGATGATATGCTCGATCGCACTAACTGGCGTGTGCGGATTTAGCACGATGCCAGGACTTACGCCGTTTTTTCTGATGTGATCGATGAGCCTCATTGGATGCTTCTCTTCTTCTATGTGAAAGGTTAGAAATTTCGGCTTTAGTGGCAAGAAAAGGTCGGCAAAAAACGAGTTATTTTCAACCATTAAATGAATATCAAGTGGCTTTGTAGCGGCCTTTGCAACGGCACTTACCACGACTGGCCCGATGGTTAAATTTGGCACAAAATGCCCATCCATAACATCAACATGCACCAGATCGCACCCAGCCTCGCAAATGGCTCTTATCTCAGCTGCTAAATTTCCAAAATCAGCCGACAAAATACTAGGTGCAACGTACATTTTAAATCCTTATTTACTTATAAATATAAAGCCCGTCTCCCCATCTTTCACATTTAGTCTGGTTATAATCCCTACGCTACTACGATCAAAAAACATTTCATCAGCCAGAAACTTAGGTAGGCTAACTTTTACTTCTATCTCTTTTTGCAAGAGTTGGGCTAAAATTTTATTTGTAATGATACTAAAAATTTGAGAATATCCGCTTAAATAACCATCTAAATCATCTTCATCTGACATAAATATTGAACAAATTTTATCAAGTCTTTGTTTTTTTAACCCAAACAATATTCTCATATCAATATCGCCATAAAATTGGACACAAACACGCAAGAATTCGCATTCGTCTTCTATATCAAAGGTGCCGGCTTTTGTATCTACACACAAAGTGTCTTGCTCAACCAAAGACGAAATCGTCTTACTCACACATTGTATAACATAAGGTGAAATTTGTGTAGCTGCTTTACTTATATTTATTGGCTCTATATCAAAAGTTCTCTTTTCAAGATATAAAACAGAATTATCTTTATAAAAATCATACAAATTTTTATATATTAATATGTTTGAGCCCTTCAAATTTGTTGTCAATTCGTTTGACAAATTTGCTTCATTGACACCACAAAGCGATATAAAAGCACCATTTTTTTGAGCAGTATTTGCAAGGTTGATTAAAAAATTTGCACCTCTTATATTTAAAGCACATGCGATATTTACCCATAAGATAAAAAATTTATATCCGATTCTTTGCATAATATTATGCGTTTCTAGATCAAAATTCTCTACAAAATCTGAATCGATAAATCCTCGCACAGAATAAATTACAATCCCGCCTTTTATAAATGTATCTATTCGCTTTTGGCTTAGTTTAACGTGGTTTAGTGGCGATACCACACAAGTAAACGAACTTTTTTTACTATTAAATTCGTTAATATCTTTTGCTTCCACTACATCATATGTACGGTCTTTTAAATATTCTGCTAGATAGTGTCTATACTGCTCAGTTGGGTTATAAACAAGTACTTGAGAATTTGTCTCACTTATAAATTTATTTAAAAACAAATCCGCAATTAGTTCGTTTTCAAAAAGTGAAATATTTAGGATATTTTTTACAGTTTTGATCATTAGCTCGTAAAAAATCTCATTGTAATCGCAAATAGCAAGTGTAATACCAAGTTTCTGCGCTTCTTCGCTTAAATTTTCAATAGCTCCGCTAAGCCAAAGAGGGCTAAAAAAAGTAACATTTTTTAAAGAAAGCAATATAGAATCAACATTGCGCGAAGATATTTGACTAATATGCTTATCGCTTAGTTTTAACGGAGCCATATTTACTTCTAAAAATCCAAATGGCCTCACAATGGCTATTGAGCCGTTAAATGTCAGCTTCATTTTTGTAGCGCTTTTTTTATAAATATTATGCTTTGCATATCTGCATGAACACTAACATCTAAAATTTTATCAATGCCAAACTCATAAAACTCAGGTCTGCTGGCTTCATAAGAAAGTAAAATTTTAAAATAGTAAAGCATTTTTCGATCATCTTCACTCAGTGAATTTTGTTCCATATTCATCGCTTTTAGTACGATCTCCCAAAGGCTAAAGCCGTACCTTTTTTGTAAAATTTTATTGTAGCTTACATCGGAGTATAAAACTATATCAGAAACAGGATATGGATACATCGAGAAAAGTTTTTCGCAAATTATCAGGCAAGCTAAAGAATAAGAAGCGAACGGCAGATAGGCACGAAATTTATCATCAAAAGTATTTATGATCCTTACCCAATCAGATAAAATTTTAGAGTTAAATTCTATTAAATCAATAATTTTTAAATTAAATACTCTGTAAGTTTTAGGAGATTTTAAAAATATAAAATAAGAAAGCACGATCGATCTAAAAAGATCGATACCTAGCATATTTGCTGCTACTGTTATATCTTTGCCATCATAAGGAATTTCAAGCTTGATGCGTTTAAAGACAGATTCAAAATAGACCCTAAATGAAGCTGTGTTTTCCAAAATAGCACTTGCTGCAACCAAATCACCAGTAATCAAACATTGCTCTACTTTATCAAAAAGGCTTGGCATCTGTAAAACAATATCAACATTTTTTTCTATTAATTCTCTACTAAGCATACTAAATCACTTAAAATTACTTAAATATTTTGATTTTTTTATAATTATATAATAAAAAATATTATTTTAACTAGATTATTAATAAAATCAACTTAATCTTTAACAAAAAAAAAAAACGAATTTAAGCAATACTTTGGTTTTGTTTAGATAAAATCAGCAGAAATTTTTGTTTATAAGGAAAAAAAATGTCAAAAAGATGTGCGATAACTGGCAAAGGACCAATGGTAGGCAACAACGTGAGCCACGCCAACAATAAAACTAAAAGAAGATTTTTACCGAATCTTAGAACTATCCGTGTTACTCTAGAAGATGGCACAACAAGAAGAATAAAAGTTGCTGCTTCTACTCTAAGAACCATGAAAAAGCAGTCAAACTAAGAGATAAAATGAAGAGGAATTTATGTCTTTTCTCTCAAGACTTTTAAAATTCCTCAACTGGTCAAACTCCGCAAAACCAGAAATAAGCCTAGATACTGAGCTTTATGAACAACTAAAACCTTTTAGATTTCCACTAATTTCAGTGGTACTACTGTTACTTTTTGGAACACTTGGTTATATCTTTATAGATAACTTCTCTCTCATAGATGCCTTTTACCAAGCAGGTATGACCTTCACGACGGTCGGTTTTACCGAAGTTGCGCCTATAACTCCAAAGGGACGAATTTTTACTATAACATTTATCCTTGTTGGCTTCATCATTTTTACGCTATCAATCGGTATCGTTGTAGAAGTTCTAAAAAGAGGCACATTAATTAGCATTTTAAAGGAAAGGCGTATGCTTTACAAGATCGCAAGACTAAAAAATCACTTCGTTATTTGTTATCACAACCTCTACACGATCGAGCTTAGCGCTCAGTTTCGTGAAAATCACATACCATTTGTGGTGGTTGATGACAGAGAAGATATCGCAGAATTAGCTCAAATTTACAAGTATCCATACTTCATAAAAGCTCAGCCTCACACTCAAATCGCCTTTTTAAAAACGCATCTATCAAGCGCAAAAGGACTAATCACTCTTAGCCCAAATATCGCTGATAATATCGCACTTATCGCTTCTGTTAGACTTTACGAAAAAGAGATAGGCCGCAAAAAACCTTACCATATCATCACAAACTCCGATAGTGAAGATGACACACAAAGACTTAAAAAACTTGGTGCCGATAACGTAGTCAGCCCATCTCGCCTAGTCGCACAGCGTCTAAGTGCCATGAGCGTAAGACCTGATATGGAAAATTTACTCGAGCAATTTCTATACACAAAAAGCTCGCCTATTGATATAGAAGAAATTCTTGTGCCTGACTACTCTTGGATAAGGTTTAAAAGGCTAAAAGAGACGCATCTAAGAAATATCACAAATGCTGACGTGGTCGGCATTAGAGATATAAATAATAAATTTATCCCGATGCCAAATGGTGATACTCTAATTGGAACAGGCACAAAGCTTTTAGTCATCGGCACAGTTGATGGCATACGTCTAACCAAGCGCCTAGTAAAGAGTAAACACAAGCCAGAAGAGCTAAAATACGTTTAGTTTTTGCATTTTGTGATAAATTTGACTTAACCACTAAGCTTTTATAGATCTAAATTTAGATAGCCAAACATTTACAAAGCCTTGTTAAAATTTATAAATTTTTTACAGGAGCTACGTATGTTACACGAATACACTGATCTCATAAATGAGTTGAAAAAAGCTGATATTCATTTTGCCGCACTTTGCAAAAAGCATGACGAGCTAAATGAAAAGATAGATAGCAAAGCAGCGCAAGCCTCTGAGCTTGATACCTTGAAAAAAGAAAAACTAAAACTAAAAGATGAAATTTACGCTCAAGTTTTAAAATATAAAGAGCAAAAATAAACAAACCATTTCCAAACCATTTTTTGCTTTTAAATTTTGGTTTGGAAATTTTATTTTTAATAAAAATAATTTTTTTGCAAAAAGACCTTGACAAATGACATTAAAGTCTATATAATTACAACTCTTAAAAACATTGGGGTATCGCCAAGCGGTAAGGCAACTGGTTTTGGTCCAGTCATTCAGAGGTTCGAATCCTCTTACCCCATCCACTTTTAAAAATCCCAAAATAACTCTTATCGCGGAGTAGAGCAGTGGTAGCTCGTCGGGCTCATAACCCGAAGGTCGGCGGTTCAAATCCGTCCTCCGCAACCAAATACCAAGGACTTTTACCACCTTTTAACTAAACACCAACTCCCACACCATCGCGTATATCATCAACATTTAAATGCACGTAATGTAGGCTACTTTTAATATCTGTGTGACCCATAAAAGCCATCAGTTTATGAGCGTTAAATCCCTTCAAACTCACTAACCTAGAAGCCACTGTATGGCGTAATACGTAAAGTCCATGAGTGTTGCTAGTCCCTAAATATCCAAGATGGTTTCTCACAGCCCACCACATACGATTTGCTGTATCGTGATTTAGGTGAGTTATAGGGCACTTATCAAGTGGTAAGTCTTTGCAGTTATCATAAAGTTTATTAAGATGTCAAATTTATTTCGTAAGTATCGAGAGCATTTTTTTAATTACGTTACAACTCTTTCAAGTGTCAATTAGCACATTATACGGATTTGCTTCATAAAGAGTTTAAATATTTTAAAATGTTTTTAGCTATTTCTAAAATTTATTTTTAAATTTTTAACGATAGTTTTATTTCGTAAACTTTCATTATCCATTAAATTTAGTAGAAGAATTTAAATTAGCACAAGGCTTTTATATCTTATCCGCGACACATCTAACAAGTTCATCTTCGTTATCACCCAGATATTCACTCCAAAAATCAATCTTCAAAATTTTTCCTAACTGCTTTGTTGCAAATCATCCAGCCAACGACCATCTATATAATCAACCTTTTTAACTTTCGAGAGTAGAATTTCTTGTGTTTTTAGCTCGTAAGTTTTTCTAATAAATGTTTCATCATAATCATCCTCTTCTTGCACATCATATAAAGATTTATACTTTTCTATACACTCTTCGTATCTCTTATACTCTTCATTTCCATGGTATAGCAAATTTGCACTTTTATCTAGCCTATGATTTATAAAAAGTCCATTAGCACTATATACTCTGGCACAGGACCGTTATTATCACTACTAAAATATCTTACAAGCTTGAAATCTTTTCCATCTAGCGCAAAAACATATTCCCAGTATCTGTACTTGCCATAACTATAGAAAAATTTTAGCTCACTATTTTTTATCTCTACTGCAAGCTCTGGTGGAAAATAAACGCCACCATCTTCATTTGGGCTCTCAAAGATATCTCTCTTAGTTACTACAGCCTCATATTTGTCGCCATTTTAGAGCAAGATCATGATACCACGACGATTTTTATTTACTATTTAACACCATTTATCGTCCTTGGTACTCTCATCGCAACCATCACTAAAAGGTAAAAATTTTTCCTTAAATGTTTCTTGAATTACTACAACTACATCCTCTATGCCATCTTTATTTAGATCACCCTTGATGGCATCATATAGCTCAGTTTGTTTTGGCAATGATACTTTCACTGCCGCTAGCATCTTATTATCTAGCTTAGATAAATTCTCTATCTCATACTCATTGCCAGAAAAAGGTATGCTCATCTACTTTAGAGTTTTTAGCACAGAAGCTGATTTTGACGAGTTTATCTCTACATTACTCGTATTAATATCTTGAGCAAAGATAAAATATAGTATTAAAAAAGGAATACAAATGAGAACTCCAAATTTAAACATTTTTATTCCTTTATCTTTATTTAAACCAAAATTTCTCTTTGTCCTTTTGCGTTTACAGGGCTTAAAACGCCCATTTTTTCCATCTGTTCTATTATATTTGCAGCTTTGTTGTAGCCTATTTTTAAGCGTCTTTGTAGGTAGCTGATCGATGTTTTTTGCTCACTTAAGATGATCTCTTTTGCCTCTTCATATAACTCATCAAGCTCATCTTCACCTAGCGCGCCAGCAGCTGAGCCTGCGCTAGAACCCTCTTCTGCTAGAAATTTCTCATCATAGATCACGTCTTGTTGCTCTTTTAAGAAATTTACAATTGTTTCTATCTCTTTTTCACTCGCAAATGGCGCATGTAGCCTGATCACTCCAGGGCTTCCAGGAGGTGTAAATAGCATGTCCCCACGTCCTAGCAAGCTCTCAGCTCCCATTTGATCAAGGATGACCTTACTATCGATCCTCTGCCCTACTCTATAGCTTATCCTGCTTGGTAAATTTGCCTTTATAAGGCCAGTCACGACGTCGACACTTGGGCGCTGGGTCGCTACTATCAAGTGTATGCCACTAGCCCTTGCCATCTGCGCTAGGCGACCGATGTAAAGCTCCACGTCCTTGCCGCTAGTCATCATAAGATCGGCTAGCTCATCAATGATCACGACTATATATGGGAACTGCTCGCCGCCCTCGCTCTTCATCTTTTCGTTGTAGCTCTCTATATTTTTTGTGCGAGTTTGGCTCATTATCTTGTATCTTCGCTCCATCTCAGCGACCATGTTTGAAAGCGCTGTGATCGCCTTTTTAGCCTCTGTGATAACAGGCGTCAAAAGGTGTGGGATGTCGTTGTATATGCTAAACTCAAGCATCTTTGGATCGATCATCATTAGGCGCAAAGTTTGTGGGCTATTTCTATAAAGCAAGCTTAAAAGCATCGCATTTATGCCCACACTCTTGCCAGATCCTGTTGTACCAGCGATTAGCAAATGTGGGAGCTTTTTGAGGTCAGTCACAAAAGGAGCGCCCACGATATCCTTGCCAAGAGCCATGGTTAGCGGACTGCTAGCATTTTTAAAGACTTCGCTTTCTAAAATTTCTTTTAGATAGATCGTCTCTAAATTTTGATTTGGCACCTCGATGCCAACGACGTCTTTGCCAGGGATCGGCGCTTGGATACGGATAGTTTGAGCCTTTAGCGCCATCGCTAGGTCATCTTGCAAAGTGAGGATTTTACTCACTTTGATGTGTGGGGCTGGGCGAAACTCAAATGTCGTGACGATAGGACCAGTATAGGTTCGCACCACGTCACCATCTATCTTAAATTTACGCAGCTTATCGAGTAAATTTGAAATTTGCTGGTCGATCTCTGCCTCATTTATATTGTGCGAGCGCTTTGGCGGGTCGTTTAGAAATTTAAGCGGTGGCAAGACAAAGTCTTTTGGTTTTTCGACCTTGCCGCGCTCTATCTGATCAAGAAGTTTTTTGTTTTCAGCCACTTCATTTAAAATTTCAACTCCGCCTATAGTTGCAGGTCTGCTCTCTTGTGCTGGCTCCATCTCTGGCTCATATTCTGGCTCGCTCTCTAAATTTAGCTCATCATCATTTAGCACCTGAGCGTCTATAAGCTCTTCTTCTTTTATCTCGTCAGCTTTTGGCTTTTTGCGCTCTATCTTTGGTATTTGCCTTGCCCTTACCTCTTTTACGCTTCTGCTTTTTTCTTCATAGCTATTTGGCTCTTTATCTACAAAAGCCTTTCTTAAAACGATGATGAAATTCTCCCTAAAAGCAAGTCCAAGAGAGATGATAAATATCATAAGTATAGCAACCGCAGTGCCGATAGCGCCGATGACTTCTTTTAGCGCTGAGACTATAAAGCCACCTATCACGCCGCTATTTGCTCCAGAAGTACTTAGCGCTTGAAACATCAAAAATGCGATAAAAAATAGAAAAATCCCAACTACAAACTGGGCAAAATCAAAGTCAAATTTCTTAAAATTTTTATATACAAAATAGCCCAGAACGATAAGTAAAAATGGATAAACATAGGCTATAAGGCCAAAATATTTAATATTAAAAACGCCAAGGCTTTGTCCAAGTGAGCCTACAAAATCAGCAGTCGGAGCAGCCGTAGCGATGCCAAAATATATAAAAAAACAAACAAAAATAGTAAATAATATATGTCTTAAAATTTTAGATCCTTTTGTTAAAAAGGCTTATTATAGCACGCTTGAGTTTAATTTTTAAAAAATCAGCAAGCTAGGCCTGCTGATTTATCATTTTAGTTTAGGTAGTTTAGCAAGCTTAGTTGATTTATCTTAGCGCTTGCTTGAAGAGTAGCTTGATATGAGAGTGAAAGCTGTGTAAATTTGAGGTATGACTCTGCATAATCTGCGTCTATGACGTCATTTTTAACGGTTAGCACATTTACTTTCATGACCTCTGCACGCTGATTTGTCGCAGTTAGAAGCTTTGTTTGAGAGCCTATCTTTGTAAGTTCTTTATTTGCGTGATCTATCAAGTGATCTAGCCTTTTTAAAGCGCCTTGCATGCCGGTATTTCGTGGATCGTGATTGTTAGCATCTGCTCTATAGTAGCCATTTCTAACGGCAAATATCATATCATCAAGGTCTTGAAAGACACTTGTGCTTGGCTCATCGATAGTTAAAGCATTATTTTCATTAAAGCTAAATACTGAGCCCTTGCCTTGAGGGTGGCTTGCTGCGCCAGCAGTGTTCATGCCAGTGCTATCTCCGTCAAATATATCTCCATTTTTCGCATCATACATAGTTAGCTCTATATTTGTGACAGATTTTGTCTTGTCAGTTAGCACCATCCTGCCTTTATCATCTAAATTTACCTCTACTGCGCCTTTAGTCTTTGACAAAGCGTCTTTATAGGCATTGTAGTTTTGATCTCTTCTTACCTTTTCGATATCTGTATCAAAATTTGCATTCTCTGCATGTGGAGGATTTGGGATATTATCGCTTGCAGCCATCGCTACGATATCCATTAGCTGACGATATGTAAAGTCGCTTGCATAGGTTCTGTAGCTACCAAATTCATCTGAGTTATAGACGGTCAAATTTCTAGTTGGAGATACCACGCCAGCAGCTGTTGTAGATGTTATCTCAAACTGCACTGGGGTGTTTACGCCACCTGCTTCGCCCATTTTTACTTTGATGTCGTAGGTCGTGCCAGTGATTGATTTTACTTGCATGCCTATCTCTTGGTGGTCTATGTTGTAAAGCTCTCTCTTTCTAGCATCGACATCTTTTGGGTATAAATTTCTATTGTAGCTCTCTTTTGTGCCAGAAACCTCGCTTAGCTTTGTCTGATCAGTTGCAAACTCACCCGTTCTTCTAGCAACTTGAGGTAAATTTGCGATTAATTCATTGTCTTTTCGCTCAAATCTAACCTTGTCATAGTCAAATGCGTTTGTTAAATTTCCATCTTTATCAAGGTATTTGCTCTTTGTAAATTCAGTTATATGAACCGTTTTTGGCACAGCATTTGCAATATTTTCAAGGCTTTGTAGAGAATTTATCGTATCAAGAGTATTGTTTGGAGCTATCGCACCACGATTTGCTGCCACAGAAGTAGCTGCAACCATGTGAAAGTCTATCGTTTGATTGCCTTTTGTGAGGTCTTTTATATTAAATTGTCCGTCGTTATTTATGCTCACATCGACAACTTTTGTCGTCTTTGTGTTGCCAAATTCCATGCCGATCTTCTCCATCAAACCAGCCATTGATGTGTCCGCACTCATCTTAAATTTACTTGTAAATGTCGTGCCGTCTGGCTTTTTACCTTGCATGAAAAAGTATGTGTCAGGGAAATTTACATTTGAAGTATCCAAAAAGTCGAAATCAGGCTCGATCGTGCCTTTATAAGAGCCATCACTGCCCACAACTGAGTCGCTTGCGTAGTTTAGACCGATCATATTTTTTATCTTGCTATTTTCATTAAGATATTTTGGTGCATAAGAGATGTCAGTTCTAGTTTGATCAGCTAGCATCACATTTGTTGTCAAAATTTTGTTGTAGTCGCCATCTTTTCCTAAAAATAGATCAAATCCCGGGATATTGTAAGGAAGCTCTACCTGAGCGCCAGCTGAAGTTTTCATATAGTCGCGGTTGCCTTGATATTTACCTGAGCCATCGATCGGCTTAGTATCCACAGCACTACCTGAGAATAAAAACTGCCCATTTATAGAGGTATTTGCGATATTTACAAGGTGGTTTTTGATGCCCTGAAGGTCGTTTGCCAAAGCTTCAAGAGATGTTGTGCTATGCACGTCACTGGCTGCTTGAACGACTTTTGTTTTAAAATTTTCAAGCTGTTTTTCAAATTCTTGCAGCGCATTGTCCGTGTTTTTTGCAAAATTTACTGACTTACCGGTAGCATCTGCCACTTGAGTGAGAGTGGTCGCTTCATAATCAAGCCTCATCGCATCGTTATAAACCGCAGCACCGTCGTATGGATCTTGGATTTTAAGTCCGTTTGAGAGCTGCTGGTAGCTTTTATTTACGCCAACCATATTTTTTTGATAGTCGTGTAAAGTCTGACTAAAACGTAGTTGATTTGTAATTCTCATAATTTTTCCCTAAATTTTTATTCACTCTAAGCAAGAATAATTCCGCTTTGTGATATATCGGTGAAAATTTGATTTTTTTTAGTGCAAAAAAGTTTTATTGTATAATCTGCCAAAATTTACATATATAAAATAGGAAAAAAAATGGCGTTAAAAATCCTCTTCTCACCAAGCGAAAGCAAAATTTCTCTAAATACAAATGATAAATTTGATGGTAAAAATTTGATTTTTTCTGAGCTTTTTAACAAAAGGGCTGAAATTTTAAAAAGATATGATGAGTTTTTAAAAAGTGCAAATTTAGACGAGATAAAAAAACTTTTTGGACTAAAAGAGCTTGAGGATAGCGAGCAACTGCGAGAAAGTCTTTTTCAAAAAGGCAGCATAAAAGCTATCTTAAGATATGACGGCGTTGCCTATAAGCACCTAAACTACCGCGGACTAAGCGATGACGCTCAAAAATATATAGATAATAATGTTTTGATATTTTCAAATTTATTTGGGCCAATTTTAGCAAAAGATGAGATAGCTGAGTACAAACTAAAGCAAGGCGAAAAGTTAGCTGGCTTTGATATTTCTAAATTTTATGAGCAAAATTTTAGCAAGGCAGTCGATAGCTTTTTAGAAAATGATGAAATTTTAGATCTTAGAGCTAAATTTTATGAGAAATTTTATGTGATAAAGAAAGAATTTACGACATTTTGCTTTTTGAAAAACAAAAAGATACTAAGCCACCATGCAAAAGCTTATAGAGGTGAGGTTTTGCGTCAGATCGCAAATGCTAAAGTGACAAACAAAGATGAGCTAATGGATTTAAATTTTGAAAATTTAAAGCTTATAGATATGAAAAAGATAGGGCTAAAAAACGAGCTTACGTTTGAAATTTGTGAGTGAAAGTTCAAATTTTGGTCTTTTTTACTAAAAAATGCAAAAAAAGAGCTAAATTTAGGGAAAAAGTATTGTATTTTTTTTTAAAAGAGTGTAGAATTGCCGCATAACTTCTTAAAAGGATGGTTCATGAAAAAAGCTGAATTTATTCAAGCGGTTGCCGACAAGGCTGGTCTTTCAAAAAAAGATACTCTAAAAGTTGTTGATGCTACTTTGGAGACAATCCAAGCGGTTCTTGAAAAAGGCGATACAATTAGCTTTATAGGCTTTGGTACTTTCGGTACTGCTGACAGAGCTGCAAGGAAAGCTAGAGTTCCTGGAACCAAGAAAGTAGTCGACGTTCCTGCTAGCAAAGCGGTCAAATTCAAAGTTGGCAAAAAACTTAAAGAAGCAGTTGCTGCTGGTGCTGCTAAAAAAGGTAAAAAGAAATAATTTTCTTTTTCGGGGAGCAAGTCTCCCCTTTTTCTTTCTTCTAACAATTTTAAAATTTTAATCTTAACTTAGCCCGAGTGGTGAAACTGGTAGACGCGTCAGACTCAAAATCTGATAAGGGCAACCTTGTGTCGGTTCGAGTCCGACCTCGGGCACCATTATACAATATCTTAAAAAGAGCAAAGACATACAACGATATATAGTTACAAGTAATTATTTTTTTACTGAATAACAACGGAGCATGAAATACCAATTTTCTCTGGAACACCTTTTGCTTTAAACTATAAAAGAAGCTAGGAGGTCAAACCATGAATGATATTAGCATTTTAAGCACCAATGTAAATTCATATACCAAGCAACAACACAAACGTGAGAGATTTTTAAATTTTAGTGATCTTATAAAGCAAAGTGTTAAAGAAGAAAGCAACAAACCAAGCCAAGAGCCTGCTAAATTTACTTATATCTCTTCTTCACAAAATAGCCTCGTCTCTTTAAATTTTAATGACCTTCAAGCTTATGGCTACACAGTGGATAAAGCAGGTTTTATGGGAGCTGATTTTAACAAAGCCGCAGGCTTGCCAAAGGACTTTAAAATCCATAAAAGCACACTTGATGAGTTTAGTAGATTTGCCGAGCGCAACCATGTGCTAAACCGCATCAAAAGCAAAGACGAGCAGATAAAGATCTTTGATAATATTGATATGGCTGACACCATAAAGCACTACTACAGACTATTTGATCAAATGACCTCTGCTTTAGGCGATGATAAAAAGAGCTACACCCTTGCAGATATAGGCAAACTACCAAAAGGTTACAGCACAAAAGGCACTCACTACGATGCCAAAGGACATTTGCTAAAAGATCTATCAAGCTCTACTATCTCAAACATCTACTCTAGCACTGATGAGCTAAATAGCGCTAAGTCTCTTAGCAAAGAGCTTTCAAGTGCAGGCGTTAGGCTCATAGTAAAAGAGGTTGATTTTACGATGAGCGAAGCAGGTGATGAGTTTAGCTTTAACCCTGATATGTCGGTATATCAAACAGATGAAGGTTACAGCAAAGAAGCTCTTTTTATGGGATTTTTGCGTAGTTCTAGACCACTACCAAGTGATAGTGCAAAGACTAAGCTAAGTAGCGCTGCCTTAAATGATATCTCAGGCACTGGAGAGCATAAAGAGTATTTTGTAGATTTTGAAAAAGTGGGTAAGGATAGCGAGAGCATAAAAGCGCTCATAAAAGAAAGACTTAAAGAGCTAACACTTTTAATGTATGAAGATCAAAGAACATTAACGCAGAAAGTGTCACCTCAAACGAATATGAGAAATTTAAACCAACTAGCGAGGATATAAATTCTCTAGCAAATTCTTGGAGTGAGAAGTTAGATTCTATTAGTAAGACTTTTGTGTAGAGATAAGTTATATATAAACTAAAATGTTTAAAAGACGATTTACCAACTAAGAAAATTTCACTCAAATAAATTTTGAAAAATCGTTGAGTAGTTTAAAACTTACTAAGGATAGTAAAATGCAAATTTCTAGCTCGCCTTATCCTTATCTGTCTAGAGAACACATAGCTAGTGAGATGGGGTTTAAATTTAATGATATAAACGAGATCCTTGATAACAATATGGGATATGGTATGAGCTTTCCTGAATACGCAAGGCTTGATAGAAAAGCTCAAGCTGCGGCTTATGATAGACACATATATCCACTATCTGGCTTTACAAAAGGCGATGAAGCAAAAGTCACTATCATAGGAAAGCTTAGAGGTTATGATCCTGACTTTACAAGCGAGCAGCTATTAGATCTTAAAAATTTCATAAATGAAAGCAAGGGTTTATTTGTAGAGTATATACAAGGTCAGCAAGCAAAACCAGACAATGATAAGCCAAAAATTTTAAGAGATACCCCATATACTGTAAATGAATTTTTAAATGAATATCGTGGCAATCACCAACTGCTATTTATGCAAAACTCAAGGACTATTGATCTGCTTGATAGTGATATGAGCGTTGATGAGTTTAAAGAGGAGTGGGCTAAATATGCACTAAAAGAGCGGTTTAATATAACTTTATCTGGCGAAGATACCAAAAATGCTGTCAATATACTAAAAGAGATGAATGAAAAAGGTTTTCAGGATATAGAGAGCGTTGAAGAAGAAAAAGACGACACCAAAGAGAAAAAATTTACTCCTATACAAGCTGAAAGCAAAAATACTGAAACTTATGACATTACTAAGGATGAGAAATTTTCGTTTTTACTTAAGCTTCAAGAGCTTGAGAGAGAACGAGGTATTGATGTGCTTCGTATCATGCAAAAGCTTGAAGAAAATGGTAAAAAGGTTGTCGATAAAAAGGTTTAAATTCATCTTTATAGTCGCTACTAAGTTACCCCTATGACAAGGTCGTTCTACTTTATCCATCAAGCCATCTTATTTAAAATTTGCTTCTTATCTATCTTTTGCATAAGCTCCAAGACATCTATGCCTCTTTTTTCTTTGAAATTTAAAAGCTCTCTTGCATATAGAAATTTCTGATCCTTGTTTATATCATAGGTCTCATACTTCTTCTTAACCTGCATAGGTTTAAATTTCTTCTCGCTTTGCTCTTTGGCGAAATTTGCATTGTATTCTTGCTCTTCTTTGTGTAGTTTGGCTAGAAATTCTTTATGCTCTTTCGTAGTTTTTTCTACATCTTCTCTATAAAGCTTTTTAAACTCTTCTATACTTAGATCAGCTCTAGCAAACAATCTAGCACCATCATTACTCATCATTGTATCTTCAGAAAATGATTTCATAAAATCTTCTAGCTCAGCCTCTTGTTCTGCTGTGCCGATACCAACCATTAGCCCAGATATTGTTGGCTTGCCATCTACTGAGTTAGAAAGCAACCAGTCCATGTGAGATTGTAATACATTGATCTCAAATTCCTCTAAGTTCTCTGGATATTTTGATAATAAAGCTCGCCTTTCATCAATGGTATAGCTATACTTTTTTGAAAGCATATTGTCTATCTTCTCTATGGTTTCTGTTATCCAGCCCTCTTTACTTTGGTCTATATCAATAAATTCTTTTACATTATCAGTCCAGGGTCTAAACATATACTTTGAGTAATCAAATTTCTCTTCGCTGACGCTTTTGTCTTGCTTGCCTTTTTTGGCTACATTTTCTATTGTATTTTCTTTTTGGATAGTGTTATCTTGTATCGGTGTGTTGCTAAGTCCGTTTTATGCTAGTTATCATTTCAGCTCCACCCCTTACGCCGTCTTATCCACTTTAAGCTTTGCCACTTTTTCTAAAATTTCAAACATACTCTTGCCACTATCAAATTCACTCTTTATAAATTTATATATCTCCTTAAATCTCTCATCGGCTTCAAGCTTATAGGTTTGAGATTTTTTAGTAACTTGTATAGGTGTAAATTTCTTCTCTTTTTTATCTTCTTCGTTTTGTGTTTCAAGATCGTTGATGGAATTTATAGTTTCCTTTGCTAGACCCTCGTCAAGCTCTAAACCAAAGCGCTCATTTAGTGCAAATTTAGCCCATTTACCTTTAAACTCATCAACACTCATATCGCTATCAAGCAGTTCAGCTGTCTTACTACCGCCAAAAGCTATAAAAGAGAGGATTTTTTTATTTGCAAACTGATCTATAAAATCATCAACGCTAAGCTTTTTACTATTTAATGGATCTTTGAAAATTCCCTTTGGCTCAAACGCTGGATTTCTCTCAAGCCCTAAAGCACCGCTATCATCTATAAATTTCTTTAGCTCATCTATCTCATCTTTTGAAAAAGCGTCGTCATAACCCATTAGCTTGCCAAGTATGCTTACTTTTGGCTCTCCTTCACCTTTTACGAAGCCAGTGAGTGAGTGATCATATCTGTCGTATTCTCTTGCTCTTTCTTTATCATCTAGCCTTGCATACTTAGAAAATGTCATACTATGACCCATATCGTTACTAAGTATCTCGTTTATATCATTAAATTTAAAACCCATCTCCCTTGCTATGTTCTCTCTTGAGAGATGGTTATGGGTTGAAAGATTATTAGAAATTTGCATTTTACTATCCTTAGTTTTTATGATCACCAAAGGTTACATCAAATTTCGTCTTTTTTGTAAAAAAGTTTATATAAGTATTTGTTTGTAAATTAGGCTTTACATCAAAAAGTAGCTAAAAGTTAAAAAAGATAAATTTCACACGATCATCACTGCAGCTACGGCAAATCCGCCGTCGTGAGTTATACTAAGGCTTGCTTCTTTGATGTTAAAGCTTGTATAAATTCTTGGGCTAAATTTTATCTTTGGTGCGTTTCTTGCGTCTTTACTGAGCATAATGTCTAAAAAACCACACTCCTTGCTGATGCCCACACCAAGGGCTTTGCTAGCTGCTTCTTTGGCCGCCCAAAATCCAGCCAAAGTCGCATCATTTTTTGCTAGCGCGATCTCGCTATCACTTAAAAATCTCTTTAAAAAAAGCTCGCCGTGACGAGCCTTAAGTCTTGAAATCCTATCTATCTTAACGATATCGATGCCTATCATTGCACCACGAAATCAGTAAAAAATATGTTTTTGATGTAGCCATCATTTAGCACTTCATTTAGCTTGCCGACGATCTCGTCTTTTAGCCTATCTTTGCCCTTTGCAGTGCTTACTTCTTCGTAAGTTTTAGAAGAGAGCGTTCTTATGATGATATCTCTTAAAAGTGCCTTTTTCTTATCAAGCTCGGCAGTTAGTAGCTCGTCGCTTTGCTCTAGATCGATCTTAGTTTTAAGAAATCTCGAGCCATTTTCACTAAGTAAATTTACGACAAACTGATCGAGCGGATATATCGGTCCCATGTTCGAATAGTCGTTGCCACCGCGTTTTGCTTTGTTTTGAGCGGGTGCTGGTTGAGTTTGAGTCTGAGCTGGTGTTTGCGCCATATTTGCCTCTTTTGGCTCGTCAGAACTAAGCATCAAAAACGCCACTAGCCCTCCGATAACTAGCAATAAAACAAATATCGCGATGATGATTATCATCAAAGCGCCATTGCCACCTTTTTTTGCTTTTTTCTCTTCAACTTCTTCAGCCATCTTTCCTCCTTTAAGTTTTGGCTATAATTATACAAAAAATTCACAAAAATGAGAAAAGATGATACATAAAACCAACGCCGCTAGGCTTTTAGACAAGCTAAAAATAGAGTATGAGATACTTGAATATGAAGTAGATCTAAACGATCTTTCAGCCGTTCACGTAGCAGCTAGCACCAAGCAAGATATAAAGCAAATTTATAAGACGATCGTCTGCCAGTGCGAGCCTAAAAATTTTGTCGTTGCCTGCTTGCAAGGCGATCTGGAGCTTGATCTAAAAGCACTTGCTCATGCGTGCGGTGCCAAACGCTGCGAGCTTATAAATTTAAAAGACCTAGAAAAGATCACCGGCTACATCAGAGGCGGCTGCTCGCCACTTGCTATGAAAAAGCACTTTGCAACATTTATCGATGAGCGAGCAAGAGAGCAAGAGTACGTGCTAGTAAGCGCTGGAGTAAGAGGCAAGCAGATAAAGATAGCTCCAAACGACCTTTTAAAGGCTTGTGAGGCGGGTTACGCTGATATCGCTAGGCTAGCCCTTTAAAAACTCTATAAATTTAAACTTCTCGCCTAAAAACTCGGGCGAGAGTAGAAATTTTGCCTGTTTTGCAGCGTTTTCGTAGGCTTGCTTACTGCCTTTTTCAAGTACCAAAGATAAAATTTCATCCACGCCAAAGTCGCAAACTAAAGCATCATTTTGTTTTTTAAATTTAAGCATCAAAAAGCCAGCCAGAGAGAAAGCCTCTTTTACCTGCTTAAAACAAAGGCTATAAGTTAGATCTGAGCTTTTAAAATATGGCTCGAGGTTTGAAATTTCAAACAATGAAAAAACTTGATGATCCTTAAAAACTCTTAGGCTAAACTCATTTTTTGGTTCAAATTCGCCGTAGTCAAAGCTTAAAAATCTCACCTTTTTTGCCGCATTTGCAAGCTGGAGTGCAAATTTGGCGTAGCTAGTTGATATCTCGCCCTTTTTTATGCCAAATTTCTTTGCAAGAGCCAGCAAATTTTGATCAGCTTTTTGCCAGTAAAATTTTAGTTCATCATCCACAAAAAGCATATTATCTGCGTCTATCACCTCGCAGCTAAATGCGTCAAGTAGCTCATTTGAGATGACAAAAATTTCATCAAACGAGCACTCGCTCAAATTTTCATAGTGTTTTATCTTTACTTCGTCACCAAAGTGGCTTTTAAAGGTTTTAAGCTGTTTTTTGCGTAAAATTTCATGAGGTTCTATGATGATAAACTCTAAATTTGGCAAAATTTCTGGCTCAAGCGTAAAGATGCCCTGTGCAAAATCAGCTAGCATATCGCCAGAGTTTGCACCGATCTCCACGACTTTGCAAGAGCTAGAAATTTCGCCATTTTTAAGTAGCTTTACAAAGTAGTTTGCAAGGCAAGCACCAAAGAGGTAGCCAACGCTTACATTTGTGTAAAAATCACCCTTTTTGCCAATATCCACGCCAAATTTATAGTAGTTTTCATTGACCCAGATATCAAAAAACTCGCTAAATTTCATAGATCAGGCAGCTTCCAGCCTCTATAAAATGCAAACATCCTGACCGTTATGCCAGCAGCTAGCAACAGCATGGTAAAAAATATATTGCTAAGGCCTAGATGATAGAGGATAAAGTAGGCAAGCCCCACGCCAAGGCTTATCGTGCCGTAAAGTCCTGTGCGCAAAAACCATGGGACTTCATTTAGCAAGATATCTCTTAAGATACCGCCGCCAACGCCGTTAAAAAAGGCGATCATCATGACGCCAAAGATGTTGTAGCTATACTCGATGGCAACCATCGCTCCAACGATAGAAAAGCAGATAACGTCGATCGCATCGGCAAAGATAAAGACAAATTTCTTCTCCAAACCATCTCTTTTTATATGTAAATTTGTGATCCTAGATACGACAAGCATAAAGATGACGACGCTTACTGGCATGTAGTGAGTAAATGAATAAACCGCCCTGCCAACTAGCATATCACGCACGATGCCGCCTCCAAGTGCGGTCAAAAATGCAGACAAAAAGACGCCAAGCCAGTCACACTCCCTCTTTACTGCAAATAAAAAGCCACTAAGCGCAGCTGATGCGATACCGACGTATTCTACAAAAAGTATTAAGCTCATATTTTTTCCTTAAAAATGGGCATTTTATAATGAAATCTCATAAAATTTCATTAATAAATTTTTAAATAATAGTTTATTTTAGGCTATAATAACAAAAATTTTAAATAAGGAAATTTGATGAAAAAAATTCTAACTTTGCTCTTTTTGATCGGCTCATTTTTTGCGTTAAATTTAAACGCTGACGTGATCCAAAATCAAAAATTAAAAAATGCGATAAACATTTTAAACGCTTTTGGCACTAGAAATTTAAAACCAAATACCAAATTTACAGGCATCAAAGCCATCGCCATCATCCCAGATGTAACAAAAGCAGGTGCGATCATCACTGGCTCAAAAGGCAAAGGCGTATTTATCGCTAAAAACGACGATGGCGAGTGGTCAAGCCCATTTTTTGTAAATTACACATCTGGCAGCATCGGACTTCAGCTAGGATATAGCTCGGCTGATATGATCATCTTGTTTAAAAACTCAGAAGCCTACGCAAGCTTATTTAACGCAAAAGATACGATCAGCCTAAAAGCAGAAGCAACTGGCGGCGTTGGTAACGAAGTGGCGATAGCTAGCGATTTGCCTGAAATTTCAGCATTTGTCGAGGAGCGTGGCAAGACTAGTGGAGCTTTTGTTGGCGTTAGCTTAGACGTGGCAAGACTTAAGATAAACGCGCAAGATACAAACGACTACTACGATAGAATGTATGAATTTGAAGATATCTACAACAACAGCCCAAAAGCTAGCAAATATACAATTAAATTTAAAGAGATAACCTCAAAATACTTCTTATAAAAACCTCACATCTTGGCTCTTTTAAAAGAGTCAAGCTCTTTTTTAGCATTTTAAAGATTTTTGAAATTTAGTTTATAAATTAGCAAGATTATGGCTTAGCCTTTTGCTAAACCATAAATAGTGATACAAAGCGTTTTTTAGGGATCGGAGAAAATTGAGTCATATATTCAAACGCCTCTTCGTAGTCGCCGTCAGTGTATTGCGCGACTTGCTCGATAAGCTCGTAAAGCTCTTCGTCATCCATCGAGTCAAAGCTGCCTCTATTTTCCAAAACCTCTAACAAAACGGCGTCTAATTCTAGCTCGTCGTAAGTCATTTCGTTCCTTAATTCTGATTTAAAAAATGCGAAACTATACCAAAAGAAGCTTATAAAATACTTTACTTTAAATTCGTAAGAAATTTTATGCATTTTTTAGTAGCAAAGTTGTAAAATCTTTACTTTCATTATCAATTTGATAGGGATTTTGTGGAAGACTTTGAACTATTTTACAAGCATTTTAATGAGTTTTTAAAAGCTTTTGGTCAAAAAGGCTCAGAGATAAAAGAGCAAATTTTGCGTGTGCTTTTTACTAGCAAGTCGCATCTAAATGCTCAAGAAATTTGCCAAAAAATTTATGAAACTTACAAAAATGAAATTTCAATGACTTCGATATATACCTTTTTAAATTTTCTTGAGGAGCACCATCTGGCAAATAGTTTTGAGCAAAATGGTGTTAAAAATTATGAGCTAAATTTAAAATCCTCTCACGATCACTTGATATGTGAAATTTGCGGCAAAGTGGTTGATTTTGAAGATGAGATGATAGAGCAAAGACAAGATCAAATTTGTAGTCAAAGATCATTTAGTGCAGAGTCTCATAAGATGATACTTTATGGAATTTGCAGTGATTGCCAAGCAAAAAATGGGATTTAAATTTATCATTTCATTTTACTTTTTGATAATGAAAGACAAAAAAATTTCAGATTTGTTTAAGTTACAGATTAGATAATACGCAGACAAAATAAAAGGATGAAAATGGATATAAAAACACAAACTTTAGCACAAGTTGCAAGCTATTTTTCGATGATAGCTCACACAAATGGCAGACTAAGAGTAAGAGTTAGCCCAAAGATCAAAGAGCTAAGCAGCAGCGTAAATTTAGCCAGTTTAGATGACATGATAGCTCAGATAAATGGCATAAAAAATGTTAAATTTAACAAGCTAATCGGCTCTGTAACGATCGAATACGATCATGAAATTTTCCCTAAAAATCTCTGGGAGGATCTCTTAAAAGGGCAAAATTTAGAAGAAATTTCAGCTAAAGTAAATGAAGTAGCAAGAGAAGTAAAATATGCTTAATGAGCTTTTAAACGCCTCTTATACGAGCGAAAAAAACGCACTTAGGTTATATGAAAGCCTAGCTTCATTTGGCGAAGTATTTGATCAAATCGCAAGCGTGAGAAAAAATGCGATCATTTTGATAGAGAAATTTGCAAGTGCGCATGAGTATGAGCTTGTTTGCGAAAATGAAGCTATCTTTTTGCCAGCAAAAAATAAAGAAGATGCGCTGATAGAGGCACTAAACTATGAAAATGAGCTAAACAAAATGTATGAGAAATTTTGTGAAAGCTTAGATGATGAAGAGCTAAAAGATCTATTTTTTAGACTTTGGGCTACTTCAAATAACGAATATATCGCCTCTTTAAAGCACTGCTTAAAAGAAATTTATAGTGGAGCTGGAGCAAAAAATGAGCTAAATTTAAATGAAATTTCGCAAAATTTTGAGCAAAATGGCATAACAAATATTTTAGAAAGCTATCAAAATGACTTTAATGAGATAACTAAAAGCTTGCAAAATATCGCAAGTGGCAAGGCTGATAAAAGCGAGTTAGCAAAGATAACTAATAATCCAAATTTCTCGTTTTTTAGCGGGCTTGCGCTTGGGGCATTAGGCATTTCAGTAGTTAGCAAAAATTTTAATAAGGATGAAGAAGATGAATAATTTACAAAATCAAACAAAGAAAGGATTTAAAATGGCATTACCATTTTTAGCAGGTTTAGCAGTAGGCGGTTTAGCAATAGCTGCTTGGAATAAAAGAGATAAGATCAAAGAGTATGCCCAAGATGGCTTTGATAAAGGCAAAGAGGCTGCAAAAGATCTTTACAAAAAAGGTAAAAGCGTTGCAAAAGATGCAAAAGACTTTATAGTAAAAGAAGAGAAAAAAGCAAAACATGGTGCTAAAAAAGTAGAAAAAGAGGCTGAAAAAGTGGTTAAAAAAACAAGAAAACCACGTGCTAAAAAGCCAGCAGCTCCAAAAGCTATCACACCAAACGATATAGCTTAAGGATAGAGAATGCAAGAAAATAGTCTTTTTACACTTTCAAATACAAGACTTCCATTTGATCACTTCATCAGTGGAGCCTTGATCGCTGGCATGGGTGCGGCTGCGCTTGGCTTTAGCGACTATCTAAACAACAGAGCGACTAAAAAAGATGTCGCTAAAAAGATAGCAAAATACGCCGTAACTGGCGGTTTTGTAGGTGCTGTTGGCATTCATGCTTCAAATTTGATAGCACAAAAAAAATATCTAAACGCAGCAGCTTTTACTGCAGCTGGCATCGGCGGTCTTTTGATAGCTGAAGAACTAATAAAATTGGAGAGTAAATAATGAATAACCCTTATATCAATGAAGAAAACGCAAGTGCGGTAAATAATACTGCAGCAACTCAGCCAAGTGCGGTTGATAATGCGATAAACAATGCAGCTCAAAATTTACCATTTGTGCCTGAAAATTTTAACGCAGCTGGCTTTGTAAAAGGCCTACTTTTAGGCGGCATAGCAGCTTATGTGCTAACTAATCCAAAAGCACAAGAGTGCGTATTTAAAGCGATCATCAAAGGTGGCGAGCTAATAAACGCTGGCATAGAAGAACTAAAAGAGCGTTTTGAAGATGTCAAAGCTGAACTTGACTCACAAAAATAAGGTCACTCTAGCTCACAAGAGCAAAAATAGAGCGAGGTTTATTTGCGAGAGCCTAAACGCTAGAAGCGATGTTAGCGCCATAGAGGCTGCGATCTCAGAGCGAACCGATGCAAAAAGCGTGCGTGTAAATAAATACGCAAAGAGCATCGTTGTCGAGTTTGATAAGAGCTATGAGAAAATTTTAGATTTTATAAAAAGCTATGATTTTCCAACCAAGCCAAAAGATGAGAGCCTGCCTAGCAAAGCAAATATCTACAAAGCTGCTGCTGCACTTGGTGTAACGCCATTTATGAGTAATAAAACTCTAAAATCAGCCGTGACTCTTTACGCCACAGCTCCAAATTTAATAGAAGGCGCAAAAGAGCTAAGGCATGAGGGCATCACCTCAAAAGTGCTTGAAGCAACAGCTATTGGCACAAGCCTTGCAATGGGCGATCATTTGGCTGCAAATAGCACAAATTTGATGATAAATATCGGCGAATACATGGAAGAAAGTGCTAGCCACAGAAGTGATGATCTCATCAAAGAGCTAGCCAAACCAAACATCGAAGAGGTCTGGGTTGAGCGAAATTTAAACGGTGAAAAGACGCTTGAAAAGGTAAAAACCGAAAATTTAAAAAAAGGCGACATCGTAGTAGTCGGAGCTGGCGAGACGATAGGCGTTGATGGCTACATCGTCGAGGGCAATGCTGACGTCAATCAAGTCTCAATGACTGGAGAGGCAGAACCAGTGGCAAAAGCTAGAGGCGACCGCGTCATAAGTGGCACTGTTGTCGATGAAGGCAGGATCAAAATTTGGGCTGAAAACGTAGGTAGCGACACCGCAACCGCAAGGATCAAAGAGTACATCCAAACTTCACTTAATGAAAAATCAGCCATCGGCGTAAAAGCTCTAAAACTAGCTGATAAACTAGTGCCGGTCACACTCTCTCTTGCTGGGCTTTCGTATGTTATAAATAAAAATATGAACAGCGTTGCAAGCGTGCTTCAAGCTGATTACTCTTGTGCGCTTAAGCTTGCTACGCCAGTTGCGTTTAAGTCAAGCATCTCAAAAGCTGGCAGAAACGGCATCCTCATAAAAGGTGCAAAGGCGATCGAGGCTCTAAGCTCGGTTGATACATTTGTCTTTGACAAAACCGGCACTCTAACTCACGGACGCCTAAGTGTGGTTGAAATTTACTCTTTTAAAGATGGATTTTCAGAGGCTGATATCTTAAATTTAACCGCAAGTGCCGAGGAACACTACTTCCACCCAGTAGCTGAAGCGATAGTTGAGGCTGCAAACAAGCGTGGATTTAGCCACATCCACCACGACGAGGTTGAATTTATCGTGGCTCACGGTGTAAAAACTGCGATGCACGGCAAAGAGGTCGTTATCGGCAGTAGGCACTTTTTAGAAGACGATGAGATGATAAGCTTTAAAGCTCACGAAACGCTTATAAATAAGGCTTTGCAAAGCGGTTTAACCCTGCTTTATGTAGGATACGACAAAGAGCTTGTTGGCGTCATAGCCATGAAAGATGATATGAGAGCAAACGCTAAAGATATGGTGGCAAAACTACGAAATCTTGGCGTGAAAGAGATAGTTATGCTAAGTGGCGACATAAAGAGCAAAGCTGAAGAGGTAGCGCGCGAGCTGGGGCTTGACAGGGTCTATGCTGAGTGCTTGCCAACTGATAAAGCAGCGATCATCGAAGAGCTAAAGAGTGAGGGCAAAAAGGTCGCTTTTGTAGGTGATGGCATAAATGACGCGCCAAGCTTAACAAAAGCAAATGTTGGCATAAGCATGCACAAAGGTGCTGATATCGCTAAAGCAACAGCTGATATAAGCCTTTTAAAAGATGACATCATGAGCGTAGCGCTTGCAAAAGAGCTTGCTAATAAAACTATGAAGTTAATTAGCTCAAATTTCCGCTCGACCGTTGGCGTAAATACAGCCATACTAAGTGCCGCAACGCTTGGCATGCTAAATCCAATAGCAACTGCCATGCTTCACAATGGCACGACGATCTGGCTTCTGCTCAACTCAATGAAGGGCGTGAAGATCAAGTCAAAATAAATTTGAAAGGATAGATGGTGTTTGAGAATTTCTTAAACTTTTTAAACGGCAAAATGGATGTAGCCAACGACTTTTTATATGGATATTTTTTGGTTATCATCCTTGTAGCTTCAGGAATTTACTTTAGCTACCTTACCCGTTTTGTGCAGTTTAGGATGTTCTTTGAAGCTTGCAGAGTTCTGGTAGAGAAAAAGGACAAGTATAACAAGCACCATCTAACGCCGTTTCAAGCACTGATGATATCGACTGCTTCGCGTGTCGGCATCGGCAACATCGCTGGAATTTCAGCTGCCATCGTCGCAGGTGGTCCAGGAGCACTTTTTTGGATGTGTTTGATGGCATTTTTAGGCTCAGCTTCAGCCTTTATCGAGAGCACTTTGGCTCAAATTTATAAGACCAAAGATGTCTTTGGCTTTAAAGGCGGACCGGCTTATTACATAAAAAACGGACTTGGCATAAAGTGGCTTGGTTCTTTGTTTGCCATCATCCTTATCATCACCTATGCTTATGGTTTTAATGGGCTTCAAAGCTACACCATGACCTCTGCTTTTGAAATTTACTACGACAAAGCAGGCAGCAACATCACCTTTGCGCAAAGTGGCTTGCCTATTGGCATCGGGCTTATCCTTACAGCATTTACAGCTGTGATGTTTTTTAGCAAGAGCCATATCATCGGCAAAGTTAGCTCATATATCGTGCCTTTCATGGCGCTTACTTACATCTTGCTAGCTATCATCGCGATCGTTTTAAATTTCAAAGAAATTCCAGCCGTCATCAAGATGATCATAGAAAGCGCCTTTGATTTTAAAGCGATCTTTGGTGGATTTGCTGGAAGCGTGATCGTAATAGGCATAAAAAGAGGACTTTTCTCAAACGAGGCTGGCATGGGCTCAGCGCCAAACGCAGCGGCTGCGGCGCACACAAGCCACCCAGTCAAACAAGGGCTAGTGCAAGCAATGGCTGTCTTTATCGATATGACGATATGCGTCGCCTCTGGTATGATCGTGCTTTTTTCTCAGGCATATCTTACAAAACAAACTGGCGTAAGTGGCGAAGTGCTAACCGCCCTACCTCTCGTTCAAGCAGCAATGAAAGAGTATTTTGGCGACTTTGGGCTACACTTTACGACCCTTGCAGTAGTGCTATTTGCCATCACATCGCTCATCGGCAACTACTACTACGCACAGGCAAATATGAAATTTCTAACAAAAAGTAAAAATTTAACTCTAGCATTTAAGATCACTGCAGTGATTATGATATTTATAGGCGCTCAGATGAACTTAAAACTAGCTTGGAATATCGCTGATATCACGATGGCCGCTATGGCTACGATAAATATCATCGCCATTTTCTTACTATCAAAAGTGGTGATAATAGCGATAAGAGACTACGAAGCTCAAAGAAAAGCTGGTAAAAATCCAGAATTTGACCCAGAGAGTCTAGGCATCAAAAATACAAGCTGCTGGGGCAAAAACTAAAGGAGAAAATTTGGGAAAAGATATAAAGATAAGCGGCAAACTGCTAGATCTAAACACTCATAGACAAGTAGCAAAGGTCGGCATGAGCGTCACTTTGGCATCTGTTTGCCTAAGCGCACTTTTTATGAAAAATAGATCTGTTAAAAAATTCCACGTAGCTTCTGGCATCGCATTTACATGCTTTGCGCTTTACCACGCTGGACTTTACGACAACGGCATCTTTAAAAAGATGATCGTAAAAGCAAAAACCGCTTCAAAAAAGGCATAAAATGAGACTAAGCGACGCTGAAATTTTAGACTACATCAATGAGGATCTACCCTACTTTGACCTCACAACGTCGCTTCAAGATATCGATAAAAAAGCCTCGCTTGAAATTTACTCGCGTGATGAAATTTGCGTTAGCTGTGTAGATGTGGCAGCAAGCATAGCAAGGCTACTTGGCTGCGAGAGCGAAATTTTTGTCAAAAACTCTCAAATTTGCAAGGCTGGCGATGTGATCATAAAAATTTATGGTAGCTACGAAGATGTGCATAAGGCTTGGAAACTGGCTCAAGTCGCACTAGAATATGCTAGCGCCATCGCAACCTACACAAACAAAACAGTAAAAGCTGCAAAAAGCGTCAATGAAAAATGCGAAGTCTTAGCAACCAGAAAGAGCTTCCCATTTGCGAAGAAATTTTGCGTAAAAGCCGTGCTTGAAGGCGGTGGCGGTATGCACAGACTTGGACTTAGCGACAGCGTTCTTTTCTTCAAAAACCACATAAAAGCCTACGCTAGCTTTGATGAATTTCTGTCACATTTGCCAGAATTTAAAGCCAAAATGGTCGAGCGAAAGATCTGCGTCGAGGCTGAAAATTTAGATGAGGCGAACAAACTTTTGAAAGTAAAATGTGACGTCGTGCAGTGCGATAAATTTAGCCCAGAGCTTATCAAAAACGTGCTAGCTTTAAGAGATGAAATTTCACCAAATACTATGATACTAGCAGCTGGCGGCGTAAATTTATCAAATGCAAAAGATTATGCAAATGCCGATGCGATAGTCACTTCTGCGATGTATTCAAAAGGCGTTGCTGACATCAGCGCAAGACTTGAAATTTTGTAAAATTTTACAAATAAAAATACATATAATTTATATATAAAATAATAAATATCTCTAAAATTTTAGAATTTATGAGCAAATACACCATATCACTAAATTTAAACTTTCTGGAGTTTTAATTCGCATGTAGTGCAAAGCACTGAGGCATGCCACTTCTAACGTGCGAGGGGATTTTACTCGGGCTTCGCCTCGTAACTGCAAGCAGACGTGGGATTAAAGGGAGACAAGGGGACGGCTTCGTAACTTAAGTCCCCTTGTCTCCCTTTTGAATAAAAAGAAATTTACAAATTTAAAGTTGAGATTTTAAAAATAGAAATTTGCTATTTTTCAAATTTTAAAATTCCATTCACTCCTAAGAATTGACTACTGATTTTAGGTCTCGCAAAGCTTGCCACTAAAATCAGAGCCGAAATTACTCGCACATGAAATTTTAAAATTAAAGGTAAGCTTTTTAGAATAAACCGCATGCAGTGCTTCAGCACCATTGCATGCACCTTGAACGTCGTAGGGGTTGGGGGATTGTTAAGGGGGAAGGGAGCTTCTTTTCTTCGCAAGCTCGCAACTGCAAGCAGACCGTAATTCAAGCCTCTTCCCCCTTAACAATAAAATTTATAATTTGTTTTGTAGTCTTATTTAAACAAATTTGAGTTTGTTTAAAACTCTAAAGAAAGAAGTTAAAACCTCTTCTTCCTAACCTCTTCAACTATAGCTTTAGCCATCTCATCTACTTCTGATGTTACTTCATTTGCTTGGTTAGCAATTACAACATTTTCTTTTGTTAGATTATCTATTTGAGCAACTGATTGATTTATCATATTTATGCCTTCACTTTGCTCTTTGATTGATTCACTCATCTCATTT
>NZ_JH414887.1:364448-672167 GCF_000238755.1 Campylobacter sp. 10_1_50
ATATTTCAATGCCTAGTGAGTTTATACCACTTGCTATCTTACCATCATCATCTAAGTCTTTTTGTAAAGTCTTGGTTTTTATAAGTGTTAAGTAGATCAAGTACATCTTTGCCATTACTTGAGATTGCATTTTTAAGAGCAAGTTGTAGATCTTTAAATGTGCTTTTTAGTTGATTTAGAGCTGGGTTATTAGTATCTGCTTCTAGGCTTGCTTCATAGTTGCCATCTTTTATCTCATTTACAAAGGTGTTGGCTTTTTGGATGAAAGCATTTTCATTTTCTTTAGCTGTTCTAATCTTTTCAATATTTTCATCTATCAAAGCTGCCATTTGAGAAATTTCATCTTTACCTTTAATATTTAAAAGATGCGCACTATTTGTCTTATTATTTAAAAAGTCAAAGAAATCTTTTAATGAATTTTTAGTTAAGTCAATGCCTCTTATTATATTTTTGCCAACAACAAATGATATAACAAGCAAAATCAAAATAGCAATGCCAAGCAAAATACCGACAAATACGGCTCTTTGTTCAGCCGCTGCTTTATCTTGTATAGCTGTGGCTTTCATATTATTTAGTAGATAAAGTTCATAATCTCTAAATTCATCTATAAGTGTAGTAATAGTACCAAACCAAGCTTTTGCATCTATCTTTGCAGCAGTTTCGTCTTTATTTGCAATAGCACTACTGATTATGTCATCAATGCTTTTATATTCATTTGTATCAAGCACACTTTCTTTAAATTTCGGATAAGACTTAGGATTAAATTTCTCGAAATCATTTATCAAGTTAGAGATTATTGCATGATATGAAACTAGATTTACATAAGCATTTTCATTCATGCTTTTTTTGATAAACACTACATTCATCATAGCTCTTGTGATACCAAAATACTCTTTTATTTTTGAAATAGTCAAAATTCTTGTTAATTCATCTTTTAGGTCGGGTTGTGCTTGTTCACTTTGAGCATTTGCATTTATAAGTGTAAGTGCAATAACTTCATTGAAATTTTTAAGCAATGAAGCATCACCACCAGCATCTATTTTTGATCTTGTATCAACTACTTTTTGCATTACCTCATCTTTGTTGATAAGCCTAGGCATAATAGCATCAACTTTTTCTCTTTGAGCTTTTAAAACTTCAGCTGAACCTGGTGCTTTGCTAATGAATCCTCCACTATATCCACGCTCCTTTTGAAGTTCATGTATAAACTCTCCTTGTAGAGTAATATTCTCAACCATTTCAACACTTTTTGAAGCTGCATTTCTAGTGTTTAAAAGTCCATTTAGAATATATACACTTGCAACTACTAAAAAAACTAAACCTAAAAAAGATATCAAAGATATCTTAAATTTTATACTTAACCTGTTCATCCCTTAAATTTGTCCCTTCCTGCTGTTTTTAATTTTTGTATAAATTTTGCAAATTAGATCAGTAAAATTACCGACATAATGTTTTTGAAATATGGTATAGATTTTGAATAATTAGCTCGACAACCTTGTCTTTTAAATAGTTGTAGTTTGCCTTGTACCTCATCTCAACACTCCTTGTGAAATAAAATTTACGGAATTATAGGACTTCAAATATAAATTTAAGCTTTTTGTAAATAGAAAATTTACTTTAGAATTTTAAGTATGAAAGCAGGAGATCACTCCCCTGCTTTGAAATTATTTAGAAAATTTTGGCTCAGAAAACGCTGTAAGTTTTGGCGCTTCATCGCCTTGATATTTTCTGATATTTACAAGAGCTGTGTGGCTGATGTTGCCGTTTGCTAGCTTACTTGTTGGGATATCTATGGTTAGCACGTTTGCAGAGCCGTTTTTGCAGATGCCACTATCAAAGCCGTCATACCAAGCGCCCTCAGCTAGTTTTACAACGCCCTCTTTGATGTTTTTAGTCACATACGCACCTGCTAACACCTCGCCACGAGCGTTAAATACACACACCAAATCGCCTGTTTTTACGCCAAGCTCTTTTGCATCATTTTCGTTTATCCACACTGGCTCGCGGTTAGCGATAGCATACTTCTCACGAAGTGAAGTTTGGCTTAGCTGTGAGTGCAAGCGGTCAGTTGGGTGAGCGCTTATCATGTGGTATTTTGCTGGTTTGTCTTTCATGCCTAGCCACTCGATCGGCTCAAACCAAGTTGGGTGCGCCTTGCAGTCATCATAGCCCATTTTCTCGATCGTATCTGAGTAAATTTCGATAAGACCGCTAGGCGTTCCAAGAGCGTTTAGCACAGGATCTTCTCTAAACTCGCCAAGTCTTACCCAATTATCACTATCTTGAGATGAGGCAAATGTGACTGGTTTGTTTTCATTCCAAAACTCTTCAAATGGCTTCATGTCGCTTGCAAGCTCAGGGACCGCTTTTACTTGAGCGTAGGCTGCGTCATAGTACTCTTTGATCCAGTCAAATTCGTCTTTGCCGTTATCTGTGTAGGCAACGACTAAATTTTTAGCATAAGCCTTGCAAAGATCAGTGAAAATTTGATAGTCATCTTTTGCTTCGCGGTATTTTTCAACGACTTGTTTCATCGGCACGATGTTCATGTTTGAGTAGTCCCCTGTCATCGTGATGTCGTTTCTCTCATACTCTGTTGTGACTGGAAAGACGATATCAGCCATCTTAGCTGTTGGTGTCCAGTAAGCTTCGTGAACGACTACGGTTCTAGGCTTTCTCCACGCTTTTAAATTTGTATTAGTATCTTGGTGATGCACAAGTGGGTTGCCGCCGACCCAGTAGATAAAGTCGATGTCTGGGTAGGTGATCTTTTTGCCGTCGTGATCTATCACTTTGCCAGGGTGAAGCAACGCATCAGCTATACGAGCTACTGGGAAGGCATAGTTGGTTGCTTTTTGTAGCCAGCTTTGACCTGTGCCTGCTACTGCGGCTGCTTTTGCGACGAAGCGACCATGTTTGTCAAATTCGCCCGTATCAGTGCCGATAAACTCGCCTTTTTCGTTAAATTTACCCACACTTGCGCTATTTACGCCGCCGATGACTGCGCCTTTGCATGTTGGTGCGCCGCCGTTTGAGTAATGGTAGCTTAAGCCAAAGCCTCCACCTGGTAGGCCTATCTGACCGATCATAGAAGCTAGCGTTACCATCGCCCAGTGTGGTTGCTCGCCGTGGTGAGCGCGCTGCATACCCCAGCCACTCATTAGCATCGTGCGGTTGCTTACAAATGTATCAGCTAGCTCTTTTAAAGTATCTTTGTCGATACCACAAATTTTACTCGCCCACTCTAAATTTTTAGGAGTGTTGTCTGTCTTGCCAAGTAGATATGGGAGGAATTTATCAAAGCCATAAGTGTAGTTTTCGATAAATTCTTTATCGTATTTGCCACTTTCATATAGGTAGTGCATCATGCCTAGCATCATTGCTGTGTCGGTGTTTGGCACTGGAGCGATCCACTGAGCTTTGTCGAAGTATTGTGCTGTTTCAGACCTGATAGGATCGATCACGATCACTTTGATATCTTTTTTGTTTTTTAGCTCTTCAAGGTATTTAAAGCCTTGCTCATCAGTCGCTGTCCAAGCTATGCGAAGTGTCGCAAGTGGGTTTGCGCCCCAGATGACTACGACTTTTGAGTTTTCTAGCACTACTGGCCAGCTAGTTTGCTGCTCATAGACCTCGATACTACCCACAACGTGAGGCATGATGATCTGGCTAGCGCCTGTTGAGTAGTCGCCTAGCGAGCCAACAAAGCCACCACTAAGGTTCATAAATCTATGAAGTAAAATTCTTGAGTTATGCACATTGCCGCTTGATTTCCAGCCGTAACTGCCTGCAAAAACGCTTTGTAAGCCTTTTTGCGCTCTTGTTTTTTTAAGCTCTTTAGCAACTAGCTTGATCGCCTCTTCGTAAGGCACCTCGACCCACTCATCAATGCCACGAAGCTCTGGTTTTGGGCTATCTGGGTTTTCAAGGTAGCTCTTTCTTACCATTGTGTGCTTGATACGACTTTTGTAGATCATATCTGGTGTGTAGTGTTGAAGTGGGTTGTAAATTTCACTTGTCTTTTGGATAGGCTCTGACTTTACAGCGATGCCGTTTTTAGTTGTCACTTTTAGCATGCCCCAGTGAGCAGCCGTAAGAGTTTCGCCATTTTTTACAACGCCCTTTTTAACCTCATCAGCAAACAAATTTGAAGCTGTTACGCCTGAAAGTAAAGGTGTAGCTGCAAGCGCTGTTGCACCTTTTTTTAGAAAATCTCGTCTGTTCTCGTTCATCGTTTTCTCCTTATTTGCCTAAATTTACGTCAGATGAGTGTTTTTGTAGGTACTCGATAACTAGCCACTCGTCTTTTTTCTCTATTGCAGTTCTGCCGATCATTGATTTTAGAAGTGACGGCCATTGATTTGCGTTAAAGTGCGTAGTTTGAGGCAACGCATGGCAAACGCCACAGCTCTCTTTATACATCTTATCAGCTTTTGCAAACATCGCATTTACATCGGTGCTAAAGCCATCTTTTTGAACAAAAACTGTCGTTTCCACCTCGTTCCATTTGCCGTTTTTGCCCTCTTTTATCACTTTGATATCAAAAGGTGCAGTTTTTGCAAATGCTACTGAGATGATCCTCGCGCCATCAGCAAAATAAACTACGTTGCTAACGGCTGGGTTTTGATAGCCTTTTACTTTTATCTGCGCTCTGTCGCCACTTGTTTGTAAAATTTCAACTGCGTTGGTTGGTAGCAGCCTGCCTATGCTCTTAGCTGAGTTTGCGTCAGCATATACGTCCTTTACGACATCTGTGTAGTTCATACCTGCACCAAATGCAGCACAAGCTACGATGGCTGATAGAATAATTTTTTTCATATTTCTCCCTTCAAAATGAAATTGTCAAATTCTAGAGGCTTTTTGATTAATTACAAATTAAAATTAAAAATATACTTTAAGAATAACGCAGAAAATTTTATTTAAAAATGAGTAGAAACACGCCAGATACGATAAGGCAAACAGCTAAAATTTCTTTTAAATTTAGCCTCTCACCAAGAAATATTACAGCCAAAATGATAGCCAGCACAACGCTAAATTTATCAACCAGCGCTACCTGATAGATTTTACCTGCTTGCATAGCTTTAAAATACATGAGCCACGAAAGCCCAGTAGCCATGCCACTTAATATAAGAAATAGCCAGTTTTTAGGGCTTAGAGAGCTTAGCGGTTGCCATTTTTTAGCCACACTTAAAAGCAAAACAAGCATAAAAACGACAACGACCGTTCTTATAAATGTCGCAAAATCGCTGTCGATATCTTTTACGCCTAGCTTTGCAAAGATCGCTGTAAGCGCAGCAAAAACAGCCGAAAGAGCTGCATAGATAAACCACTCTGGCATCTTTATCCTTATAAATTTAAAGGGGCAAATTTACTTCGCCCCAAGCTAAATTTATCCCTCGTAGTCACCAAGCATATCAAGCGTAGGAGCAAAATATAAAGCCCCAGTTACTGGCGTACTAAAGTCAAGTAGCCTATCTGAGTTGCCTTTTGGCTCGCCGATAAACATCTTTTTAAGCATAAGCTCAACCGTTGAAAATGTGCTTGCATAAGCGATGAAGTAAGTGCCTGTTTTGCTGCCTTCAGTAAATGGCATATTGCCGCGCACGACCTTTTTATCGTCGCCGACATTTGCAGCAGCTGAGTGTGAATTTGTAGGTTTTACGCTCTCGTCCATCTCGATGTCATACTCTTTTGAGCGGCCTATAACCTTTTCTTGCTCGCTTACGCTTGTGGCGTTCCACTCTTTCATTTTGTGGAAGTATTTTTGGACAAAAACGTAGCTACCACCTTTAAATTTAGCGTCCTCTTTGCCGACTTTTGCAAAAAGGTCTCTATCTTCGCCATCAGGGTTTTCAGTGCCATCTACAAAGCCGATGATAGCCCTGCCGTCGTGGTACTTAAAGCCTTGAGTCTCATCTGTAAGCTCTGCAAATTTAAACAAAACTTCTTTGATATTTTGCGCCATGTCAAAGCAGTCAGCCGCATTTAGCGCGCGGATGTGGATGTGGATATCGCCCTTTGTGCTAACAGCCTCGTGTTTGTCGCCTTTGATCGCTTTAAAATTTACAAGCTCTTTTGGTAATTCTTTTGAAATTTCAAGCTTTTTCCAAGCATCATGACCCACGCCAAGGACGCAATTTACATTTTCATTTGCGCCAAATCTAACTTTAGCAGTTTTGTTTAAATTTACAACCAAAGCACAAAGCTTAGCAAAGCCCTCTTTACATGCCTTTTTGTCGCCTTTTAAAACCCATGTTTGAAAGACTGTGTTATTGCCAGGTGCTTGTGTGACCTCTTGTGAATTTACACTCATTTTTTCTCCTTTAAATTTTGTTTTTATGCTATGTTTTCTAAATTTAGTTGCTCGTTGATCTGCTCGTCGCTATCGTCAAAGACAAACTCGACCTTGTTTGCGCCAAAGCTCTTAGCTATCGCTTCAAGTGTGTCACGAGCTGATTTGTGAATTTTACTTTGAAGCTGCGAGATAAGGCGAACGCTCATCTTTTTGACTTCATTTCTAGCCTCTTCGATTAGCCTATTTTTATCTTCTTCTGTAAAAGTGCTACCAAAAAAGCCATTTAGCGAGTCAGGCAGCAAAAATGGTATAAATTTGCCGTTTTTTTCGTCGTAAAATTTCATATCTGCGATTGAAAATTTATACTTACATGGAGGCATTTTTATCTTGTAGCTAGAGTTTGCGATCTGCATGATCTCGAGCTTTGGACTGGTTAAATCGTAGATGAAATTTATCTCAAACTCAAATATCATCGAAAGCTTCTTTTCGCTTACCAGCCACCTTAGATACTCTTTGCCAAAATTTCCAAACGCATGATCTGTCTTTGTGACGATCTCTTTGCTATATACCTGAAAGACAGATAGCTCACCGATGCTTTTAAGCTGCGAAATTTCAGTGCTGACTGAGACATTTTCGCTACCATCTTTTGCCTTTTTTAGCGCCTTGTTTGACCTATAAAATGCAAATGCCAAAATAGCTAGCAAGATAGCTAATATCAAATTTGCGTATTCGCTCATATTTTCTCCTTTAAAGCCCGCATTTTATCCTAAATTTGTAAAGCAAAAGAAATTTACTCACTCTGGCAAGGTGATGGGGCTCTTATAAGGCATGTGAGCGCCTACTATCTTCGTAGTCTCGTCCTCCAAGCCATCAAGCACCTTTTCTCTCGTTTTAGCAGCTTGGGCTGGATCTATATCATAAGTGATAGATATGCTTGGCTCGACCTCTTGCACTGCTAGGACGTGAAGAAGGTCAGCTATAAAGATGATCTTGTCGTTATCTGACTCAAAGCTTATCATGTTGTGCCCTGGAGTGTGACCGTAGGCTGGGATAGCCATGATCTTTAGCGCCCCGTCAAATAGCGGCTTTTTATGATCAAAAAAGCTCTTATCGTCTTTATAAAGCGATAAAATTTCTTTTGTCCTCTCATCTTTGCCCTTCATCCAGTAGTCCCACTCTTTTTCATCTATAAAAAGCTTGGCGTTTTTAAATGTCTTTTTGCCGCCGTCTATGAGCCCACCTATGTGATCAGGATGAGCGTGCGTGATGATGACGTAGGTTAGATCCTCTGGCTTTATTTTGCCAAAAGTTTGCAGATCATACTTTAAAACCTCCAAGCTATCTTCATAGCCGCTATCTATGAGCGCCGTGTAGTCATCGCACTTTGCAAACATTACGTTGTGTTTGTTTGGTAAATTTTTAGTATTTGCCACAAGCTCTTTTTGCGCCTCATCTTTGGCTATTAGCTTATCTACTGGCGCGTCAGTCGTCTTTAGTGAAAATACATAAAGCTTGCATCCGCCCATAGCTCCTATCCATACTTGATCGTTTTGTTTGCTAACCACCTCATCATCGGCACAAAAAGCCAAAGTGCAAAACAACGCAAGGCTTAATAAACTCTTTTTCATATCCCGTCCTTGAATAAATTTGCGAAATTTTAGTCCTGTAAATTTAATGAAAAATAATGCTCGCTACACTTTAAAAGGTAGCGAGCTTGTAAATTTAGAAGAGTTGAGTGAAAGAAAAGCCGTTTTTATTAAGTGTATCTTTGATCTTTTCTTGATGCTCAAGACCCTTTGTCTCAAGCGTGATCGTGATGCTTGCATCGCCGTAGTCAAGCTTAGTAGAGAAGCGGTCGTAGTCGATCTTGACGATATTTGCATTTGCTGATTTAAGGCTGTCAGTTAGACTCATTAGCGCTCCTGGCTTATCTACAAGTGTGATTTGCAAGGTCATCTTGCGGTGAGACTTGATAAGACCCTTTTCGATGATGATAGAAAGCACCTGAACATCGATATTTCCGCCACTTAGCACCACGCCTATCTTTGCACCTTTTTTAAATTTGATCTTATCATGCATAAGTGCTGCCACGCCAGCTGCGCCAGCTCCCTCAACTACGATCTTTTGCGTCTCTAGCAGAAATAAAATCGCAGTTGCGATCTCCTCATCATCGACCTGCACAAACTCATCCACACACTCAACGATATTTTTAAGCGTTATCTCGCTCGCATCACGCACAGCGATACCATCAGCTATGGTGCGAACTGACTTTGAGTTTATGCTCTTTTTAGCGCCGTAGCTATTAAACATCGCTGGAGCGCCCTTTGCACCGACGCAAACGACTTTAGTTTTTGGATTTACTTGTTTTATACAGCTTGCCACACCGCTAGCTAAGCCACCGCCACCAACTGGCACTACAACCATATCAAGGTCGCTTATCTCATCAAGCATCTCAAGACCCACAGTGCCCTGCCCTGCCATGACGTACTCATCGTTAAATGGATGAACAAAGGTCATATCTTTTTCTTTGGCGTAATTTACTGCAAATTCATACGCCTCATCAAAGTTATCACCTTTCAAGATCACTTCAGCGCCAAGATCCTTTGTGCCAGCTACCTTTAGAAGCGGGGTTGATTCTGGCATGACGATGCAAGCGTGCACGCCAAATTCTTTTGCGCTTATCGCCACGCCTTGAGCGTGATTGCCAGCGCTTGCGGCCACGACGCCACGTTTTCGCTCCTCCTCGCTTAGGCTAGCTATTTTATTGTAAGCGCCTCTTATCTTGTAAGCTCCGGTTCGTTGTAAATTTTCCTCTTTTAGATAGACATTTGCGCCTAAAATTTTGCTAAGTTTTGCACTTAACGCAAACGGAGTTTTATTTACAAAGTGACCGATCGTTATCTTTGCTTGGATTATTTTGTTTAATGAGACCATTTTCAACTTTCCTTTTATAATTTATCTTTTGCCTCTAGTAGCACGCCACACTCGATGTGATGAGTGTTGGCAAACTGATCAAAGAGCGCAAATTTTATCACTTTATGGCTTTTAGTAAGCTCATTTAAATTTTCTTTTAATGTATCTGGGTTGCATGAGATGTAGATGATGTTTTTGAAATTTCTAATGAAATTTATGACGCTTTCACTAAGTCCTGCGCGTGGCGGATCAACAAGGACGTGCGAGAAGTTAAAGTCGTTTAAGCTTATATCTTTTAGCCTATTAAACTCCCTAACGCCAGCAAATGCGCTCATCAGCTCATCAGCGTCCATTCGCAAAAATTTGATATTTTCTGCCCCATTTAGCTCGCAGTTTTTAAGGGCATTTGCGATCGAGCTTTTTGAAATTTCAGTGGCAAGCACGTTTTTAAATTTAAACGAAAGCGGGATAGTAAAATTCCCATGTCCGCAGTAGAGCTCCAGCAGGTCAGCGCCACCCTCTACACACTCTTTTGCCCAAGCTATCATCTTCTCATTTACCGCTTTATTTGGTTGGATAAAGGCATTTTCACTTAGGCTAAATTTATAAATTTGCCCATCAACATTTAGCTCATCAACTAAATTTAGCTCGCCACTTAGCAGTTTTTGACCACGTGATCTAGCTAGGATCATCACATCAAGCTTGCTAGCTAGAATTTTCATCGCCGCTTCAAACTCACTATCAAGCTTTTTGTGATAAAGAAGCGTGACTAAGGTGCCGCTTTTACAGGCGATAAACTCCACTCCAAAGAGCTTTGTTCGCAAAATTTCATCATCTTGCAAGCTCTCAAGTAGCCTTGGCATGAGAGTCCCAATTTGCTCACAAACCTTTGGGCACTCATCTATGAATACCTTTTTGCCTTTTTCGCTAGCGTGCATCGTATAGCTAAGCTTGCTACCCTCGTGCCAGATGCCAAACTCAGCCCTAGTGCGGTAGTGCTTTGGGCTTGAGCTAAAAAGATCAAATTTACCCTCGTAAAAGTGGGAGAAATTTTGCTTGATAAGATCAGTTTTAAATGAAATTTGCTCACTATAAGGGGTAAAAAGAGTGCATGATCCGCACTCTTTTAGGTATTTGCAGTCCAAATTTATGCCGCTTTCTCTTCGACTTTTTTACCGGCAAATCTAACCAAAGCCCAGATCGCTAAAAATCCGCAAGGAAGTGCGATCCAAACGCTAAGACCAAGTGCTACTGGCAAGTAGCCAACAAGCACACAAACCGCACAAACGCTAAGTGCGTAGATCATCTGCGTTGAGACGTGATCGATGTGGCTACATCCTGCGCCCATTGATGAAAGTATCGTAGTATCAGAGATCGGCGAGCAGTGATCACCAAAGATAGCGCCAGTTAGAACGCTTGAGATATTTACGATCATATAAGCGTGCATCGCATCGCCATCTAAGCCGTAGTTTTTGCCCACTGCATAAGCTAGCGGAATAGCAAGAGGCATCAAAATGCCCATTGTGCCGTAGCTGGTGCCTGTTGAGAAGCTGATAAATGAGCCAAGGATGAAAACAGCCACTGGCAAGATAAATTTAGGCGTTGAATCACTTAGCAAATCAACCAAATATCTTGAAGTGCCAAGCTCTTTTATAACCGCACTAAGGCTCCAAGCAAGAAGCAAGATAACAACCGTGATGATCATAGTTTTCCAGCCCTTTACCCACGTGCTAATAGCCTCTTTTACGTCAAAAATTTTGCGCCAAACGCCCATGACGATAGCTACTATACTAGCGAGCAATGCTGCTTGAAATAGCGATGTAGCAGAGTCAGCTGCGCCAAAGGTATCTTTAAATGTTGAAAACGAAAGTGGATTTGCAAGTGCATTTTTAAGAGTATCGCCCTCAAGTGCAGCAAGACCGCTAAAATAAAAGCTAGTAAATGCGCCGATAACTAGCACAAGAAGCGGCACTATCGCATTTGAAGCGCTTAGTTTTACGCCCTCTTTTGGCTCAAGAGTTTTATCTTCAAGGTCTTGAATTTGAGTTTTACCTGAGTGAAGCTCGCCTCTTCTAGCGCGTCTTTCAGCTGCTAGCATAGGGCCATACTCGCGTTGCATCAAGGCTGTGCAGACGATGAAAAACAAGATAAAGAGGTTGTAAAATCTATATGGAATGGTCTCGATAAATATAGAATAAGCGTTTATGCCTGTCTCGCCGATTAGCTCGTAGCCCTTTTCAATGAGCGAAACCTCAAGTCCGACCCATGTAGAGATGATAGCAATACCTGCAATCGGTGCTGCAGTAGCGTCGATGATGAAGGCTAGCTTTTCGCGGCTGATTTTAAATTTATCGCTTATTGGCCTCATGATAGGGCCAACGATTAGGGCATTTGCGTAGTCATCGAAAAATACAAAAATACCCATAAGCCAAGTTGAAATTTGAGCTGAAACGCCAGTTTTTGCCTTTTTGCTAAGCCAAAGAGCAACCGCTTTTGTGCCGCCCATCTTTGTGATAAGTGCGACCACGCCGCCTATACAAAGCACTTGAAGCAAGATGCCAGCATCGGTGCTATCAGCCATCGAGTCAACGACCCTTGAAACGATGCCTGTAAAGCCTTTGATGATGCCCATAAAGACATTTTCATTAACGATATTTATAAGAAAAGTTCCACTAAAAACACCGATAAATAGTGACAATATAACGTCTTTTGTGATAAAAGCAAGCGCTATGGCCACAACTGGCGGTATAAGCGTGAAAACGCCGTAAATTTGTGCGTTTCTTTTGGCGACTTCTGGATCAACTCCAAAAAGTACGGCACTAAAAAATAGTAACAATAAAATTTGTCTCACATAAACTCCTTAAAATTTTTCTATCGCAAGTCCAGCCCAAGTCTGCGTATTTGCCATGACTTCGACCCTGTTTATATTTACACTCTCAGGCATATTTAGGCAGTTAAGCAAAATGGTCGCTATATCCTCAGACGTGATGAAATTTGTGTTTTCATAAAGACTATCCGCCTTTGCCTTATCTCCTCTAAATCTAACCTCGCTAAATTCAGTCTTGCAAAGCCCTGGCTCGATGTTTGTCACCCTTATATTTGTACCAACTAGATCGTTTCTTAAATTTAGACTAAACTGCTTTACAAAGGCCTTTGTGGCACCATAAACGTTACTGCCAGGATATGGCCACGAGCCAGCTGTTGAGCCAAGGTTAAAGATATAGCCCTTTTCTTGCTTGTAAAGTAGTGGCAAAACGGCCTTTGTCGAGTAGATGAGACCCTTTACGTTGGTGTCTATCATCGCCTCAAAGTCCTCCACTTTCGCATCTATCGTCTTTTCAAGTCCAAGCGCCATGCCAGCGTTGTTTACAAGCACTTCGATGTCTTTAAATTTATCAGGCAGGCTATCAACTGCGTCAAAAACAGCCTCTTTATCGCGTATGTCAGCTACGATGATATGCGTATCGCCAAGCTCACTTGCAAGCTTTTTTAGTCTATCTTCGCGCCTTGCAAGAGCGACTATCTTGTAGCCCTCTTTTGAGAGTCTTCTAGCGATCGCCTCGCCAAAGCCAGATGTAGCGCCTGTCACAAAAGCTGTCTTTTTCATATCTCTTCCTAATTAAAATTTGGTTTTAAACCAAGCTCTTCTAAAAATTTAATATTTTTTTCGTTTTTATCTTTAATCGCATAATCAAGCGCGTTAAATCCGGCATCATCAGTGGCGTTCATATCAGCGCCGTTATCTATCAAAAGCTTTAAAATTTCTGGCGTCGCGTGAGCTGCTGCGTGCATAAAAACGCTTCTATTTGTATGCTCCAAACCGCACGTATCTTCAACCTGCGCTTGACCAAAATTTATCATATTCATCTTAGTATTTTCATCTATGTAGCTCTCGTTCGCATTTGCTCCGCTCTTTAGTAAAAGCTCACAAAGCGCCTTGTCATCAAACTGCACAGCGTAAAAAAGCGCGCTTTTGCCAAAGAAATTTTTGTGATTTACGTCGGCTCTGTTTTTTAGCAAAAGCTTAACGTTTTCTATATTTTTAAGGGCAAAAAATAGCGGCGTCTCATCGCCTAAATTTACGTCAGCCCCGCGCCTTATGATCTCTTCTATCATCTCGCTACTTTTGTCATTTAGCAATGCGATATCAAGTAAATTTGTAAGCTCTGCGGTGGTGAAATTTTTAGAATAAAGCAAATTTGCAAGCTCGTCTTGGCTTAGCTTTTGAGCCATCATCTTTTGCTCAGAAGTTAGAGTTTTTGCCTTATTTACCTTCTTGCCCACACTAAAGCTTAAAAACTCATTTATCACGCTAGTTGCGTAGTAAGCAGCACTTGCACTATCAACGCCTAAAGCCTCATAAAATTTAACCAGCGGAGTTTGAGCGTTTTTATAAGCTTCGCTGAATTTTTTATATTTTAAAAAGTTAAACAAGCTCTCATTCGCCCAGTATCTAAAATACTCCATCTGAGCGTCTTTTTGAGCCTCGGCCGCTTCTGGCTTTGCAAGCTCTTTTTGATAGATTTCAGGAGCGAACGAGGCTTTTAGCAATATCCATCTAAATTTATTTAAATTTTCTCTATAAACGCCCTCGCCAACGCAGCTTTGAGACTCGCTTCTAACAGCCACGCTCGCATCAAAAAGCTCTTTTACCTCTTTTAAATTTAAAAGCGAGCCATCGCAATAAAATAGCCCTTCATTCGCATAAGCAAGCTCATTTGGAGTAGTTTTAAAGCTCTCTTTTTTAGCAAGATCACTACACTCTAATGCGTGTAAATTCAGAAAAAGAAAACTGCTAAAAAAGAGAAAAAAAGCTACTTTTTTCATCAAAGCTCCTTAAAATTTCGCGATATTGTAACAAATTTATATACTAAACTCGCTTATTTCATTAAAATTTAGGTATTTATAAATTTGATCTTTGTTTAAACTAAGGCTATCTCTTACTATCTTTTTATACTCGCTAACGCTTGGCAAACGCCCTAGCAGCGCGCATACAGCGGCTAGCTCGGCACTTCCTAGATAGACCTTTGCGCCCATGCCCATTCTGTTGTCAAAATTTCTAGTCGATGTCGAAAAAACGACGGCATTATCGTTCACTCTTGCTTGATTACCCATGCAAAGCGAGCAGCCTGGCACCTCTGTCCTAGCCTCCAGCCTCTTAAATATCTCATAAACGCCCTCATCTTCAAGCGTCTTTTTATCCATCTTAGTTGGCGGCGCGATCCAAAGCCTAGTTGTAAGCTTGCTCTCACGCTCTAAAATTATAGCAAGCGCCCTGTAATGCCCGATATTTGTCATACAGCTACCCACAAAGACCTCGTCGATATCGTGCGCTCTTTTGCTATCAGCTAAAATTTCACTTAGCGTTGCCACGTCGTCTGGGTCGTTTGGACAGGCCAAAATCGGCTCATCTATCTGCGACAAATCAATCTCTAAAATTTCAGCATATCTTGCGTCCTTGTCGGCTCTTAAAAGAGTTGGGTTTTCTAACCATTTTTGCATCTTCTCTTTTCGTCTAGCAAGCGTCTCATGGCTCTCATACCCTGCTTCTATCATAGCTTCTATTAGCGCAACGTTTGAGCGAACGTACTCCGCGACGCTATCAACGCTTAAATTTACCACGCAAGCAGCCGCCGAGCGCTCAGCCGAAGCATCACTTAGCTCAAACGCCTGCTCCACTTTTAGACTCTCAAGCCCTTCTATCTCTAAAATTTTGCCCGCAAAAATGTTCTTTTTGTTTTTCTTTTCAACGCTTAAAAGCCCTTTTTTGATAGCAAAATAAGGTATCGCATTGACAAGATCACGAAGCGTCACACCCTCTTTTAGCTCGCCTTTAAATTTGATCAAAACTGACTCTGGCATATTTAGCGGCATCATACCAAGAACCGCCGCAAACGCCACTAATCCACTGCCCGCTGGAAAGCTAATGCCAATAGGAAATCTCGTGTGACTATCGCCGCCAGTGCCCACCGTGTCAGGTAAGACCATGCGGTTTAGCCACGAGTGGATGACGCCATCGCCTGGCTTTAGGCTCACGCCGCCACGTAAATTTATAAATTTAGGCAAGCTCTCGTGCATCAAAAGGTCGCTTGGCTTTGGATAAGCAGCTGTGTGGCAAAAGCTTTGCAAGACAAAATCCGCCCCAAAACTAAGGCTAGCAAGCTCTTTTATCTCATCTCTAGTCATGGGCCCTGTGGTGTCTTGCGAGCCAACGGTCAAAATTTCAGGCTCCACGTATGCCCCAGCTCTCACGCCAGCCTTGCCACAAGCCTTGCCGACCATCTTTTGAGCGAGCGTATAGCCACCGCCTAGCTCTTTTGGCTGATCTGGCTTTATGAAAATTTGCTCCTCGCCAAGCCCCAAGACCTCTCTAGCCTTTTTGGTCACTTGCCTACCTATCATCAAAGGTATCCTGCCGCCTGCTCTTATCTCGTCGCTTAGGGTGTTTGGGCTAAGTTTAAAATTTGCCACGAGCTTTTTTTCATTGCCTGCGAGCTTATAAATTTCGCCTTTAAATGGATAAATCTCTATCTCATCGCCCATTTCTAGCTCATTTACGTTTGCAACTATCGGCAGTGCGCCACTATCTTCGGCGGTGTTAAAAAATATCGGAGCTATGGTCGTGCCGATCACGATGCCGCCCGTTTTTTTGTTTGGCACGCCCTCTATCTCATCGCCAAGGTGCCACTGGATAGAGTTTATACCACTCTTTCTGCTGCTGCCAGTGCCGACTACGTCGCCAACATACGCCACGCTCTTGCCAAGGCTTTTCAGCTCTTTTAGGATTTCTAGCCCTTCAGGCATCTTTTTAACAAGCATCGCCTTTGCGTGAAGCGGTATATCAGCCCTTGTATAGGCCTCGCTTGCAGGGCTTAGATCATCTGTATTTGTCTCGCCAGGCACCTTAAAAACCACTGCCTTTATGCACTCACTAAGTGGCTTTTTATGCGTAAACCACTCCGCGTTTGCCCAAGAAAGAAGTACCTCTTTTGCAAATTTATTGCTATTTGCTAGCTTTGCTATCTCATCAAAATGCTCATGCACCAAAATAATATTTTTTAGCTCGTTTGCAGCAGCTTGCGCGATAACATCATCGCTATTTTTTAGCGCTCGCACCAAAATTTCTACGTTGTATCCGCCAAGCATCTTGCCTAAAATTTTAATGGCACGAACCGCATCAAGCCCGTCTATCTTAAGCCCGTCTATCACCTCTCCAAGAAATTCCGCCTTTATCTTTGCCGCGTCATCAACGCCAGGATTTACGCGGTTTGTGAGCAAATTTATAAGAAATTTTAGCTCATTTTGCGCCTTCTCATTGCCGCTAGAGTTGCCAGCAAGTCTCATTAGCTCACAAATTTCGCTTGTTTGCTTGGCATTTAGCGCAAGCGGTGGCACGCCCTCTTTTTCTCGCTCACTCACGTGTTTTTCGTAGTCGGTAAAAAAGCTCATAAATTTCCTTTGTGATTTTGCTCGTTTTTAGTCTAAAATCGCTGATTTTGCTTGCATTTTATCAAAAAGCAAAACAATCTAAAGTAAAATTTGCCCAAAATTTCAAATTTCAAGGAGCAAATGTGTCAAAAGCCTACCTAAAATCGCCCATTGGAATTTTAGAGATCGTTGCTAGTGAAAATGGAATTTGCGAGATAAATTTTGTAGATAAATTTGAAAAAGTAGCGGTAAAAGATGAAAATTTAAAGCTTTGTTTAGATGAGCTGGAAGCCTATTTTAAGGGCGAGCTTAAAAAATTTAGCGTTAGACTTGATGTAAAAACGACCAAATTTAGAGCTAAAATTTATGACGTTTTACAAAAAGTGCCATACGGCGAAACGACCACATACGCAGCTCTTGCACTTGCTGCAGGCCATAAGAACGCTTACCGAGCAGCAGGCTCAGCAAATGCCAAAAACCCACTGCCTATCATCGTCCCTTGCCACAGGGTGCTAGCCAGCAGTGGCCTTGGTGGCTACTCAGGCGGCGAGGGTTTGCCAACTAAAATTTGGCTACTAGAACACGAAGCAAAGCATAAATAAGCCAAATGCAATATAAATTTTGCTTAAAAGCGCCTCTTAAACCGACGAGCCAACCTCTTTAAATTTATCAACAAAATGCGATATCTCATCAATCACTTTTTGCCTTATTATTGGATAGTTTTTATTTAAAGGGCTGATTTTAGGAAGTATCTCGCCTATTTGCGTTCCGCTTTGACTAACAAAGCCGCTCTTTAAAGACGAGCTTATAAACCTTCTTGCGCCAGCTTCATCTAAATTTAAAGAGGCGATAAGCTCGTCCACCTCTTTTTTCATCACTCCTTTTGCAAATTTAAAAAACTCTTCTATCACGCTGGCCCGGTCTTTAAATTTATCCAAGTTGCTTTGGTTTATAAAATCAATTATCAACCCCTCTTTTGAGCGGTTTTCCAAGCTCGAGCGGATGATGCGGCGCACCTCATCAGTAATAGCTGCTTTATCTTTTATCTTTTTATTATGCTCAAATATCAAACCCAAAATATAGTCTAAATTTATCTCCTGAGATTTTAGTAGATCAACCTCAAATACCACGTCATCCCAGTTTATCCTCTCTTTTTCCTTCTCTTCGCCAGCCTTTTCTTTTCTTAGCCACTCTCTTATATCATTATACGTTCCGCGGTAGTCTTGCAAGGCCCTTGCATTTGGCACTTTTATGCTTTGCATCTCTTTGATTTGATCATCGCTTAAGCCAAATCTATCCCTAAACTCACAAACTGCTTTTTCATCGTCTAAATTTACATCTTGCAAAGCCCTTAGAGCCACGAACTCATCGTAGTTTTGCAAAGCATTTTCTACCCTTAGATACTCTCCAAAAAGCTTTACAAATTCTTTCTTATCTTTTTGCGTCTCTATCTTAGTAGGATCAGGAAATTTCGCCTCTAGCTCGCTTACAACATCTACAAAGCCCCTTCTTGCCTCACCAGATACCGCATCTGTAAAGCCGTCCATATACTCTTTATAGCTCTTTTCGAGTATAACGCTTTTGGTGCTTCCTTTACCAAAAAGAGTTATAGCATCTTCTGTCGCTTTTTCTAGGTCTCTAAATGTCACGATATTGCCAAAAGTTTTTGTAGCACCATAAATTCTATTTGTCCTAGAGTATGCTTGTATGAGCCCGTGATAGCGTAAATTTTTATCCACAAAAAGCGTGTTTAGACAAGGCGCGTCAAATCCTGTCAAAAACATGCCCACAACTAGGAGTAGATCGATCTCTTGCTTCTTTGTGCGTTCGCTTAGATCTCGGTAGTAGTCCTGAAACGACCCACCATCAACGCTAAAATTTGTCTTAAAGTAAGCATTGTAGTCGTTTATCGCGTTGCTTAAAAACTCTTTTGAGCTAACGTCCATCGCCTCTGGCTCAAAGCCCTCATCAGCTATCTCGCCAACCATATCTTGCTCTTCATTTTGTGAAAAAGAAAATATCGTCGCTATCTTTAAAGCTCGTTCTTTATTACTTTGTAAATTTTTAAACGCTTCATAATAAAGCTTCGCTGCCTCTATCGAGCTTACTGCAAACATAGCGTTAAAGCCCTTGCCGCTTGCATTTAAGCGGTGGGTTTTTTGATGAAATTTCTCCAGCACATACTCTGAAATTTCTTTGATACGCTCAGGGTGCAAAAATGCACTTTTATTCTCAGCTGCACTTAGCTTTAGCTCGTCTTTTTCTGTCTCTATGCTCTTAAATTTAGGCACGACATTGTTATAATCAACCTTAAATTTAAGTACCTTCTCATCTCTTATGGCATCGACTATCACATATTCATGAAGCGAGCTTCCAAAGACACTTTGCGTAGTCTCTGCTCCGATGGCATTTTGAGGAAATATCGGCGTTCCAGTAAAGCCAAACTGATAAAATTTCTTAAATTTCTTCTTTAAATTTTTCTGCGCTTCGCCAAACTGAGACCTGTGGCACTCGTCAAATATAAAAACAACCTCTTTTTGATATATGCTTAGATCATCTTCGCTCTTCATCAGGTTATTTAGCTTTTGTATGGTTGTCACGATGATCTTTCCGTCATCTTTTTGAGTATTTCGCTTTAGCTCTGCTGAGCTAGCTGAGCCATTTACGCTATCTTTTGAAAATTTTTGATACTCCTTCATAGTCTGATAGTCAAGGTCTTTTCTATCCACCACAAAAAAGACTTTATCTATAAAATCAAGTTGCGTAGCGAGCCTAGCCGCCTTAAAGCTAGTTAGCGTCTTGCCAGATCCTGTCGTATGCCATATAAAGCCGCCGCCCTCTGGCTTTGAGTAGCATTTAGCATTATGCGAGCTATTTATCTTCCAAAGTATGCGCTCAGTCGCTGCTATCTGATAAGGACGCATTATAAGCAAGGTGTTATTTGTGTCAAAGATGCAGTATTTGCTAAGTATGCTAAGAAGTGTATTTTTCGCTAAAAATGTAGCCGTAAAGTCCTTTATATCTTTTATGGCTTCGTTTTTTGAATTTGCCCAGTTTATAGTAAAGTCAAAGCTGGTTTTATCCCGCTTGGTTGTATTTGCAAAGTATCTTGTGTCTGTGCCATTTGAGATGATAAAAATTTGCAAGTATTTAAAGAGAGAATTTGATGAGTTAAAGCTCTCTTTTGAGTAGCGATGAATTTGATTAAAGGCTTCTCTTATCGCCACGCCTCGCTTTTTAAGCTCTATTTGCACGAGTGGCAAGCCATTAACAAGTATAGTGACATCATATCTGTTGTGCGATGAGCCAGTTTGCTCAAACTGATTTATCACCTGCAGGCTATTTTTAGCGATATCTTTTTTATCGATAAGGCAGATATTTTGTATATGCCCATCATCAAAAACAAAGTCGTAGATATGATCATCTTGTATCTTGCGGGTCTTTTCCACTATGCCATCGTTTGGCTTGTCGATATACTCTTCAACTAGCCTTTTCCACTCAGACGAGCTAAATTTAACGTTATTTAGCCTCTCTAGTTGCTCTTTTAAATTTAGCAAAAGTGCTGTTTGAGAGTTTATATCTTTTTTATACTCATAGCCTTGTTGTTTTAGGTCATCTATAAGCTCACGCTCCATATCCGCTTCGCTTTGGTAGCTTGAAGACTGAGGCAATCTCTCGTATTTATCTAAAACGATGAAATTTTCTGACTCAAGTATGGTTTTACTCTCTATCATTTTTACGCCTTTATGCTGTCATTTTTGGTTTGAAATTTAAAAGTAGCTCTCTGTAATACTCATACTGCTTGCGCCTTAGCTCTATCTCTCGTGGCAAACCCTCGGTTATAGAATTTACAAGCGTATCAAATTTATCTAAGATATCAACAACTTTTTGTTGTGTTTGGAGTGATGGGACGGGGATTTTTATTTTTTTTAGGTTGTCATTATATAGACGCTTAATTGTTCCACCTTCTGCGATGTTCCAATCTGCTATTTGATAAAAATAAAACAAATATCTATTCAAAACTTGACCTTCATCATTTTCAATCCACACTATATTACTATCCTGAAAATAAGCGTCATTGCCATTAAAAATCACAGCACGTCCGATAGTTCCACTTGCAGAAATCAAGACCTCTCCAATCTTTGGATAACTATATTTTGATCTATACTCATCAAAAAGTTCTTTTGAAATATAAGCATCTGCTTCTTTACCAAATGTTCCTATTTTATAAAATGGTATTTCTCCATTTGCAGAAGTTTGTTCCTTTAAAATTCTTTTACACATACGAACTTCTCCGATGTCTCCAAGCATTTTTAGCTCACACCCCCCCCATTTTTATCAAGCTCGTCAAAGCTTAAAAGAAAGTCGCGATAAAATTCATACTGCTTTTTCCTAGCTGTAAGCTCTGCTGTAAGAAGCGTGAAAGAGTCCAAGATACGGACTATTTCACGCTGCACTTCCATCGGAGGCACAGGGAGTTTAAATTTTTCAGTTATAGGCAATGAAATTTGAGGAAGCGCACCCATACTAATTGAAGCAGCTCTAAAATAGCTTATGTTATTTTTTAAGTAATAATATAAAAATTTTATGCTCGTCTCATTTTCTGACGTATAACCCCACATTTCATTTTTAAATGTAAAAGGCTTATCATAATATATAAAGTCAATAACGCCCCTAGATTGAACTATTACAGAAGGTACTCTTGTAATGTTGGGATTTTGAATTTTATCCTCTGTCGTATCTATAACAGTTTTACCGCCAGCAAAAATGCGGATATCTCCGCCATGTACTTCAATTTCTTTCATTTTATTTGCTGTTATATTGGTACCCTTTATCCGCTGAAATATCTCCCCAAGCTCTTTAAATTCAACCCCATCAGGGCAAAGCTCATTTATCAGATCAAAAATTTTACTCATTTCAAGCCTTTTAAAATTTTGCTCGGCTTCGCGAGTGAAATTTCGGAGCCATCGTTCGCATTGCTACGCAATATGCTCCACTCACTCGCAAAGGGACGGATATAAAGCAGTTCAGATCAAAAAAATTACTCATTTTTTGCCATTCTCTTTTAACTTTAAATTTATGCTCTTAATAGTGCTTATATATTCTTTCTCAACTGGCGTTAAGTTATTTTGTAAGTATTTCTCATACTCGGTACTAACTTTTTTCATAGCCTCGCTATGACTTACCGAACCAGCATTTTGTAAGACACCTTTGCCATAAGTTAGACTAAATTTATCAAGCTCGCTTATCCAGTCTTTCATATACATTACTTCACGTCCATGTGCCTTCATCTCCGCTAAGTCAAAAAATGCTGAAACCAAGCGATTTAGCCTAAAAAGTTCATCCTCACTCAAATAATTTTTTGCTGTTTTAGCCTCATTTAACGTAGGCATTTGACCTTTAAAATTCGTAAGACCCATAAATTCTTTGTTGCCATTTACTCTACTAAAAATAATTTCTGAAGCAGTTTGCTCACTAACGGCATAATGAAGCTTATTTTGAACTATTTTGAAAAATTTTATACTCTCATCACTTTTTGGATCATAGTCATAGCTAGTAGCGTAAAGATCAAGCACTTGGCGATATATCACCTTCTCGCTACTGCGGATGTCTCGGATCCGCTCGAGTAGCTCCTTAAAATAATCGCCGCCACCAGTGCCTTTTAGTCGTTCATCGTCAAGCACAAAACCTTTTTTTATATACTCTCCAAGGCACTGTGTAGCCCACTGCCGAAACTGCGTACCACGAGAAGAACGCACGCGATAACCAACAGCTATGATTAAAGGCAAAGAGTAATAGGCTATCTTGCGCTTTATATTGCGCCCACCTTCATTTTGAACTGTCAACTTAAAGTTGACAGTTGCTCTCTCATCTATCTCGTTTTCTAAAAATATAGCCTTTATATGCTTGCTGATATTTTGCTTGGTCGTTTGGTAGAGCTCTGCGATTTCAAGTTGCGTCAGCCAAAGCTGCTCATCAAATTTTTGCAAAGAAAATTTTGATTTGCCGTCACTTGTTACATAAATAATCGCCTTCATCTCTCGCCATCCAGCTCTATCTGCGCGATGATCTCATCTATCTGTGAGCGTAAATTTGAGATCTTAGCCACGGTCTCTTTTATCTGTAAATTTAGCTCGTTTATATCTATCTTTTCGCGTGTATCTTTTGGCTCGACGTAGGAGCTTACTGCTAGGTTGTAGTCATTTTTGGCGATAGTGTCATTATCCACCGATGTAGCCACGTGAGCGATCTCTTCTTTGCTAGCAAAAATTTCTACTATCTTTTTAATGTGCTCATTTGTTAAAACATTATTGTTCGTTCTTTTTTCAAAAAACTCACTAGCGTCTATAAACTGCGTTTTGTTTTCACTTTTGTGCTTTGAAAGCACAAGGATATTTACAGCGATCGATGTGCCGTAGAAGAGATTTGGCGCTAGGGCGATGATGGTTTCTACGAAATTTTCTTTTACTAGATACTCGCGTATCTTCTTTTCTGCGCCGCCTCTATAAAAAATGCCAGGAAAGCTAACGATAGCAGCTCGCCCTTTTGCAGAAAGGTAACTAAGAGCATGCATGATAAAGGCAAAGTCTGCCTTGCTTTTAGGCGCTAGCACGCCAGCTGGAGCAAATCTAGCATCATTTATAAGCGTGGGATCATCGCTGCCGATCCAGTTTATGGCGTAAGGAGGGTTTGAGACTATGGCGTCAAACGGCTTATCATCCTGAAGCTTTGGGTCTAAAAGCGTATCGCCAAGCTCGATGTGAAATTTAGAGAAATTTATGTTGTGTAAAAACATATTCATGCGAGCAAGGTTAAATGTCGTGTAATTGATCTCTTGTCCAAAAAAGCCCTGCTCTACTTTATGCTCATCAAATCTCTTTTTAGCTTGCAAAAGTAGCGAACCAGATCCACAAGCTGGATCGTAAATTTTATTTATATCTTGTTGCCCATACATAGATAGCTCAACAATTAGCTTTGAGACATTTTGTGGAGTGAAAAACTCGCCACCTGACTTGCCGGCATTTGCAGCGTAGTTTGAGATGAGAAACTCATAAGCATCGCCAAAAAGATCGATGTGGCTATCTTTAAAGTCACCAAAATCAAGCCCAGCAACTCCGTTTAAAATAGCAACAAGTCTTTTGTTTTTATCTGAGACGCTATTGCCAAGTCTGATGCTAGTCGTATCAAAGTCAGCAAAAAGTCCTTTGATATCTTGCTCTGACTCAAACCCAGCGGCTGAGCCCTCGATACTTTTAAAAATTTGATCCAGATCGGTATTTAAATTTGCATTATTTGATGCATTTTTTACAACATTTTTAAAAAGCTGGCTAGGATATATAAAGTAGCCCTTTTCTTCTATGATGACCCTTTTTTGCTCATCATCTATCTCATCATCGCTCATGCTGGCGTAGTCGAGGCTCTCATCCCCAGCCTCTATGTAGTCAGTAAAATTTTCGCTGATAAATCTATAAAACAAAGTTCCGAGGACATACTGCTTAAAGTCCCAGCCTTCAACAGCACCCCTTACTTCATTTGCGATGCTCCAAATTTGATTTTGTAAGGCTCTGCGTTGTGCCTCTTCGCTCATTTTATCTCCTTTAAATTTCCTTGTAGCCGACTATATTTAGCCCAAAACCAGCTAAGCTTACAAATTCCTTATTTTTATTTGAGCTTAGAAGCTCGATATCTTTTACGCCAAAGTGATTTAAAATTTGCGCTCCGATGCCGTAATCCTTGCTTGTGTTTGAGTTGTCGCTATCTAAAAAGATTAAAATTCCACCATTTTGGCTTAGAAATTTGATGGTTTTTAAAAGCTCTTCGTATTTTGGACTGCTCAAAAGCTCGTGATCGGTAAGGATCTTTTGAAATTTGACATTTGCCTTGCTCTTTGGCTCGCCAAAAAGATAAGCTGAGTGGATTTTACCTTTGTGATCAGTGATATCGTATCTTGCTGAAGCGCAGTTTGCGATCATCACGTCACTTTTTTCGCCAACTTTTATGAGGCTTTCATGGCTTAGTCTATACTCGACCAGATCAGAAACGCTGATCATATTTAGCCCAAATTTCTTACAAAACTCCTCTAAATAATCACGCCTTGCCATGGTGCCATCTTCTTTTACGATCTCGCATATTGAAGCCATCGGAGCAACACCTGCAAGCTTGCAAAGATCGACCGAACCCTCGGTGTGGCCTGTACGAACTAGCACACCGCCATTTTTAGCGATGAGCGGGAAGATGTGTCCTGGACGCACGAAGTCTTCAGGCTTTGAGCTAGCCTCAGCCGCAAGCCTGATCGTCATATCGCGCTCGTATGCGCTAACACCCGTTGTTGCGTCCTTTGCGTCGATCGTGACTGTAAAAGCTGTCTCGTGGCTCGATGTGTTTTTGGCTACCATTAGCGGTAGATCAAGCCTTTTGGCGTTTGCCTCGTCCATCGCAAGACAGAGCACGCCCTTTGCATGAGTGATAGCGAAATTTACCTTTTGCATGTCACTACTAGCTGCTGAAAAGACCAGATCGCCCTCATTTTCGCGGTCCTCGTCATCGACCATAACGACCATTTTGCCATTTTTTATATCCTCAATTGCTCTTAATACATTTTCAAGTGCCATAATTATCCTTTTATAAATTTTTACGATTATATTGATATTTTGATAATCAAAAGATAAAAACCATATTTTTTCTTTGCCAGTAATCACTTTTGAGAAAAAATAGAATTTACACCAAAATTTAAGCTTTTGAGGTTGATATTAGCCATTTGGCAGGATAAAATTTATCTCATATAGGTATAAAATTTATATGTATATTTGCGCGATAAAACAAATTTTGACTTTAAATTTTAAAATATGCCTCGTACATTAAATAGAGATAATTTTTTATTTTGATTTTCAATAATGCTATAAAGATAATTAAAAAATTTATATTAAATTTGGTTTTAAAATTTAAATATTCTTTGTTTAGAAAATTGATTGGAAATTGGGCTTTTATAGTTATTTTTGCTATAAAAACTAAAAATTTTTAATAGAGAGAAATATATTTTGAATTTTATAAGGGTAATATTATGTATTATTTTACATATTATTTAACAAAATATTTTTATAAAAAATTTGCATTAATTTAAAAAATGGCAAAAATAAAAAAATATGAAAAATTTAAAAGTAGATGGCGCAGCGGACGGGGCTCGAACCCGCGACCTCCGCCGTGACAGGGCGGCATTCTAACCAACTGAACTACCGCTGCACCTAAAAGTAATGGTGGTCGCTATAAGACTCGAACTTATGACATCCACCTTGTAAGGGTGGCGCTCTACCAACTGAGCTAAGCGACCTAAAATTTAAAATATCTGGCGACCCTTAGAGGATTTGAACCTCTGTTCCTACACAGAGAAAGTAGAGTCCTGAGCCACTAGACGAAAGGGTCATAAACCCAAAAATGGTGTCCTGCGTTGGATTCGAACCAACGGCCCCCTCATTAAAAGTGAGATGCTCTACCGACTGAGCTAGCAAGACATGATTATTTAAAAAAGAATTGAGATTATACAAAAAACATTATTATATGTCAAGAAAAGATCATTTAAATTTTCAAATAAGTCTTTGATTTTATTTAGCTACATTATTTTAAAATAAAAAATAAATTCTAAAAAATTTATTTTATATAATCGTCTATTTTTTACAAAATTTTGAGTTATAATCCATTTTAGCAACAAATAAGGAGCAAGGATGATCATTATAAATTCACGCCTACCTACTCAAAATTTAAAAATAGCAAAGTCTTTATCCAAGCTCATACAAGGCTATATTTATAGCTATTTGCCAAAGGCTGAACATGACGGATATACACATAAAGAGAGCGGTAAAAATTTTAAAAGATCAAATTTTGATTTTAGATTAAATGACTTAAGTTTAGAGATAAGATTTAGCTCGTTTGTACCAGAATTTGAAAAAACGATCGCTTTTGCTGTACTAAAAGACGGATTAAAACTTGGCAATATTTGTTTGCTTGATACGTCTGTGTCAGTAAAAGAGCATAGAATTTCACAAAATGAGGCTACTTTTCAGGGATGTGTTGCGTGTTCGGTTGTTGGACTTTTGGGATATAAAGTGCATCTTGAGCCGCAAGACTCAAGACATCTTGAAATGATGAAAACAAACGCACTTCAAAGATTTGAAACACTTATGGGGTATAAATACGAGGGCGAGTTTGAGCTAAATTTGCTTTGGCAAAATTTACAAAAGCCATTATATTTTTACTATGGCAATAATAATATGCCAGTCAGAGCATGGCCTGCAAAATGGCACATCAAAGCAAAACCAGAGCTTATAAATTTGATCCTTGATGCTGGTGTTGGTAGTGGATGTATGAACTGCGGACTTGGATTTTTAGAAGTAGTTGAAGATAAATAAATTTTATAAATATTTAAGGTATATTGTCTTAGCATTAATAAAAATTTTTAAGGTCAATTTAAAATGGGACTTGCTCATAAGTTACATGTGATCGGAAATTTAATAAGCGATGACGACACTATCGCTATGATAAAAAATTCAAATTTTAAAGATAGCGAACATATTGTTTTAACCATCGATTTTAAAGTAGAAAATTTAAAAATTGTCGATAAGCCAAAAATATCCAGAGCCTCGCTAGATAACATAAAGACGCTTTTTACCAAAAAGATAGGCGGCACGAGCAATTCATACTATCTATATCCAAATTTTGAGTATCAAGGCGAAAAAGATCTATACAAGAAATTTAAAGCCATCTCACATACGCTACAAAATTCGGTTATGGTCTATGCAAACGACGACAATAAGCGTATTGCTGCCTTGGTATTTGAATACATTAAAAATTATGAAAATGACGAGCTTGAGCTAAAAAAATTTAAACAGGATGATTATTTTTTGGTTTTGCTTGTAAATGGCAAGAGTTTTTATGAGTTTATGCCAGAAGTTTTGCAAAACTATCTTAATGAATTTGTCCGCCCTCATATTAAAAATAATAAAAACGAGCCGTTACTAAAAGAGCTGGTAGATGTCGTCACAAAAGAAAAAATTGCCTGCGGATACAATCCTGATATTAAATTTTTCACCATGGATAATTATGATGATAGCTACGGCATACAGCAGATAAACAAACTACCCATGTCTCTAGAAAGCGCAAAGGCAATAAAAAAAGGTTGGATGTTTGCGATAAATAACTTAAAATTTTACTACAAAGGCTTAGAATACATAATCATCCCTTCTATGTCAAATTTCAATGCTGAAATTTTCAAAGGATTAATAAGCTTTCTTAAAAATGCAAAAAATATGCAAGAAGAATCCGAAAGAGAAGAGAGCTTTATGAGAAGATTGCGAAAGCAAATCGAAAATTACGACCAAATAAATAGCTTTACGCTTGATATTTTATTCACCGAGGTTGATCAGACAAATTTATCCGTTAAGATATTTTCTACACTTGAAGACGTTTTGCCAAGCAGGATAGCAAAGGTTGTAAAACTAATGCAAAAACAGCATATCACCGACTCTTCAAAGCAAATTCAAGATACAGATGATGATATCAAATTTGCCTATCTCAAAGATTATTTTGGAGTTATTGAAAAATATGCTACTGCTACAAAAGTCAAAGGACTTGATAATAAAATCATGCAGGAGAAAATTTTTCTAGCAAAGTTGTTACTTGGATATGCAAAAGTAAAATATATTGAGCTTTTGAAACGATTTGAACATTTTAGAGAATTTGATGCCAAAAACAAGAAAAAGATAAAGGACGGCGTCAAAGACTGGATAGCCTTTCCTGAAAATATCGTCAAAAATGAAAATAAAATTTTAGAGTTTTTACAAGAGATAAACGCGATAAGGATGTGATTATGAAGCTTTTTTCTGATTATTTTAAGGAGCTGTTAGAAAAGCAGTCAGATTATTTTAAAGATGATCTAATCAAAGGTGCTTATTTGATAGGCGCTTATTCAAAGAGTATTATAAATAGCTCTTTTGCCTCAGACGTTTCTAAAGAAAATAAGACATTTGAAAAGTGGCTTTCAAATCAAAAAATAATAGCGCCAAATTTAAAGAAAATTTTTAATAAAGCAAATGAATTTGAAAGAAAACTAAAGCTAGGTAGCTCGACAAATAGCGATCTGTCGCAACTGATAACTACGCATTTTTGCAATGAAAAAAGCAAGAGCGTTTCTCGCTATGAAATTTCATTTGCATTTATACGAGGTATGAACGACTACGTTAAATTTAAAAAGAATAATCAACAATCAGGAGAAAATAATGAGTGAGATAGCAAAACATAGTGAAATTTTGTTTTTATGGGACGCAAAGATGACAAATCCTAACGGAGATATGCTAAACGACAATGCGCCAAGATACGATGAGAGCGACAGAAAAGCTATCGTGAGTGACGTAAGAGTAAAGCGAACCATTAGAGATGATCTGCAATACAGAAAGTCTCAAACAATCTTTGTAAATAACGCCGAACAAGTGCAGTCAGCAGAAACTAGATTTGCCGAGGTAAAGAAAATTTTAGGTGAAGCAGACGATAAAAAGGCATTTTTAAGCTGCATAGATAATAGACTTTTTGGAGGCGTGGCGCCAAAAAGCAATATCCAAATCATAGGCGCAGTGCAATTTTCTTGGGCTAAATCGCTAAACGAAACAGAGACTATAATGTCTCAAGGAACCGGCGCGTTTGGCAAAGACGGCAGCGGCAATAAAACATTTAGAACCGACAACTACATACCGTATGGCTTATTTGCCATGTATGGCACTATAAATTCACTAAATGCCACCAAATCAAACACTAGCGAAGAAGATGTCGCACAGATGCTTGACTCGATGTGGCAAGGCACAAAGTTGCTAAACACAAGAAGCAAGGTCGGTCAAAAGCCAAGAATGCTTATAAGAGTTATCTATAAAGATACTTATATGATAGGCTTACTTGACGAGCTTGTAAAGCTAGACAATAAAGATTCCGATCAGATCAGAAGCATTGACGAGTGTGAGTTAAATTTTACAGCCCTTACTAGATCACTAAAAAATATGAGCCAAAAGATAGAAAAGGTTGTGATCTTTTACGATGACTCTTTTAGGAGGTATGTGGATCAGTTTAAAGAGCTGGGACTAGAAATAGACGCAAGAGAGCTATAATGTTTGCATTTAAAATTTGGGGTAAATTTGCTTGCTTTAGAGATCCGCTTTCTATAAGCCAAAATATCACTTTGCTGCTACCGCCAAAAACTACCGTAGGCGGTATGCTAGCGGCGCTACTTGGCGTGGATGATTATTTAGGCGACGATGATTTTATGGATTTTGGATATAGCGTCGTTTTGGACGGTGCCATTTCAAAGAAAACCTTTTCACAAAACTACATAAACGACTACACCAAAAAAACAAAAACTCATCTAAATAGCCTTAAAAATTTAGATATGCAAAAGATTTCAAATGGTCTAAGAGACGGCTCAGCACCACAAAAACCTATAAACAGAGAATTGTTAATCGATCCAAGATATACGATTTTTATCGATAAATTTAAATTTGAAAATGAAGCGATAGATAGTCTAAAAAATAGAATTTCCAAATTTCCTTTTTATCTTGGCAATAGCGAATTTGCAGGCAATTTTGAGTTTATGGAGATAGCAAATTTTGTAAATAAAAATTTTGATGAGGTAAGTATTGACTCGTTTGTGCCGCAAAGTATGGCGCAAAAAATATGCTTTGACGAAAATGTTTTATACTCGCCAATCTGCTTTGCCAAAAGCCTAGATAGCGACAGATCTCCAAAAACGCACATAAATTTGATAGTTTCAAACGACCAAATAAGAGCAAAAAATATAGAGGTTTGCGAGGTGATTTGCGCCCAAAAAACTTATCGATGCATATTTGTATGATGCAAATTTCAGACGTTTTTAACTCACATCCGCAAAAATCATACAACTCACACATTAAAAATATAGCCAACAGCTTTGATGACGATGAGCACAAGGAAGCAGCATCTTTTCACGATCTAGCTAAAATTTCACAAAAATTTCAAGACTATATAAATTTAGACGCTAAAAATTTTAACTCGGCAGATGAATTTGAAAAAGCACGGCAAAAGCTAAAAACTACGCACACGCTAGAAAGCGCTTTTATATACTTTTTTGCTAGAGCCAACAAGGATATAAATTTCTTAGCAAATTTCTTTGCTATCTTAAAGCACCACTCTGATTTTCCGGATATAGACTACTTTCTATCAAGCATAGGCTCCACAAAAGCAAAATTAATAGACAGGCTCAAAAAGATAGATGAGGTAGCCCAAAGAGCAAATTTAGATATCGATATAGATATCTACGATTTTGTAGATTATTTTTTAGACTTAGAAAATGAACTATCAAAATATTATGGTTTGGAGAGCTTTTTTATTTTTAAAAAAAGATACTCAAGGCTCATTTTGGCTGATAAATTTGAAGCCATTTTTTCAGAAAGCTATCAAAATTTAGCCGTTTTAAATGCCAAAAAGATAGATCTTTACATAGACCGCATAAAGAGTTTAATAGCCACCAAAAAGCAAGATGATTATAAAGACAAAGCAAGAGAGATTATATTTAAAAATTTTAACGCCAACAAAGACAAGAAAACATTTCTCATAAAAGCACCAACTGGTATCGGCAAAACGTTTTTGGCATTAAATTTAGCCCTAGAAATAGCTAGAAACGGCAATAAAAGGCGCATTATAACGGCTATACCTTTTACCTCTATCATAGATCAAACACACACCGAATATCAAAAGATCATAGCAGATCAAGACGTTTTAAAGTATCACCATCTAACAAGCTATAAAAGCCAAAACGACGATGAACAAGAGCAGTTTATGCAAAAGGTATTCTTAGCCGACATCTGGCATGAAAATTTTATAGTTACAACTTTTAACCAGCTATTTTTTGCTTTTTTCTCAAACCACAATAAAGACAATCTCAAGCTTGAAACTCTGCGAGATAGCGTCATCATCATAGACGAGATACAAAATATTCCGCGAGTGCTGCTAAAATCCATCGCAGTCGCTTTTAACGAATTTTCAAAAAGATACAATATCCATTTTATAATCATGTCGGCAACTATGCCTCATATCGCAGCTGAGCTAGAGAGCTTTACCGAGCTTTCTGAACCTATTTTATATAAACGTGAAAAAGATAGATATGAGATCATCTACGAGCCGGATATAAAAGGGCTTGATGATTTGGTAAGTGAAATTTTAAAACATCAAGACGAAAGCGCGCTTTGCGTTGTAAATACCATTTCAAAAGCTAAAAAACTATATGAAACCATGAAAAACAGTGGCAAAAAAGGCGTCTATCTTTTGACGACGCATCAGATCCCACTTCATAGAGTACAAATAATAGACGAGATAAAAGAGAAGCTTAAAAGTGGCGAGAAAATCACTCTAGTCGCCACTCAGCTCATCGAGGCCGGAGTTGATCTTAGTTTTGACGTGGGGTTTCGCGAATTTGCACCCATTGGTGCCATCATCCAGGCAGCTGGTAGGGTAAATCGCAACGCCACATCAAGCAAACCGGCAAAAGTCGTGGTTTTTGACTACATAGACGGCGAAACATTTCCATACCACGATATAGACCTACAAGAAGAGAAGGTAAAAGAAATTTTATCTCGCTCCATAAAAGAGAGCGAAATTTATCAAATTTTAGAGAGTTATTTTCAGAGCACCAAAGACGAAACGACAAGCATAGATCTGCTAAGCCTTGCTAAAGAGTTAAAATTTCAAACGTTATTTGATAAATTTAATGCCAACTTCATGCCAAAGCAAGACTACAAAGTATCGCTTTTTATAGAGCAATACAATGGTCATTTCAATGAATTTTTAGAAAAACGAGAGGCTCTTTTGGTTTCAGGCAAAGATAAATTTATCATATTAGCAAATATCAAAGAGCTTGAAAAAGAGCTGTCGCTATATACCATTACGGTTGGCAAAAATATGCTTGGCAATATCAAGTCTTATACTAGAGAATTTTTTGGCAGGTATGTTTTAGCGCCTAGCGATTTTTATAATAAATTTGACGGATTTTTGCCTGAGCTAACGGCAGTAGACGAGGTATTTGACTAATGTTCTCAAAAGATCAGGTCACTGGTACGCTTGTGAATTACTACGTCACCTGTAAGCGCGAGGCGTGGCTTTACGCGCATCAGATCCACGCAGATCAAGAGGATGAAAACGTGCTGATGGGCAAGGCTTTGGCTGATATCAAAGAGCGAGATCTGCAAGAATTTGCCTTTGGCAACCTAAAATTTGACAAACTCTCAAAACAGCACGGCCACTACCTCATCACTGAGTATAAAAAGAGCCTAAAAAACGAGCTTGCAGGCAAGATGCAACTACTTTTTTACATCTACCTTTTAAAAACGGGCTTAAATTTAAAAGAGGTAAAAGGCAAGCTAATAAGCGGTAAAAAGGTGATTTTAGTGGAGGATAGCAGCGAAAATTTCGCTCTAGTAGAGCAAATTTTAAGCGAGATAAGCGCACTTGCAAATTTAGAAAAGCCACCCAAATTTACGCAGGGTAAATTTTGCCAGAACTGCGCATATCACGACTATTGCACTGCTTAGGAGATAAGATGTATGTGATACTTTTTTACGACATCGCAGGACACGAGCAAAAAGAGCGAAATAACGCAAATCGCATCAGAAAAGCCGTCGAGAAATTTCTGCCTCGCGTGCAGTTTTCAGTCTATGAGGGTGAGATCCGTGAGAGCGACTTTAAAAAACTAAGCAAGACGCTGCAAAAAGAGTGCGTAAGCGAGCTAGACTCTATCGTCATCTATACATTTAACTCGCTAAAATACTCCGAGCGCATCGTCATTGGCGTAGATAAAAATAGCCCGGTATTTAGCTAAGGAGCAAATATGCAAAAGAACGACAGGACGCACTTTATACTTAGTCCAGGCAGGCTTTATAGGCAAGATAACAATATCTACTTTGAAAAATTTGACGAAACGGGCGCGCTTGTCGCTAGTAAGATCCTTCCGATAAATGCGATCGATGAAATTTACGTGCTGGCAAAAGTGCAGATCGACACCTACACCATCGCGTTTTTGGCGGACAATAGCATCCTTTTGCACATCTTTAGTCCGTATCAGAGTTTTCGCGGGAATTTCTACCCAAATACACCAAACTCTGTAAATAAAAGCGGCTTTGTGCTGCTTTGCCAGCTCCGCTCTTTTGATGATGCGATCAAACGTGCATATATCGCGCGCGAGATAACTAGAGCCCACATCATAAATGACGCTGCAAACTGCAAAAGACACGGCGTAAAATTTGACGCACAGCCACACCTAAAGGCACTAGATGCCGCCACTAGCGTGCCTGCTATCATGGCGGTAGAGGGTGCATTCCAAAAGCTCTACTACGAAAAGTGGAACGAGATCATCGCAGATCAGCGAAGCTTTAAATTTACCGTCCGCTCAAAGCGCCCGCCAGCTGATAAGATCAACAGCTTCATAAGCTACGTAAATACGCGTATCTACAATATCTGCTTAAGTGAAATTTACAAGACCGAGCTAGATCCTCGCATCGGCTTTTTGCACGAGCCAAACTACCGCGCGCTAAGCCTACATCTCGATCTTGCGGAGATTTTTAAGCCGATCTTGGGAGATACGCTGATTTTTAACATGCTAAATAAAAAAGAGATCACCGCAAAAGACTTCCAAACGGACGCTGGCAGGATAAAATTTAGCAACGACGCCGTGCAAAAGATCGAGCTAAAGATGATCTCGCGCCTTTGCGATACGCTCACGGTGGGCGGTAGGGAGCTAACGTGGAGGCAGGTGATCCGCCGCGAAGCAAATAAGCTTAAAAAGTGTATCTGCGAGGACGCGCCTTATGAAGGCTTTAGGTGGGAGTAAAATCGCATTTTAATAAAGCGTTTTTTAAGATTTTAAAAAGCTTGAAATTTAGGGCTTGGCGTATTTATACATGGCTAAAATTTAGTCAAATTTAAGGCGAAAAAATATAGACTTCTTGCATCAAAAGGCCTATAAATCAGCTTTTTGGTGCTATTAGAATTTACTCCGTTGGAGTTTGAAACTTTTGCCGCTACCAATAGTCGCCCTAAAGCTTGCATTAGAATTTACTCCGTTGGAGTTTGAAACGCTTTAGCGTGAACGATGAGTCCTTGCAAGATATAAAAATTAGAATTTACTCCGTTGGAGTTTGAAACCTTGTGATACAACTTGACTGGCACGGAAACGCCTTGAATTAGAATTTACTCCGTTGGAGTTTGAAACTAAAAAGGAATAAAAATGCCACTTCAAAAAATCGAAATTAGAATTTACTCCGTTGGAGTTTGAAACAAAGCGTCGAGCCCTACGGTTTCGTCGATAAATTTACCATTAGAATTTACTCCGTTGGAGTTTGAAACTTGGCTAGACGATACCATAGAAAAACCGACAGAAATTAGAATTTACTCCGTTGGAGTTTGAAACAATGATGTAGCCACTAACATATTAACACAAAAAGGATTAGAATTTACTCCGTTGGAGTTTGAAACCCGAAACAAGGAACAATGCCTAACTTTGCGTGTGGATTAGAATTTACTCCGTTGGAGTTTGAAACAACGCTTACAACAACGGCTGGATAGCCAAACGCTATAATTAGAATTTACTCCGTTGGAGTTTGAAACACCAAATACGGACAACGCTACCTAGAGCTTAAAAAGCTATTAGAATTTACTCCGTTGGAGTTTGAAACTTACATAGGGCTTGGTATTTTCTTTTTGTACACGTATTAGAATTTACTCCGTTGGAGTTTGAAACTAACAATGGTAGATACGACGCGCAAGGCGCTTTTGAATTAGAATTTACTCCGTTGGAGTTTGAAACTACGTGTCCGAGGCGAAAAAATGTATCTTTGCCGTCGGGATTAGAATTTACTCCGTTGGAGTTTGAAACACAGCCCTAAAAACGCACTACACAAAAACCCAAACGATTAGAATTTACTCCGTTGGAGTTTGAAACGGCGATCATTTATCGGTAGGCGTGAAGCAACGTATTATTAGAATTTACTCCGTTGGAGTTTGAAACGTTTTTTACATCAACGCCCATAAATCCGCTTATCGATTAGAATTTACTCCGTTGGAGTTTGAAACGCAGAGGCGAGTATCTCGATGAGCTTGTAAAACTAATATTAGAATTTACTCCGTTGGAGTTTGAAACGACGAAAGCCCCCCGCTAATAATATTTGCCGTAAATTAGAATTTACTCCGTTGGAGTTTGAAACACAGCCTTTGTGCCAAATTTAATCTACCCATAATCAATTAGAATTTACTCCGTTGGAGTTTGAAACGCGACATCTTCTGGGACGTATTTACCAGCTAGTGCTATTAGAATTTACTCCGTTGGAGTTTGAAACTGTTGCTAGCGGTAAAAGATAAAAAACTAAACCCAATTAGAATTTACTCCGTTGGAGTTTGAAACTTTCGTCAAGCCTCATAGCGTCCCAATAGTTAGCCATTAGAATTTACTCCGTTGGAGTTTGAAACGTGCGTTGCTGTGCTACAACTGGGTCTTTCCAGATGCATATTAGAATTTACTCCGTTGGAGTTTGAAACCAAATGGAGCGTGGCGTGGATAAGCGAGTATCTGGATTAGAATTTACTCCGTTGGAGTTTGAAACTCCCAGTGGCAAGGTCTAGCGTGCAGAACTCTAAGTATTAGAATTTACTCCGTTGGAGTTTGAAACTGGTAGTGAAGTTTGGGTGCAAGGCAAAGAAAATCATTAGAATTTACTCCGTTGGAGTTTGAAACTTAGGTACGCAACCAGCAGCAAATAGCGCGCCAACTTATTAGAATTTACTCCGTTGGAGTTTGAAACTCATTTGACAAGATCATCCTTGAGCCTCATACGTTGATTAGAATTTACTCCGTTGGAGTTTGAAACCCATATAATCCACCAACAGGTGTCGTACAATTTAATTAGAATTTACTCCGTTGGAGTTTGAAACTAAGTGTCGTTTGCATCTTCAAACCACCTAAATATCTTATTAGAATTTACTCCGTTGGAGTTTGAAACGGATAGCAGCATAAAGGATTAAGAATGTTTATAAAATTAGAATTTACTCCGTTGGAGTTTGAAACGCTCGCTTTTTGGACAGAGTAGTGCCACAAAAGAGTATTAGAATTTACTCCGTTGGAGTTTGAAACTCAAGTGCGTCGTCGATCTCTTCAATTTGACTAATATTAGAATTTACTCCGTTGGAGTTTGAAACCTTTCTATACCCCTTATAAACTCCTTTCAGATGGATTAGAATTTACTCCGTTGGAGTTTGAAACAACGCATAAGCGACAAATTTAAAAGTCAAAAATTTTCAAAAAAGAGATTTAAAATAATAGATCGAATAAATAATAATTGCTATCTTGCAAAGATGTATCAAACAAACGATAATACTGTTTTATGCAGATACTTCGAAAAACCAAAACCCCAGCAAATACAGCAAAAAAAGAAGCTAGAAATAATAATGAAATAGACTAAGCATAAACAAGCTTAATATCAAGAGCATTCACAACCTTAAATATACTTTCAAATCTAGGCTTTGAATTCTCTTTAAACATCTTATAAAAGCTTTCTCTATTTAAATTTGCTTTCTTTGCAACGTTTTCAATACCTTTTGACTTTGCTATATAAAATAATGCTCTTTTAAATTCTTCAATATCGCCATCGGCTAAGACTTGATTTAAATATTCTTTTCTTAATTCATCAGTTGTTAAGTAGTCTTCTAAATTAAATTTTGTAAATTCTTCTTTCATCTATAATCCTTTAATATCTCTTTTGCTTTTTTAATATCATCGCTTTGGCTATCTTTATCGCCAGCATTTAATAATATAATTATTTCATCGCCATCAAAAGTAAAAAATATCCTTAGCCCACCACGATTGAAAAACCTAAGTTCGTATAAGCCTGTATCTATAAATTTATAATCCCCTAAATGATCTTTTGTTTCTATCTGCTCTAATCTTCTTAATATAGAAACCTTGACAATAGGATTATTTAACTTATGCAACCACTTATCAAATGTCGAACTTTTTAATACTTTCATAGGGCAAATTTTAACAAATGTAGCTTAATGGCTACTTATAAAAATAGCGCATAACACTCATAACCCGAAGGTCGGCGGGTTCATTAGAAGTTACTCTGTTGGAGTTTGAAGCTCACTGAATATGGTTAGCGATAACCGCAATCACTCTTTTGATAGCCGTTTTTTCGGGGCAGTTCCATATAAATTTTTAGTTGGCAAAGTTAGATGGCAGCTGTTTTAGCACAAATTAGCAAAAAACCTTGGCTAAAGATTATAATGAAGCAAATCATTGGATCAATGAAATTTGAAGAAAGTTGTGATATTTTTTGTCAATTATAATTAAAAAAAATATATAAATTTTTAAAACCCACTTGTAAAGACAAGCAGGTTTTAAAATGTTTTATTTCTCTAGTTTTTCTTTAAGTTTTTCTTTTTTAGATTTAGCTTTTGAAGCAGCTTTTTCTTTCTTTTCTTTTACCTTGTCAACAACTTTGTCTTTTTCATCTTTTGCTTTTTCGCTCATGCCAGTTTCATCTTCTTTACTAGAAGTTAGCTCTTCTTTAGTTTTAGAAGCTTTCTTTTTAAATTTATCTTTTTTATCAGAGATTTTTTCTTTCATCTCGTCTTTTGCCTCATCCATTTTCTTCTTACTAGCTTTTGCCTTTTCGCTTACTTCGCTCTTGCCAGTAGTAGAAATCTCACCTTTTAGGTTATCAAAAGTTTTATCGCCGATGCCATTTACATTTTTCAGATCGTCAATTGAGTTAAATTTATTTGCTTTTCTATACTCAATGATAGCATCTGCTTTTGCACTGCCGATACCATCAAGGCTCATAAGCTCCTCTTTTGTAGCTGTGTTTAGATTAATTGCTGCCATAGCCAAAGACGCAATAGCTGCAAGTGAAATCAAAATTTTTTTCATTTCCATTCCTTAAAAGTAAATTTGAGGTAAAATTCTAGCAAAGAGTGATTAATGAAGTATAAATATGAAGTAATATAAAAATGATTTTAAATATAGTTTATAGGAGAGAGTCCCTGAAAATTTCAGGGAAAAAGTTTTATTTTCTAAGTTCGCGGATCTTAGCTGCCTTACCGCGTAGTTCGCGTAAATAGAATAGCTTAGCTCTTCTAACACGACCTTTTCTAAGAACCTTTATCTCTTCGATAGAATCGCTAAATATTGGGAAAATTCTCTCAACACCAACACTGTTGGCGCCGATTTTTCTGATGATAAATGTTTCACCAGTACCGCTACCACGTCTAGCTATACAAATGCCTTCAAAATTTTGAATTCTCGTTTTGTCTCCCTCGTGAATACGAGTAGCCACACGCAATGTATCTCCTGCACGGAAGTCAGGGATATTCTTACCAGCAATTTGAGCATTTTCAAACGCTTCAATGTATTTATTTCTCATGTTTTTCCTTATTTATGTGGCTTTAGCTTTTGATATAAATCAGGGCGAAAGTACCTTGTTTTGCAGTGAGCCATCTTGTTTTTTAAGTTGTGGATTTTAGCATGATTACCCTTTAAAAACTCTGAAACCACAAAGAGGGATTTAAAATTATCAGGTTTTGTAAAAGATGGGGCTTCAAGCAAATTACCTTCAAAACTCTCCACTTCAAGGCTCATGTCGTTTCCTAAAACTCCGGGTACATTTCTTGATATCGCATCACTCATGCAAAGTGCAGGCAGCTCTCCGCCAGTTAAAATAAAATCACCTATACAAAAAACTTCGTCCGCCCAAAGCTCAACAACTCTCTCATCAAGACCTTCATATCTACTGCAGACAAAGCAAATATGATCTTTTTTAGAGAGCCTTTTCGCGTCATTTTGACTAAATTTTTTACCAGCTGGCGTCAAAAAAATCACATGGGTGTTTTTATCTTTTTCTTTTAGAAATTTGATTGACTCATCCAAAGGCTGCGGAAACATCAAAAGCCCTGCTCCACCTCCTATCATACAATCATCAACTTTATTGTGCTTATCGTTGGTAAAATTTCTTGGATTTATAAAATCAATTTCAATAAATTTATTGCTAATTGCACGTTTTAAAATAGAATCACAAAAGTAAGGTTTGACTAGATTTTCAAAAAGTGTAATAAACGTAAATTTCATGAATTTTCTAAGATATCTCTAGCGCCTTTTACCAAAATCTCTCCACTATCCAAATTTACGCTTTCGATAAAATGCTCCAAATATGGAATGTAAAAATTCTTTGGTTTACCGCATGCGATAAGCTCTTCATCAGTTTTTATGTATAAAAGTGAATTTGCAAAATTATCTTGGATATCTTCTACAATACCTAAAATTTCGCCATTTTCTACAACTTTTAAACCGATGATATCAAACTGAAAAAATTCATCTTTTTTTAGTTTGCAGTTTTTTCTAGTAAGCTCTTTTGTGGTATAGATAGTTCTATTTACGAGTGTTTTAGCAAGGTCTAAATCATCAAAATTTTCAAACAGAACCAGCTCTTTTTGTCTGTTATAGTCTTTTATTGTGAGCTGAACACTGTTTTTATCAAAAAAGGTTGCACCTTTTTTAAATTGCTCTGGGAAGTCGCTCTTGTTGTGAAGCTTTAAATAGCCCTTTAAACCAACACATCTCCCGATGGTAGCGACTTCAACAATATCACTATTCAATAGCTTTTACCGTTACTCTATAACTTGTATTGTCTTTGGCTTTACAGCCAATAATAACGGTCTTTATAGCATTTATCATTTTGCCGTCTTTACCGATAAGCTTTCCAGTGTCAACCTTATCGGCACTTATAATGATCTCGACAAAATTTTCACCAAGCTCTTGACGCTCAATAGTCACCTTTTCAGGAAAATCAGCTATCAGCTTGGCGTATTCGTATAAAAAATTTTCAACCATTATTTTGTAATTTGTGCAACTCTATCACTAAGTTTAGCACCGACGCTTTTCCAGTAATCCAATCTCTCTTTGTTGAAATTTATAACATTTGGCTCAACCATAGGGTTGTAATAACCAATGCTCTCTATCCAACCGCTATCACGTCTTTTTCTGCTATCTGTAACAACTATACGATAAAAAGGTCTTTTTTTACGTCCCATTCTTGTTAGTCTTACTACTGTTGCCATATTATATTCTCCTCTTGTTTTTAAATAAAGCTTAAATTTAGATAACAAATATCCAAATTTAAACCCTTTTATCAAACAGGTCTTTTTAAATTTGCTTGTGAAAGCATATTTGCAAGTCCTTTTGCTCCGCCCTTTCCCGAAAATTTCTTAGCAAGCTTTGAAGCATTTTCAAACTGCTTCAAAAAGCGATTTACCTCTACTTGAGATAGTCCAGAGCCAGCTGCCAAACGCCTTTTTCTACTATTGTTTAAAAGATCTGGATTTTCACGCTCTTTTTGTGTCATAGAGTTTATCATAGCCTTAATATGCAAAATTTCTTTTGAATTATCAAGGTCTATATCTTTTATCTGATTTGCAATATTTGAAAGTCCAGGTATCATCCCCATCAAAGATTTCATACTACCAAGTTTTTTAACGCTTTCCATTTGATCCAAAAAGTCATTAAAGTTAAATTGACCTTTTTTTATCTTTTGATTTAGACGTTTTGCCTCTTTTTCATCGATAATAGTCGATGTCTTCTCGACCAAAGTGGCTAAGTCGCCCTCGCCCATTATGCGGCTTACGATGCGGTCTGGTATAAAGCTCTCGATATCAGCTACTTTCTCGCCAGTACCAACAAATCTAAGTGGGATATTTAGCTGTTTTGCGATGCTAATAGCTACGCCGCCCTTTGAGTCAGAGTCAAATTTAGAAAGGATAACTCCAGAAATTCCCAAAATTTCATTAAAACTTGTAGCTGTTTTTACAGCATCCTGTCCGCTCATAGCGTCAGCAACGTAGAAAATTTCATGTGGATTTATCGCATTTTTTACATCTTTTATCTCTTGCATCAACTTTTCATCAATCGCAAGACGACCAGCGGTATCCACTAAAAGCACATCATAAAGACCGCTTTTTGCTTTTTCTAGTGCTTCTTTTGCTACTTTTATAGGGTTGTTTTCATTTTCTATATAAAAAAGATCTATCTCATTTGCAACGCAGAGCTGTCTTAGCTGCTCAACCGCCGCTAATCTTTGCAAATCACAAGCCGCAACTAAAACTTTTTTCTTTCTTAGTTTTAGATAGTTTGCAAGCTTGATAGTTGTCGTAGTTTTACCGCTACCTTGTAAGCCAGCCATCAAAACAATGGTCGGTGCAACTGGTGCATAGACAAAGCCTTGGTTACCAGGAGCTGTTAAGACAGTAGTTAAATTTGACTTGATCGCATCTAGAAAATTCTTTTGTCCAACACCAGTTTGCTTTAGTTCGCTTTCGATAGACGCGAGTAGATCTTTGGTGACTTTGTGGTGAACATCAGCTTTTAAAAGAGCTTTTTTTAACACGTCAAGTGCGTTTTTTAGAGCTTTTTCATCATCTACAAAACGTATCTTGCTAACGGCTAATCTAAAAGACTCGCTAATTTGTTCGAACACTAATCACCTTTCTAAATTGTTATTAAAGGGCGTATATTACTAAATAATTTCTTTATTGCTCTTTAAATTTCAAATTTATTAGATAGCTCAAATCCAAGAGAGTTAAATTCTTTTGGGATTGGCGCTTTAAATTTATAGTTTAAAAGAGCGATAGAATAGGCATGCAAGAACATTCTATTTGCCCTATTTTTGCCATATTTCTCATCGCCAACGATAGGTAAATTTAAACTAGCCAAATGCACTCTTATCTGGTGCGTTCTGCCTGTTTTTATGGCAACTTTTACAAGCGTTTTTTTACCCACAACCATGAGCGGTGAAATTTCACTGATCGCCTCTTTGCCATCTTTTGATATCTTTGAAAAGGCGCCATTTTTATTTTTTATCGTTAAAATCGGCTCATTTACGACGACCTCCTCGCTCATGATACCCCTAACTGCAGCCACGTAAATTTTCTCAACCTTCATCTTTTTAAACTCATTTATGGCAAGGCTAGCAAATTCGTCATTTTTTACAAGAAGCAGCACGCCACTTGTGTCTTTATCGAGCCTGTGAAGTAGTGGAAATTTATAAATTTGGCTGATTTTTTCGCTAGTTATGGCAGCTGGTTTATTGATGGCTATTAAATTTTCATCTTCAAAGATAACGCTTGGCTTTGGCATCTCTTCGACGCTAAATTTAGTATTTTCGCTCATTAGCGCACGAGCGATCATCACCTTTTGCCCCTTAGCATAGACTAGTCCGCTGTCGATTAGCTCCTTTGCCTCGTTGTTTGAGATATTTTTTTGTTTGGCTAAAATTTTATACGCTTTTTCTTCACTCATAAAGTGCTCCTTATATCTTCTATGATCGCATCAGCGCTTGCTTGCACGGCGATCTTGCTCTTTTTGGCGTCACTATCTATTATACCGCCTATCTCGCTAGCCTTTGTGATATAGATGTTTTCAACTAGGCTAAATAACGCCTTTTGGTTAAATATAAACTCGCCGATAATTATCACTGGGTTAAATTGTGCGCACTCGATTGGATTGTGCCCACCGATATTTGGCACAAAACTGCCTCCAAGCACGACTATATCGCTAATGGCATAGACATTTACAAGCTCGCCTAAAGTATCAAGCAAATTTACTTTAGCTTCAAATTTATGCCTTTGGCTAAATTTAGCAAAGCTAAAATCATGCTTTTTAGCGTACTCGCTCGCTAGCTTTTCCACCTCTGCAAATCTCTCAGGGTGGCGTGGTGCGATGATTAATAGATCGTTTTCTTTTAAATTTAAATTACCTAAAATCATCTCTTCTTCGCCTGCATGTGTGCTTGCTAGCACGATCACTCTAGCTTTTGGTTTTTCATAAACTCTACTCACACTTGGTAAAAACGCAGCTTTTATGTTGCCAACGACCTCTATTTCACCTGCTCCAAGCGACTTTAGCCGCTCTTTATCAAGCTCACTTTGGGCGTAAATTTTATCTATAAATTTAAATAGATATCTGTAAAAAAAGCCAAATTTCAGGTAGCTTTTATAGCTTCTATCTGAAATTCTAGCGTTTATGAGGATCACACGGCTGCCTTTTAGCTTTGCCATGAAAACTAGCATAAGCCAGAGCTCAGCCTCAAAAATGACTAAAATTTTGCTCTTTTTTAACCAAAATGGCAAGAAAATTTCAAATGGCAAAAATCTCGTGTTAGAGCAAATTTTGCTTGCCGCTTCAAAGCCAGTATTTGTCACGACGCTTATGGCTTTGCTGTCAAATTTTTGCATCAAAGGCTTAAGCGCTTGCATCTCGCCAAACGAACAAGCGTGAAAATGCACATCTGCATCTTGAAATTTAGGGTTATTAAAGATAAAAAAACGTGCTGGGATTGATCTATTGTATTTTTTTTGAAACTTAATAAAAGTAGAAAAATAGCCCCAAAAAAATAGAGTATTGAGGCTAAAAAATAATATATTATTATCACGAAATATGTTATTGCTCTTGTTTATACAAAATTCTGCCACAATGCGGACAAGTAACGATATCTTCGCCTTTTACAACCGCAGAGAAAGTTTTATCATTTATCTGCATAAAGCAGCCATAACAAGCTTGTTTCTTAACAGGCACAACGGCTGTGTTGTGAGCCCATTTTCTTATTTTTTCGTAAAATGCTAGGATTTTTTGGTTCATCGCAGCGACAAGTTTATCTTTTTTAGCATAAACCTCTTTGCGCTCTTTTTCGATCTTTTCAAGCTCAGATGAAACCTCGCTTTTTATCTTTTCTAAATTCCCCTCAAGCTCTGTTTTTTTAGCATTTAGCTCATCTTTTTGAGCATTTTTATTGTCTATTAGTTTTTCAAGTCTAGTGATCTCTTCGTTTGCTGCTTCAAGTTGCTCTTTTGCGATATCTTCTTCAAGACCTAGCGCTTTTATCTCTTTTTCGCTTTTTTGCGCTTGAGCTTTTTTTAGCTACATCTTTGATCTTAGCGCTAAATTCTGCGATGTGAGCGTTCGTGCCTGATTTTTGTGATTTTAGATCATTTACCTCTTCGTCAAGTCTTTCTACATTAACCGCTATAGTTTCACACTCTTCTTCTATGCTTTTATAGGCTTTTTCTACTTCTTGTATGCGCGGCGTGAAACCATCTATTTGTTTGTCAAGATCAGATAATTCAACTAATTGTTGCAAATATTTATTCATAATGTTTCCTTTTTTTGTTAGCAATATGTAAATGGATTTTTAGAATTGCTTATTATAACTTCAATTTTTAGATTTTGCAAATATTTTGCTAAAAAATCACTAAAATAACGCTCGCTTTCATAGTGATTTATGTCGATCAAATTTAGTCCATTTTCCTTTGCGTAAAGGGCTTGGTGATACTTTAGATCGCCTGTTAAAAAGGCGTCTGCTTTGACATCTTGCATGAGATCTGCGCCACTTCCAGTGCAGATGCAAATTTTAGAAATTTCATCTTTTGCCCGAACCGCTCTTAAATTTTCTAGCCCAAGTTTTTCTTTTACAAATTTACAAAGCTCTCTAAATTTCATCTTCACATCAGCGTAGATCAAAAAGCCCTCTTTGCTTGAAATTTCAAGTCCCAAAACCTGCGTCACAAATTTTTCATTTAAAAAGGCAAGGTCGGCATTTGTGTGAAGCGAGATGAGCGAGATATTTTTTATCATCATCTCTCTTATGAGCGAGCTTGGATAGAGGCTGTAGTCTAGGCTCTTTAGCCCTTTAAAAATGAGCGGATGGTGGGTTATGATGAGCGAGTTTGGCAAGACATTTTGCAAAAGCTCGCTATCAAGATCAAGACTTAGATAAATTCGCTCAAATTCGCTATCAAATGAGCCAACTTGCAGACCACTATTGTCCCAAGACTCTTGGCTCGCAAATGGGCAAATTTCATCTAAATTTTTATAAATTTCAGCTATTTTCATCAAATTTTACTTTTGCTCCAAGCTCTCTTTATATGTTAGCGCGCACTCTTTTGCAAGCTCACGAATTTTTAAGATGTAGTCTTGTCTTTGTGTAACACTGATCGCTCCGCGCGCGTCAAGGACGTTAAATGTATGAGCTGCAAGCATGCAATAATCATACGCTGGCAGTGAAATTTTAGCCTCCAAGCAGCGTTTGCACTCATTAAATGCGTTTTCAAACTGGTTAAAAAGCATATCAACGTTTGCCACCTCAAAGTTATATTTACTCCACTCATACTCGCCTTGTTTATGCACATCAGCGTAGGTTACGATGTTGTCATTAGAGTCGTCCCAAACGATGTCATAGACGCTATTTATATCTTGTAGATACATAGCTAAGCGCTCAAGACCGTATGTTATCTCACCAGATATGAGCTCGCATGTTATGCCGCCAACTTGTTGAAAATAGGTAAATTGCGTCACTTCCATGCCATCTAACCAGACCTCCCAGCCAAGCCCCCAAGCGCCAAGTGTAGGGCTCTCCCAGTTGTCTTCAACAAAGCGGATGTCGTGATTTTTTAAATTTAGACCAAGTCTTTCGAGGCTTTTTAGATAAAGCTCTTGGATATTTTCTGGACTTGGTTTTATGAGCACTTGAAACTGATAGTAAGCGCCAAGGCGGTTTGGGTTTTCGCCGTATCTACCATCAGTCGGACGGCGGCTTGGAGCTACGTATGCGGTCGCCCACGGCTTTGGTCCAAGGCTTCTTAAAAATGTCGCTTGGTGATATGTGCCCGCACCTGCTGGCATGTCATATGGCTGAAGTATGACGCAGCCTTGCTCTTGCCAATAGTTTTGAAGCGTTAGTATTATTTGTGAAAATGTCATTTTTTGCCTTTTATTTTATTGATATATAAATTTCTATTTTGTCTTTTAGGTATTTTTCAAAGTCTGTTTTATAGGTTCTTTTTAGCTCACTACTTTCAAAATATCTCCAAATTTCACCCCAAAATTTTGCAACATTTTGCGGCTCATTTGCAAAGCTAAAAAGAGCGTATTTTCCGCTTTGTATATCTAAATTTTCATCACCCTTTTGGCGTGATCTTGTGCCGATAAAGTTATCGTAATGTCCATTAAAATCGCTTTCGTAATTGCAGTAAACGCTATAAATTTCGCTCTTGCCATCATAGAGCTCGCCCATAAATTTAGACCATAAAGCTGGAATTTTGCCCTTGCCGTCCATTTCATCTTCATTTTTAGTGCGAGTTTTTACTCCATAAATTTCAAAGCTATCATCTAAATTTATAATCTTCATAAACTACTTTTGTCCGTTAAAATTTTCAACCGCTTGGTTCCACATGAGCTTGTATTTTCGTTTTAAAAATTCAACTTCATCTTGTGAAATTTTAAGCTGTTTTGTAAGCGTCTCGACCGTTTTTCTATCTTCATCATAGAGCTCTTGCATCGAAATGAGCGCCTCTTTTAAAAATTTATTCTCATTTCTTAAGGTCTCAAGCGTCTCATCTTTTGCGTCTAGTACCTTTTCGTGTAAATTTAGTATCGTGCCGATCGTCTTTTCGACAAAGCTAAAACCATCTTGGCTTTGCGGCTGCAAGGATAAATTTTGCGAAACACTAGGCACCACGCTCATCGTTCCCTCGCTCGCTTCTATCAAAATTTCTCCATTTTCCTCTTTGGTTTTTAAAACGTCACGATTTATCATATCCTCGATAACTTCGCGCTCCAAGTGCACAAGTTTGCAAAATTCATCAACTCCAAGATAGGTCTGCACCGCTTCTCCTTTTATAGTATCACTTCAACCTTTGAAGAATCATCCTCTAAAGCCTTTATCTTTGCCTCTCTGTCGGCCTTTAGCGCACTTGCTAGCTCCTCATCTTCAAGGGCTAAAATTTGCACCGCAAGATAGGCTGCATTTATCGCACCAGCCTTGCCGATAGCTAAGGTTGCCACTGGCATGCCACTTGGCATTTGCACGGTTGAGTAAAGTGCATCAACACCGCTTAAAGCTGAGCCTGCCATTGGTATGCCGATCACTGGTTTTGTTGTGTTTGCAGCGATCGCACCAGCTAGGTGAGCCGCCATACCAGCAGCTGCGATAAAGACTTTTGCGCCCTTTTTCTCGGCATTTGCTACGTACTCGCTAGTTCTTTTTGGGCTTCTGTGGGCTGAGCTGATTATCAGTTCATATTTTACGCCAAATTTCTCCAGAGTCTTTGCCGCCTCGCTAACGATCTCATAGTCACTTTTACTTCCCATTATAATAGAAACAAATTTCATATCTTCTCCCTTAAAAAACTAAATTTTGGCAGCTTAACGCCAAGGTTTATCTCATTTTCATTGCCGCTATGAATTTCGCTCATGACCTTGCCTTTTTTGGTAACGAGCTGCTTAAATTTGATAAATTTCTTGCCATCTTGTGAATAGACCTTTGAAATTTCATTTTCACTATCATCTATGTGCGAGCCAGTTGGAGCCACGATCTCGTAGCTCTTATCTGGGGAAATTTTATACTTGCACTTAAAAAACTCACCGTCTTCACTTATAGCATTTACCTGATGAGTGCCCTCTTCTAGGCTGCTCGTGTGATTTTGCGTATCGGTTCGCTCATAAGGTCTATGCACCAAGTAGCCATCCGTAAAGCCACGATTTTTCAGTGTATTTATCTCATTTTCATAAATTTGCGCGTCAAATTTATCATCCATAGCGTCATCTATCGCCATTTTATAGGCTCTTGCCGTGCAAGCTGCGTAGTACTCGCTCTTTGTGCGGCCCTCTATCTTAAAGCTATCAATGACACCGCTATCAACGATCTCTTTGATGTGCGAGATGAGGCAAAGATCCTTTGAGTTCATGATATGAGTGCCGTTTTCATCCTCTTCTAAGCGAAAAAGCACGCCACTCTCTTCGTTTTTGGCGTAGAGTTCATACTTAAATCTGCAGTCGTTTGCGCAGCTGCCGCGGTTTGACATACGTCCGCTTTGCACTGAGCTTACTAGGCACCTACCAGAGTAGGCAAAGCACATCGAGCCATGGACGAAAATTTCGATATCAAGAGTTGGAATTTCCTCTTTTATCTTTATAACATCTTTTAAATTCATTTCGCGTGCCACGACGATGCGTTTTGCGCCCATATCGTGATAAATTTTAGCGTCCAAAACGTTCATAACGTTTGCCTGAGTTGAGAGATGTATCTCGATATCTGGAGCGATCTCTTTTGCTAGGCTCATTACGCCTGGCGTTGCGATGATAAAGGCATCTGGCTTCATCGCTGAGATAGTTTGTAAGTGCCTTTTTAGCGGCTCTATCTGAGAGTTAAAAGGAAAGGCATTTATGGTTGCATAAAATTTCTTTCCCTTTTCGTGTGTGTAGTCTATCGCCTCTTTAAATGTTTCAAGGTTAAACTCCCTTGCCGATCTAGTCCTTAGTGAAAAGCTAGCCACCGAGCCATAAACAGCGTCGGCTCCGTATTCAAGGGCGATTTTAAGTTTTGTTAAATTTCCAGCTGGAGATAAAAGCTCAGGCCTTTTTAGCACTATTTTTTACCTAGACTTTCTATCAAGGCTTCGATGTCGTCGTTGCTGACAAGGTTTTCAGTCGTTGTATCACCAGCGATATGAACAGCAGAGCCAACACGCTTATCGTCATCGATACGACCTTCAAACAAGGTATTCATATACTTGCTAAGCGCCCTCATAACGTTGATAACACGCTCTATCTTTTGCCTGTGGATGTCTTGATACTGCATCATATCCATAGCCATCATAATCTCATCTTGTCCCATTTGTAAATTTCCGATGATATTATCGATCGTGCCAAGAAGTGTGTTGTTTTTCTCTAAAGCTTCGCTAAATGCGGCAATATTTGGAAATTTCTCACTTAGCGTCGTAAATAGCTCAACATTTGAGTTTATCGCGTCTTTTAGGCTATTTGAGTCGCTCTCGGCATCCATAAAAAAGTTATTTATCGTCTCAAGCTTGTCAAACATCTGAGTAGCTTTCTCTTCGCTATCTCTTGTCACATCGTCAAGCTGATGTACCATTTTATGGTCTTCAGTCGGTGGTGGTGGTGGCCAAACGCCGTCTGCGCTCACTCTGTAGTTTTCGCCATGTTTTGAACTATTTGCTTGTGGCTCATCTGCTTTAGCACTCATTGCCTCTGCAACTTCTGCTACCTCGTCTGTTTCCTCTTTGACGTCCGCGACCTCTTGGCTGGCATCTTTAGTATCACCTAAATCATCCTCTAATCCGCCCGCCATAAGCGCGTCAAGTTCCTCTTGGGTCATAAAAGCTCCTAATAAAATTTGCCTTGATTATATAGGATTTAAATAAAAAGAAAGTTTAAAAAGTATGCGTTTATCTTTAAATTTATCAAATTTTAGGTAGCATTTTTGAAAAATAAACGACTTTAAAAGGCTAAAAAATGACCGTCGATCTTCACAACCACACACCTCTTTGCAACCACGCAGTTGGCGAACCGCTAGAATTTGTGAGATGCGCCATAAAAGCTGGCACAAAATACTTTGGCTTTAGCGATCACGCGCCGATGAACTACGATGAAGCTTATAGGATGAAATTTGAGGAGATGCAAAGCTACGAAGACGAAATTTTACGTTTAAGAGATGAATTTAGCGGCGAGATAGAAATTTTACTTGGCTACGAGATGGATTTTTTAGATGGCTTTATGGACGAGCGAGTTTTTGCTAGAAAGGTTGATTATCTAATAGGCTCTGTGCATTTTTTTAACGGCTGGGCGTTTGACAACCCTGAATTTATCGGCGGCTACGAGGGCAAAGACTTGGATCAAATTTGGCAAGAGTATTTTGACCACATAGAAAGATCAGCTAGGCTTGGTAAATTTGACATCATGGGGCACATCGATCTTTTAAAACTCTTTAAATTTTTACCCAAAAAAGATGTCAGGATCCTAGCCAAAAACGCGGTAAAAGCGATAAAAGAGGCAAATTTGGTAGTCGAGATAAACGCAGCTGGCTTTAGAAAGCCTATCGGCGAGCAATATCCAAGCGTAAATTTACTAGAGCTAATCGCCGAAAATGACATCACCATCACCTTTGGCTCAGACGCTCATGCCAAAGAAGACATCGGTAAAAACGGCGAAATTTGCGAGCAGATAGCTAGAAATTTGGGATATTCAAAGTGTGCGATATTTAAAAATAGAGATAGAGAATTAGTAAAATTTTAGTTTGGGGTCAAATAAAATATAAAAATAATCTTAAATATAAAATTTTGTGATACAATACGAAAATTAAAAACCAGAAGGAGATAAAAATGGGAAAATTTGTCCAAAACATCGATCATTTTTTTGATTTTTGCAAAGAAAATGAAGTTAAATTTGTAGATTTTAGATTTACCGATCTAAACGGCGCTTGGCACAGCATAAGCTACAACATAAAAGCTGTTACAAAAGAGAATTTCACAAACGGCATCCCAATGGACGCTAGCTCGATGAACGGCTGGCAGCCAATCGACAAGAGCGATATGATAATGAAGCCAGAAGCGACATCTGCGTTTTTGGACCCATTTACCTCTGACATCACAGTCGTTGTTTTTTGCGATATCTACGACATTTACAAAGGTCAAATTTATGAAAAATGCCCTCGCTCGATCGCAAAAAGAGCGATGCAATATGTAAAAGATAGCGGACTTGGCGATGAGGCATATTTTGGCCCTGAGAATGAATTTTTTGTATTTGACAACGTCAAAATCATCGACAGCCCAAACTGCGCGATGTATCAAGTAGATAGCGAAGAAGGCGAGTGGAACGACGCTGCGGACTTTAAAGATAGCTACAACACAGGTCACCGCCCACGCAGAAAAGGCGGCTACTTGATGACCCAGCCAATCGACAGCATGGTCGATCTAAGAGCTGAAATGATGCAAGTTTTAGAGCAAGTTGGCCTTGAAGTATTTTTAGGACACCACGAGGTCGCGCAAGGTCAAGGCGAGATCGGCGTGAAATTTGGCAACTTAGTCGAGGCTGCTGACAACGTTCAAATTTACAAATACGTCGTTCGCATGGTCGCTCACCTAAACGGCAAGACAGTTACATTTATGCCAAAACCGCTTTATGGCGACAACGGCAGCGGCATGCACGTGCATCAATCAGTCTGGAAAGATGGTAAAAATTTATTTTATAAAGAGGGCAACTACGCAAATTTAAGTGACTTTGCAAGGCACTACATCGGTGGCGTTTTAAAACACGCAAGAAGCGTTGCAGCCTTCACAAACCCAAGCACAAACAGCTACAAACGCCTAATCCCAGGCTTTGAAGCGCCGTCTATCCTCACTTACTCGAGCCAAAACCGCTCAGCGAGCATCCGCATACCTTACGGCGCTGGCGAGAAGTCAGTTAGAGCTGAGATGAGATTTCCAGATAGCACAGCAAACCCTTATCTAGCCTTCTCAGCGATGCTAATGGCAGGGCTTGATGGCGTTAAAAACAAATACGAGCCAGTTGGTCCGATGGATGAAAATTTATTTAAACTACACCTCGATGAGATCAGAGAGCGCGGCATCGAGCAGCTACCGCACACACTTCGTGGCAGCCTTGAAGCGCTTATCCGCGATAACGAATACCTAAAACCGATAATGAGCGATCTTTTCATCGACACTTATCAGCACATGAAATTTGAAACTCAGGTTTGGCCTTATGAAGCGCGCCCAACCGCTTATGAGTTTAAGACCTGCTTCTCTTGCTAAAACGCAATCTCCAAGCTCATTTTGGGCTTGGAGACTTCTTTAATCAAATTTAAAATATAAAATCCTGCGATTATTAAATTTAGAGCTAAATCCAATAAGTATTATTGCTTATTTTTTTTAACCACAACAGATAAATTTTTTAAAAATATAAAATCTATATAGTTAAATTTTGGGCTAAATTTGGCTTTACACACAAGAATAAATTTAAAAATTTAATAAGCCCAACTCATGCAAATTTAGATTTTTAAACTCATATCCAAAAAGCCATGCGAATAAATTTAAGACTTCATGCTTTAAACATAAAAACAAGAATACCTATCTAAATTTTGGCTACTTTTGCTTAGAAATTTTGTCCAAAAGGACAAATTTAAAAATTAACAAGTCATAGCCATTGTAAATTTACTTTCATAGTTTAGGGATTTTGCTTAGCAAAATGGTTATAACAGATAAATTTAGGCTTTAAATTTAAGTATCAAGTCTAAACGACAAGATAAATTTTGACTAATTTTATTTAGAAATTTTGCTTTAGAAAGGTTAAATTTAATAAACCTAAACTAATACAAATTTTCAACCTTAAGTTTATATCCGAAATAGCTACAGCAGATAAATTTTGAACTAAATTTGATTTTGCAAACAGGGGACAAATTTACCAGAGTTTTAAATTTATCTGCATCACTAAAAGTTCAAATTTAATAAGCCATAACTCTTTTAAATTTGTAATATAAATTTGAGATTTCATTTAGTTAGGATAGCAGCAGATAATTTTATTAAAAGCTAATTTTGACCACTTTTATTTAAAAATTTACAAAAAAGCCAAATCCCTAGCTATTTTGCACTTCAGGCTGTCCAAAGAGCCTATTTGCCTCTTTTATCACGCCCTCTTCTCTTTGCTTTTTAAGCTCCTCTGGGCTTTTGCTCTGACTTAGCGACATCAGCTCTTTTGCAAAGTCATTTTGCGGCTGAGATAGCGCATTTACCCTAGTTTCAAGCACTACGTCTGGCTTGCTTGCTGGCTCATCTTTTTGCTCGTCTTGCTGCCTAGCCTTTATCTTAGCGATCTCCTCGTCAAGGTAGCTATATTTATCCTGTGGCTCTTGTGGCTTAGTTTGTGGCTCAGACTTTGGGGCAGAAATTTGCGTCTTAGCATTTACGATCTTTATTTTTTTACCAAAAATTGTATGTAAAATTTCATGCATTACGCCCCAGCTTTTTTTGAAAAATGCCAGCTCATCGCCAGTTGCATTGACGATTAGTCCAAGCTCATTTTCATTTAAAAAGCTAAAACTTATGTGATTTTTAAAAATTTCTCCAAGCTCAAAGCTTCTATCATAAATTTTTGCCACAAACTGCTCGTAGGGCGTCTTTGGCGTCTCTTTTATGGCTAAAATTTGCTCACTCACGCCAGCTTTTGGCTCGATCATAGCCACGCTAGGCTCGCTCTTGGCAAGTTTTATCGCTTCATCGATATCTTGCAGATTTAGCGCCTCTATCATCATAAAAAGCATAAGCATCAGCACAAAGCCATTGTCACTTGATACGCTTAACATCGACTTTGCCTGCGCCAAAATCCTAAAAAATCTCTCATATATAAGAAGTGAAAATTTTGGGTCGTTGTCTAAAAATCTCTGCTTTAAATTTGCCAAAATTTCATCTATGATCATCTCTGGCTCATAGGTCTCAAGCTCGGTCACAAGCACTCTTATGGCGTTTTTATCGGCATTTGCGACGTGCTCGATGATCTGCTCGATCCTACTTGGATCAAGAAGTCCAAGCATCGCTGCCACGCTTGATTTTGTGATATTGCCAGCGCCATAAATGATAGCTTGATCAAGTAGTGTTAGCGTATCTCTTAGCGAGCCGCCGCCGCTTCTAGCTAGTATCTCAAGCGCCTCCCTCTCGTAACTCACGCCCTCTTTGCTAAGGATAAATTCAAGATGTTTTACGATCTCATACCTGCTTATTTGCTTAAATCTAAAATGCTGCGTCCTTGAAAGCACCGTCGTTGGAAGCTTAAGCGGATCGGTCGTTGCTAAGATAAATTTAACGTAGCTTGGCGGCTCTTCAAGTGTTTTAAGAAGGGCATTAAACGCCTCTTTTGTTAGCATATGCACTTCGTCGATGATGAAAATTTTATATCTAGCAGCCGTAGGAGCGTATTTTGTCTGCTCGATGAGCTCCCTTATATCGTCGATCTTTCTGTGGCTAGCTGCGTCCATCTCGATGATGTCCATGTGGCGCGACTCGTTTGCCATCACGCACTGCGCGCAGACCTCGCAAGGCCTAGAAGTTGGCCCTTTCTCGCAGACCAAAGCCTTTGCAAATATCCTAGCACTCGATGTCTTACCGCTCCCCCTAAGGCCTGAAAACAAATAGGCATGACTCACTCTGTTTTCGTCAAGTGCGTGGGTTAGGCTCTTGCTTACGGCTTCTTGTCCGATGAGCTCGTCAAAATTTTTCGGTCGATATTTTAGGGCTAGTGCTTGCAACTGCTTTCCTTTTTGCAATTTTAATTTGCTGATTTTATAAAAAAAGGCATAAATTTATGGTTATGATAAAGTTAAATTTTGCTAAATTTAAGCCAAAATTTAGCGGGAAGGATAAATTTGCAAGCATTTATATCTGGATTTTTCACCTCTTTATCGCTCATTTTAGCCATTGGCGCGCAAAATGCATTTGTGCTAAAACAGGGCACCAAAAGAGAAAATATCTTTATCATCTGCCTCATTTGCGCTATTAGCGACGCTGTTTTGATATTTGCAGGAGTTTTTGGGCTTGGTAGCCTCGTGCAAAGCTTCCCCATCATCAAGCAAATCGCCCTATATGGCGGTTTTTTATTTTTACTATTTTACGCGCTAAAGAGCTTTCACTCATGCTTTTTTAAGGATCTTAGCATGGATACCAGCGGCGAAAATGCCAGATCAAATTTAAAGAAAAATATCCTTTTAACGCTCGCTTTTACCTGGCTAAACCCTCACGTCTATCTTGACACGATGATACTAATAGGCTCGGTTTCGACTAAATTTAAAGATGAAAATTTGATATTTGGCGTGGGAGCCTGCCTTGCCTCATTTTGTTTTTTCTTTGCACTTGGCTATCTGGCTAGGTTTTTAGCACCCATCTTTGCAAGGTCCATCTCTTGGAAAATTTTAGAGTTTTTTTGTCGGCCTCATCATGCTCGCCCTTGCCTTCATGCTCCTTTTTGCTAGCTTCTAGCCTCTTTTTTAGCGCCTCTTTTTTGCGAAGTTCGAGCTGGTAGGCTTCATTTAGCGCGTCTTCGCCATCTAAATTTGCTCCGTCTAAAAATTTGCGGTAGTCTTCAAACTGCCTATTTTTTATCCCCCAAAGCACACCAAAAAGCAGGGCCGCCCCCATCAAAACCGAGATAAAAACAAGCATCGCAAGAGTCGTTGTATCCACTATTTGTCCTTAAATTTTCTAACTATATAAAGCGAGTTTAGTATGACGCTTAGCGAGCTTGCCGACATGAAAAGCGCGGCAAATAGCGGCATGACGTAGCCACACACGGCAAATGGCAGGCTAAGGGCGTTATAAAGCAGGCAAAAGAGCAAATTTTGCTTTATCGTTTTATAGGTAAATTTTGAAATTTTCACCGCTTTTGCAAGGCTTTGCAAGCTATCATCAAGTAGCACCACGTCGCTTTTCTCTAAGCTCACGGCTGCGCCACTTCCCATGCAAATAGCTACGTGAGCGAGGCTAAGCGCGGCTGCGTCGTTTATGCCATCCCCTACCATCAGCACATTTTTGCCCTGCTGCTTTAGCTCACTTATAAATTTAGCCTTTTCATCAGGCAGCATCCCTGCTCCAAACTCGCTCACGCCAAGCTCGTCTGCTACGTTTTTTACCACATTTTGCACGTCGCCACTTAGGATACACACCTTCATACCAGCGCTCTTTAGCTCGTCCATAAGCGCCTTTGCTTCGGGCTTTACGCTATCTTTTAGGTAAAATTTAGCCACCAGCTCGCCCTGCTTGCCAACAAAAAAGCTCACATTTTCTTCGCACTCTTGAAATTTCACACCATTTTCAGCCAAAAAGCGCCTACTTCCAGCCACAAAACGCTCACCCATAATATCAGCGCTAACTCCCTTTGCTACGCTTAAATTTGCATTTTCAAGCTCAACTTTTTTTGCGCCTTTTTGCTTTAAAAAATCAGCCACTGCCATGCTTATTTGGTGGTTTGAGATGAGGCAAAGCGAGTAAATTTTATCAATATCAACGCCCTCTTTTATAAAAAACTCGCCAACTTCAAATTTAGCCTTTGTGAGCGTCCCAGTCTTGTCAAATACCGCCACATCGCACTTTGCAAGGCTTTCAAAAAATTTAGCCTCCTTAAAAAGCACCTTGTTTTTAAAGGCAATCCCAAGGGCGCAGACACTGCTAACTGGCGTGGCAAGGGCAAGCGCACAAGGGCAAGCGATCACGATGACGCTCACGGCTGTCACCACCGCTTCTGAAAAGCTAAATTTAAAGTACCAAAACCAAAATGTAAAAAACGCTAGAGTTAGCACGCCAAGAGAGAATTTCGAGGCGATTTTATTGACCGCTAGCTCGATATTTGGCTTTTTTAGCTCTGCGTTTTGGAGTAAATTTATAAGCTTATTAAGATATGAGTTTTTAAAAATTTGCCTTGCTTCATAGACGATCTGTCCGTTTAGACAGACGACGCCGCTTTTGACCTCGCTGCCACAGCTTAGTAAAAGTGGCAAACTCTCACCTGTTAGACTTGAACTATCGATGCTTGCCTCGCCACTGAGCACCACACCATCAAGCAGCGCCCTCTCGCCTGATCTAAGCACGATCTTTTCGCCTAAATTTACATCTTTTGGCTCTTTTAAAACATCCTTGCCATCCTCTAAAACGCACACCTTTGCAAGCAGCATATCACTTAAGAAATTTGAGGTCTCAAGCGCCTTTTTCTTGCCTAAAATTTCTAAAAATTTACCGATAAAAACAAAGGTTATGATCATCGCAACGGAGTCAAAATAACTCTCGCCACTTCTCGTAAGCATCGCAAAAATCGAGTAGATATAGGTTATGCTAGCCCCCGTGATAACGAGCAGGTCCATATTTGGCGAGGCATTTTTAATGGCGATCTTTGCCCCCTTAAAAAACTCACTGCCAGTGTAGAAAAGCACAGGCGTTGCCAGCACAAACTGCGCGAAGCTTAGCAGATCCTTCACGTCGCTTCTGATACCGCTAAAGTAGCCGCCATACTGCGCGATCGCCAGCCACATGATATTCATCGTGGCAAAGACGCCAACAAGCGCTTTTGCGTAGAAATTTCGCCTTTTTTTGACTAGCTCGTCCTCTTTTTGGCTCGCTGCGTAGGCCTTTGGAGTGTAGCCAATGGCGTAAATTTTCTCGATTATTTGCTCCACCAAAAGCTCTTGCTCGTCAAAAACGATGACTGCCTTTTGGCTAAGCGAGTTGATATTTACCTCCAAGATGCCAGGCAGGCTAAAAAGCGCCTTTTCAAGTAGCCAGATGCACGCCGAGCAGGTGATGCCGTCAATGAGAAGCGAAATTTTAGAAAACTCGCCCTCTTTTGTCACCAGCTCGCTAAAATTTGCCGCTAAATTTTTGACATTTGCGCCACTACTTGCAGGATTTAGTGTATTTTTGCCAAGTCGCTCATAAAACTCGCCAAGGCCACTTTCATTTAAAATTTCATAGACGCCTTTGCAGCCGACGCAGCAAAACTTAAGCCCGCCTTTAGCCTCTATCATCGCGCTTTCATCAAAGCTTTGCTTGCAGTGAGCACACCTACACTTCACGGACGCTTCTTTTTGAGCTGGTCTAAATAGCCATATATCGTGATCTTTGAGACGTTTAGCTTGGCTGCTACGACCTCGATAGCGCCCTTTATGTTAAAAATGCCCTTTTCGTTCATAAAGCCCACGAGCTCTAGCTTTTGCTCCTTTTTGAGCTTTTTGCCCTCGTTTTTGGCGATGATCTTGTCGATCAAATTTAAGACGATCTGCGTCACATCGTCGTTTTGCTCGCTTTCAAATTCGTTTTCACTCGTCTTTAAGAAATTCCCAGTCACTTCAAAAAGGCTCCTTGCCACGCTCGCATCGACATTTACGCATATCGCCCCTATGATCTCGCCGTGCTCGTCTCTGATAAATGCAGTTGAGGACTTCACCAGCTTTTCGTCCTTTGTAAAAAAGTAGTTCGCCACGTAGTCGTCTTTGAAATTCTTGCTGTTTAAGACCTCACTTACAAGGTGGTCAAAGCTTTGTCCGACCTTTCTGCCAGTGACGTCGCCAGCTACATATACGACTGAGCGCTGCGGGTGTGAAAGGTCGTGCAGCACGACTTCGCAGGCAAATGGCGAGCTTTTTTGTATGAGATTTGCCGTTGGGATAAATGCCTTTAATATAGGATGCATAAGGCGCCTTTTGTTTTTGTTTAAGTTTAGCCAAAATATTTTTAAAATTTAGATAAGAAAAAATATAATTTTTTATGAAAATTTGTAAAATTTAAGTGAAAATAATAATTTTTTATCTATAATTTTTTAAATTTTTAAGGAGAAAATATGAAAATTTACGAAACCGAAATTTCAAAAAAGAAAAAGGCTCACTACTCTTTAGCGACCGAGCACAACGGCATCCTCTACATCTCAGGACAGCTTAGCATGGACCCAGAGACCAGGCAGATCCCAGAGGGACTAAAGGCGCAAACAAGGCAGGCTTTAAAAAACCTTGATAACGTGCTAAAACTGGCAAATGCGACAAGAAACGACATCTTGATGTGCCGCATCTATACGCCAGATATCGACTTTTGGGACGAGATAGATGACGAGTATGCGCTATTTTTTGGCGATCACAAGCCAGCTCGCGTCGTAGTACCGACAAACAAACTTCACTTTGGCTGCCTGCTAGAGATCGAAGCTACAGCGATACTTGATAGAAAACTTTAAAAAGCTTTAAAGGAGCAAAAATGCCTAAATTTATCTGCTCAAAGTGCGGCAAGAGCGCAGATTTTGAGACGCCTATATTTGCGTGCGAGTGCGGTGGGCTATATGATCTGGAGTTTAAACCAGCCAATTTTGATCTAAATTTGATCGATCAGCGCGAGTTTAGCCTATTTAGATACCGCGAGTTTTTCCCTATCAAAAATGAGCTTTGGCGCGACATCAGCCTTGGCGAAGGGCTAACAAAGAGCGTGAAATTTGATGACTCGCTATACCTTAAAATGGACTATGCGATGCCAACGCTCTCTTTCAAGGATAGAGGCGCGGTGATGCTTATATGGTTTTGTAAAACTCATGGCATCAAAAAGATCTTGCAAGATAGCAGCGGAAACGCTGGAAACTCGGTCGCTGCATACGCTGCTAGAGCTGGCATGGAGTGTGAAATTTACGTCCCAAAAGGCACAAGCGAGAAAAAGATAAAGATGCTTGAGTACTACGGCGCAAAGGCGGTTGTCTTTGACGGCACGCGCGATGAGACGGCAGATGCTTGTAGAAAAAGGGCAAAAGATGAGGGAATTTTTTACGCAAACCACGTATTTAACCCGCTTTTTTACCAAGGCACCAAAACATATATATATGAAATTTACGAGCAGCTTGGCTTTGTCCCCGAAAATCTCTTTTTACCAGTTGGCAACGGCACCTTGCTACTTGGCTGCGAGATAGCGCTAAATGAGCTATATGAGGCTGGAGTGATCAAAAAACTACCTAAAATTTTCATCGTTCAAAGCGAAAAGTGCGCGCCATTTTTAGGGGCAACAAGCGAGCCACTTGCGATCAAGCCAGAGCCAACTTTGGCTGAGGGCATAGCGATAGCAAAACCTGCTCGTGGCGCTGAGATATTAGCTAGCCGCTACGCAGGCGAGCGCGAGGTGATCACGATAAAAGAAGAGGATATTGAGCCAGCTAGAAATTTCCTAGCAAGCCGCGGCTTTTACGTCGAGCACACCACAGCAGCGATCTACGCGGCATACGCAAGCTACGCAAAATCGCACAAGATAGAGGGCAGAAGCATCATCTCGATGTGTGGCGCTGGACTAAAGAGCGAACACTGATTTAAATTTGCAGGTCATTTTGCCTGCAAATTTGCCTACTTTAGCGACTTTGGTTGTGGCATTTCTTGACAACAAAGTTTTATTTTTATAAAATGCCAAAACTTTCAAAAAACTTTTGAAGCCCAGAATTCTACAATCTTATCCCCGCATTTAAAGAGGAAAAATGGAAAACAACAACCAAACCGAGCAAAGTGCTGCTCAAAGCGCAAAAACTACAAAAAAACATCAAGCATCAAGAACCCACGTACCAGTCGACGGACATAAGATCGAAGAGCTAAGAACACTTAGCTTAGATGAGCTAGTGCAGATCGCAAATGGCGTTGGCGTCGAAAATCCACGTGAATTTCGTAGACAGGATTTGATATTTGAGATACTAAAAACCCAGACAAAACAAGGCGGCTTTATACTATTTACTGGAATTTTAGAGATCACAAACGAGGGCTACGGCTTTTTAAGGGCTGTTGATGCAAATTTAAGCGACAGTTCAAACGATGCATACGTCTCAAACTCACAGATCCGCAAATTTGCACTTCGCGTGGGCGACATCATCACCGGCCAAGTAAGAGAGCCAAAAGATCAAGAAAAATACTACGCCCTTTTAAAGATAGAAGCGGTAAATTACATGCCTCTAGCAGATGCAAAAGAGAGGCCACTCTTTGACAACCTAACCCCACTTTTCCCAACTGAAAAGCTAAATTTGGAGTATGATCCAATGAAGCTAACAGGTCGTGTGCTCGATCTTTTCACGCCTATCGGTAAAGGTCAGCGTGGTCTAATCGTCGCACCTCCAAGAAGCGGTAAAACTGAGCTTATGAAAGAGCTAGCTCACGGCATCGCTAAAAACCATCCAGAAGCCCAGCTCATGGTTCTTCTAGTCGATGAGAGACCAGAAGAAGTTACCGATATGCAGCGCTGCGTAAAAGGCGAGGTATTTAGCTCAACATTTGACCTGCCAGCGCTTAATCACGTCCGAGTGGCAGAGCTTGTCATCGAAAAAGCAAAACGTCTAGTTGAGATGGGCAAAGACGTCATCATCTTACTTGATAGCATAACCCGTCTAGCACGCGCCTATAACACAGTGACCCCACCAAGCGGCAAGGTACTAACTGGTGGCGTGGATGCAAACGCACTTCACAAGCCAAAACGCTTCTTTGGTGCAGCTAGAAATATCGAACACGGCGGCTCACTAACCATCATCGCAACCGCACTAATAGACACTGGCTCACGCATGGATGAAGTGATATTTGAAGAGTTTAAAGGCACTGGAAACAGCGAGATCGTACTTGATCGCAACATCTCAGACCGCAGAATTTACCCAGCTATCAATGTACTAAAATCAGGCACAAGAAAAGAAGAGCTACTTCAAAAACCTGACGAGCTTCAAAAAATTTGGGCTATCCGCTCTGCGATCGCTACAATGGACGATGTCGAAGCACTTAAATTCTTATACGCAAAAATGCTAAAAACAAAAGATAACAAAGAGCTTCTATCTATCCTAAACGAGTAAATTTAACTGAGCTTGAAGCGCTTGCTTTGAGCTCAAATTTCTTCACTTAAAATATCTAGCTAAAAATATCTTAGAAATTTTGAATTTTCTAACTATTGCTATTATAAAAGAGATTACGATTTTTAAACGATTATTTACTAAATTTTTCTATGTCTTGATTGATTAAATTTTCATATTCGCAAAGCTCGTTGCAAGTCTTTTTACTCTGCTCGATAAGCTCATCAAATTTAAATCCAAGCATCACAATACGATAAAGGTTTGGCTTGTATTTTCGCCAGTTGTAAAGCGTAGCAACATCAACGTCTAGATGATAAGCCATATCACGTTTTGTCATCTTAGCCACTTTACACTCCTTTTTTCAAGTGATTTTATAAATTTTATTCTGATAAGAAAACAATTGAATTATTTTATGTTTTTTATATATTTAATTGAATATTTAAAATTTATTTAATCCAATAAAATTTAGAATACCAGCCAAACATTTTTAAATAAGGAGTAAAAATGAAAAATGTAGTTTTAAAAGTTGCTTTAGGATTAAGCCTGGCTAGTGCTGCTGCTTTAGCACAAGGAGCGTTCATTGGAATCGAAGGAGATTACTCTTTTAATTCAAAATTAACAGCAAAAAGCGATAATGACACAACAAAAGTCAAAAAAGCTCAACCAGGTATTGGACTAAAAGCTGGCTATGATTTTGATAGTTTTAGAGTTTATGGAGCTTACATATATGACTTTCAAGCCAAAAAATCACTTGGTGATGAAGATGGCACAGTAATAAAATGGAGCACCCATAAATTTATAGTGGGCTCAGACTATACACCAGAATTGACAAAAGACATAAAGCTAGTTTTTGGTGGATACACTGGCTACTCAAAGCTTAAAATGGATGTATTTGATACTCATGATGGCTCGGAAAAAGCTAATACAAATGGCTGGATACTAGGTGCAAGAATTGGTGCAGAATACTCTATTAATAAAAACAATGCAGTTGAGTTTGGTGTAAAGGTAGATAGAACAAAATATAGCTCCATAGCAAAATATGATAATGCAAAAATAAAAGAGACAAATGTAGGTCTTTATTTGGGATATACATATAAATTTTAATAATTCGCAAGCTCAAATTTCAAAGCAAATTTGAGCTTTTTATTTAAAAACAAACTATAAATTTAAAAGTTTTTCTAAATTTTCGCCGTCCAAGCGGTAGTTTCTCCACTCAAGAGATTGATTTTTAGCGCCCAAGCTTTCATAAAATTTAATGCTTGGCTTATTCCAGTTTAGGCAGCACCACTCAAGCCTTTTTAGATTTTCATCCTTGCAAATTTGAGCTAGAAATTTAAAAAATGCCTTGCCGATGCCTTGATTTCTAAACTCTTTTTTGACATAGATATCTTCAAGATAGATCCCGCCAAACCCCAAAAATGTAGAAAATGTGTAAAAATAGATAGCATAGCCAATAGCCCTACCCTCACTCTCGCAGATAAGGGTCTTTGCGTGATTTTTATTAAAGATAGAGTCTGCAAAAATTTCATTTGTAAAAGTGACTTGATCGCTTAAATTCTCATAGCTCGCAAGCTCTCTTACAAACTCGCAGATCACGTCTATATCGCCCTCAGTCGCTTTTCTTATTTGAAATTTCATTAGTTATCACCAAAAAGCGCTTTTAAATCTTTGATTGGCTCATTATTTTCTGCATTACTACTAGTTTTTGAGCCAAGCTCATTTAGCTCGATCTCATAGCCAGTTAGCATGCTTGCTAGGCGGATATTTATGCCGTTTTTGCCGATCGCCTTGCTCTTTTGTTCGCTTGCAAGCGTTACGATTGCCTTATTTTCTTCGATCTTTACAGATGTGATGATCGCAGGTGCCATAGCGCGAGCTACCAAGATCGCTGGCTCTGTGGTGTATTCGATCGCATCGATGCTCTCACCGTGAAGCTCTTTACTTACGGCATTTATCCTAACACCCTTTGTACCGACCGTTGCGCCGACTGGATCGATGTTTGGAGTGGTTGAGATGAGCGCTACTTTAGCTCTTTCGCCAGGAATTCTCGCACTTCCTTGAATGATGATGCCACCATCTTTTATCTCAGGCACCTCTGAAGTTAGTAGAGCTTCAAGAAATTTAGGTGAAGTCCTTGAAAGCTCGACCTTTATACCTAAATTTTTATCTGTAAAAACTTTTCTAATGACTGCTTTTACTACGTCGCCTACTTTAAATTTCTCGCCTTTTATGCGGTTTTTGCGTGGCAAGATGGCACGAAGCTCGTCTATCTCGATAAATGTGTTTTCGTCATTATCAACTCTAACAACTGGTCCAAAGACCATGTGACCACTCATCTCATTATATTTTTGTAAAATTTTCTCTTCAACTAGGCGCTGGATGTGATACTCAAGCTCTTTGTGAAGTGTTTGGGCTGCGGTTCTTCCAAGGTTATCAAGGCTTAGTTCGTAAGTGAGCTCATCACCGATCTCTACGCCACTATCTATCTTTTTAGCCTCTTTTAAGCTTAAAAAGTGCTCGTTGTCTTCAGCAAGTCTCTCATCATCGTTTGCTACGATTGAAATTTTTTGATAAAGCTTTAAATTTTTATTTGCATCGATGCTCACGTCATATTCATAATTTTCGCCATAAACTCTTTTTGCAGTGTTTATCAAAGCTCTTATAACGCGCTCTTTTACATCTTCTATCTCTAAATTTTTCTCATTTGCAATTGACTCGATGATATCTGAAATTCTTTCCATTTTTTCTCCATTGTAACGATAAATTTCGGGGATTTTTCGTGAAGTTTTGAAATTATACATAAGCCATACTTTTAATAACTTTAAGCTTATTATTAACTTTTATTTAATCCTTTTTTTATGATGTTTTGGATATATTGACCGATTAAAATTTAAGATTTTGAAAGGATTAAAAATGGAGCTAAAACTTGCAAGAGCTGAATTAGACGCAAAACCAAAAACGATTTCACTAGAAAGAATAGAGGCAGCTGTCGAAAAAGAGGGTCAGAAAATTTTCTATTTTGATAAAGAAAATACACACAAACAACTAATCGCCTTAGTTGAGCATTTTGAAGAAAAAGGGCTAAGCGTCTATCACAGAACCGTAAAATACGGACTTGATGATAACGACTACATGTATGAAGTGCATATACTTTAATGAGTAAAAAACTCTTTATCCAAACTTTAGGCTGTGCTATGAATGTTCGTGACAGCGAGCATATCATAGCCGAGCTCTCACAAAAAGAAGACTACTCCTTAACACAAAACATCGAAGAAGCTGATTTAATCCTTATAAATACCTGCTCGGTTCGTGAAAAGCCAGTCCATAAGCTCTTTAGCGAGGTCGGAGCCTTTGAAAAAGCCAAAAAAAGAGGTGCTAAAATAGGCGTTTGCGGCTGCACTGCAAGCCATTTGGGTAGTGAAATTTTTAAGCGCGCGCCTTATGTTGATTTTGTCCTTGGTGCAAGAAACGTCAGCAAGATCACAAAGGCGGTAAATACGCCTAAATTTATCTCAACCGACATTAACCACGACGAGAGCGAATACGCATTTGGCGAATTTAGAGGCTCGCCATATAAAAGCCACATCAATATCTCGATCGGTTGCGATAAAAAATGCACCTACTGCATCGTCCCACACACCAGAGGCGATGAAATTTCCATCCCTTCAAGCCTCATCCTAAAAGAGGTAGAAAAGGCCGCAAAAAGCGGTGCAAAAGAGATATTTTTACTAGGGCAAAATGTCAATAACTACGGCAAAAGATTTTCAGGCGTGCAAGAAAATATCGATTTTAGTGACCTTTTAGTAAAGATAAGCGAGATAGATGGCGTTGAGAGGATAAGATTTACAAGCCCACACCCACTTCACATGGATGATAAATTTCTTGAAATTTTCACAAATAACCCAAAAATTTGCAAGTCTATGCACATGCCACTTCAAAGCGGAAACACCAAAGTTTTGCGCGAGATGAAGCGTGGATACACAAAAGAGTGGTTTTTAGACCGCGCGCTAAGACTTAGAAAGATGTGCCCAGATGTTAGCATCTCAACTGATATCATCGTCGCATTTCCTGGCGAAAGTGAGAGCGAATTTGAAGATACGATGGACGTGCTTGAGCAAGTTAGATTTGAGCAAATTTTTAGTTTTAAGTATTCGCCACGTCCGCTCACAAAGGCAGCTACTTTTACAAATCAAATAGACGACAAGACCGCTTCAGAAAGGCTAACACGCCTGCAAAATCGCCACAGTGAAATTTTAGACGAGATCGTGGCGGCGCAAAAAGATAAAATTTTTGATGTATATTTTGAAGAGCTAAGGGCAAATGGCAGCGTTGCTGGGCGAAGTTTTAACAACTTTTTAGTTCAAGTTGATGGCAGCGAGGAGCTTCTTGGCACTACGCAAAAAGTAAAGATCACAAACCCAAAACGAATGGTTTTGTATGGTGAGCTGCAAATTTAAAAGCACCCTTGAAAAGCTCGCCACGAACATTGGTGTCTTTTTCATCTACATTTTGATGTGGCTCATTTTTCTAACCTGCAAAAAGAGCTACACTCCAAATTTCTTGCCACAAAATGGCTGCGTCGTCGTCTTTTGGCACGGCAGGCTTAGCTTTATGAGCTTTGCTTATAGGCGCTGGTGGAGCAGTCAAAATAGAAAACAAGGCAAGGTGATAATAAGCGACCACAAAGATGGCGAGCTAATCACCAGAATAATCAAATTTTTTGGCATCGGCACCATTAGAGGCAGCAGCTCAAAAGGCGGTGCAAGGGCGCTTATAGAGGCCCTAAGAGAGATAAAGCAAGGTCACGACGTCATCATCACGCCAGATGGCCCACGCGGACCGAGACACAGCGTCGCAGACGGAGCTGTGGTGATCGCACAAAAGTCGTCTTGTGAAATTTATGCTCTAAATTTCGAAGCAAACTCATTTTGGGAGTTTAAAAGTTGGGATAAGATGATACTTCCAAAGCCATTTTCAACTATAAATTTTAGCCTCTCAGCTCCTTTTAGCGTGGCAAATTTAGAACAAAAAGAGGCAAAAGAGAAGATACAAAACGAGCTTTGGCAAGCCTCACAAAATGACGGCGGCAAGAGCGTGCTACAAAATAAAGAGGACTTTAGGTCAAATTTAAAAATTTGGTGGAAAAAATATGCACATAAAAATCCGCAAATAAGCGATGAGATAAGAGAAATTTTGGACGAAATTTATGAAAAATAAAATTTCTATCTTTATAGCCATTTTTATAATAGCTTTGTTTGGGCTATTTTTTTACAGCGACAACTCCTATAAACTCGCTCTTGAAGCGAAATTTTACTACGAGAGCAAAGAGTATGAAAAGGCTATAAATTTTAGCCAAAAAGCTCTTGATCTTGACGCATACAACAAGATGGCCACCACCACGCTTAATCAAAGCAATGCAGCTATGAAATTTAGCTCATACATAAAAAACGGCAAAGAGTATCTTGAGCGCATCAAAAAAATGAGCCAAAGTGGCGTCAGCAAGGCTGATAATGAGCGCATCAAAATGATGTGTGATGTGATGATAGAGGATTTTGAGAACTTAAGAAATTCTGCACTGCTTGATGATGAGCTAAAAAGCGAAGCTCTGAAGATGAAAGAGGCGTTTGCAAAACTAAAAAACGAGCTGTTTTAAACTTATTTAATCCCTTTTTGGCTAACATATCAAAAATAATGCACTAAATTTAGGAGAGTTATGTCTTTTAGCATCAAAAAGCTTTTTTCAAACCTTTTCTTAAGCGCCGTGATCGAGGGCAACGAGTGCATATTTTACGGTCAGGTCTTTAGAAATGGCAAGCTTACAAAAACCATAAATGCTAAATTTACAGACATAAGCATCGATAGTGTCGATGAAAAAGTTTTAAAATACATAGAGGAGCAAGAAAAGGCCTATTTTGGCGTCTATGTTTCGCTTTTTTTTAACGACGACTCACAAGGTGCGCTGCCTACTGCTAACTTTGACGAATACAAGAAATTTAACATCAACACGCAAAATTTAACCAGCCTTGTGATGCAAGATAGCTGGAGCATATATGCAAATTTAAATGCTATAAGAAGATATAAAAACCTCTTTGGGCAAGGTAGCGTCGATCTTATCTACTCACCTATCGCCCTGCTCTTTCACGAGCTTTTAAAGCGTGGAATTTCGCCAAAAACCACGCTATATCTCTACATCCACTCGCACTCTTTTGCGCTTGCGATATTTAAAGATAAGCAGATGAAGCTCTCGACGTTTTTAAATATGAGTGACGCTGAAGAGGGCAGCGAAGAGATCGAAAGCCTAAAAGAAGAGGACATAACAGACATCGACAACCTTATCGTCAAAGAAGAAGATGGCGCAACGGCGCTTGATGATTTTAAGAGTTTGGATGATTTCTTAAGCGATGATAAACCAAAAGAATTTGAAGATCTAAACTACGAGCTAAACATGCCAGCTTCGACCAATGTCGAGAAGTCAGTGGCGATCTTTGGGCGCGATATGAAGATGTTTGACTACATCGCAAAAGCTATGAAAGAATTTTATGAAAATCCAATCTACAGCGGCGATTTTATCGAGCAGATCATCGTTTTTGAAAACACAAAAACAAGTGCGACCTTTTTACAATACCTGCAATCAGAGCTATTTGTGGAGACATCAAGCTATCCGATCAACACAAATCACATCATGAATGAGATCATGCAAGAAGAGATAACACTATGAAATTTAGCTTCATCACTCCAGAACCAAGACCACTTCTATCTATCTTTAGTAAGCTCTGGCTAAGCCTCATCGGCTTTGTCTTTGTGGTGCTTTTGGTGGCAAATTTCTTCATCGTTTATAAAAACTACTCAACCAAGAAAAATATAGAATTTCTAGCAAATGAGCAAAAAGAGCTTAGCCAAAAGATAGTCACTACGGATGAAATTTCAGCCAAGCTTGCCGTGCAGATAGACTCGGCAAACGACATCTTTACGTCAAATTCTATCCTAAAGCAAAGCTTGCACAACCTTTTTGACCTTGTGCCTGATAGCATCACGCTTGAAGAGGTCTTTATGGATAAAAACTCGCTCATCATCCGCGGTATAACGCCAACAAAGGATGTCTTTAACCAACTCCTAGCCTCGCCACTAAGGTCGATTTTCACCACGTCAAATACTAGCTTTTATCAGAGCAAAAACGGCTGGTACGGCTTTATAAGCACAAATAAGATTGATAATTCTGAGGGATATAATGAGTAAAAAAGATACGAGCTTAGAAAAAATCGACCCAGTAAAGCTTTTACTTTTTATATTTGCTTTTATCATAGTTTGCTTCATTATGATATTTGGCTTTATCGTGCCAAACATAAAAGAATTTAAAAGCCTCTCAAGGCAAAACTACTCGCAAACCTCATCATATACGAAGGTAAAAAATGAATTTGAAGCTAAATTTAAAGCACTTGAGGCGACAAGACAAAAAGATGGCGCTATCATCTTGGCTTATGATACAGCTTTTGATAAGGATAAATTTATAAATTTCGCATCGCAATTTTTTAGCGAAGTGAGCCTTAGCAAGATAGAAGAAGGTGAAAATAACGCAACTGAGAAGTTCTTTAGATACCGCCTAAACGTCACAAGCTCACTTAAAACCCCGCAAAAATTTTATGACTTTTTAGACGCACTTAGCAGCTACGACAGCATCATAAAAGCCGAATTTCCTATCGTTATGAAAGGCGAAAACGACAAGATCCACACAACCTTTAACATAAAAGTTTTTGGGTTGAAGTAAGAACTCAAAGTCCACCATCAAGATAGAGTTTAACCAAAAACTCGCTATATCTTTTTCTACCAAGATAGTTTAAATGCTCCCAGTCAGATAATTCTTCATCACTAAATTTTAAATTTGTAAGATCAATAATTTTGGCATTTTTGATGGCTGATGTTATTTCGTTTATGTTATATTGAAGTCTTGTTCCATCAAATATTGGCTCAAATATAATAACTACTTTCACACCGCTTTTAACCAATGGATCTATTATATAATTTTGCATGTATTTTAATGTGTTTAAATTTAGCTCTTTTAGGTCAAGTACCTTGCCATAGTTCTCTCTAGGCAATGCATTTGCAAAAAGTATGCTATCGCCATTTGTACACTTTGCAACAATAAGCTTTTTGTTTATGGTAAATTTTGAGTCTAATTCGCGGATATCATTTGAAACACAATCATTATTTATTGCAATATCAAAAGAATTTCCTGTATTAAAATTATCTGTTACGGTTTTAGTTTTTGGTATAAATTTTTCATAGAATGAGGCCAATCTATTATAAATAGCTTCAGAGTATCTTAAGAATAGATGCAAACTTGAAAAATAATCTGGTAATGTCTTTAAAAATATTATTTTATTTGTACTATAATTTGCCATAAGTTCATCAACGGTATAAATTTTAAAACCACTTAAGTAATAATCCACAAAAAGGTCACTAACTCTTATGCTAAAAACAACCTCTTTTACACCATTTTTTTTAATAGCATTTGCAATAAATGGATAATCGCTAATAAAGTTTCCAGAAACTCCAAAATTGTAAATTTTTACATTAGCATTTTTAAAAACATTTGTTGAAATGTGATAAAATGTTCTACTACTCCCAACAAAAATAAGATCTTTTTTATCGATGTCATTTAATTTAAAATGCTTAGCCTTTGAAACTTTTTAAGAATTTACGAAATTAGTTTTACTTGTGCTAATATCTGAAAAAACATAAAGCACAACATCAAGCCCAACCATAGCAAAAACCACTAAAAACAGGCATAGAAATATTTTTTTCTTAAAATCTAAAGTATAAAAATTCGCTCGCATTATTAAGCCTAATTGCTAAGATTGATATAAACAAAAAGAAAGATGTTGCAAAAATTTGCCAGATAGTAAATTTAAATTTCTTATCAAATGCCATTTGCATAGAGTTTTTAAAAAGCAAAACAACCAAAAAAGCCAAAACGATAAAAAACATCTCAAGATAATTAACGTCTATTTTAAACTCACCAAAAAACATCCCTCGGATCACTTTCATAGCATCTTCAAAGCTTTTTGCCCTAAAAAATATCCATGTAAAATTTACAAAGTTAAAGGTAATGATCCAAGCAATGATTTTATTTAGTTTAAAATTTAACTTTTGCCAACATCTGTGAATAACAATAGCAAAGCCATGCAAAGCACCCCAAACAATAAATGTCCAAGCAGCTCCATGCCAAAGACCGCCTATTAAAAATACTAAAAACAAATTTATATAGGTACGATATTGACCTTTTCTATTTCCTCCAAGCGGGATATAGATGTAGTCTTTTAAAAAACGCGATAGCGTAATATGCCATCTGTGCCAAAAATCCTGAATATTTAAAGCCTTATACGGGGAGTTAAAATTTATAGGAAGCCTTATGTTAAAAAGCAGCGCAAGACCTATCGCCATATCACAATAACCACTAAAATCAAAATAAAGCTGAAAAGTATACGAAACCGACGTTGCCCATGCTTGTAGAAAAGTCAAATTTCTCTCCACATCAAATCCAGCATTTGCAAAGATTGAAAAAGTATCAGCAACCACACTCTTCTTGAATAGTCCTATACTAAAAACAAAAAGTCCAAGAGCTATAAATTTATAGTTTTTTATAAGATTAAATTTATTTGCAAACTGAGGCATCATCTCTTTGTGATGGACTATCGGACCAGCAATAAGCTGTGGGAAAAACGTTATAAAAAGGCAGTAGTTTAAAAAACTATTCTCTTTTGTTTATTTATTGTAGCTATCTACTAGATATGCTATTTGCTGAAATGTGACAAAACTAAGTGCAAGCGGCAAAGCGATATGAAGTAGACCCAAATTTGTATTTGCTATAGCGTTTAAATTTGAAATTAAAAAATCAGCATATTTAAAATATCCAAGTAAAGCAAGGTTGCAAACTATACCAAAAATCAAAATAGCCTTACTTTGATGTTTTGCAAGAAATTTTGAAACAAGGAAGTTAAAAACAATACTTCCTAACAAAATCGGCATATAATAAACACTCCAATAAGCATAAAAAAATAAACTAGCACTCACCAAAAAAGCTTTTGCAAGAGTGCTTAGTCTCTTTTTATTTAGAAAAAAATATACAAAAAATACAAGCGGTAAAAAAACGAATATAAAGACATATGAGTTAAAAAGCAAACTTATCCCTTACTTTTTATCCACGCATTTGCCAAGTTGGCAGGCTATTTTGTAAAGTGCGTCCGCCTTTGTTTCATCGCCGCTTAACTTTGCAAGCAAGAAGCAAGACTGAGCATACTCAAGCTCGCAGCTCTTTGCCAAAAGCTTTAAAACTCTAGCCTCAGCCTTAGTTCTATCTATCTTATGAGTTTTTAAATTTTCGCTTTCGATGTAGGATTTTAGCCCCATTGCCTCGTTGTAGCAGCCAACGCCGTCGCCACTATCGCAAGCAAGTTTATAAAGTTTTAGAGCCTTTTCGATATCCCTTTGCTCATCAACTAGCCCTTGCTCATAAATTTGACCTAAATTTGAGCAAGCAGTTGCAAGCCCAGCGTTGCACGCCTTTTCGTAGTAGCCTTTTGCCTTTACGAAGTCCTTTTCGTTGCTAAAATTTACAGCTAAGTTGTTACAGTCGATGCTATTTCCACTCTCGCAGTTTTGCACCATCTTCTCTTTTTCAAGCTCAAGACGCTCCGCCCTAGCCTCCTCATCACTTTGCCAAAAGCCAAAGCTCACCATCTTTTGCCACGACCAGCAGCCACTTAGCATAAAGCTAGCAGCTACGATAAGCCCAAAATTTAAAACTTTTTTCACTTATTTTCCTGCTTACATGCCAAGCTTTGCGCCAAGTCTTTTCATCTGTGGGCACGCCTTATTTAGACCACGAAAGCAAGCGACTTTATAAATCCCATAAGCTCTCTTTTCGTCCTTGTTCATGCCAAGGCCTAGCTCATACATCGCGCCGATATTTGCGCAGCTTGGGAGATCTCCAGCGTTGCAAGCGTTTGTGTATGCCTCCATCGCTAGATAGTAGTCTTGTTTTACGATCTCACCCTTGCGGTAGGCGTTTCCTAGATGATAGCAAGCTTGTACGCCGCCACTGTTGCAGCTATCTTTGTAAATTTCGACCGCTTTTTTTGGATCTTTTTTCACGCCAAGGCCGTTTTCATAGAGTGTGCCAAGGTTTGAGCAAGCAAGCTGCACCTTCGCGTCGCAAGCCTTTTTGTAGTTTGCATAGGCATTGTCATACTCTTTCATAAGCTCAAAATTTACGCCCAAATCATTGCAAGCTTCAGCATCGCCGCTCTCGCATTTTGGTGTTAAAAGATCGATGGCATTTTTTGAAATTTGCTCTTTGTTTTGCACCACCTTTTCGTCCTTTGGCTGTTGCCACGAGTCATCTTGCTTTGGCGTCTCACCGATGCCGATCACATTTAAGCAGCCTGTGAAAAATAGAGCAGTTAAAAGTAGTAGATATTTTTTCATTTTTGTCCTTTTAGTATTGTCCAAACAAGTCATTTAGCGCTTCACTGATGCTTGGGTGAGTGAAAATTTGGTTTTTAAAGAAATTTGCATTTGCTTTTAAATTCATCGCGATCGCGATCTCATTTATGATCTCATTTGCGTAGATGCAGTGAAAGCTTGCCCCCAAAATTTCGCCGCTACTTGCTTCAACGATCGCTTTTAGCATGCCCACATCGTGATTTAGCACCTTTGCTCCTGGCACTGCTGCCATGCTAAGCTTTAGCTCCTTGAAATTTAGCCCAAGCTTGCTAGCTTCTTTTGCATTTACGCCAACTCTTGCTAGCGGTGTGTCGGTAAATAGCACATTTGCATGGATGCTTCTGTTTTGCGTAGTGCGTTTTTTATCGCCAAAAATTTGCGAGAAAACTATCCTAAAATCATCCAAACTAGTGTAGGTAAAAAGCTCTCCACCGCGCACGTCGCCCACTGCGTAGATGTTTGACACATTTGTTTGAAGGCGCTCATTTGTCTTTATAAAGCCTTTTTCATTTAGCTCGACGCCAGCTGCTTTTAAATTTAGATCATCTAAATTTGCCACTCTGCCAAGCGCTACTAAGAACGCATCAGCCTTAATGATCCTATCTTCATTATCTTGTTTGAAATTTAGTGCATTATCTTTTAGACTCTCTATCTCGCAGCCCTCTAAAATTTCGATGCCTTGCACGTTTAGCGCATCTTTTACGCTTTTAGCTATGTCTTCATCTTCGTTTTTTAGTAGTTTTGAGCGTCCGACGATGGTCACTTTTGAGCCAAAATTTGCAAACATCGATGCAAACTCGATGCCGATAAATCCGCTGCCAACGATGACAAGATGCTTTGGCATAGTTTTTAGATCAAGCAAGGTTTTACTTGAAAAGACGTTTGAGTTTGTTATCTCAAATGGCGCATACGCCTCTTTTGAGCCGGTATTTATGATGATAAACTCGCCTTCAACGACTTTTTGCTCGCCACTTGATGTTGTAACTAGGACGCTATTTTTATCTTTAAACGAGCCAACACCATCGATCACGTCGATATTTTCTTTATCATTTAGCATCGCATAGTTTTTAGAATTTAAAGCTGAGATTAGCTTATTTTTGTTTTCGATGCTAAGCGTGTAATACTCGTTTTCAACGCTATTATCTGCATATATCGCCTCTTTTGCAGCTGTGATTAGGCGTTTTGTCGGTATGCAGCCCACGTTTATGCAAGTGCCTCCATACATCTTTGGCGATCTCTCGATTAGCGCGACCTTTTTGCCAAGCGCAGCAGCCTTTACCGCTAGCGTCTTGCCAGCCTTACCAAATCCAATAATAACAATGTCATATTTCATTTAATTTTTCCCATTATGTAGTATGTAGTTTCGTTTATCTTTTTGATATCCATTTTGTATTTATTTGCCCAGCTTTTGATGATCTCATCAACACGCTCTTTTATCTCTTTGACGGTTGCAACGTTTTTTATCTTTAGCCTATCCTCACTCCCGCTCATCGCTACAAAGCAAAGGTGCGGCTTTAGATGATCGTTTAGCTCGATCACACTCTTTGGCAAAAGACCGTCAGTGTTATTTAAAATTCTACGCATATGCTCAGTAGTCGTTTCATCTACGTTGTAGCCAAGCTGTGTCAAAAGTGCGTTATGATCCATATCGTTCCTTTTTGCTTAAATTTGCGATCATTATAAGATAAAATTCGATAAAATCGCCTAAATTTTCAAGGACAAATATGAAAAAATTTATCATTTTTCTATTTAGCATTTTGCTATTTTTGGGCTGTTCAGCAGAGCAAATTTCGCAAAATTTAGGTCTTAGCGAGCCACCACTTGATCCTGAAGTCGAGCAGATAGCAGACGCCATCTATCTATATAACGAGGGCAACTACCCAAAGGCTTGCAAGAGATTTTACGACTACGCAAAAGATGGCAATGTCCTAGCCATGCAGCAAACTGGCGTTTGTTTTCGTGACGGCAAAGGCTTTAGCAAAGATATCTTAAGGGCACTTTTTTGGTTTGAGACAGCTGGCAGATACGGCAACATAGACGGACTAAGAAGCGCTGGATATATCTACGAGTACGGCCTTGGGGTCAATAAAAATTTAGAAAAAGCGATATATTTTTATGAAAAAGCCACTAGCCTTGGCTCAAGCGAGGCTAGCTACGATCTAGGGCTTATCTACCTAGGCAAAAATGACTATAAAAAAGCTAGAATTTATCTTGACGAGGCTTGCTATCACGGAAAAGAAGAAGCCTGCACGAAGCTAAAAGAGATGAAATTTTAGCTCTCGTCTCTTTTAAATTTACTACGCCTCAGCCTTTTGAGCGATCAAGACGCCCTCTATCATCTTTTTGATATCACCATCAAGTATCGCATCAGTTTGCGAAAACGCCTCACCACTGCGGTTGTCTTTTACCTGCTGATATGGGAAAAGCACGTATGATCTTATCTGATGTCCCCAGCCGATCTCGCTCTTTTCGACGCTGTTGCTCGCCTCTTGCTGCTTCATCAGCTCAAGCTCGTAAAGGCGTGACTTTAGCATCTTCATCGCTGTGGCTCTGTTTTTGTGCTGGCTGCGGTCGTTTTGGCACTGCACGACGATGCCAGTTGGTATGTGCGTGATGCGGATGGCTGATTCAGTCTTATTTACGTGCTGACCGCCTGCGCCACTGGCTCTATAAGTATCTATCTTTAGATCTTTCTCTTCGATCTCGATCTCTATATCATCATCTACTTCGGGACTCACCATGACGCTAGAAAAGCTCGTGTGGCGGCGTCCTGCGCTATCAAATGGACTTGTGCGAACGAGCCTGTGGATGCCATTTTCTGCTTTGAAGTAACCATAAGCATTTTCACCTTTTACGATAAAGCTCACATCCTTTAGCCCCGCTTCTTCGCCCTCTTGAAAGTCTAGGGTCTCGACCTTAAAGCCCTCACGCTCGCAAAATCTAAGATACATCCTATAAAGCATGCTCGCCCAGTCGTTGCTCTCAGTGCCACCAGCTCCAGGGTGTATCGATACGATCGCGTTTTTGCCGTCATCCTCGCCACTTAAAAGCATAGAAATTTCTAAATTTACTATCTTTTCATCTAAATTTTTAGCATCTTCAAATAAAGAATTTATAGTCTCCTCATCATTTTCAGAATTTGCTAGCTCAAAGAGCTCTTTTGCGTCGCTAACTGCTTGATTGGCGTCACTAAATTTAGCAAGCATGTTTGAAATTTTTGTCTTTTCTTTGTTTAGCGCCCCAGCTTTAGCGATATCTTGCCAAAAGTCAGGGTCTTGCTCTATGGCCTCGATCTCTTTTAGTCTAGCCTTTATCTCGTCAGGCTTTACGATAGAGCCTATGTTTTCAACTTTTGTTTGTAGCTTCTTTAAAAGCTCGTTGTATTCGTAACTATCCAAGTTTTTCTCCATAAATTTTTGCCGATTTTAGCCAAAAGTTGCTTACATTTTTAAATTTACGCCCTTTTAATCCTTTTTTGTTACAATGCCAAGTTAAAATTTAGATAAAAAGAGTCAAATATGCAAATCATAAGAACTATAAAAGAGCTTGAAAATTTTGTCCAAAACGCAAGCGGCAAGATCGGTTTTGTCCCGACAATGGGCGCACTTCACAACGGACACGTTAGCCTTATAAAAAAATGTGTGAGCGAAAACGAGATAAGCATCGTCTCAACGTTTGTAAATCCAACTCAGTTTTTACCAGGCGAAGATCTAGACAAATACCCAAGAAAAGAGCAAAGCGACATCCAAATTTGCGAGCAAAATGGCGTTAGCGCTATATTTATCCCAGATGCTAATGAACTTTACTTTGAAGATGAGCCGCTCATCGTCGCTCCAAAGAAGCTTTCAGCCATCTTAGAGGGCAAAACTAGACCTGGGCACTTTGATGGCGTCTTAAGAGTGCTAAACAAGCTATTTCGCCTAACTCGTGCAAATAGCGTCTATATGGGCAAAAAAGACACGCAACAACTAATCATCGTGCAAAATATGATAAAGACATTTTTCTTAAATATCGAGCTAGTGGCTTGCGATATCGTTAGAGAGCCTGACGGTCTAGCACTTTCAAGCAGAAACGTCTATATCTGCGACGAAGATAAGTGCAACGCGCTAAGGCTTTCAAGGTCGCTAAATAAAGCGTTAAATTTGATCCAAAATGGCGAAGAAGACGCGAGTGAGATCAAGGCAAATATGCTTGAAGTTTTAGAGCCACTAAAAGTTGATTACGTCGCGGTTACGGATAGAAATTTAAATGAAATTTCAAAGGTAGAAAAAGGCAACACAATAATCTTAGTAGCCGCCTATGTTGGCAAAACTAGGCTAATAGACAACATCTGGATCTAAAAATGCCAAAACTTCATCTAATCTCGCTTGGTTGTAATAAAAATTTAGTTGATTCAGAGATCATGCTTGGGCGCTTGCAAAACTACGATATCACGGACGATATCAGCGACGCAGACGTCATCATCGTAAATACCTGCGGCTTTATCAAATCCGCCAAAGAGGAGAGCATCCAAACCATACTTGAGATGCACGAAGCCCGCAAAGATGGCTCTTTGCTGGTAGTGACTGGCTGTCTTATGCAGCGCTACAAAGATGAGCTAATAAAAGAACTACCTGAAGTCGATCTCTTTACCGGCGTGGCTGATTATGACAAGATCGATGAGATCATCTTAAAAAAGCAAAATTTATTTAGCCCGCAAACTTATCTGCAAGCAAACGAAGAGCGCGTGATAACTGGCTCAAACTACCACGCCTACATCAAAATTTCAGAGGGCTGTAACCAAAAATGCAGCTTTTGCGCGATACCGACATTTAAGGGCAAGCTAAAATCACGCTCGCTTGAGAACATCGTAAATGAGGTCAAAAATCTAGTCAAAAAAGGCTACTACGACTTTAGCTTTTTATCCCAAGACTCAAGCTCATACATGCGCGATCATGGCGTTAGCGATGGGCTAATAAATTTAATAGACGAGATAGAAAAGATAGAAGGCGTAAGGAGTGCTAGGATACTTTACCTCTACCCAAGCACGACCAGCAAGGAGCTCATTTCGCGCATCATCGCTTCGCCTATCTTTCACAACTACTTTGACATGCCCATCCAGCACATCAGCGAAAATATGCTAAAGATAATGAAGCGTGGAAGTGGCGCTAAAAAGATAAAAGAGTTTTTAAAATTGATGAGAAATGCCGAGAATTCATTCTTGCGAACTGGTGTCATCGTGGGACATCCAGGCGAGAGCGAGGAGGATTTTGAAGAGCTTTGCGAGTTTTTAGAAGAGTTTAAATTTGATAGAATTTCCGCCTTTGCCTACTCAAAAGAAGAGGACACAGCCTCTTTTGAAATGGAGCAAATCCCAGCAAAAATCATCTCAAAAAGGCTAAGCAAGATAGAAAAGATCACCAAAAAAGCGATAAATGAGAGTTTGCAAAAAGAGCTTGGCAAGCAAATTTACGCATCGCTTGAGGGTGAAAGCAGCGAGGGCGAGATGTTTTACGCTGCCAAAAAAGATATCTGGGACAAAGATATAGACGGCGAAATTTTGATCAATGAAAGCGACGTAAAAGAGCTTGAGATCGGCTCGCTCTACCTTTGTGAGGTCAGCGACGTGGTTGATCAAAAGCTTGTCGCCACCATCATCAAAAAAGCAAAATGATAAGCCAAAATGTGCTTGGTAGGCTAAGCGCTGGCGCAAACCTGCTTGCCTTCTCGCACGGCATCGATAGCACCGCACTTTTTTACATTTTGCAAGAGGCTGGGGTCAAATTTGATCTAGCCATAGTCGATCACAACGTTAGAGAGCAGAGTAAATTTGAAGTTGAAAGCGCCAAAGAGCTTGCCAGCAAATTTGGCAAAAAGATCTACATAAAAAGCGTAAATTTAGGTAAGTCAAATTTTGAAAAAAACGCGCGCGAGGCGAGGTATGAGTTTTTTGGTGAAATTTGCCAAAAATATGGCTATGAAAATTTGATCTTAGCTCATCAGTTTGACGATAAATTTGAGTGGTTTTTGATGCAGCTTGGCAAGGGCGCTGGGTTAAAAGAGCTCTTTGGCATGAGTGAGCTTGAGAGAAGAGAGCACTTTTGGCTGGTTAGACCACTTTTAAATTTACGCAAAAAAGAGCTTCAAAACTACCTTGACGAGCGAGGTTTGCGCTACTTTGTCGATGAGACAAATTTAGAAGGCAAGCTTAAAAGAAGCTTCGTGAGGCTAAATTTTAGCGAGCCGTTTTTGGACGAGTATTTTGGCGGCGTGAAGAAAAGCTTTGAGTTTTTAGAGACTGATAGGCAAAACCTGCTGCCAAATATCACAAAAATGAATGATGAAATTTTCATTATAAAAAATGATAGTAACGTCGTTCGGGGCGTTGATATGGCGGCAAAAGAGCTAAATGTGCTTTTAAGCAAGGCTCAAAAATATGAGCTAAGTGCAAATTTAGCAAAGCAAACAAGTGTAGTGCTAAGTGGCAAGATCGCCATTGGCTACGCTGATGAATTTGTTTTGGTGACGCCATTTTGCAAAGCCGTAATGCCAAAAATATTTAAAGAAAAAGCTAGAATTTTAAAGCTCCCAGCGATAAATAGAGGCTATTTATTTGCAAACGGCGTTCAAATAGAAAATCTTTCTAAATTTTTTAGCAAATAGAGTGTTTTAGGCTCTAAATTTGATCTACTAAAGGCTAATTTAAACTTTTTATCGCCAAATTTTCTGCAACAATCTTAACAAGTCTGCAAAAATTTAAATTTCTATCTGCAAATTTGATCTACAAAGGTCAAATTTAAAACTAAATTTTACTCCAACCCTAAACTAGAGCACCCACTAACATTGGTATTTTAGAGAAAAACTGCAAGTTTAGTTTTGGCTATTTTTCTCTAACATAAACTGCTTTTGCATTTAAATTTAGAGTATAAAAGCTACAAATTTGACCCACAAAAGAGCAAATTTTAAAGCTCAACCAGTAAATTTTACCCTTACGATCCTCACACTAAAGTATTAAGCTGCAAAATTTAAAATTTCTATCGGTAGATTTATTTATTTTTAGTTTCTTGCAACTATTTTTGGGGCCTAAATTTAGCTACAAATTTGATCTAATAAGTCAATTTTAAAGCCTTAGGTAGCAAATTTACTCAGGTTTTCAGGCAAATGTCCGCTTCAACCTTGGCAAATGTGGCACTAAACCTGCAAATTTTCTATGCTAAAAGTCAAATTTAATCTATCAAGAGCCAAATTTAAAGCATCATCTAGTAAATTTAACTTCACAGCTGTTTTAAAACAGCCCAAAAACTAATCTGCGATGTAAATTTTTCAAGTAAAAACTCTAAATTTATCCACATATCTTTGTTGTAGGATAGCAGCCAGTCTTCAGACTTAAATTTAAAATTCATAGCGGTCTTGTAGCTTTAAAATCGTATATCAAATTTAATTTTGTTACCAATAACAAAGATATATGAAATCAAATTTAATAAACGCGTCCAAAAAGCCAAAATTATAAAAAAGCGTCGAACATAACAAAAAGCTAGCCCATAAAACAAATTTAAATAGAACAGCAACTCAAAATCTACCTCATCAAAGCCGTTTGCATAAAATAATGCGTAAAATTTTATAAATTTTATTACGCACTAGGCGAGGATTTTCTCTATAAGCTCTCTTTTTAGCACAAAGTCATAGCTAAAAGCATCCACCACGACGCCAGCATAACTGCTCTCTTTTAGCATCGCAAGATACTCTTTTAGCCCTATCTCAATGCTCTCTTGTTCGCTGTCGTTTCGCCAAAGCTTCATCGCCTCTTTGCTAGTAAATGCCGGAAAATAGCTAAGCTTCTCGCCCTCATCTTCAAGCAGAATAAATTTGATATTTGAGCCCTCCTCCTCATAAACGACGCCACCATCAGGCTTTGCGAGCGCTTGGTTTAAAAGCACCGGAGCAAAAAAAGTAGCCTTTTTTAAAGCCGATATCAAATTTATCTCATTTTTCTCGCTAGGATCACTTAAAAATTTATCCATCGCTTCTTGCATTTTAGTCCCTAAAAGCCTCGTCTACGGCCTGGCAGATCGTGTGTATAAAAAATATGTGCGACTCTTGAATTCTTGCAGTATCGCTTGAGCTAACGACTAAATTTATATCACATCCTTCATTCATAGCACCACCACCTTTGCCACTAAGTCCAAGCACTGATACGCCCATTTTCTTGGCACTTTTTATGGCCTCAAGGACATTTTTGCTGTTGCCACTCGTTGAGATCACCACGAGCAAGTCGCCAGAGCGAGCTAAGGCCTCAAACTGGCGTGAGAAAACGTAGTCAAAGCCGTAGTCGTTACCAATGGCCGTAAGTGCCGAAGTATCGGTAGTTAGCGCGATGCCAGGTAGTGGCTGGCGCTCGCTTTTATATCTGCCAGTTAGCTCGGCTGCAAAGTGCTGTGCGTCCGCCGCAGAGCCGCCGTTACCGCATATCAGCACCTTTTTGCCATTTTTTAGCGTATCAGCTACCATCTGGCAAGCGCGCTCTAGGCTACCTAGCAAATTTACATGCTCGCTAAAGGTCTTTTGGTGAGCCTCAAGCTCATTTTTTATCATTGTTTTTAGCATCTTTTATCCTTTTTATTATCCCTGTTGTGCTTTTGCCCTCGACAAAGTCAATCAGCCTGACCTCTTTTACGATCTGGCTGCCAACGACCTCTTTGCCCTTGTAATCAGCCCCTTTTACAAGCACGTCTGGCTTTATCTTTGTTATTAAATTTAAAGGCGTATCTTCATCAAATATCACGACATAATCGACAAATCCAAGCCCGCTTAGCACGCAGGCTCTATCATCTTGTGAGTTTATAGGCCTAGCCTCGCCTTTTAGCCTCTTAACTGAAGCGTCCGAATTTAGCCCAACGACCAAAAGATCGCCAAGCTCCCTTGCTCGCGCTAGGTATTTTACGTGTCCAGCGTGTAAGATATCAAAGCAGCCGTTTGTGAAAACGACCTTTTTCTTGCCCTTTTGGCTCAAAATTTCTTCTAGCTCCTCAATACTTTTAAGCTTGTGCTCGAAATTTGCCCCAAATGAGCTATTTAGCAGCTGCTCGATCTCGCTAAAGCTAGCCGTTGCGCTGCCTATCTTTGCCACGACGACGGCTGCTGCGAGGTTTGCTATCTTTATCGCCTCTTTTATATCAGCCCCGTTTGCTAGCATATAGCCAAGTGTAGCTAGCACCGTATCTCCAGCGCCAGTGACATCAAAGACCTCTTTTGCTTTTGCAGCAAAGATGTGCAGCCTGTCATCATATAGCGCGATACCCTCTTCTGAGATCGTGATGATCGAATAGGTCAAATTTAGCTCGTCTTTTAGCTGTTTTATCGCCTTTTCAAGCTCGGCCTTGTCTTTTATCTTTAAATTTGTAGCCTCACTCGCCTCTTTTTTATTTGGCGTTAGAAGGGTTGCGTTTTTATACTTTGAGTAGTCGCTGCCTTTTGGATCTATTAGAACTGGTATTTTTAGCCTCACGCACTCGTTTATGATCTCTTGGCAGACCTTCTCGCTAAGCACACCTTTGCCGTAGTCACTTAGCAAGACGGCCTTGAAATTTGCAAGATTTTCTTTGACCTTTAAGACGAGCTCATCTTCTAAATTTATCTTGACAACGCTCTCTTTATCGATCCTGACAACTTGCTGGTGTGATGCCATGATGCGGCTTTTTATCGAGCTTTCACGCCCTTTTTCAGTAAGGATGAGCTCATCTTTTACATTTAGCTCAGCAAGCTTCTCTTTTATCTTTTTGCCAGCCTCATCATCACCTAAGACGCTAGCCACGCTCACATTTGCGCCAAGAGAGAGTAAATTTCTCACCACATTACCAGCGCCACCAAGCGTGTAGGTTTCGTTATTTATCTTTACAACTTGCACTGGCGCTTCAGGCGAGATGCGCTCGCAGCTGCCCCAGATATAGTGGTCTAGCATGAGATCACCGACTACTAAAATTTTAACTCTCTTAGCCATTTATCTCTTCCTTATAAATTCTCTTTATCTCTGGCAAGTAGTCTTTTATCGCCTCTTCTAAGCTCCAAGTCGCGCTAAAGCCAAATGCCTCGCGAGCTGGGGCTACGTCGGCCTCTGTGTGAAATTGATATGAGCCGATAAATGGGTTTTTGATATATTCGTTGCCTAAATTTACGCCGATCTCACGCTGCAAGATGTCAGCGATATCTTGAAAGCTTCTAGCCTTGCCAGTAGCTGCGTTATAGACGCCACTTGGCGCGTCAAGCGCTTTTATATTTGCGTCAATGATATCTTTTATATAGACAAAGTCACGTTTGATCTGGTCGCTGCCCTCAAAGAGCCTTGGGGTCTTGCCAGCTAAAATTTGAAGTCCAAACTGAAGCACCATCGAGGCAGTTTTGTTTTTGAAAAACTCGCCCTTGCCAAAGACGTTAAAATACCTCAGTCCAACCACGCTCACGCCGCGCTTTGCGTAAATTTTATTGATATTATCCATACTTAGTTTACTAAAGCCATAGACGTTATTTGGCGCTTCGCACTCGCCAACTGTTTGTGGGCTCTTTGCGTTGCCGTAAGTCGCCCCTGAGCTAGCGTAGATCATCTTTGCGCCCAAACTCTCGCAGATATCAAGCAAATTTACAAAGGCATTTACATTTGTTTTTATTAGCTCATCTTGCTCTTTTACAGTGGTGTCAGAGATCGCTGCTTCGTGGTAGATGACGTCTGGACGAAAGTTTTTTATCTTCTCAAGCGTGCCAGGGTCGTTGATGTCGCCAGTGTAAATTTCACCCTTAAAACCAAGTAAATTTTTAAAATGACCAAAGCTTTTTAGATTGCCGTTGCTAAATGTCTTGTCGTTTCTAAATTTATCCACGACAAGCACGTGAGCGTATTTATAGTTTTCATCAAAATAGTGCGCCAAAGCTGAGCCGATAAAGCCAGCGCCGCCAGTTATAACTATCTTTTTTCCGTTTAAATTCATAGTGATTTTTCCTTTTTTAGCTTATTTAAAACATCTCTTACATCTTTAAAATTTATGCCATCAAGCAAGAAATTTCTGCCCACACCAGCCCTTTTGCCAGCCTCGACGTCGCTTGGCTTATCGCCTATCATTAGCGAGTTTTCAAGGTCTATGTCAAACTCTTTGCAAGCATCAAGTATCATTTTTGGATTTGGTTTTCTGCAGGTGCATTTTTGCTCTGGAGCGTGCGGGCAAAAGTAGACTTTGGTGATAAAAATCTGCTCTTTTTTAAAGCTTTCAAGCATAAATTTATTTAGAGCGTCAAACTGCTCCTGCGTGTAGTAGCCCCTGCCAATGCCTGATTGATTTGTCACGACAAAGAGCTTGTAGCCAGCCTTAGCAAATTCTCTTAGCGCATCAAAAATGCCATCAATAAATTTAAAGTCTTTGATCTCGCAAACATATCCAGCGTCTTCATTTATGACGCCGTCTCGGTCTAAAAAAAGTGCTTTGTTGGCTGTTTCTTTTATCATTTGGTGATTATAGCCAAAATATTTTAACCCGCTCCTTGCAAATTTACATTTTTGTATTATAATGCTGGCACGTTTTTTAAAAAGGATGACAAATGAAAAAACTACTAATCGTTTCAAGTGTTGCAGCACTACTTTCAACTGCTGCTTTCGCTGCAGATGGCGCTACTATCTATAAAAAATGCGTTGCCTGTCATGGCGCTAAAGCTGAAAAAGTTTTCAATAACAAAGTTCCAGCTTTAACATCACTTGATGCAGCAGCTATCGAAGCAGCTCTAAAAGGCTACAAAACAGGAGCAAATAAATTTGGTCTTGGTGCTATGATGAAACCTATCGCTACTCCAATGAGCGATGAAGATGCAAAAGCAGTAGCTGAATACATCCAAACTTTAAAATAATCACAGGGGCGCTCGCCCCTTTTTCTACAAATTTAAACTCACACCAAATTTCAAAAGCTCTTTTGGCAGATGATCGTCTAAATTACCGATTTTGTCGTTATCTATCTCTATTAAATTTAGACCATATTTTTTATAAAGCTCTATCTTTTGCTCTTTCTAGATACGCCTCATCATCTTCATATCCCCAAAATTCAACATAGACCTTGCCTTTTGGTATATAAAAGTCGCAATAGACATCTTCTTTTATCGGCACTCTTTTTTCATAAGCCATGCTCTCAGTAAAAGTTTGCGTTAAACGTATCAGCTATATTTCTTTGGTTAAATTTTACGTAAGATTTTTGGCGCAGTTTTCGTCTTATAAATTTCGCCATTAAATTTATCAAAATGACAAATACTATAATAGGTAGCGCAAAATTAAAAAACGCTGGCAGCATAGTGGATAGTAAATTTGCCGTGTCAAAAATTTGCATTTTTATGGTGCAGTTGGAGTAAATTTAAATTTTAAATGATAAATTCTGGTTCAAATTTTGTCCCATTTACCCTGACAACTCTTGCTGGTATGCCAACGACAGTTGCGTTTGCTGGGACATTTTTTAGCACGACCGAGTTTGCACCGATCTTAGCATTTTCACCGATCGTTATGGCACCAAGTATCTTTGAGCCAGCGGCGATAGTCACGCCATTTTTAATGGTTGGATGGCGCTTGCCACACTCTTTGCCAGTGCCGCCAAGTGTCACTTGATGATACATCATCACATCATCACCGACCTCAGCCGTCTCGCCGATAACCACGCCCATGCCGTGATCTATGAAAAATCTCCTACCAATCTTCGCTCCCGGGTGGATCTCGATGCCTGTTAGAAATCTTGCGATTTGTGAGATGAGTCTAGCTAGAAAAAACCACTTTTTTTCATATAAAAAATGAGAAATTTTGTGAAACAAAACCGCATGGATACCAGGAGTGTTTATAAGTATCGCCAAAAAGCAACAACTATGCACCGATGGGTCTTTTTCACGGACGGTTTGAACTAGCTCTTTTAGACTCTCCCACATATTTACGCTCCGTAAAGCTCTGTACTTAGGTATCTCTCGCCGTTATCTGGAGCTATGAAAAGCACTTTTTTGCCAGCGCCAAGTCTTTTAGCCACTCTTTTTGCAGCCACGTAAGAAGCACCGCCACTTATGCCTATCATCAAGCCATCGCTCTTTGCGATCGCTCTAGCTGCGTTTAGTGCGTCATCGTTGCTTACTTTTTCTACTTCGCTAACTAGGCTCATATCCATTGTATTTGGTAAAAATCCAGCTCCGATGCCTTGAATTTTATGTGGTCCTGGGTTGCCGCCACTTAAAACTGGTGATGCTTCAGGCTCTACTGCGATGATCTTAGTGTCATAGCCTTTTTCTTTTAGAACCTTTGCCACGCCGCTTATCGTGCCACCTGTACCAACACCTGCTACAAAGGCATCAAGCTTGCTAAAATCAGCCACGATCTCAGCAGCTGTTGTTAGCTCGTGAGCTTGTGGGTTATACTTGTTTTCAAACTGGCTTAGCATTACGTGGTTTGGCTGAGAAGCTAGCTCAGTAGCCCTTGCGATCGCTGCTTTCATACCGCCAGCTGCAGGAGTTAGCTCAAGATGAGCGCCATAAGCTGCAACGATCTTGCGTCTTTCGATACTCATGCTCTCAGGCATGCAAAGGATCACTTTAAAGCCAAGTGCAGCACCGCACATAGCTACGCCGATACCTGTATTTCCGCTTGTTGGCTCGACGATAGTGTCGCCATGTTTTAGCGTGCCATCAGCTAGCATTTTAGTGATCATATTAAATGCGATCCTATCTTTTACAGAGCCGCCTGGGTTAAAAAACTCTAATTTTACGTAAATTTCAGCCTCGTCAGCACCTGTTTTTATCTTTACGATAGGTGTATTACCGATCGTTTTAACGATATTGTCGTATATCATTGCCTCTCCTAATATAAATTTTACGTAAATTTAGCATAGAATTTAAAATAAAACATAAAAAGTCCTAATTTGCGCTAAATTTAAAATAAAAATTTAGTTTTTAATGCTATCAAGCACCTCTTGTCCGCTTTGGCTTAAAATTTTGCCTTTGAAATTCTCTTTGCAAAACTCCAAAATGAGTGCATGATAGAGCTTTAAAACCTCACTCTCGTCAAATTTCTCGCTATCAAGAAATTTGTAAATTTCATCATAATCAAGCGAGCTAAACCACTCAGCCGCCTCGTCGTAGCTCTCAAAAATGTAGTCAAAATATGCCATTATCCTAAGTGCATAAGCATCAACGATCATATAAGGCTTACCACAAGCATAAGCAAGTATCGCATCGCAAGTCTCAGCACCAACGCCTCTTACGCTTATGAGCCACTCGCGGCCTACGTTTTCTTTGAAATTTTCAAAGCTCTCAAATTCATTTTTTATAGCTAGGCAAAGCGTCTTTAGCCGTTTTGCCTTTGTGTTGTAAAAGCCACTTGGCTTTATGAGCGTGGCAAGCTCGCTGTTTTCAAGCGCGCAAATGCCTTGCAAGCTATCTTTGCTGGCATTTTTTAGATTATTTAGAGCTTTTTCTACATTTTTCCAGTTGGTATTTTGCACTAAAATAGCACCCAAAATAACCTCAAAAGTGCCCTCGCCTGGCCATTTTAGCTCGTCTAAATTTCTACTTTTGTGATTTAGCAGAGCTAAAAATAGATCAGTTGATCTCATTTTAAATTTTCTTTAAATGTTAGATAAAACTGCTTTGCAGTCCTGCCACTTCTGCTAGCCCTAAGAGTGGCGAAATTTTTAGCAAGCGTGTGAAGCTCGTCTTTGTTGCCAGTGTAGTCTTTAAAATAAAAATCAACCATTTTTAGATACTCGTCGTAGTTGCCTTGATAAAAGCTGACCCAAAGACCAAAGCGGTCTGAGAGAGAAATTTTCTCCTGAGTGGCGTCGCTGTAGTGGATTTCTCCGTCTATTAGCTCTGAGTTTTCATTTTCGCTTTTAAACTCGCTTATTAGGTGGCGGCGATTTGATGTGGCGTATAAAAGGACGTTTTTAGGCGGTTTTTGGATAGAGCCATCCATGATAGGTTTTAGAAATTTATACTCATTGCTGCCATTTTCAAAGCTTAGATCGTCGCAGAAAATGATAAATTTAAACTCGCTCTTTCTGATCTCATCGATGATGTCGCCAAGGTATTTTAAATCCTCGCAGCCGATCTCGATGATGCGAAGTCCCTCTTTATAAAATTTAGTAAAAACAGCCCTTACAAGGCTTGACTTGCCACATCCTCTCTCACCCCAAAGAAGCACGTGATTTGCCTCGTCGCCAGCTATAAAATTTCTAGTATTTTTTAGCAAAATTTCTTTTTGTTTCTCTAGTCCATAAAGTGAGTCGATATCGACAAAATCGATATCCTCAACCGGTTTTAACATCCCTTTTGTGCTCTTATAAATCGCTGCGTACTTCATACCCCAATCTATCATTTCTTATCCTTTCTTAGATAGACCAAAATTTCAGCCAAAACATCGTCATCGTCCTTGCTACGTGACTTTAGCCTGATCTTCTCGTCATCATTTTTTGTTATTAGTATATTTTGTTCGCTGTTTGAAATCGTCTTTATACCAGCTTTTAGAGCTAAAATTTTAATGATGATAAGGTCTAAAAACTGCTTTGTAAATGTATCTATCTTGCCAAATCTATCCTCAAGCTCGCTTTGTATTTCATAGACTTCAGCGACCTCTTTACACTTGCTAAGGCGCCTGTAAATTTCAAGCCTTAGTCTATCTTCTCTTATAAATTCTTGATTTAAAAAGGCGCTCACACTAAGCTTTAGATCGATCTTGTCTAGCTTTGCGGAGTCTTGATTAAGAAGCTTATTTATCTCATCTTCTAGCATCTTTAGATATAGCGAGTAGCCGATAGCCTCGATGTGGCCGCTTTGCGCCTCGCCGATGATGTTGCCACCACCCCTTATCTCAAGATCGTGATAGGCTAGCACTGAGCCAGCGCCCAAAAATGAGTTGCCCTCAAGTGCCACTAGGCGTTTTAGAGCGTCTTTGCTAATGGCATCTTTATCCTCAACCAAAAAGTAGCAATAAGCCTGCTTATCACTTCTACCCACGCGACCACGCAGCTGATGCAAGTCAGCCATGCCAAATTTATTAGCATTTTCTACGATTATAGTGTTTGCATTTGGCAGGTGGATACCGCTTTCAACGATGCTGGTGCAAAGTAGTAGGTCATACTCGCCCCGCTCAAATTTCATCATCTCATCTTCAGCGACTTTTGCATTTATCTTTGAGTGAAGTATCAAAATTCTAAGCTTTGGCAAAATTTTTCTTAGCTCATTTGCCGTCTGCTCGATGTCTGCGATGTGGTTGTGGATGTAAAAGGTCTGCCCACCGCGTCTTAGCTCACGCATGATAGCCTCTTTGACGACCTTTTCGTCCCACTCTCTCACGCTTGTCCTCACATCTAGCCTCGAGCTTGGCGGAGTGGCTAAAATACTATATGTTTTTATCTTGCTAAGCGCCATATTTAGGCTTCTTGGTATCGGCGTGGCGCTCATGCTTAAGATGTGTGAGTTTTGAGAAATTTCTTTTAGCTGTTCTTTTTGTTTAACACCAAATTTATGCTCTTCATCAACCACGATAAGCCCTAAATTTTCAGCCTTTACACCAAGAAGCGCATGCGTACCCACGCAAACTATGGGCTCATTTTCTTTTAGTGCTTTTTGCAAGCTTGATTTTTCTTTAGCACTTGAGAAGCGATCCAGCCTAAAGACCTTTATGCCAAATTTGCTAAATCTCTGGCTTAGCGTCTTGTAGTGCTGCGAGCTAAGAAGCGTCGTTGGTACGAAGAAAAGCGCGCTAAAGCCTGATTTTATGCAGGTAAATATAGCATTCATCGCAACTTCAGTCTTGCCAAAACCAACATCTCCGCTAAGCAGCCTATCCATCACCTTGCCGCTTTTTAGCTCATCTTTTATATCATTTACCGCCTTTTGCTGATCACTCGTGTATGAAAAGCCAGCGTCCTGGACGAAATTTAGATAAGAGATGTCCTCTTTTTGTAAAATTTTGCCTGCGATTAACTCCCTTTTTGCCGCCATCGCTACGATCTTTGAGGCGATCGCGAAGAGTTTTTCTCTAACCTTCTCTTTTATCTTGGCAAAATTTGCCTTACCTAAGCGATCAAGCACCGCCATAGAGCCATTTTGAGCGATATAGCGATCTATCAAATTTAGATGCTCAACCGGCAAAAGAAGCTTGTCATCATTTTGGTAAGCAATTACTACAAATTCCTTCGTCGCGCCCAAAACCTTGATCTTTTCAAGCCCCAAAAATCTGCCTATACCATAATCTTCATGCACGACATAGTCATTTACTTTTAGCTCATCGACCACGAGACTTGAGCGCTTAACTCGCCTTTTTTTCTCAAATTTATTTAAAGAGACTACGATCTTGTCGTTTGAGATTAAATTTACTACAAGGGGCGAAATTTCAAGCTTTACGTTGGCAAAACCATCAAGCTCATAGCCCTTAAAAAGCCCTTCATTTCTTGAAAGAACGGTTATACTTTTGCTCTTATTTAGCTCAAAAAAGTCAAAATTTAAAGTAACTTCTAAGTCTTTATAGACCTTTGGCTCAGGCAAAATTTCAATGCCCTTAAATTTCTCCTCAGCCACATCATAAATTTCAAAATCGATCTTTTTAACAAGCTTTGAGTCAAATTCTTTCAAGTAGTCGCTAAAGCTATCTATCGCCCAAAATCCAAGCGAATTTAGATCGCTCACCAAAGCGTCGCTTTGCATATCCTCGATCTTTTGGCTCACTTTTTCAAACTCATCTTTGCTAAGATTTGCGATAAACGGCACGATCTCGGCTTCGCTTAGCTCATTTTTGTTGCTAATTTGCGTGGCGGTGTTGTAGTTTCTGATACTCTCCACCTCATCGCCAAAGAGTAAAATTCTAACAGGATCGTCCATATTTACGCCATAAATGTCAATCACTTCGCCGCGTATGCTAAACTCGCCAACGCTCTCAACGATATCGACGCACTCGTAGCCAAATCGTATGAGCAAGTCGGCAAATTCGCTTAAATTTAGATTATCTTTTAACTTGATCGTTGAGCTTTCTAAGTTTTTTTGCGTTGGAAGTGGGTTTAAAAGCGTGCTAAATGGGCTTATGATGATCTTTTTACCATCAAATTTATAGTATTTGCTAAGAACGGATGAAATTTCAAAAAGCTCTTCGTTAAAGCTTCTTAGATCATCGCCCTTTTTAGCTCTAAAATCAGGTAGTTTAAATGCGCTAAAGCCAGCAAAACTAGCCGCATCAGCGCAGAGTGCCGCTTCTTTGTCATCTTCGCAGATGAGAATTTGTAGGGCGTGTGTTAAAAGATACTCATAGACCTTTGCTTGCATAGTACTCTTTTAAAAAGGCTTCGGTCAAGTGAAACGAGCCAAATGCTAGGTAAATTTTGCCGTTTTTTGCCTCTTTTATATCGTTCATATCACTTGGCTCAAACTCTCTATGAGAAATTTCGAGCTCGTTTAGCGCTTTGTTTATGAGCTCTCCGCCAAGCTCCCTGCCCTCGCAGTGGTAGTGATAAAGTAGCACGCCATCAATGACTGGCTTTAGAGCTGCCAAAACCGCCTTGAAGTCTTTATCTAAAAACGAGTTATAAATTAGTGTTAGCTTCTTGCCGCTAAACTCTTCTTGGCTAAATTTCTTAGCCACAGCCTTTGCGCCAAGCTCGTTGTGACCGACATCAACATATAAATTTGAAGCGATCTTTTCACATCTGCCTCGAAGCGATAAAGCGCCAAGCTTTTTGATATCTATGCTACTATCTAAAATTTTAGCTGCGGCGTAGGCTAGAGTTAAATTTGAGCGCAAAAACTCTGGTAGGTTAAATTTATCTGCGTAGTTTGCGATCTCGTTTAAATTTTCTTTGGTTAAAATTTCTCTTGGAAAGCTCAGAGTTGCACTCTTCTCGCTTGCGATCTCTTTTGCGATAGCCACACTTATCTCGTTCATCTCATCATTTAAAATAGCTCTTTTGCCCATGGCTTCAAATTTCGTGCGTGAAATTTCTTCTAAGCTGTTGCCTAATATCGCAGTGTGGTCAAAGCCGATCGGAGTAAAGATGCTTAGCTCTTTTTCAAAGACATTTGTCGCATCCAGCACGCCACCCATGCCAGCCTCGCAGACAAAGTAGTCGCAACCCTCAAAAAGCACCGCAGAAAGCAGCGTCATATACTCAAAATAGCTCGTTTTTATCTTGTATTCATCACTTAAAAGAGCTTGCAAACGCTTGTGAGCTCTCTCTAAAATTTCATCGCTAGCGACCTCGCCATTTAGCCAAAATCGCTCGTTAAATTTAAATATATGTGGGCTCGTGTAGTGGCCTACTTTCGCGCCATTTTGGCTTAAAATTTGCGCTAAAAAGCGGCCTGTGCTACCTTTGCCATTTGTGCCGATGATGTGGATTATCTTAAAAGGCTTTAGATGGCCTTTGATCGTATCATAAGCCCTTATGATCCTGCCATAGTCGATCTCTTTGTAGTAAAGTGGCTTGCCGTCAAGAAATTTCGCTAGGCTCATTTTTCCTCGATTATCTTTGGCATGACTTGGTTTCTGCCGCCCTCTTTTGAAAGATAGAGCATCTTGTCAGCGCCCTCAAGCGTCATAGTATCGCTTAAATTTGCACTTCTTGTCGCCACACCAGAGCTAATGGTAACTTTGATGCGCTCGTTTTTATAGATAAATTTGAAATTTTCTATCATACTTCTTAGCTTCTCGCCAAATCTAACACCATCTTTTAAGCTCGTACTTGGTAGCAAAATGACAAATTCCTCGCCGCCATATCTACCGACAAAATCAACCTTTCTAGCATTTTTCTTAAGCACCTGAGCCACTGCTGAAAGGATCACGTCGCCAGCTTCGTGTCCGTAGGTGTCGTTTATCTTTTTAAAGAAATCAATATCAACAAAGCAGATAGAATAGTCTGTGCCGTAGCGTTTATAAGCCTCTTCAATACACTGAATTTCTCTCATCAAAGCTCTTTTTGTAGCCACTTTTGTTAAAAAATCTTCTCTACTCTCAAGTTTTGCAGCTTCAAGCTCTTTTTCTAAACTTGCAACTCTGTTTTGAAGCTCTAAGATGGTAGTCTGCTTACTATTCATCTCAAGACCAAGCTCCTTACTCTCTATCTCAAGCGCACCAGCTATCTCTATAAGCATATTCTTTATATGTTCAATACTATTTGTATTTAGGTTTACATTTTTAAGATCATTTTTGATATTTTGAACTTTTACAGAGTTACTTTGAGAGCTAGCTGCGATGTCTGAGATCCTCTCGCCTATGTTTTGTAAGATATTATTTAATGAGCCAACCTTTTCAATAATCTCAGTTCTATCTTCTTCGATCCTGCGATCAACAAAACCCTTTATCTTATCTTGAAATTCTTTGCTATTTAGACTTTGTGGATTTTGCTTTAAAACGCTTCTAATGGTGCTAAGCTCTTCGCCAAGCTCCTTTGTAATAGAAGGCTCAAGGGCAAAATTTAAAAGCTCAGCTAGAGCATTTTCTTCTGCGCTTCCATTTTTTTGAGATAAGAATTTCTCAAGCTCAGCGCTCATAGTCTTTAGATCGTCAAAGTCTCTCACGCCATAATATTTTAAGAAGTCCAAAAATTCAGTGTCGTAGGAGCTTACGAAGTCAAACCATTTAAGGCACATATCTTCAAGATTTTTCTCATCATATCTTCTGGCAAGTAGCTGCATGCCCTGCTCTGCTAGAGCCTTTGCGTCTTTGTTATGAAGCATAGAGATGGCTTGGAGGATTCTTCTTGCAAAGGCATTTAGTGACTTTAACTTTTTATCATCGACCACTTGTGCTATGCCATTTTTAGCACCGTGAGAGAGCCTAGCGGTCATAAAAGCTACAAACTCATCGACCGTTTTTATATGAAGGCTTATAGCTTGCGCTTTATAGTCATCACCAAGCCTTGAGATATATTTTTCTATCTTTTTGCTCTCTTCGGTAGTAAAGCCATATTTTTTAGAAATTTCATTATAAACTTCGGTGTAATTTTCTGGCGTTAGCATCAAATGGCGATCTTTTATCTCGCTCAAGGCTTCCTTGACTATTTGACTAACGGTTACTGCTGCCATTCTTATATCCTTTTACAGCTAAATTTGCGATGTACTCATCAAATGCCTCTTTTGAAGCCTCTTTTATAGCTTCATACTTTTGAGTATCGCTAAGAACACTATCGGCAAATCTTACATCTTTTTGACGTCTTGCCACACTAAAATCATACTCGCCAGTAGCAGGTATATCTACGACACGACCGTCTTTAAATTTGGTTTTATAATTTAGAATTAAAAAAGCTTTATACGATGTGATATAGCCGTATTCATCATAGATTATCGCTTCATAGGTCAAATTTTGCACTGAGACAATTATCGAAGTATCAGCGCTATCTTTGCTTGATAGTGATTTATGCAGCCTTGCGACCATACCCTCTTTTACGGCGTCTTTTATCCAGACACTATTTTTTGGCTCTTCTTTGCTGATGATAACATCAACATAAACTCTATCTCCAACCAAATCCTGCAAGATCTTTGAAACTGGTTTATAGCCACATCCGCAGATAAATATAGCAATAAAAAACGCTAAAAAATATCTCAAAATTTATCCTTTAATGACAAAATTTACTAATTTGCCTTTTATATAAATCTCTTTTAAAATTTCTTTTCCCTCAAGCCACTTAGCCACATTTTGCTTAGCTTGTTTTAAAATTTCACTCTCACTCTCACTCGCTGCTACCTCAAACTCAGCCCTTTTTTTGCCATTAACTGTAACTGCAAGAGCGATGCTATCTTTTACAAAGACTTCTTCTTTTACAGCTATCTTTGTAAAATTTTTTCTGCCAAAAAGCTCTTCGCTAAGCTCATTTGCGATATGCGGCACGATAGGCTCTAGTAAATTTAAGATGATGAAAAAGCCCTCAGCATTTACATCGTCATTATCCTGCGCATTTATAGCGTTTAGCGCCTCCATACAAGCAGCGATTAGCGTGTTAAAAGCAAATGTATCGCCAAAAACCTCGGTTGATTTTTTAAGCGCTTCATAAATTTTTAGCCTTGCAAATTTCTCATCTTTATTTAAGCTTTCATGATCTATCTCAGGCAATTTATCTATCTTTTTGATAGTTTGTGCTTTTTCCCAAAGCCTATTTAAAAACCTAAATGCACCCTCAACTGCGCTGTCGTTCCACTCGAGCTCTTTTTGAGGAGGAGCAGCAAAAAGGATAAAAAGCCTTGCCGTATCAGCGCCGTATCTATTTATGATATCATCAGGATCTACGACGTTGCCCTTGCTTTTACTCATCTTTTTGCCATCTTTTAAGACCATGCCTTGAGTTAGTAAATTTTCAAACGGCTCATCATCTCTTAGATAGCCAAGGTCTCTTAAGACCTTTTGGAAAAATCTAGCGTATAAAAGGTGCAATATCGCATGCTCGATACCGCCGATGTACTGATCTACATTCATCCAATAATTTACGCTCTTTTCATCAAGTGCTTTTTGCTCCCAACTCTTCTCATCACTTGCAAATCTAGCAAAATACCAGCTACTCTCTACGAATGTATCCATCGTATCAGTCTCTCTGATCGCGTCTTGGCCGCATTTTGGACACTTTGTAAATTTCCAAGTTGGATGTTTATCAAGTGGGTTGCCCTCGCCTGTGATCTTGACATCTTCAGGCAGTGCGATAGGTAAATTTTCCTCTTTTTCTGGCACTACGCCGCAGCATTTGCAGTGCACGACAGGTATCGGCGCACCCCAGTATCTTTGGCGAGAAATTCCCCAGTCTCTTAGTTTGTAGTTTGTGATCCTTTTGCCAAGACCATCTTTTTCAAATTTCTCTATTATAAAGCTTTTGGCATCCTCTGAGCTAAGGCCATTTATCAGCTCAGAATTTATAGCAACTCCGTATTCTGAATACGCTTTAGAGCCGTCACTCTCACCCTCAAGTGGCTTTACGACTGGTTTTATAGGTAGATTAAATTTACTTGCAAACTCGAAGTCTCTTTGATCATGCGCAGGAACAGCCATGATAGCGCCACTGCCATAGTCAGCTAGGATGAAATTTGCAACCCAAACTGGGACCTTTTCATTAGTGAGTGGATGAACGACATAAATTCCTAAAAATTCTCCATCTTTATCGCTTGCTTGACGCTCTCTTGTACTTTGATTAAGTATTGCTTTTATCTTTGCCTTCTTGCTTTCATCAAATTTATCACTTTCAAGCAGTGCTTTTACGATAGGATGCTCTGGCGCAAGGGCTGTATAGCTAACACCATAAATCGTATCAGGTCTTGTTGTAAATACCTCAAAACCATCAAATTTACCGCCCAAAGTCACTTTTGAAGCCTCATCAAGGCTAAATTTAAACTCTAAGCCGTAGCTTCTGCCGATCCAGTTTTCTTGCATTGTGATGACTTGATTTGGCCATTTGCCCTCAAGAAGTTTTAGATCTTCAAGTAGCTCGCTAGCGTATTTTGTGATGTTGAAGTAGTATCCTGGAAGCTCTTTTTGCACAACATCATTACCGCATCTCCAGCATTTTCCATCTTCAACCTGCTCGTTTGCAAGCACAGTTTGATCGTACTCACACCAGTTTACGATGGCATTTTTTCTATAAACAAGCCCTTTTTCAAACATCTTTATAAAAAAGCTTTGCTCCCACTTTGTATAAAGCGGGTCAGATGTGGCTAAAATTCTCTTTTTAGAAAACGAAAAGCCAAGGCTTGCAAGCTCCTTTTTCATATAGTCGATGTTTTCGTAAGTCCAAATTTTAGGGTGAATTTTATGTTTTATGGCTGCGTTTTCAGCTGGCATACCAAAGCTATCAAATCCGATAGGATGAAGCACGTTGTAGCCGCTTTTTCTATATGATCTAGCCAGTGCATCGCCGATAGAGTAGTTTCTTACATGTCCCATATGTATGCGTCCGCTTGGATATGGAAACATACTTAGGATATATTTTTTTGGCAAGCTTAGATCATCTTTTGGTTCAAATTCTTCATTTTTATCCCAAATTTCTTGCCACTTTTTTTCTATCTTTAAAGGCTCATATTTTCTCTTCTCAGCCATTTTTTCTCCTAAAATTCTTCTTGTGATTTGCTTGATTCTATTAATACCAAGGCTAGTGAAAATATATTTGCAATGACTGCGCCAATAGCTAGTGAATAGCTAAGCGTTGCATTTTCAGAGACTTGCAAAATAACAAAAGCTGGTATAAGGTGCAAATCAGCAACCAGCGAGCTAGCAAAAAGCTCAGCTGATAGTAAATTTTTAACACCGATCTTAAGTAAAGTTGAAACCAAATTTATACTAGCTGCCACAAAAAGGGCGATCTCGTTTTTATCATATAAAAACTCCGCCGTAGTCGTAAGACTCATCAGCGCAAAAAATATGTAGATAACTTTTCCCCAGTTCATTATCCCTCCTTACACAACGCCTTTTTCAAACATAGCACGCTCTTTATCACGCTCTTTTTTGATCCTTTGCTTCTCAGCCTCTCTAGCTCTAAAATGCTCGATGCTAAATTTAAACCAGATAAGAAATGGCGATGAGATGTAGATCGAGCTGATCGTTCCTATAACGATACCAACGATAAGGATAAATGAAAATCCATGTATCATATCTCCACCGAATAAAAATAACACAACAACGGTCATCATCGTAGTTGCAGAGGTCAGGATAGTCCTTGAAAGCGTAGCAGATACTGACTCGTTGATAACGCCCTCGATATCAGTCCTCTTACTCTCTTTTATACCTTCTCTTATCCTGTCAAAAATGATGATCGTATCGTTTAGCGAGTAGCCAAGCACCGTTAATACAGCCGCTAGAGTGTCTAAATTTACATCGATATCAAATAGTGAAATAGCACCAACAGTTATAACGATATCGTGAATTTCAGTTGCGATCGCAGCAAGCGCAAATCTCCACTCAAATCTAAATGTGATATAAAGAAGCACGCCAATTAGTGAAATTCCAAGAGCCATCAAACCCTTTTGCCTAAGCTCGTCACCAACCTTTGGACCAACGATATCAACACGTCTTACTTCAAAATTTCCAGTATCTTTTAAAATTTGCTTTATCTCAGTGCCGATGTCACCAGTTAAATTTGAACTTGATCCTGAAAACCTAATAACAGCCTCATCTTCGCTTCCAAACTCAGTAACAGAGGCGTTTTTAAGCACTTCATTTGTGCCAAAAGCGTCGCGAATTTTATCAAGTGGCGCTTTGGTGTCGTATTTTAGCTGAATAAGCGTACCACCAGAAAAATCGATGCCATAGTTTAAACCCTTTGTTGCAAGCAAAAAGATCGAGCCAACAAATAAAAATATAGAAAGTGCGAGTGACACAAATCTAAACCGCATAAAATCATAAACTTTTGCCTTAGTAAAAATTTGCATCCCTAGCTCCTTTTATAACCAAACCAAAGTCTGGTATTTCCGCTTTTTTCTATCTTGTCCATGACTGCATCAAACATGCCATGTGTGCCTAAAATGGCTGTTAGCATCGAAGCCATGATACCTATCGCCATTGTCACAGCAAAGCCTTTAACTGGACCGGTACCATAAGCATAAAGCACTGCAACTGTGATAATGGTAGTTAAGTTTGAGTCGATGATCGCACTCATAGCGTGCTCATAGCCCTTTTGCACGGCTGTCCTTATCGCCACGCCTTCACGTAAAAGCTCACGTATACGCTCGTTTATGATGACGTTTGCATCAACCGCCATACCGATAGTTAGCACGATACCAGCCATACCTGGTAAGGTAAGCGTCGCTCCAAAAAGCGCCATGACAGCGACTAATATAACAACATCTGCAACTAGCGCGATATTTGCAAAAATTCCAGAAATTCCGTAATAAACTAGCATAAATAGCACGACTAAAATAGATCCAGCAGCAAGAGCTACCATGCTTTGGTTGATGCTCTCTTGGCCTAGAGATGGACCAACACTTCTTTTTTCTAGCATCTTAACAGGTGCTAAAAGTGCGCCACTTCTAAGCGCGATAGCTACGTCGTGAGCCTCGTCAAGTGTAAAGCCACCGCTGATCTGGCCGCTGCCGCCGCCTATTCTTTCATTTATAACTGGAGCTGAATAGACCTTACCATCAAGCACGATAGCAAGCCTTTTGCCGACATTTGCACCAGTAAAATCACCAAAAATTCTAGCACCTTCTGAATTTAGTGTGAAATTTATGATCGGTAGGTTATTTTGCTGAGAAAATGCAACCTTTGCGTCAGTTAGCATCGAGCCATCAAGCACAGGGATATTTTTAACAACATATTTTACGCGGTCATTTTTAGCATCCTTAAAGATCACGTCGCCGTAGCTTTCAGCTTCAGCCTCGCTCATTGTATTAGCCTGATCTTGTCTTTTATCATCAACTGCCATAAGCTGTAAGTGAGCAGCCTTTGCGATAAGATCTCTCGCTCTTTGCTCGTCTTCTTCGGTTTTTATGCCAGGAAGCTCGACTAGGATATTATCTTTGCCTTGTCTAGCGACTGTTGGCTCAGCTAGACCAAACTGATCAAGCCTGTTTCTAATGGTCTCAACAGCTTGTGAGATCGCATACTCGATCGTATCAAGTCTCTCTTGCTCTGTAAGAGTGATGTGATAGTTTAGACCATCTTTTTTGATATCAAGCCCTTTTATCTCAGCAAGCGCTTTATCAACCTTTGGAGCCTCGTCACTATCAAGTAGCGCAAAATCAACACTATCTTCTTTTATCTTAAATTTATCAATGAGCACATCTTCTTTTTTGGCATAATAATTTATGCTTCCAGCGACCGACTTGATCTTAGAGTGGATGGCTTCGTTAGTTTCAACACCAAGAAGCATATGAAGACCGCCTTGAAGGTCAAGTCCTAGCGAAATTTTAGCTCCGCTTTGAGTCTGAAAAAAAGATGGCACCGAAAAGCCAAAACCAAAAACCAAGGCTAATATTAATATAATCAGCCTATATGTAACTCTTGCGTTACGCATTATTTATCTTCGATCTTTTTAGCTACAAACTCGCGTGCTATACGAACGATTACATCATCGTTAAGTTTAACTTTGATAAAATCATTTTCGGATTTAATCACTTCGCATATAAGTCCGCCATTAGTTACTATCTTATCGCCTTTGTCAAGAGCTGCAAGCATTGCTGCGTGAGCTTTTTGTTGTTTTTGTTGAGGTCTGATAACCAAAAAGTAAAATATGGCGAAAAGCACAACAAGAGGTAGTAATGATGTTAAAAAATCAGCGTTTTGCATGGATTTCCTTATTTGTAAGATTTTTAAACGGACATTTTAGCACTAAAATTATAATAAAAGCCTTTGTCGGTGCTTTTTTGCTTTCTAATTTCATTTTTTTAGCTATGGCTGAAAATCAAATTTTAAATTTCATCTCACCTTTTCTCACGCTAGCTGGAATTTACATCATCATAAATTTAAGCAGGGCTGGCTTTTTCGCAGCTGGCTTTTTCACTGGGATTTTGTGGTTTTACTGGATCGGTTTTAGCTTCATCTACTACGAGCTTGTCTGGCTTATCCCATTTGTCATCCTCTTTGTAGCCCTTGTTTATGGACTTTTATTTTGGATAGCCTCTTTCCCAAGCTTTGTGGCACTAAGAGCCGTTTTGCTATTTTTAATAAGCTACGTGCATCCATTTGGTTTTAACTGGTTTAACCTTGAAGCAACGCTTGTTTTAGGCGCTTTTGAGCCAAATACTAGAGGGCTTATATTTATATTTTTAGCAGCCATTTCTTTGAGTTTAAAAGGTAAAATTTTAAAATTTATCCTAGCTTTTATCTGCCTGATCGCCGCTTTGCAGTTTAAAAGTAACGAGGCAAAGACTCTGCCATTTGACGTGGAGCTAGTAAATACCAATGTCACTCAAAGAGTGCGCTGGGATAAAAGCTTGCGAATGAAATTTACAAATGAAAATTTAGACATGATAAATAGCGCCATCGCCGAGCAAAAACACCTCATCGTGCTTCCAGAGAGTGCGTTTCCATTATTTATGACAAATGAGCCGCTACTTGTTGATGAGCTAAAAGAGCTTTCAAAACAGATAACTATCGTAGCTGGCGCACTTGCCTATGGAAATAAGCAAATTTATAACTCTGCATTTTTGTTTCAAGATGGCACTCTAAGGCGAATGGATAAGAAATTTTTAGTGCCATTTGGAGAAGAAATTCCTCTGCCAAAATTTATGCAAGATGCAGTAAATAAGCTATTTTTTGGCGGAGCTAGCGACTTTAAAAAAGCTGAAAATTTTAGTGACTATGAGATAGATGGGGTTAAAATCAGAAATGCTATCTGCTATGAAGCGACAAGAGAGGAGCTTTATAAGGGCAAATTTGACGTGGTCGTGGCTATCACAAACAACGGCTGGTTTGTACCAAGTAGCGAGCCTGTGCTTCAAAGAGTGCTTATAAAACACCTTGCTACAAAGTATAATAAAGCGGTCTATCACAGCGTAAATGGCTCAAAAAGTGAGATCATAAAGCCTAAAAAAGCGTTTTGGGATGAGTTTTAAAAGAAATTTAAAGTGGCTTTTAGATAAAGCCACTTTTTTGATTATTTTTTTAGTAAAGCCTTGAAAGTATCAACCGCATCAAGCTTTTCCCAAGGGTATTTTGCATTTCCCACTTGACCTTTTGCAGCTACTTTTGCATATAAAAATGTCTCTTTACTTGGTTTATCAAGACCAAATTTATTTGTTATCCAGCGAGGTGTTAGAGAAAAATGCTCGCTTACAAAATTTGAAAGCATATCGTCATTTATGCCGTTTGCGTGAGTTCCCATAGTATCAACGCTAACTGAAGTTGGCTTTGCAACGCCTATTGCGTAGCTTATCTGGACGATACATTTTTTAGCAAGGCCGGCAGCGACTATGTTTTTAGCTATCCAGCGCGCTGCGTAAAGTCCGCTGCGATCAACCTTTGTGTAGTCCTTACTTGACTGAGCGCCGCCACCTATTGGGCTATATCCGCCAAAGCTATCGACGATTAGTTTTCTGCCTGTTAGACCGCTATCGTGAAGTGAGCTGTGATTTACATATCTACCTGTTGGATTTATATAGATGATCGTTTTCTCTTTATTATATAGCTCTTTTGGAAGGCCAGTTTCGTCTATTAAATTTTGTATTAGTGCGCGAAGCTCTTCTATCTTCATGCTCTCCACGCAAGGAGCAGAGACGACGATAGTGTGGATGCTTTGAGGTTTGCAGTTTTCAAAGTTGTCTTTACTGCCGTAATCAATCGTAACTTGTGTTTTGATATCAACGCCAAGTTTATCAGGGTTTGCTTTGGCAAATTTATATACTTTTTCACAAAGCATTCTTGCGTAAGTTATAGCTGCTGGCATAAATTCTTTCGCTTCGCAGCTTGCAAAGCCAAACATGATGCCTTGATCTCCTGCTCCGATTTCGCCGTCACTTTGATCAACACCTTGATTTATATCTGGACTTTGTTGATTTAAGCAGACTTTGACCTCGATATCGTCTGGGTGCAAGCACTGCTCTTTTGTAAAGTTGCTCTTTCCGTCATATCCAATATGCGCAAGAGCGTCTTTTACGATCTTTTCATAGTCTTTATAAGAGAGTTTTACTTTTGAGTTTATCTCTCCGCCTATTACTATATTTTTTCCAGCTACAAAAACTTCGCTTGCGACGCGTCCATTTGGATCTTGCGTTAAAATAGTATCAACAATGCTATCAGCGATGATATCAGCGCATTTATCTGGATGACCTGGACTTACAACTTCAGAAGTAAATAGATACATTTTCGTCCTTTTCCTTGGTTAAATTTTCGTGCAATTGTAACAAATCTATATAAAAAGCCAATTAATCTTTTTAAATTTCTTTATATTTAAAAATCATTTAGCTAAAATCAACAAAAAACTAATTTATTAAGGTGTCAAATGAATATGTTTAAAAATATTGCAAGACGATACGCCGATGGAAATTTGATCGTTCAAATTTTAGTTGGTATCATCCTAGGTGCCCTAGTTGGCTTTTACACACATTATCAGGCAGCCCCTTACAACCAAATCTCAGCTAAAATTCAAACCATCCAAAAAGAGAGTGGCTTAAGCGTAGATGAAGTCATAAAAACTCGCCTTAGCCAAGATGAAGCAAAACAGCTTGACGAAGCCAAAGAAAAGGCTAATTCGGCTGATTCTATCGCTGCTTCAGCCTCAGTTTTAGGAGATTTGTTTAAAGGCGCTCTAAAAGCGATCGCACCTATTCTTGTTTTTGTCCTAGTTGCAACCTCTATCATTTTAAAAGATTTTGGACACACAAAAGGCATGCAAAAGATCATCACACTCTACCTTGTTGGTACATTTTTAGCAGCCGTTGTGGCGGTAATTGCAAGCTTTTTGTTTCCTATCGAGATACCGCTAAAAGGTCTGCAAAGTGCAGATATGTCAGCACCTCAAGGCATCACAAACGTGCTAAAAGATCTTATCTATAAAATGGTCGAAAATCCGATAACCGCCCTAGCAAACGGCAACTATATAGGCATCATCACTTGGGCGATAGGTGGTGGCATCGCTATGAGATATGCCACACCTGAGACAAAAAAGGTATTTAAAGATATAAGCGACGGCGTAACTCATATCGTTAAATTTATCATTAGACTTGCTCCATTTGGCATATTTGGTATGGTTGCTATCAGCATTCATGACACTGGATTTGAGGCACTTGCAGGATATCTAAAACTGATCTTAGTTCTTGTTGGAGCGATGCTTGTGGTGGCATTTATCGTCTATCCAGCGATGGTTTTTGCACTAACAAAGAAAAATCCTTATCCACTTGTGATGATCTGCTTAAAAGAGAGCGCGATCTCAGCGTTTTTTACAAGAAGCTCAGCCGCAAATATCCCTGTAAATATGGCGCTTTGCAAAAAGCTTGGACTAAAAGAGGAGCTCTACTCGATCTCTATCCCACTAGGAGCCACCATAAACATGGGCGGTGCAGCTGTTACCATTAGCATCCTAGCGCTTACTGCGGTAAATTCTATCCCATCTATCACAGTTACATTTGGTGATGCACTACTTCTATGTTTCGTCTCAGCCCTTGGCGCATGCGGCGCATCTGGCGTGGCTGGCGGCTCACTTCTTCTAGTGCCATTAGCGTGCGGTCTTTTTGGTATCGGCAACGATATCGCTATGCAGTTTGTCACAGTTGGCTTTACGATAGGCGTCATCCAAGACTCAGTTGAAACCGCGCTAAATAGCTCATCAGATGTGCTTTTTACAGCCGTAGCCTCAGAGACTTCAAACTAATCTTCATAAAATTTCAGCTAAATTTTGGCTGAAATTTTACTTTTATCCATTTTTTGTAAAATATCCCAAAAATTTAAAGGATAAATATGCAAATTTGGGATCTAAAAGCACTTTTTGCAAACGAAAAAGAGTGCGAGCAAAACGCACTAAATTTACAAAAAGAGTGCGAGAAATTTAAAGATAAATACCTTGAAATTTATGAAAATTTAAAAATAGACGAGTTTTTAAAGGCATTTGGCGAATATGAAAGCTTGATAGCTAAAATTTCAAAAGTAATGACTTACGCTTTTTTAAATTTTGCCAAAGATACAAGTAAGGGCGCATTTTACGCAAAGATCGATGAGATAGCAACAAAAGCAAATGAAAATTTGATATTTTTTGAGATCAAATTTAATGAATTTGCCCCTAAAAAACAAGAAGAGATCATAAAAAGCTCTAAAAAATATGGCTACTATCTAAGCAATCTCGCTAAAGCAAAACCACATCAACTAAGCGTTGCCGAAGAGAGGGTGCTACTTCGCACGGCAAGCACCGGAGCTGAGGGCTTTTCAAGGCTTTTTGATGAGAGCATGAGCAAGATGAGGTTTAAATTTAAAGGCGAGCTTTTAAATGAAGAAGAGATTTTAGCTAAGCTTCATGAGAGCGACCAAAGCGTGCGAAAACTAGCCGCCAAAAGCCTTTCAAACGAGCTTAGCAAGCACCAGCACATTCTTGGCTACATATATAATATGATAAAAACTGATCTAAAAACGAGCTGCGAGCTGCGAAATTTCAAGCTTCCTGAAGAGCCAAGACACCTTGAAAATCAAATCACCAAAAAAAGCGTTGATTCGCTAATCGCCGTAACTGAGAAAAATTTCGATTTAGTTTCTAAATTTTACGAGCGAAAAAGAGAAATTTTAGGTCTTAAAAAGCTTTATGACTACGATAGATACGCGCCTCTTAGCAGCGAAGGTGAGTATAAATTTGATGAGTGCAAAAAGATAGTTTTAAAGGCATTTGGGACATTTTCACCTAAATTTGGCGATATAGCCAAAAGCGCCTTTAATGACGGCTGGATCGACGTTTATCCAGCGCCAAACAAGCGAGGTGGGGCATTTTCTCACTCAGGATCAAGCGACACGCACCCTTATGTTTTGCTAAATCACACAAATCAGCGAAGAGACCTTTTCACGCTAGCTCACGAGCTTGGCCACGCTGTACATCAAAAGCTCTCATATAGCGTAAGCTACCTAAACTCAGACACCCCGCTAACCACGGCTGAGACGGCTTCAGTCTTTTGCGAGATGCTAGTTTTTGACCACGTAAAAGACGGCCTTAGCAAAAAAGAGAAAATTTCACTGCTCGCTGGCAAGATCGAGGATATATTTGCCACGCTTTACCGCCAGATAAATTTCACCACCTTTGAAAGGGCTGTGCACGCACACGAGGGCGAGATCAGCCTAGATGAGCTAAATAAAATTTGGCTAAAAGAGAGCAAAAAGATGTTTGGCAAAAGCGTCACGCTAAATGACTACTACAAAATTTGGTGGAGCTACATCCCACACTTCATCCACACACCATTTTACTGCTACGCTTACTCTTACGCGCAGCTTCTTGTGCTTGCACTTTTTGGGCTTTATAAAAGCGGCAAATGCAAAAATTTCGTTGAAATTTACACCGAGTTTTTGAGCCTTGGTGGGAGTCTTAGCCCAAGGGAGCTTGTGGGTAAATTTGGCTTTGATATAGATGATAAAAATTTCTGGCAGATAGGCATAAACGAGGTCAAAAAACTAGTAGATGAGTTTTTAGAAATTTCAAAGGATTAAGATGTTAGACGAAATTTTAGACGATGAGAAATTTGCGCTTTTGATGAAGATGCACGTCTATGAGTGCATTGACTTTTTGCTTGAAAAGGGGCTAAATTTCTCAGTTATGGCAAATTTGCCGCTAGTTAGCTTTGAGCCTAGCTTGCCAGATGAGATAAGTGGCAGCTTTAGCATGCCAGTCATTATGTTCTCACTTGGTGGCTACACGCTTGAGAGTGCGAGACTAACACAAGATGAGCTTAGCTTTGAGGCTGGCTTTGGTAGTGAAAATTTTGCCTCAGTGGTATCATTTCCACTTGGCGCGGTGGTTCAAATTTTGGTTGAAAATAGCCCGATCCTTGTAAATTTCTCCATTTATAAGCCAAAAGAGAAGCAAGTTGATCACGCTAAAAAATCAGCCTCAGTCTTTTTGCAAAACCCAAAAAATAAAGATATATTTAAGAAAAGATAGTAATTTTAAGCATTTTTGGCTAAAATCAAAAGAAAATTTAAAAAGCGAAAAATGGAAAATTTACTATCAAATTTAAACGAAGCCCAGCGCGAAGCGGCCACCCACATAGATGGTGCGATGCTCATACTAGCAGGTGCTGGCAGCGGCAAGACAAAGACGATCACGACTAGGCTTGCCTATCTCATCGGCGAGGTCGGCATAGACGCGGCAAACACGCTAACTCTTACTTTTACAAACAAAGCCGCCAACGAGATGCGTAGCAGAGCCATGGCGATGCTAAGCCAAAGCGGCAAAAACTACTCGCCGCTTCTTTGCACATTTCACAAATTTGGACTTTTGTTTTTAAAGCTCTACATAGAAAAGCTTGGCAGAAAAAACAACTTCGTCATCATCGACACAGACGATAAAAAACGCATCATCAAAAGCTTTGAAAGTCCAGTCGCCACGGCGATTTTATCAAGTGAAATTTCAAACTATAAAAACTCACTTTTAAGCGTCGAAGAGGTCTATAAAAATGCAAATTTCTCTTCATTTGACAAGAGCAAGGACAACTTTTATAAGCAAGCAGCGCAAATTTATGAAAAGTACGAGGACTATTTAAAGGCAAACAACCTTGTTGATTTTGATGATTTGCTAGGGCTTACATATAAAATTTTAGACGAAAACGAAGATCTTGCTAGAGAAATTTCAAACCGCTACAAATACATAATGGTCGATGAGTATCAAGACACAAACGACCTTCAGTATAAACTGCTAAAAAAACTCTGCCTATGCCACGAAAACATCTGCGTCGTGGGCGATGATGACCAAAGTATTTATGGCTGGCGTGGCGCAAAGATAGATAATATCTTAAATTTCAAAGATCAATTTAAAGATGTAAAGATCATCAGACTTGAGAAAAACTACCGCTCGAGTGAAGCGATACTAAAGGCTGCAAACGAGCTAATAGATCATAACCGCAACCGCCTTGGCAAGAAGCTTGTAGGCACAAAGGGCGAAGGCGAAGCTGTAAATTTGATAGAGAGCTTTGATGAGAGCGTCGAGGCTGGCAAGATCGCAAAGAATATAAAAGAGCTTTTAAGTAAAGGCGTGCAGGCAAAAGATATCGCTATCTTATACCGCATAAACGCGCTCTCTCGCTCGCTTGAAGATGGGCTAAACAAAGAGCAGATCGCTTATAAAATGGTAGGCGGCGTTAAATTTTACGAAAGAGCCGAGATCAAAGATATCATAAGCTACCTAAGGCTGATAAATAATCCAAATGATGATTTTTCAATAAGACGCATCATCAACCGCCCAAAACGCGGTCTTGGCAAAGTGAGCCTTGATAAGCTTGAAAAGATGGCATTTGAGGGCAAAATTTCCATTTTTGAAGCAATCTCAAACATCTCTGATAACGACGAAGCCTTTAGTAAAAAGGTAAAATCAGCCCTTCTTGAGTTTGCAAACAACCTAAAAGAGCTTCAAGAAAGCAGCTCAGTTTTTGACCTCATAGATAAATTTGAAGCTAAATTTGGCGTGAAAAAATACTACGAAAGTCTGCCAGATGGTGCTGAAAGAGCGGCGAACATCGACGAGTTTTATGCTGTTTTAAAAGATCAGATCAAGCAAAATCCAAGCTTTGATCTAGAAGAGTTTTTAAACGAGATCACGCTAACAAGCGAGCAAGACGGCATCAGCGACGAGGCTATTAGCATTATGAGCGTGCATGCGAGCAAGGGGCTTGAGTTTGAGCACCTTTTTGTGATCGGCCTTGAAGAGGGATTTTTCCCGCTCATTGGCGATGGTAGCGACATCGAAGAGGAGCGCAGGCTAGCTTACGTGGCGATAACAAGAGCCAAAAAGACACTTAGCCTAAGCTTTGCAAATTCGCGCTTTTACAAAGGTCAGCGCACGAGACTAAACAAGAGTAGATTTTTAAGCGAGAGCGGTATCACGCATGGTTCGCTAGTTATCGAACAGAGCAATGAATTTAAAAAAGGCGACCTTGTTAAACATAAAATTTTTGGTATCGGCAGGGTGAGCGCGGTTAGTAAGATCAAAAAAGAGTTTAAACTGACTATAAATTTTGGTGGCAATGTAAAAGAGATAATGTCAAGCTTCGTGGAAAAGGCCGTATGAACGCCATTTTCGTGGCAAACAAGCCTGCTGGCATGAGCTCAAACCACTTTTTAGGACGACTAAAGAGAAAATATGGCGTTAAAAAGGCTGGATTTTCAGGCACGCTTGATCCATTTGCAAGTGGCTGTCTGATAGTCGCTTTTGGCTCGTATACGAAATTTTTTAGATTTTTAGATAAAAGCCCAAAGGTCTATGAGGCGACGATCTGGCTTGGAGCTAGCAGTCCTAGCATGGATAATGAAAATATCACTGAAATTTCAAATGTAAAAGAGCTAAATTTAGAAAAACTTGAAACCATAAGAGGCGAGCTAATAGGCAAGATAAGCTATATCCCGCCAAAATTTAGCGCCAAACATGTAAATGGCACAAGGGCTTACAAACTAGCAAGAAGCGGCGAAGAATTTGAGCTAAAGCCAGAGATAATGGAAATTTATAAGAGTGAAATTTTGAATTATTCACACCCTTTTTTGACACTTCGCTTAAGTGTAAGTGAGGGAAGTTACATCCGCTCTTATGCAGAAATTTTTGGGCAAAAAGTTTGTTATAATGTAACTTTAAGCTCATTAAAGAGGGTAAGCGAGGGTAAATTTCGCTATGAAAATGAAAAATTTTTAAATATTTGTAATTTTTTAAATATTGAGCAAAACACTTATTTTGGGGACATTAACAACATACTTGACGGCAAGAAATTAAAAATTAACGATTTTGAAACACAAACACAAGGAATTTATTTGCTAAATTATGATAAATTTATGAGCGTAATCCAAATCATGGATGATACTATAAATTACACTTTAAACAAGGTAGAAAAATGTTAATCTTAGCAAGAAAAGAAAACGAAGAAATTTTACTAGGTAACGACATAAAAGTCGTCGTAGTAAGTATCTCAAAAAGCACCGTTAAGCTTGGTATCGAGGCCCCGCGCAACACAATGATACTAAGAAGCGAGCTGGCAAACGATATTAAAAACGAAAATATCCACGCCACCAAAAAAGCAAGCGAAGCCGATATCCACGAGCTTGCAAAAAAAATCGAGAAATGAAAAGCTTTGCAAAGATCAACGTATTTTTAAAGGTAGTTGGCACCAGAGGCAACTACCACGAAATTTTGTCACGTTTTGTTCTTTGCGAGCAGCTTTTTGATGAAATTTATTTTGAGAGGTCAAATTCTTTTACTATCGAATGCGACAACAAAGAGATAAAAGAAAACATCATCCAAAAAGCGATAGACGAGCTAAAAAAAGCTGGCTTTTCAAACGAGCTAGATGAGTTTTTTAGCTCTCACAAAATCATCATCAGCAAACAAATCCCAATAGGTGCTGGTCTAGGAGGGGGCAGTTCAAACGCTGCCACCTTTTTACTAATGGTAAATGACGAGCTAAATTTAAATATAAAACGCGAAAATTTGATCCAAATAGCCTCTAAAATCGGCGCAGATGTGGCCTTTTTTGTAAGCGGATATAGGGCAGCAAATGTAAGCGGCATAGGCGAGATCATAGAAGAATTTGACGATGAAGTGCCAAATTTAAATATCTTCACGCCAAATGTTTTTTGCTCCACACCGATGGTTTATCAAGAATTTAGAAGCAATTTCTTACAATACATAGACGTTAATGCTGCAAAAAAGATGCAAAATTTAAAGAGCAAAGAGTTACTTGAAATTTATAAAAACGAGGAGCTAAACGATCTTTTTGCCCCATGCTTTAAGCTCTATCCGCAGATGAATGAGTTTAAAGACAAATTTCTAAGCGGCAGCGGTAGTAGCGTATTTAGCGTAAAATAAAAGGTAAAATTTTGATAAAAGATCTAGCAAAAAACAAAAAAGCTTTGCATGACTTTAGCATACTTGAGACCTTTGAAGCTGGTATCGTTTTAAAAGGCAGCGAGGTCAAGGCTCTAAGGGCTGGCAGAGCAAATTTAAAAGATAGCTTTGTGCGCGTCATAAAGGGTGAGCTTTTCTTACTAAACGCTCATATCAGCTATCTTGAGACTACACACAGCGCATTTCGTCCAAACGAGCGAGCAGCCAGAAAACTTTTGATGCACAGAAAGCAGATCGATAAAATTTTCGGTCAAGTCTCACAAGATGGGCTTACTTTGGTTGTTTTGGCACTTTATCTAAGCGATAAAAACATCGTAAAAGCAAGGCTAGCTCTTGCAAAAGGTAAAAATTTACACGACAAGCGCGAGACTTTAAAAAGGCGCGAGGCAGACAAAGAGGCAAGAGTTGCCATAAAAAGATATGTTTAAGGGATAAGATGAAAAATTTACTCGTTTTAATAATCGCTTTATTTGCTTTTTTTGGGTGCGGTGATGATGAGAGCAGCAATGCAAATTTTAAAGAATTTAGCCCAAATGAAGAGGTTAAGCTTGTAGATGTAAGCGGCAAAGAGCTTACTTTAGTTAGAAAAGATCACGGTTTTGCTATCAAAAATGATGAAAATAAAGTTTTAATGATCGACATTTTTGGCACATTTTGCCCACCTTGCCAAAAAGAGGCAGCCGAGCTTACAAAATATCAGCTTGAAAACAAAGATAAATTTACGCTAATCGGGCTAACTCACTTTGAAAATGTCACAAATGAGTATGTTTTGCATGAATTTATGCAAAAATTTAACGCCTACTACTTCATAACAAACGATCAAAAGATAAATGACAGGCTTGCCGAGCAGATCGTAAGAGATATCGAATACAAACACGAGATCGCACTACCTTTTAAAGTGGTGATAAAAAACGGCGAATATCAAATTTTAACAGACGTAGATAGCGGACAATACGGAGTTAAATACTATCTTGGCGGCATAAAAGTCACAAAAATGAAAGAAGATTTGGCAAAAATCTATGAAACAAAATAAATTTGCCTTACATTTGGAACATCATTTGCTTATAAATGTGTGAAATTTTAGAAGGACTTTAAATGTTTGTTTTAGATAGATCAAAATCTAGCCCACTCGTAGAATCAGCCCTTGCAGGCAGAGAGCTACGCCAAAAACTTATCTCTGGCAACCTTGCAAATGTCGATACGCCATTTTACAAGGCTAGAGATGTAAGATTTGAAGATGTTTTAAGAGAAAAAGCAAATGAAATTTACAACGTTTCAGAGAGCAAAAAACTAAATTTAGCTAAAACAAACGAAGCCCACATGGCTGCGGTTGATTTTCCAAAAAGCGATACAGCTCAAATTTTCTTGCGCGATGGCCACATGGCTAGAAATGATGCAAACACAGTCGATCTTGATGTTGAGACAACAGAAATGGGCAAAAACACAGTTATGATAAACGCCCTTGATAGCGCCTACAAGGCTCAGGGCAATATCTTTAAAAGCGTAATAGACGCAAGTGCTAAGAACTAGGAGAGATGATGTCATACTTAAATGATTTTGATATTAGCGGATACGGACTAAGCGCACAACGCTTCAGGATGAACGTCATCAGCTCAAACATAGCAAACGCTCAAACCACAAGAACAGCTGAGGGCGGCCCTTACAGAAGGCAAGAGGTCATCTTTAAAGAGATGAACTTTGATAAAATTTTAAACGATCAGCTTAAAAATTCACAAAGTCTGCTCGAGTATGAAAATCCACTCGACGATCCAAGCTCACCTAAAAACGCTCACCCTGCCCTAACAAGTGTGATCGTAGATAAAGTAGTGCGCGATGACAAGGACTTTCAGCTAAAATACGATCCAAGCCACCCAGACGCAAATGCAAATGGCTACGTCGCATTTCCAAATATAAACCCAGTCATCGAGATGGCTGATTTGCTTGAAGCAACAAGGGCTTATCAAGCAAATGTAGCGTCATTTCAAAACGCAAAGACAATAGCACAAAGTGCGATATCACTCATTTCAGGACAAGCATAATGATAAATAGCATAAATTTAGATAAGTTAAACAAAAGCGAAAATTCAAACAAAATAGCAAAAGCGGGCGAAGAAGGCGGCTTTGAAAACGCACTAAACGACTCTTTAAAAGAGCTAAACAAGGTTCAAATAAACGCCGATAAAGCCATCGCAGACCTTGCAACTGGCGAGGTAAAAGACTTGCACCAAGCAGCTATCGCCATAGGCAAAGCAGAGACTAGCATGAAGCTTATGCTAGAAATCCGCAACAAAGCGCTAAGCGCATACAAAGAAATTTCAAGAACGCAAATTTAAGCCATTGAATGAATTCCAGAAAATCAAAAATAACCATACTTTTTTTATTAATTACTTTTGGAATTTCAATCTTTGTGCTCGTTATATTTTATAGAGCAAGCATCGAGCGAAAGCTTCCTAAGCTTCAAACAAGCGACGTAAATACCGCAATCCGCGGCAATATCGTCACGAAAGATGGCTTTAGCATCTCATCAAGCCAAAAGCTCTACAAAGTGATGCTTGACACCAGAAACATCGATCCAAACAAAAAAGAGATGTTCATCAAGCTCTACTCGCTTTATAGCGGCGACGATCCAAACAAAGTAAGAAAGATCATAAACGGCACAAAAGGCCTTGTCACGCTCTCTTACAGCATTGACGCAAAGGGCGCTACCTACCTTCAAGAGCTCTCTAGAAAGCTAAACCGCAAGGGCATTTTGATCTCCTACCTTGATCCAAAAACTGGACTTGCCTCATTTCAAGGTATGCGCGTGATGGAGAGCGGTCAAAACCGTAAATTTATGTCAAAAGACGCCCTAACGCCAGCTATTGGCTACGTGAGCAAAACAGAGAGCGACGCACTTACTAAAAGCAAAGGCGTAAAAGGGCTTGAGAGATACTACGAGGACTACCTAGCTCCGATACAAAACGCCAAAATTCTAGGTCCGCGCGATATTGGCAACAATATAATCTTAACCAGTGATTCAAATTTAGCAACGAGGGTTGATGGCTACAACGCAGTGCTTTCTGTACCGCTTAAATTTCAAACCAAGCTAGAGCAAATTTTAGATGAGAAGCGTGAATTTCTAGACGCAAAAGAGCTAATCATCTGCATAATGAATAGCAAAAATGGAGAAATTCTAGCCCTAGCTTCTAGCTCAAGATACGATCCATCAAATATAAGAAAGCAAGATTACAGCGCGCTAAATTCGAGCGCAAGCGAGTATGCATACGAGGTTGGATCGGTTTTTAAGCCATTTATCTTCTCCATACTACTTCAAGAAAAAAAGGTAAATCCTTTTGAGCTAGTAAATACCTATAATGGCCGCTATCAGCTAGGCAAAAGGATCATCAAAGATACCCACCCAGAGCCTTTTATGAGCGCTGAAGACATCATCGTGCACAGCTCGAACATCGGCATGATCCAGCTAGTAGAACGCCTAAATGGTCCGCAAATTTATCAAGGGCTTTTAAATTTTGGCTTTTCAAGAAAAACTGGCATCGACCTGCCATACGAGCAAGTGGGTATGATGCCAACGGTTACCAAGCTAAACTCATCAACCTATAAAGCGACAGTTAGCTACGGATACGGTCTGCAAGCGACATTTATGCAGCTTTTAAAAGCTTATAACACCTTTAACAACAAAGGCATCGAGGTGACGCCGCACATGGTGGCATATCTGGAGCGAAATGGCAAGCGCTACGATCTGCCAAAAGCAGAGCCAGCACAGGTCATCTCGCAAGAGACCGCAAAGATAATGAAGAGAATTTTGATAAAAACAGTTGAAAAAGGTACTGGCTTAAAGGCATTTACGCCAGGTCTTGAGATAGGCGGTAAAACTGGCACCGCGCACATCGCTTCTGGCAAAGGCGGATATAGCAACACCTATAACGGCTCCTTTTTTGGCTTCGTAAATGACACAAGAGGCAACAGCTACACCATAGGCGTTTTAGCAAGAGACCCTAAAAAGCCTTACTACTACTTTGGTGCGCAAAGTGCGTTGCCGACATTTAAAAAGGCCGTTGATCTAATGGTTGAAGATGGCTATTTATTCCCAGATCCTAATGTCATAGCTGAGTTTGAAGCTAAAAAAGACAATGTCAAAAACGACAAAGCAAAACAAAAACCAGCGTTAGATTAAATTTAACTTCTAAGATATAAATATTAAATTTCAAATTTAGAGTTTAAAGTAGAAATTTGGATCTAGGCAAGCGGCCTAAATCCAGAATTTATGCAAGTCCAAGTTCATTTAAGACAGAGCTTAAATTTACAGAATTATTTGTATTTTTGCCAAGGCTATTTTGCTTCTCAAGCAGTGTTTGGCTCGTAAGTGCCATGTTTAGCTCTTTGCGGTAGTCACTTAAAATTTTATCCATGATTTTAAGTAGCTCATTTTTTTGATCCTGCGTTTTGGTCGGATCATTTATGCTTAAAAGCTCGGTTAGCTCCTCTTTTTTCTGAGCTATTTTCTCTTCTATCTTGTTTGAATTTAGCTCATTCATAAAGCCAGCAGCACCGATTTCTGTAAGCCTTTTCTTAAACTGCTCAAGCTTGTCTGAAACCTTTGCCTCGCTTGTGATCTTATCAAGCGTTAGACTTAAAATTTCATCAAAACTATTTTTTTTATCTTTAGCTTTGCTTGAGCCTGACTGCAACAAATAATCGATAATATCGTTATTTTGAACCTTCATACATCTCCTTTTAAATTTGAGATGCTTTTTATAAGCAAGATTTATTCCTAAAGGCTAAATTCTCTAGTGTTTTTTGATTTTTCTAGGATAAAACTGGCAAATTCATCGCTAAAATTTGGACACTCTACCACTTTATAAAAGCTAAAATTTAGCTCTTTTGCAAGCTTGGCATACTCGATAACTAGCTCAAAAATGGTCTCAGAGTTGTCTATACAAAAAGATAGCGGATAGATAAGCGCTTTTTTATTTTCGCACTTCGCCAAAGCCTCGTTTAGAGATGGCTCTAGCCATTTAACTGGGCCAAGACGCGACTGATAAGCAAGGCTCACATCTTTAAAATTTAGCCCCTGCCCTTTTAGCATTTTGCTTAAAATTTGCACATGCTCGTTTATGTGTTTTTCGTAGATATCACCCTTTTCTATGATCTTGCGAGGTAAAGAGTGAGCTGAAAAGATGAGGCTAACATCGCTTATATCGGTATCTTTTACCGCTTCACGGATGTGAGAGATAATGATCTTATTGTAAGCGTCATCATCATAAAATGGCTCGCAAAGTGAAATTTTAGCTTTAAAATTAAGCTCCTCTTTTGCCTTTTTAAAATCAGCTAGGCTCGAGGTTATCGTAGTTTGTGAGTGATGAGGATAGAGTGGCAAAAGCACTATCTCATCAAATTTTTCATACTTTTTAAGCACATCTTTTACAAATGGCGAAGTGTAGTTCATCGCAAAATCAACCGCGTCAAATTCGCTTTTAAGACTTGAAATTTTCTCACAAAGCTTAGCTGTAAGCTCGCAAAGTGGCGACTTTCCGCCTATTTGCTCGTAGTTGTGTTTTGCGGTTTTTAGCCTGCCTTTTGTGATCATGAAAGCTACAAATTTTCTTAAAAATTTATTTTTTATACCCAAAATATATGGGTCATTAAACATATTCGTTAAGAAAATTTCGACATCGTCAAGGCTATTTGCGCCGCCCATATTTAAAAGCAAAAGAGCTTTTTTCATTAAAATAGTTCTCTTATCTTTATCGCATCATCGATGTTTGAAAGTTCGCTGCTCTCGCCACTTTGGCAAAGATCGTAAAAGGCCTCGTATTGCGCTTTTAGCTCGCTATTATTTGTATCTATCTTTAGATTCATCTGTCCATTTTCACTCACCTGATGAAGTTTGTGATCGATGAGATCACCAAAATAGACGCCATTTTTCGCATTTACCTCTATCTTAAAGCGCTCTAATGAGCCACAAAATGAGTCAGTGATATGCACTAGAATTTGATTTTTACTTTTAAAGCTTATCGCCACGTTATCGGCACTTTTGGCATTTGTCTTGTTTGTTTGAGTGTAGTAAAAGTCGCTGACTTCAGAATTTATGATATTTTTTGCTAGGTCGATGTCAGAAACTGAGAGCTCATTTATGATATTTCCGTCGCAAAGTGGCTTAAAATGAGCGATTGATATGCTATAAATTTCCTCTTCTTTTAAAAGTGCCTTTTTAAGTGACAAGATAGTTGGATTAAAACGCTCTGAAATTCCCGTGCAAACCCTAGTTTTGTTTGTTTTAGCGGCATATTTTATTTCTTTAAGATCAGCTATACTTTTAAAAACTGGGCGTGAGATGAGGATGTTTTGGCAATATTTTGCACACTGGCAAAATGCCTCCACCATCTCCTCTCTTGGCGAGCAAAGCACGACTGCTTGAGGCTGGGCAACCTCTATAAATTCTTTAAAATCAGTATAAAAATCAGCTCTGCAAAACTCATCAACATTGTCTTTGTCAAAAATGCCACAAATTTCAAACTCGTTTGAGCGTCTAAGCTCTAAATAATGTTTTTTACCTGTGCTGCAATAGCCGATAATGCCGATTTTTAGCTTCACATTCACCCTTTAAAACTTTAGAAATTTTTAATTATTTTATTTACAAATCGCTTTTAAATAGATAAAACAAGAGATAGTTTTCAAAATATCACTATTTTTTCTCTTTTTAGAATTTCGCAAACGAATTTTGGCTAAAATCAAGCAAAATTTTAAAACTAACGAGGATAAAAATGCAAAATTTAGATATAAGAAAGGCATATCTTGATTTTTTTAAATCAAAAGGTCACGAAGTAGTAGCTTCTGCACCACTTGTGCCAAACGATGCAACACTGCTTTTTACAAATGCTGGCATGGTGCCATTTAAGAGCATCTTCACAGGCGAAGTACCACGCCCAACACCACCTATCCGCACTAGCTGTCAGACCTGCATAAGAGCTGGCGGAAAACACAACGACCTTGATAACGTCGGCTACACAGCGCGTCACCACACATTTTTTGAGATGCTAGGAAATTTTAGCTTTGGCGAATACTTCAAAAAAGAGGCGATCGCTTATGCTTGGGAGTTTGTCACAGAAGTGCTAAAACTACCAAAAGATAAGCTCTATGTCACAGTGCATGAGACTGACGATGAGGCCTTTGAAATTTGGAGCACTCACATCGCAAAAGAGAGAATTTACCGCTTTGGCGACCACGATAACTTCTGGCAGATGGGCGATACTGGACCATGCGGCCCTTGCAGTGAAATTTTTTACGATCAAGGCGCTGAGCACTTTAACACACCAGAAGATTACATGGGCGGCGATGGAGATAGATTTTTAGAGATATGGAACCTTGTTTTCATGCAGTATGAAAGAAGCGCGGATGGCAAACTAAGCCCACTACCAAAGCCAAGCATAGATACTGGCATGGGACTTGAGCGCGTTACAGCTATCTTGCAAGGCAAATTTAGCAACTACGACAGCACACTTTTTATGCCGCTCATAAACGAAGTGGCAAAGCTTTGCGGCAAGCCATACGTCTATGAAAGTGGCGCTAGCTACCGCGTCATAAGCGACCACATCCGTTCAGTCACATTTTTGCTAGCTCAAGGCACTACATTTGACAAAGAAGGCCGTGGCTACGTGCTTCGCCGTATCTTACGCCGTGCGATCCGCCATGGATACTTGCTAGGCATAAAAGAGCCGTTTATGTATAAGCTTGTCGATAAAGTTTGCGAGCTTATGGGCGGACACTACACCTATCTAAACGATAAAAAAGCAGCCGTAAAAGAGCAGATCAAGCTTGAAGAAGAGAGATTTTTAGCAACAATCGCAAGCGGACTTGAGCTATTTGAGAGCGAGCTTAAAAATACAAAAGAAATTTTTAGCGGAGAGGCTGCATTTAAGCTCTATGATACATTTGGCTTCCCACTTGACCTAACGGCTGATATGCTTAGAGAAAAGGGCTTAAAGGTCGATGAGGCAAGGTTTGATGAGCTTATGAGTGAGCAAAAAGCACGCGCAAAAGCTGCTTGGAAAGGCAGTGGCGACAAGAGTGCGAAGGGCGATTTTAAAGAGCTACTTGAGAAATTTGGCGAGAATAAATTTATAGGCTACGAAGAGCTTAAGAGTAAAAGTAAAATTCTAGCCTTGCTTGATGAAGAATTTAAAAATGTAGATAGCCTAGATGCTGGCAAAGAGGGCTGGGTGATGTTTGATGTCACTCCATTTTACGCTCAAAGTGGCGGTCAGTGCGGCGATAGCGGCAAGATAGTTGGCAAAGCAAATGTGCTTGATACACAAAAATTTCATGGGCTAAATTTATCTTTAGTAAAAACTAACTCGGCGCTAAAAGTTGGCGACGAAGTAGAGCTTGAAGTGGGCAGCGACAGAGCGGAGACTGCGCGTCATCACAGCGCTACACACTTGCTTCACGCAGCCCTTAGAAGCGTACTTGGCACACACATCGCTCAAGCTGGCTCAAACGTCGAGGCAGATAGACTAAGGTTTGACTTCTCTCATCCAAAGGCGCTTACTAGCGAAGAAATTTCAAAGGTTGAGAACCTTGTAAATGAGTGGATCTTAACTGGTGCAAATGCAAAAACGCAGGTTATGGAGCTTGAAGAGGCTAAAAAAAGCGGAGCGATCGCGCTATTTAATGAAAAATATGCCGACAAGGTAAGAGTTGTGAGCTTTGGCGATGTCAGCAAAGAGCTTTGCGGTGGCACACACGTAAAAAATATAGATGAGATCGGATCGTTTTTCATCACAAAAGAGAGTGGCGTAAGTGCTGGAGTTAGGCGTATAGAGGCTGTTTGCTCAAGGGCTGCGCTAAATTTAGCAAGGTCATTTAGAGCTGAGCTTGAAGAGCTAAAAGATGAGCTAAAAAGCACAGAACCACTAAATGCCGTTAAAAAGCTAAAAGGCGAGATAAAAGGCTTAAAAGATAAGCTAAAAAATGCTAAAAGCTCTGGGGAGCTAGCCTTTATAAATGTAAATGAGACCAAGCTTTGTGTGGCGCACATCGATGGTGGCGACATAAAAACTTTGATAGATGAGTTTAAAAACGAGCACGAAAAGGCTGCTATTTTGCTGGTCCAAACAGATGAAGATGGTAAAATTTCTCTTGCAGCTGGCGTGAAAAATGCTCCTATAAAAGCTGGCGCTTGGGTTAAATTTGCAGCGCAAATTCTAGGCGGCAATGGTGGCGGAAAAGACGACTTTGCAACAGCTGGCGGCAAAAACGCTCTAGCCATCGAAGACGCCATAAAAAGCTCACTTGAGTATGCAAGGCAAGCTTTAGAAAAATGATTCATCAAGAGATCGCTTTTTTTAAATTTGATCAACTAATCATCTTCTTGCACATTAGTTTCGTAGCTCTTTTTATAGGGCTACAAGCTGGTTTAGTGCTTACTGGAAGCTATTTTATAAAAAATAAATTTGAAGATAAAGAGCGCTATCACATCTTGCTTCACATCATAAGACGCTTTGGACTAGCTATCTTTGCGCTAGTTCTTGGCATCGCACTAACTAGCCTGATAATTGTCTTTTACTTTGATGATGGCAAAATGCAAAATCCAATGACAAGTGCGATAGTAGCGACCAAATGGGCGATAGAGCTATTTTTACTCTTAAATTTAAGCTACATCTTTTATAGATACAAAAAGGCTTTAAAAACTCTAAGATCACACGAAATGATCGAGCTAAACGAAAGTCTAATCGTCATCATCTACTACTTCACGCCGCTAAATTTACTAGCCTCGCTTGCAGCTGTCTATCTTGGCGTGAGCTATATGGGCTTTTTATGATCACACTTGCTTCTAGCTCGCCAACAAGGGCAAATTTACTAAAAAATGCTGGGATAGAATTTAAACAAATTTCTTGCAGCTTTGATGAGAGCATGATAGCAAAAGAGCTAAAACCTGAAATTTACGTCCAAAACGTCGTAAAAGCTAAAAAAGAGCAGTTTTTAAAGGCAAATGGCAAGCTTTTAAATTTACTCTTTGCAGATAGCTGCGTGGCTTGTGGGGATAAAATTTTAGGCAAGGCAAAGGATGCAAACGAGGCACTTGCTATGCTAAATTTACAAAGTGGCAATGAGTGTAGCGTCTATACGGCGATGATATTTTTAGGCGAATTTGAGCTTATAAATGTGAGCAAGACCACATATAAATTTGCTAAATTTAGCGAGCAAGAGCTAAAAAGCTACCTAGAAAGTGGCGAGTGGCGAGGCAAGGCTGGAGCCATGACGATAGAAAATTTTAATAAAAAATACATCATCTCCCAGCACGGCGAGACAAGCACGGCAATGGGGCTAAATTTAAAAATATTAAAGGCATTTTTATGAAATATATCTTGGCATTTATCTTTGTAGTTGCCGTCGCACTTGGTGGAGCGTTTTTATACTTTTATTCGCAGGTGAGATTTGACGCTTATACCATCATCGACTACAAGCCAAAGCTTGCGACACAAATTTTTGATAGAAACAACGAGCTCATCGCAAATATATTTGAAGAAAATAGAATTTACGTCAAATATAACGACATCCCGCCACGTGTCATCGAAGCGCTCGTGGCTATCGAGGATACGAGCTACTTTGAGCATGGTGGCATCAACGTAGAAGCCATGGCAAGAGCGGCGATAAAGGACATCAAAGCTAGAAAGCTGGTAGAAGGCGCATCCACGCTAACTCAACAGCTCATAAAAAACCTAGCCCTAAGCCGCGAGAAGAAATTTACAAGAAAGATAAAAGAAGTCGTGCTTGCTATGAAGCTTGAAAGCGAGCTTAGCAAAGAGGACATCATCGAAAGATACCTAAATCACGTATATTTCGGACATGGCTACTACGGTATCAAAACAGCTGCTGAAGGGTACTTTAGAAAAGAGCTAAATGAGCTAAGCATAAAAGAGATAGCGATGCTAGTTGGCATGCCAAAAGCGCCAAGCACTTATGATCCTACAAAGCATCTCGACCTCTCTCTTAGCCGCGCAAACAGGGTACTTGAAAGGATGTATGGCATCGGCTGGATAAACGAAGATGAGTACCGAAAGGGCGTGCTTGAAGAGCCAGCAGTCTTTGACGATACGCTCACACGCAATAAAGCTCCTTACGTGGTCGATGAGATCATAAAAGAGGCTTCAAAGAAATTTGACGATATAAAAACTGGCGGTTACAAGATACAAAGCACCGTCGATCTAAATGTGCAAAAGATCGCTCAAGACGCCCTAGTCTATGGCTACAATGAAATTTTAAAAAGAGATAAAAAGGCAAATCCAGAGATGTTAAATGGCGCTATCGTCGTCACTCATCCACAAAGCGGACAAATTTTAGCTCTGATTGGCGGCATCGACTACGCAAAAAGTAGCTACAACCGCGCCACCCAGAGCAAGCGTCAGCCAGGATCAAGCTTTAAGCCATTTATCTATCAAATAGCCCTTGATAGCGGCTATTCAGTCGTCTCTCAGGTAGCTGATATCGCTAGGACGTTTGACATGGGCAATGGCAAAGAATGGACGCCAAAGAACTATAGCGGTGGTTTTCAAGGCTACATCACGATAAAATCAGCCTTAACCCAGTCTCGCAACCTCGCAACCATAAATTTACTAAACGATCTTGGTCTTAGCTCAGTTCGCAAACAGCTTACAGATATGGGCTTTAACGACATCCCTGAAAATTTATCAATCGCACTTGGTAGCTTTGGAATTTCGCCACTTGACTTTGCGAAATTTTACTCGATGTTTCCAAACGATGGCGAAGTGGTCGAGCCTACGCTCATCAAGCATATAGAAAATAGCTTTGGCGCGTCGATGGACTATGAGCCTCAAAAGAAGCAGGTGCTAAAACCTGAGCAGGCATTTTTGATGACAACCTTGCTTCAAAACGTCGTAAACAACGGCACCGGACGCAACGCAAAGGTAAATGGCATCCAGATCGCTGGCAAAACTGGCACGACGAACAACAACATCGATGCTTGGTTTTGCGGCTATTCGCCTGATATCGAGGCCATCATCTGGTACGGAAACGACGATAACAGCCCTATGAAAAAGGTCGAGGGTGGCGGCAGGACAGCTGCGCCTGTCTTTAAGAAATTTATGGAGGGCTACATCAAGCTCTACCCTACCATAAGACGTGCGTTTGAGCAGCCTGATGGCGTCTATAAAGGATACTATAACGGCGCTGATGAGTACTACACAAACGACTCGCCGTTGCCGCAAAATACGCCAACAAACGACATCATTCAAGATCAAGAAAACGATGGATTATTATTTTAGGAGATAAGATGAAAAGATTAAAAATTTTACTTTGCCTAGCGCTTGCAAGCCTTGCATATGGCGCTGATCTAAACACAGCTAGCAAGAGCGAGCTAATGAGCCTTGGACTAAACAAAAGCCAGGCACTAAACGTCATAAAGTATAGAAAAGCTCATAAATTTACAAGTGTCGAGGAGCTTGAGAAGGTTCAAGGCATCGGCTTTAACGACATGCAAAAGGTCAAAGAAAAGCTTAGTGTAAAAGATAGCCAAAAGGCGAAAAAGGCTGAGCCTCAAAAGAAGTCAAAAAACAAGAAGCTAAAAAGCAAGAAAAAGAAAAAATAGATTTAGTTTAAAAATTTAAATTTTTAAAAAATTGCTTTAAGTGAAAGGAATCTTTAAATGATTAATATCAATAAATTTAGAGAAGTAAGTTTTTTTAAATTTTTAACTTTATTTATAATATATATGCTTTTTGTAAATCATATATTTTTATATAAAGGCGTTTTTTTAGGATTTTTAGAAACAAACTCGCTTTCTTTTTCTACCTTATTTTTCACAATTATGTGCATATTTCTTGCGTCACTTTTTGCAAGCGTATTTTGCATTGTATTTCTACCTTATTTACTAAAACCCTTTACTATTTTTATAATTATTGTTAGCTCGATTTGTTCTTATTTTATGTCAAATTACGGCGTTATCATAAACAAAGAGATGCTACTAAACGTCCTTCATACTGATAACAAAGAAGCTTTTAGCTATTTAAGCATAAATTTAGTATTGTGGTTTGTATTTGCAACTATTTTGCCATGTATTTATGTTGTTTTCGTAAAAATCAATTATGGTAGCTTTAAAAATAGTCTAAAAATTAGATTAAAGATTATCGCTTTTTCGATCGTTACTATCGCTATTATTTTTTCATTAACTTCAAAAATTTTCATACCATTTTTTAGAGAACACATTTACTTAAAAACGGTCTTACTTCCGTCTTATCCAGTATATTCTGCCATAAAGTTAGCTCAAATTTTGCTTCAAAAACCGCTCCCTTTTACCTACGTGGCAGATGACGCAGCGCTCACAAACGATAAAAAGAAAATTTTAGTTTTGATAGTTGGCGAGACACAAAGGAGCAAAAACTACTCGCTAAATGGCTACGCTAAAAACGATACAAACAAATTTACCAAGCAAAAAGATGTAGTAAGTTTTACAAATTTCTACTCATGCGGAACCGCGACAGAAACTAGCGTGCCTTGCCTATTTTCAGACTTAAAGCGAGAAAATTTTAGCAACCGCGAGGCTAAAGCTCGTGAAAATTTAGTTGATATCATCAATAAACTTGGCATAAAAACATACTTTTTTGGCAACAATAGTGGCGGCTGCAAGGGCGTTTGCGACAATCTTGATCAAAACCACACCTCAGAGCACAGAGCAGCTGGCTTTGATGAAGTGATATTTGATGAGGCAAAAAAGGTCATAAAAGATGCAAACTCCACTACATTTATCGTGCTACATTTGCAAGGCTCACATGGCCCCATCTACTACAAAGGCTACCCAAGTAAATTTAAAGAATTCACCCCAACATGCGACACTGCCGAGCTAAACAAATGCACGCCAGATGAGATAGCAAACACCTATGACAACACCATTTTATATGAAGACTATCTACAAAGCGAGCTGATAAACGCTCTTGAAGCAAGAAAAGATAAATTTGAGGTTGCCATGTTCTTTTTCTCAGATCACGGAGAGAGTCTAGGCGAAAATGGCATATATTTACACGGACTGCCTTACTCCATCGCTCCAGATGAGCAAAAACATATCCCAGCCATCATCTTTTCAAGCGATAGCGAGCTTTTAAAAAGGCTAAAAGCTAGAAAAAACGAAACTCTTTCGCATGATTTTATCTTTAGCTCAGTGCTTGGATATTTTGGGGTAAAAACTAAGGCTTACGAGCCAGAATTTGATATTTTTAGGGAGTAAATTTAAAAGCCAGCCTAGGCAAAGCCCGAGGCTGGCGCAAATTTAAAAGCTGATCTCTTTTATATCAGCTACTTTTAGTATCTCGCTATAAATTTGACCGATGATTGCGACGCGGTTATTTCGCACTTTCTCGTTTTCAACGTTTATCATAACTTTATCAAAAAACTCATCTATCTGCGGCTTTAGAGCAAATAGCACTTTTAGCCTTGGCTCGTATGCTAGGCTCTTATCGACGGCTTTAAACGCGTCATTTAAGGCCTTTTCAGCATCTATCTCAAAGAGGCTCTCATCGACCTTGCTAAATTTATCATCTTTTATGATGTTTGCAAGGCGCTTAAATGTCGAGAAATTCTCTCTAAAATTTGGTTCGCTTGAAATTTTAGCAAGTGCCTCTATCATCTTAGTTAGCTCCAAGATGTCCTTTTCGCCGCTTTTTATGCAAGCTTTTACGATAGAAGCATTTGCGTCAAAGAAGGTGTAGAGCCTATCAAGGATGAAATTTATAAGCACTTCAACGTCAAATTTCTTATACTCTTTTGCGATATCTTCTAAAATTTCTTTTACGTTAAATTTCAGATTATGCGCCAAAACGATCTTTATCACGCCATTTGCCGCGCGCCTTAGAGCGTATGGGTCCTTGGTGCCGCTTGGGATTTTACCGATACTAAAGAGCCCCATTAGCGTATCAAGCTTATTTGAAAGTGCCACAACCGAGCTAAAGACCTTGCTTGGGCACTGCGCCTCCTCGCCGTCTGGCAGATACTGCTCTTTTATAGCTAAAACGACGTTTTCGTCCTCATTTTTGGCCTTTGCGTAGTAAGCGCCCATGATGCCTTGAAGCTCGGTAAATTCATAAACCATCTGCGTTGTAAGATCAGCCTTACTTAGCATCACAGCTCGCTCCAGCTTGCTCGCATACTCGCCAGCCTCTTTTTTAAGTAGCTCACCATAGTTGCTAGCAAGTTTTTTAGCCACTTTTAGCTCTCTAAGCTCTTTTTCATAGATGCTTCCAAGCTCTTTTAGGTAGGTTATATTTTTTAGTTTTTCTGGGCTAAATTCGGCCTTAAGGTCGCTTTGCCAAAAGAACATCGCGTCACTTAGCCTTGCTCTTAGCACCTTTTCGTTGCCCTTGATGATGAGCGAATAGTCCTTTGTAATGGCGTTACTAACGACAACGAAGCCATTTGCTAGCTTGCCATCTTTAAAGACTGGGAAGTAGCGCTGATTTTCTTTCATAGATGTGATGATGACCTCGCTTGGCACCTCCAAAAACTCCTCTTCAAACGAGCCAAGAAGCGCTGTTGGATACTCAGTGATCGCCACGACTTCAGCTAGTAACTCTTTATCTATCTCGATCTTTAGCCCGCTTTTTTGGCTGATCCTTTCAAACTCATCAAGGATTATTTTCTCTCTCTCGTCTGCCTCAAGCACGATGCCACGGCTCTTTGAGCCATCAAAATACTCTTTTATATTTGAAATTTTTATCTTGTCGTAGCTAACGCTTCTGTGAGGATAGGTAGAGTTGCTACTCTCTACGCCAAATTTGTTAAATTTAATGACCTCATCTCCAAGCAAGCATAAAAACGATCTTATCGGGCGGATAAACTCGAACTCGCCATTGCCCCAGCGCATAGACTTGCCAAAGCTAAGGCTCTTTAAAAACTCCTCGACCATATCGCCCATTACCTTAGCAACCGGCTCACCCTTCACCTCTTTTTCGTAGTAAAGCACCTCTTTGCCGTCTATCTCTTTAAATTTAAGCTCGCTCTCATCTATGCCACATTTATTTGCAAAGCTAAGCGCCGCCTTTGTAAAAGCTCCGTCCTTTAGCGCTACTTGCTTTGGCGCACCAACGAAACTAGCCACGCTATCTGGTTGAGCTAATGGAAATTTCTCATGAAAAAAGACCAAACGGCGCGGCGTGTAGTAAAATTTAAACTCGCTTTTGATGTTATATTTTTCAAGCACAGCCTGCCATTTAGCATTAATGTTTGGCAGCTCCCTTAAAAATGGTATCGCTGGGAGCTCCTCGACTCCGATCTCTAGTAACAACTCTTTCATATCTCACTCTTTTTATTAAAATTTTCTCTTTTTTCTCTTATCATCTCTCTTGCTCTCTCCTTCTCTTGCGCCTGCACAATGACGCCTCTAATCATAAATATCACAAACAAAACAAACGCTGCGATCATAAAAATATCTAAAATTTGCACCATCTACTCCACAACGATTTGGTTTTCTCTCTTGTAAATTTTAACTCTCGCATTTTCAAAACTATACTCACCATCTTTTAGCTTTTTCTTGCTATAAACCCTGATCTTACCGTATGGTGTATGCAGGTAGCCCCTCTCTAGTCTGCCCGAAATTTTAGCAAAGACATCGCCACTTCTAGCTTCGCCTAATTGCGATGCATCTAGTAAATTTTCGTTAATATCTTTCGTGCCATGCTCATTTATGATCTCATAAGAGCTGACTTCAAGCATATCTTTATAAATTTTCATTCGCCTTACTAAAACATCTAACTCTTCTCCTACAGTAACGCTATTTTTAGGATCATAGACATAAATTCCGCGGTGATTTTTCGAGATGATAAAGCCATGCTTATCTTTTAAGATAACAACCGCTTTTTCAATCACGACTGGCACAGCTTCTGGATGATTAAAAAGCGTATCCACATCAGCCGTCTTATAGCTTTGTTCGCTTATTTTTTTATTGGCTTTGTTTTCATCTTTTTTAAAAATTTTACTTACAAAGCTCTTTTTTACTGGGCTTGGATCAGTTGAAATTTTAAACTTTAATGCAAAGTGATCTGAGTAAAGGTCGCTCTTTGCAAAGCCTTTTTCATCGACTGCAAAGCTTGGTTTAAAGACTTCAAAACTACCACCAACATAGCTTAGATCGCCATTTTCCATAAAGCTAGGTGAAAGCAAAACATGATCGATCGCTCTTTTTTTGCCATGCACTGCGTGGGAATATCTATCTTTTGGGGCTAAAAAGCTATAAAGATCGTAAAATCCACGAGTTGCGATGATGTCATTTAAGATGGATTTTTGCCCATAAGGTGAGTTAAAATCACCCAAAATAATCGCATTTTTCTCTTTACCTAGAGCCGTTCTTAACGTTTTTTCAGCCTTTTTTTGCATATTTATGCCATTTTTATAAGTTGGAAAGTGATTTACAAATATGCTAAATTTCTTACCTTCTATCTCAAACATAACCTTTAAGATATTTCTCGTCTTTACGTTTGGAACTTTAAAAATTTCACTGCCACTTGGCTTTATCTTTGATATGAGAGCTAGCCCGACTGGAGAGTTTTTTGCCTTGCTAAAAGCTATAAATTTATACTCACTGCCACCAACCAAAGCCTTTAAAACCTGCTCATTTTCGATCTCTTGAAGTGCGATAATGTCGGTATTTAGTGCATTTATGACTTGTCTTGTCCTTTGTAGTTTTGAATCAGCTGCCTCGCAGTCCCATTTTGATACGCCTACTTTAAAATCAAGATACTCGCTACCATCATCTTTGCAATCAAATAAATTTTGCACATTATAAGTTGCGATGCTAATTTCACTCGCAAATGCCACCAAAATGGTAAAAAACAAAGCAAAAACTACTCTCAAATCTCACTCCTAAAGTCAAATTCAGTGATATTTTGCCTGATCGCCTCATAAGCGATAATGCCAGCACTCATAGCTAAATTTAAGCTCCTGCCCTCTTTTCCCATCGGGATCGTTATGGCGTTTTTGAAATTTATATCCATAAATTCTCTTGGCAGTCCCGTACTCTCGCCACCAAAAAATATAAAATCTCCTGGCTCAAATTTAGCGTCGTAGTAAAGCCTGTTTGTCTTAGTCGTAGCAAAGAAAAATCGCTCTTTGTGGCTTAAATTTGCCTCCAAAAATTCATCTAGGCTCTGCCAAATTTGTGGCTTTAAGATTTTCCAATAATCAAGCCCAGCACGTCTAACAGCCTTTTCGCTCAGATCAAAGACAGTTGGCTTAACGATGTGCAGCTTTAAATTTGCATTTACGCACATTCTGCCGATAGCTCCGGTGTTTTGCGGTATCTGAGGATGGACTAGGACTATGTTAAACATAAGTTTTTCTTGCCTTAAAAAGTGTTATAAACTGCCTTATTTTAGCCAAAATGGGCTTTTAAGAGTTTTAAAGATTAAGATTTTCTAAATTTGCGCTTGGCTAGATAGCTTGAAATTTCAAGCTCCTGTCTGCGTTTTATCTCAGCTGCTATCATCTCGTTTTTAAAGCCAGCCGCCAAGATCTCTCTCACGTCTATCTTTGGCTCAAATTTACGCTCATAAATTCCAAGCTCTTTTGCACGCTCTATGCGCTCTTTATTATAAGCTCCAAGCCACGATTTTATAGGCATATTTAGAGCAATTTCTAGTAGCTCTCTATCGCTTGGCATAGCTTTAAAAAATGGCTCTTTTAAGATAGAAAAGTAGCTCTTTGGCAGGCGCATTTTTTCTAAAATTTCTTTTGCGTCAAGCTCAAATTTACCAAAAAGCATATATAAAAACAGCCTCTCATCATCCACGAAATTTCTAGCGCTCTTTAGCTCGCTCAAGAACTCATCATTTTCACAAATTTGCACGCCAAAAATTTCTTTAAAAAGTGAAAGTTTAAAAAGATAAAACGCCCCTTTTTCAAGATGCTCTGAGCGAAAAAATTTAATGAGCTCGGTATTTATTCTATCCTTGCTTAGATGCGCTAGATCAAGCGTTTTCATAAGCTCTAGTGTATCATCAGCTATGCTAAAGCCAAGCCTAGCGCTAAACTGCACGCCACGTAGCACCCTTAGCGGATCTTCTTTAAATTTCTCACTATCGATGTGTCTTAGCATCTTGCTCTCAAGGTCCTTTTTGCCGCCATGAAAGTCTAAAATTTCACCGTTAAAGATGTTCATCATCATGGCATTTACTGTAAAATCACGCCTAAGACTTGCAAGGCTTGGATCATTTATGTAGCTTACGGCAAAGTCTTTGTGCGAATTTCCAGTCTTACTCTCGCTTCGTGGCAGACCAAGATCGTAGTTTTTATATTTGTAGATGAAGTAGCTTTTGCCAACACCACTAGCTCTTATGCTAGCCATAAGCTCGTCAAATTTAAGAGGCTCTATGTCATAAACTTCAATGTCATAATCATAAATTTCTCGCCCCAAAAGTGCATCTCTCACGCAGCCACCTACTAGATAGACGCGCTTGCTAAAAGGGGCAAATAGCGACCTAAAAAAGTCTAGCTCGCTATTTTTGTAAATTTCTGTCCCAGTTTTTGCCTCAAATTTATTATTTTGAGAGATTTTGTAGTCTATTTTCGATGTTTGCAAGGGTAAATTCTAAAAATTTAGTCGTTAGCTCGAGCCTTTGGCCAAGGTCTTGCTCGCTAGTTTGCTTAAGCCCCTCAAAAAGCACCTCGATGCGCTCAGCAAGGTTTGCTAAGAAAATTTCTTCATCACTTATCTCCCTGCTCTTTGGCAAAATTTGCGCTACCTTTGGCTCTGGCTCGCTTTGCGCACTTGACACGCTTAGCACGCTTGCCTCTACTTTTGGCTCTTCAAGCACTTGCTCATCAGCAGATTCTATTGCTAAAAGCTCTTTTTTTAAATTCTCCCTTTCAAGCTCTTCTTGCTTTTTGTTTTGCAGTGCCTCTATCTTCTCAAGCTCGGCGCTAACCTCACTAATGGCCATCCTAGCGATATCATCAAGCTTCATAATCTTATCAACCACCTTTTAAATTCATTTATCTCTTCGTCACTTTTCATCCTGATAAAAAACTCTTTCATCTGCTCATTTTTTATCACGCGCTCCTTGCGAAGTCCGCTCAGGCGGTTTATCGCGCTAAGGGCGTCCTTGTTTGACGGGTCTTGTTTTAAGATGTTCTTGTAAATTTCAAGCGCATCGTCTTTTAGCCCTTGCGCCTCGTAGATCAGTGCTTCAGTGATTGTCTTTTTCATTTTTTGATAAATCCTGCTATCACGTCGCCTATCTCGCTTGTTGAGCAAATTTCAACTGCGTTAAATGCGGCGATATCTTTTGTTCTATATCCCTTTGCAAGCGCTGTTTTTACGGCATTTTCTATCGCATTTGCAGCTTCGCTCTCGCCAAAAGCGTATCTTAGCATCATCGCTGCACTTAAAATGGTCGCGATCGGATTTGCTATGCCCTGCCCTGCGATGTCTGGCGCTGAGCCGTGGATAGGCTCATAAATTCCCACTTTGCCGCCCATGCTAGCACTTGGCAAAAGTCCTATCGAGCCACAAACCATGCTCGCTTCGTCACTTAAAATGTCGCCAAATAAATTTTCAGTCAGTATGACATCAAAATTTGCTGGCGCTCTTACTAGCTGCATCGCTGCGTTATCGACATACATAAAGCTAAGCTCTACTTCAGGATAGCCCTTTGCCACCTCGCTTGTCACCTCGCGCCAAAGCTGGCTTGTCTCAAGGACATTTGCCTTATCGACCATGCAGACCTTTTTCTTGCGAAGCATAGCCGTCTCAAAGGCGATCTTTGCGATGCGCTCGATCTCAAATTTAGTATAGACCATCGTATTAAACGCTCTATCTTCGCCTTTTTCACGTGGCTGACCAAAATAAAGCCCACCAGTTAGCTCGCGAACCACGACAAAATCAACACCCTTTAAAACCTCTGGCTTTAGCGTGCTAGCATCTACTAGTTCGTCAAAGATGATGGCTGGGCGTAAATTTGCATAAGCTTCAAGCTCTTTTCTGATCTTTAAAAGCCCGCTCTCTGGCCTTAGGTGCCTTGGTAGGCTGTCCCATTTCTCGCCGCCGATCGCTCCAAAAAGCACAGCGTCGCTACTAAGTGCCGAGCTTAGCGTCTCATCTGGCAGTGGCTCACCAAAAACGTCGTAGGCTGCGCCGCCCATAAGCTTGTAGTCATACTCAAATTTGATACCAAACTCGGCACTTACGACGTCTAAAACCTTTATCGCCTCGTCGATGATCTCAGGGCCGATGCCATCGCCTTTTATAACGCAAATTTTATAGTTTTTCATCGCCGCTCCTTAGTTCATCTTCGCTTTTGCGTACTCGATAAGGCCACCAGCGTTTAAAAGCTCTTGCATAAATGGCGGGATAGCGTTAAATTTATACTCTTTTTTTGTGCTCTCATTTACGATGACGCCGTTATCCACGTCGATCTTTAGCGTATCGCCCTCGTTTATCTCATCAGTTTCTTTTATCTCAAGTATCAAAAGCCCTGTGTTAAAGCTGTTTCTATAAAAAATCCTCGCAAAGCTCTTAGCCACAACAGCTGCTATGCCAGCCTCTTTTAGCGCTAACGGTGCGTGCTCTCTTGAGCTTCCGCAGCCAAAATTTTCGCCAGCTACGATGATGTCGCCTTTTGCTATTTTTGAGCTAAATTTAGGATCGGCGTCTTCCATGATGTGTTTTGCTAGTTCTTTTTCGTCTGAAGTGTTTAAGTATCTTGCGGCGATGATGATGTCAGTGTCGATATTATCGCCAAATTTCCAAACTTTGCCTTGTTTCATTTTTAACCTTTAGTTTTGTAAATTTGGGCTGATTTTAACCAAAAGAAGCTAAATAAATAATCAAAACTCGGCAACTATCAGTTAGTGTGGGTAAATTTAAGGTCTTTTAAACGATGTGCATGAGCTAAGAATTTAAGTCTTACTAAATTTAGCGGCAAAATGGCTAAAAAGCAAAAATAAAAACATGCACCGCCTAGTTTAGCAGTTTAATGTCGATGCTCAGTTTTTATCAAGCCAGCTAGCCTCCGCCAGCAGGATTGTAAATTTAAGAGTGGTTATTTTATTCGTAGTATTCGTAGCTGATTTGTAGCTTTTTGTATAAGCCGATCTTTATTATGTCGCCGTTTTCGTAGTATTTGTCAGCGGGCTTAAATTTGACCGAGGTTTTATGCGTCAAATTTCCCCGCTCGTCCCTGCTTATATCCTTAAACTGCAAGATTTGCCAGATTTTTGCCTCAGAGCCGAAGTAATTTACCGACGTATACTCCATTTCATCGCCATTTGCTGCGTAGTAATAAACCCATTTTGAGTTTGGGGCTTGCGTGATTTTTTCGTATTCGCCATTTGGCTTGCGCTCGAAGCTTATCTCTATACCGTTGCGCGGCTCCATATTATTTTCTATCCGCGTTAAAGTGCCCTTTTCGTCGTAGATATAGCTATCATCCGTCACTAGCGTCCTGCCAGAATAGACCGCCTGAGCGATCATTTTGCCGTCCTTGCCGTAGGTGGTTTTCTCCGTTCTGGGGTAAAATTTATCCTCGACATACTGCTCTTTGGCCGTTGCGACTAAATTTTCGCCATCAAATTCGTATTCATAGAGATAAACGGCGCTATCTTGATATTTTTTGCGCACTAGCCCGTCTTTGCCATACTCAAACAAAACAGAGCTGTTTGGCACGCCGTTTATATACTCGGTTTCTTGCAGTATATAGCCGCTTTCGTTAAACTCGGTTCGTTTTACGCGTGTGTTTTCTAGCGCTCCAGAGCCATCCATAGAGTATTCATGCTCCGTAGCCGTCATGCTTTTGACCTTGCCTTTTAGCTCTTTTTTGCTCCAGTCGCTTTCTGGTAAAATGGCCGAGTTTAGATAGCAAACCACCGATGCCGCCGCTAAAATAGCCTTTAAAATTTTCATTTTTATCCTTTTTAAACCATGCGTATCATACTCAAAAAGCGGCATAGTCAGTAAAATTCTGGCTTTTATGAGCTTAAAAATGCGCTTGAACTGGCTTAAGTTTTAAGCAAGTCTGAGGTGAATTTACATTTTTTGGGGTTTAATAAATTTAAGCCTTAGCCTTTTGCAAAATTTCTTTCATCTCATCTTCACTAAGTGGCTCAACAAGCACGTTTGCAGCGTCAATGAAGTGGTATTTCTCTTTTGGTAAATTTGCCATGAAAGCTCCATATTCACACTCATCAAGCACATGCGCGTCTTTTTCATCCACGCCCACAACTAGCGTAAGTACCCAGCGTGAGACCTTGCGATCTCCAAGAGCTTCTTGTGCCTGCCACGACGGAGATGGAGCATAAGGCAAGATGGTCGGTAAATTTTCACTAAGCGTATATGTGCCAAGAATTTCGTTGCCGTCTTTGTCTTGATAGAGGTGCTCTCTTGCGCTGTATGCGTCAAGATACTGCACCTGCCTCATCATCTCATCAAATTTAGCCGCAGGGCTGGCGCTTGCAAAAATTTCATCTATCATAACCGCGTCAAACGCCACGTCACGCCCCACGCCAGAGATATAAAGCGTTTGATTTTTCTCTTTTATATCTTTTAACGCTTCAAGTCCAGCTGCGATGTCAGCCTCGTAGTCAAATTTTAAAATTTGCTCGCTATTATAAATTTTTTCGTTATCGCACTCTATTTTTGAGCCAGTTTGGGCTGAGAGCTTTGAGAGTAGCTCAAGTGCGATCTGCCAGTCGCCGACACCACTTGGAGTATAAACACGCACGATATACTCGCCATCTTCGTAGTTTAGCTCAAAGCCACGAGCGCTCTTTTGCCACACGCCTGCTATCATCACGTCAGCGCCTAGCTCATTTGCGCTTGGCTCCTCCTGCTCGCTGTTAAAAAAGAAAAGCCCCTCAACAAGAGCTGAAATTTCACGCTCGCTTAGCGCCTTTGCGTATCCGCCAAGTAGCTTCTTTTTATTTTTTACACTAAATGTCAAACTCATAAATTCTCCTTTTTGCTCTAAAATGTCATCACCTGATCGCACTCTCTCACCCACTCGGACAAGATATCCATGCTGCCTTTCACCTCAGCCTCAAAATAAGGCTCTCCCACATGCAAACCACACCTTGTTTGGCAGCTACCACAAACCTTAAGCATCGCACCGCCAGCGTGTAACTCTTTTAGCATCGCTACTAGATCGACGTCGTAGTTTTCTGGCTTTTTGGTGCTATTTCGTGCAAGATCGACCGCGTCGTTCATGAGAAAGATCCTAACCTCTTCGCCCTTTTCTTTTAGCGCTCTAGCCAGCCTTAGTGCGTTGTAAGCATTGTCCGTGCCGTTATATGGCTGATTTGTAAATATAAATAGAAATTTTTTCATCTCTTATCCTTTTGCTAAAAATGTAGTGCAAACTGGACAAATTTTAGCCAAGCTAGATAAAAAGGGGATAAATTTATCTAAAAAGCAAGAGCACGCCGATCGTGCAGACTATAATGGCAGTGCAAATTTCAAGTAGCCTTAGGTGCGTTTGTAAAAATTTCTTTAGCATAGCTCCGCCAAGTGCGTAGATATTTAGCGCGCAAAACTCGATGAAAACGAGCGTTATGGCGATCACGCACATGCGAGTGAGGCTAAAAGGGTCATCTTTATCCAAAAATGTAGGCAGTAAAGCTGAGAAAAATATCCACGCCTTTGGGTTTGAGACGCTAACGATGAGGCCATTTATAAACATCTGCTTTTTGCTTGGCAAATTTGAGACATTTGTGATGCTAAGCTCGCCCTTGCCAAAAAAGAGCATCACGCCAAGATAGAGCATATAAAGGCCTGCGATGATATTTAGCGCCTTAAATGCGTACTCAAAATGATGCAGCACCGCGCCCACGCCAAGCATGCAGCTAAACGAGACAAAAGCAATCGCTAAAAGCTGCCCAGCCATCACGAAAAACGAGTGCTTGTAGCCAAAGCTCATGCCAATGCTCATCGCGTAGGTCATGTTGATGCCTGGCATCATCGAGATGGGCGCAAGGGTGATAAAAAATAGCAAGAAATTCATGAGATGCCTTGAAATTTTAATGAAATGCTAAATCAAAATCTATAAATTTATGATAAAAGAAGGATTTATTAGCAAATTTAGCCTGCTTTTGGACGTGAGAAATTTGACTTTTGGCGCTAGGGATATAAATTTAATAAATTTAGCGCTAAAACAAAGGCGATTTTGTGTGTGTTTCGTAGCCTAGAGCTTGAAAAGTGGTAAATTTGTTTAGCCTGCTTTTGCTGGCACAAAATTTAGCTTTTGCGCTAGTGACATTTTTGGTCTATAAAATTTAATGAATTTAATAGCGATTTCGTATATACCTCGCAGCCTAGATGGCAAATTTATCAAGTATGCTTTTACATAAATTTTGCTTTTGATATAAAGGCTCTTTATAAATTTATTTGTCTTTAAAGCTAGCTAAATTTAAACCATAAAATAGCCCACTAAAAATTTAGAAATTTAGGCTATTACTATCAGTACGCCAAGCCCTTTACTGGCAGCATTTTGGTAAAAATTTAAAAGCCCAGTAAAGTGCTCTTTTAAACTCACCCTTATATCTTCAAATTCGCTCTGCCGCCCAAAGATATCAGGATATGTCTTTGAGATAGCAAATTCTTTTAAATTTATCTTTGCTAAAAGTGCGCTAATATCAACATCTTTCATCGCCCTAGCCACCTCTTTTACATCCGAAACGTTAGTATAAGAGATCATCTCACTTAGCTCTTCGTTTAGCGCACTACGCCCAAAAATAGCCCAGCTAAAAGGCTCATTTGAGCTAAAAATATCGCCAGCCTTAAGCCTCTGCTTGAAATTTGTGCCAGTTAGCATCTTACACATCGCGTCCCACAAATTATTCAAGTCGTATTCGTCCAAAAGTTCGCCACTGCCGCCATTTTTGATCTTTTCTATATCATCTTGCAAGTAGGCGTAGTAGTGCGCGCTAATCCCCATTTTAGAGCCTTAAATTTTAGTGTGAATTTTAAAAAAAGAGGGCGGAGCTATAAATTTAACAGATCCGCCACGAGAATTTAAGCTTAGTGAGTTAAGAAAAACTCTTGAATTTTAGCTTTGTCGCTTGTTTTTGTAAGAGCAAGCATTAAAAGCACTCTAGCTTTTTGAGCGTTTAGATTGTCGCATGTTAAAAAGCCGTATTTTGCGTCATCAACTTCGCCGTTCATAGTTGTCTCGCCGCTTCCCACACGTGAGTCACGAACTACCACTACGCCAGCCTTTGAAGCCTCACCAAGAGCCTCTAGCACGCTAAAGTAAGGGTTGCCGTTGCCAAGACCAGCACTAATTATGCCTTTTGCGCCGTTTTTAACAGCCACATTTACAAAGTCAGGATTGTCATTTGCGTGAGAGTAGATGATATCAACCCTTGGAAGCTCTTTTACGCCAGTTAGGTCAAAAGCTGAGCTTGCTGTGTGTTTTCTGAGTGGGTTCATATAGTATTTTACGTTGCCGTAAAAAACTGTGCCGATTTTGCCGCTGTTTGGTGATTTAAATGTATCAACGCCTGTTGTGTTAGTTTTTGTTACCTCTCTACCAGCGTGAATTTCATCATTCATAACAACTACAACGCCCTTGCCTACGCTATCTTTGCTGATAGCTACATTTACAGCGTTAAATAAATTTAGCGGACCGTCTGCACTTAGTGAGCCGCTATTTCTCATCGCACCTACAAGCACCACTGGCTTGTCGCTTTTAACGACTAAATTTAAGAAGTAAGCTGTCTCCTCCATAGTGTCTGTGCCGTGAGTAACGACGATACCATCGGCTTTGCCGCTGTTTAGAAGTTCGTTTATTCTATTTGCAAGCTTAAGCCAAACTTCGTTGTTCATATCTTGTGAGCCGATATTTGAAATTTGCTCGCCTTTTATGGTAGCGATCTTGTTGATATCTGGCACGGCTGCGATAAGTTTATCGACCGTAACAGTTCCAGAAGTATAGCTTGAATCAAGCGAACCTGAGCCGCTTCCTGCTATCGTTCCACCAGTAGCTAGGATGTAGATGGTTGGCTTAGCAACCGCTAAAGTAGCACCTAAAATCATGAGTAACACCGCCTTAAAGATTAAACGCATTTTAGCTCCTTTGCATTAAAATTTGCTAGAGCATTATAACGTCATATATTTAAAAAATTTATTAATTTTCAAAATTTATATTTATTTAAAAAATTCTTATCAAAAGCATATAAATTCCAGTTGAAACGACTATGCTAAGAAGGGCATTTTTAAATTTCAAATGCACCAAAACAGCCGTAAAAACCGCCACTATCTCGCTTAAGCCGTATGGAAACTCGCTAAATTTCGTATCTTTTAGCCCGTAGCAGACCAAAACGACCATTATCATCATGCCCATGTGCTTCTCGATAGCGTCTAAATAAGGGTTTGGCTTATAGTTTCTTAACGCATAAAACGGCGTCGCCCTCGTTATAAAAGTAGCCAAGGCGCTTAAAAGCACCGCCACAAAAAGCACCATCTCACTTGAGTTTACACTTATCAAATTTTATCCTTAAACAAAAGCAAAAATACAAAACAAAGCGCCATCGAGCCAACAAGCACAAATTTAGCTGGAAAGAGGCTCACTCCAAGCACGCCAAAAAAGACCGCCGCAAAGAGCACGCGGTAGTTTTTATCATTTTTAAACATCTCGATGACGACCACTATAAAAAGCGCTGTTAAGCTAAACTCAAGTCCCCTTGTATCGGCCTTGATAAAGTCACCAAGTATCGCACCAAGAAGCGTTCCAGCTGCCCAGTATGACCAAGATAGGATATTTAGCCAGGTAAAGACAAAGCTTCGATCATTCGCATCTTTTAGTCCCAAATTTTTAAATATCGCAAAGGTCTCATCTGTTAGCAAAGCGATGTTTAAAAGCTTAAATTTGATCCCGCTATACTCTTTTAAAAGTGAAATCCCATAAAAAGTGTGGCGCAAATTTACAAGATAGCTCACGATAAAGACCTCAACGTAGCTCGTGCCCACACTAAAGAGCGAGAGCATCATAAACTGCGCTGCTCCGCCGTATCCAAGCATGCTAAGCGCCATAGCTATAAATGCGCTCACTCCCATGCTCTTTGCCAGCACGCCAAAGGCGACACCAAGCGGAAAATAGCCCATAAAGATAGGAATAGATAGTTTAAAAACGTAGTTAAATGTCAAATTTTACCTTCATAAAAAGCCAAAATATTAGCAAAAATTTAAAAATTTAAATTTAAAGAGGCGTTTTTGCTTTTATAAATTTAACCGCTTGCTCGCATTTTAAAACTAAATTTTATAAAATAACAACAAAATTTATAAAGAAAATTTCTATGAAAAAGATAGTTTTACTAATATTTTTAACACTAAATTTAATAGCCTTAACAACAAATCCAAAGATAAAAATCCCTCAAGCAAATAGCTGTAATATCGAGGATAACTGCATTGATTTTAGCCGCAGATACAGCGATGATGAATATAAAAGGCTATTTGGAATTTATAAAAGTGAGTGCGAGGTTAAAAATTTAGACGCATGTATCTATCTGGCTGAGTTTTACAAAAGCGGACTTGGCGTAAAAAAAGACGCGAAAAAATCGCTAGAAATTCTTAACAAAACTTGCGATGAGAGCAATAAATTTGCCTGTCACAACCTTGGTGTTGAGTATCAAGAGATGAAAGATTATAAAATGGCTTTAGATGCTTTTAAAAAGGGCTGCGATCTCACGCTTGTTCAAAGCTGTTTTAACATCGCAGTTTTATATAATAACGGCAGCGGCGTAAAAAAAGACTACAAAAAGGCTGCTAAAATTTACAAAGAAGTTTGCGAGCAAAATTTCTATGAAGGGTGCTACAACCTAGCCGTTTTATACCACAACACCCTTGGCGTAAAGCGCGACTACAAAGAAGCGATAAAGCTTTACAAAAAGGCTTGTGATAGCGACTTTAGCATCTCTTGCTACAACCTAGCGACCTTATATCAAGAGCAAAAAGAGTATGAAAAGGCTAACAAGCTCTATTTTAAAGCTTGCAAGCTTGACTTTGCCGATGCTTGTAATAACCTAGCCAGCCTTTACGACGACGCACTTGGCGTAGAAAAAGACGATGAAGTGGCGTTTAGATACTACAACAAAGCGTGCAGGCTAGATAGCGCAAGTGGGTGCAAACATCTTGCATACTTTTACTATCATGGCATAGGGACAAAAAAGGATAAAAAGTTGGCAAAAGAATGGCTTAAAAAAGCTTGCAAACTAGGTCTTAAAGAGGCTTGCGAGATAGTTAGAGATTTTCACTAAAGAGCGTTTATGAAAAATTTGATTTTGTTTTTATCCCTCATTGTGCTTTTAAATGCAGAAAATTTAGATGAGATGTGCCAAAGCAAGGGCGATATAAGAGCAAATTTAACGAGCTGTTACAAGGCTGCTACAAAAATTTATAACTCATCAAGCGATGATAAAGATTTTAAAAAGCTAAAAGAGATATTTTTACTAGCTTGCGAAAATGATATGAAAGAGGGTTGTTACAGCGCTGCGCTCATCTATATAAATGGCTACAACGACGTGGGTAGCGAGCTTAATCAAACTATCATAGTAAATAGATACGCAAGATTTTTAAACTACGCACTTTTGGATAACGGCAAAAAAGAGGACAAAACGACTGCCAAAAGCTACTTTCAAAGATCATGCGAGCTAGGCTTTAAAAAGGGCTGTGATATGAGAAATTTATTAGATAAGCTTGGGTATTAAATTTAATCCTAAAAGCATATTTACTATAAATTTATTTTATATTTAAAGTTAAATTTATCCCCTAAGGGCTAAACTTATAAAAATTTCATAAGGATAAAATATGAAAAAAATAATCTTACTTATATTTTGTTTTGCACTCTTGTTTGGCAAAAATTCTGATATAGAAAATCTTCAAAATGAATGCACTAAAAAAAGAGAAATGGCTTGTGTAACTCTTGGAAATTTATATGAAAACGGAAAAGGAGTAGAACAAGATTACAAAAAAGCAAATGAATTATATATGGCATCATGTAATTCTGGCATCGGAATTGGGTGTTATAGTGCTGGCAATTTATATGAAAACGGAAAAGGCATAAGACAAGATATTACAAAAGCAAACGAGCTATTTATGACATCTTGCGATTTGAAATACGGCAAAGGATGCTTCTTTATTGGTTCCTCATATCTTAAAGGAAAAAGTGTAAAAAAAGATATTGCAAAGGCTATCCAATTATTTACCAGAGCTTGTAATTTAGAAAATTCAGAAGGATGTTTTAGTCTAGGCTTGTTTTATGAACAAGGAAAAATAATAAAACAGGATTTAAAAATATCAATAAGCTTTTATGAAAAAGCCTGCGGATTAAATGAAAGTGGCGCATGCCATATTCTTGGGATGAAATACCTTTCCGGCACAGGAGTTAGACAAGATTTTACAAAAGCATTAAAATATCTAGCATCAGCATGCAATTTAGATAATCCTGGCGGATGTTTGGGTTTATTTATAATGTATTATGACGGTAAAGGCGTAAAACAAAACAAAAGAATAGCTAGAGAATACACAGAAAGAGCTTGTAATTTAGGCTCACAAGAAGGCTGTGATTTATATAAGAATTTAACCGAACAAGGATTATAAATTCATTCCTTGCTTACTGAACTGAAAGGTAAAAGTGAAAAAAACAATACTATTATTATTTTTTATAATCTTTTTATATGGAGAAGATTCAGATACTAAAAATATTGATACCATGTGTGAAAATGGAGAAATCAGTCTTTGTTCTGCTGCTGGTTTTTCTTATGCAAATTCCGGCAATATTGACAAAGCTGTAGCCTTATATTCCAAAGGATGTAACTCTGGAGACAGTCTCAGTTGTTATCTTTTGGGAAGATTATATTTTGAAGGAAATCAAATAAAACAAGATTTTAAAAAAGCTATTGATCTGTTTTCAAAATCTTGTAAAAATGGACAAAAAGGTAGTTGTAATGATCTTGGTGTCATATATGAAAAAGGAAAAAGAATAAAACAAGACTACAAAAAAGCCAGTGAATTATACTTGTTAGATTGCAACTTGGATACAGGCTTAAGTTGTTTTAATTTGGCAAAGCTATACGACAAAGGCAATGGTGTGAAAAAAGACACTATAGCAGCGATAAATTATTATAAAAAAGCTTGTAGTTTAAATACAGGAGAAGCATGTGGGGTTTTGGGTTACATGTATTTTAATGGAGAAGGAGTAAAACAAAATTTTACCTTAGCACTAGAGTATTCTAATCGTTCTTGTGAATTAATGAACCCACTTGGATGCTTAGGTGTTGGTTTAATATATTACAATGGGAAAGGCGTAAGACAAAATAAAGTAACATCTAAAGAATACTTTGGTAGAGCTTGTGACTTGGGTTTACAAGGCGGTTGCGACTTATACAAAAGCTTAAATGAACAAGGGTTTTAATCAACCTTATATCAGTTTGTTTATATTATTTCAAATGCAAGTCACCCAATTCAATAAAAATTTAGCTAAAAAGCAACTTTGGCAAGTCCTGCGAGCTAGGTAACGGCGAAGACTGCCAAATTTACAATGGCCTATAAATTTAATGCACCTGACTTTTGGGACCCTTGCCCTTTGGGGTCCTATCTGAAAAGTAAAAAACATCAAGCGTAAAAGCAACGAGTATAAGTCCAACAATAGCCAAAGTCGCGTCCATATCACCTACCTTTTAAGTCCATTTACTATCTCTAACATCGAATCACTCGTAGTTATCGCCTTTGAGTTTGCCTCGTATGCGCGCTGACCAGTGATAAGATCAGTCATCTCTTCAACAAGTTGCACGTTACTCATCTCGACAAAGCCTTGTCTAATGGTGCCAAGTCCGTCAAGGCCTGCTACACCTACCACCACGTCGCCGCTAGCGCTTGTTTGAAGGTAGTTGTTATCACCCATCGAGTGAAGACCGGCTGGGTTTATGAAATTTGCTAGCTCGATCTGACCTATCTGAGCCATATCGGTTTCGCCAGCTTGAAGCACTGAGACGGTGCCGTCTGTGCCTATTGAAATTTGCGTCGCGTTTGCAGGGACAGTGATCTGCGGGATAAGCTGGTAGCCATCGCTATTTACGATCGTACCGTTTGCATCAAGCTTAAACGCACCATTTCTAGTATAAGCTGTCGTGCCATCAGGGAGTTGAATTTGAAAAAAGCCGTTGCCAGCTATGACCATATCTAGGTTGTTGCTAGTCTCTTTAAAATAGCCCTGAGAGAAAATTTTATTTATCGCTGTTGGGCGCACGCCAAGGCCTACTTCGATGCCTGTTGGGCTCGTGGTAGTCTGGCTAGTAGCCGTGCCTGCGTACTCCATGACTTGATACATAAGGTCAGCAAATTCAGCCCTATTTTTCTTATATCCATAGGTATTTACGTTTGCGATGTTGTGTGAGGTTACGTCTATCTGCGTCTGCTCGGCGATCATGCCAGTGGCCGCAGTGTAAAGTGATCTCATCATAGTTTTATCCTTTTATTAAGCTTTTAGGGCTAGTTTTTGAACAGCATCTTGGTTAAGGTCAGTCATGTGGCTTGTCATAACCTTTTGATACATATCAACTAAGCGCTGGGTTTCTATTAGACCCACCATTTCTAAGACTGGATTTACATTTGACATTTGAGCGTAGCCTTGCATCACGCTGTCAGCCTCGTCAAGCTCGGTTATATCGTCAAAATTTCTACTCTCAAAGAGATTATCGCCGACCTTTTTAAGGTCTCTTATCTCTCTTGGCTGAGCGATGTAAAATTTAGAAAATTGATTGTTATTTGAGTATAAATTTCCATTTTTATCAACGGTTAGCACCTCGCCTTGTGACACTTGGATGCCTCTTTGACCTGGATTTTGCGCTTCATAGCCACTTGGCAGCACCCTGTAACCCTCTTTTGTGACGATGTAGCCGTCCGCATCAAGGCTAAAAGAGCCATTTTTGCTTAGTTTTACGCCATTTGGAGTATCGACTAAGAAAAAAGCATCGTCTCTTTTTATCGCAAAGTCAAGCGTGTTTGAGCTGTATTTAAAGCCACCAGCGCTAAAGTCGGTGTATTCTTCGCTCACTTGTGGCACACGATCAAGCGTTCTATTTAGAAATTTAGCTCCGTCTTTTGTGTGATTTTTAAGCGGAAGCTCATCTTGCGTCTCTTTAAAAATTCTCGCAAAGTCGCCGATGACTACGTCATTTCGCTTGTAGCCGATCGTATTTACATTTGCAAGGTTGTTTGAGATGACATTTAGTCTGTTAAACTGCGTTACCATGCCAGCAGTGGCTTGATAATAACCATTTTGCATAAATTTTCCTAATCAAAATTTGATTTTTTAGAATTACTAAGCAATCATCGTTCCAACTTTCTTTTTATACACTTTTAAAAAATTTTGGGTATAATCCACTTTCTTTTAACCAACACTTAAATCACAATGATACGATTTGAAAGGAAATTTATGAGCGCCGCAAAAGACTCTTTTTCTCAGATAGAAGAGCTTTTTGTTGAAAATGCAAAAGGCTTTTTGACATATGAAAAATTAGTAAAATTATTAGACAAAGCTCCGACGGCTACGGTAGTAAAAAAGATAGAACAACTAGCAAAAACAAACAAAGTCCAGCTCATCACATCTGCTGAAGCTGCAAAGCTTAGAAATTTAGCTGACGCTAAAAAACGTCAAGAAAACGCTCAAAAAAGTGACCAAGATATCGACGAAGACCTCGATCTTTCAGGCGAGAGCGACCTTTTAGAGTGGTCAAGATCAGATAGTCCAGTAAGGATGTATCTAAGAGAGATGGGTCAGATCGCGCTTCTTACAAAAGAAGAAGAGGTCGAGATCAGCAAGAGGATCGAGCTTGGCGAGGATATCATCATCGATGCATTTTGCTCGGTGCCGTTTTTGATCGATTTTATACTTGATTACAAAGAGCCGCTTATCAACAGAGAGCGCCGCGTAAAAGAGCTTTTTAAAAGCTTTGAGGACGAGAGCGAAAATGAAAATGAAGATGGTGAAGAGGATATAGACGAAGAGGATGAGGAGAACGAAGAGAACGAAGCTCCTAAGAAATCAGCCAAAAACGACAAGCGTGCAGAAAAAGTTATAGAGAGCTTTAAAGCCCTTGAAAAGGCTAAAAAAGAGTGGCTAAAGACCGCAAACAAGCAAGATAAAGTTGAAAGCGACGACACAGCTTCAAAGATGACGCTTGCGTTTAAAAAGAAAATTTTAAAAGAGAAGCTGATGGATCTTGGCCCAACAAGCAAGCTAATCAGCGAGATCGTAAAATCAATGGAGACAGCGCTAAAAAGCGACGATGAATTTGATAGAGAGCTAAAACGCTTGGAGTATCGCTTGCCGATGTTTAGTGACGAGCTAAAGAAAAATCACAAAAGCATCTTAAAAGATATCATCAAACTTAGCAAAGAAGAGATCGCAGCCCGCGTGCCAGAGGCTACGATGGTCTCAACCTACGTCGAGATCAAAAAGCTTTTTACGACAAAAGAGGCTAGCAAACAAGGCTTTGACCTTGAGCCAGCAAGACTAAAAGAGATTTTAGAGCAGATCAAGCGTGGAAAGAAAATTTCAGACGAAGCAAAAGCTAGAATGGCTAAGTCAAACCTCCGTCTAGTCGTAAGTATCGCAAAACGTTATACAAACAGGGGTTTGCCGTTTTTAGATCTCATCCAAGAGGGCAACATCGGTCTTATGAAGGCGGTTGATAAATTTGAATATAGAAAAGGCTATAAATTTTCAACCTACGCCACATGGTGGATCCGCCAGGCTATCTCGCGCGCGATCGCTGATCAGGCAAGGACGATTAGGATACCTATCCACATGATAGAGACGATAAATCGTATCAACAAAATCAACCGCAAATACCTCCAAGAAGAAGGCAAAGAGCCTGATGTAAGCGTCATCGCAAAAGAGGTCGGACTAAGCGTTGATAAGGTAAAACAGGTGATCAAGATCACAAAAGAGCCTATCAGCCTTGAAGCTCCGATCGCAAACGAAGATGACGGTAAATTTGGAGATTTTGTTGAAGATAAAACTTCGCTATCACCGATAGATCAAATTTTAAAAAGCGACCTTAGAGAGCAGATCGACGATGTGCTTTCACAGCTAAATGAGCGCGAAAAAGCGGTTATTTCGATGAGATTTGGCTTGCTTGAAGACGAGAGCGACCGCACGCTTGAAGAGATCGGCAAAGCGCTAAACGTCACTCGTGAGCGCGTCCGCCAGATAGAAAGCTCAGCTATCAAAAAACTAAAACACCCAAAAGTTGGTAGAAAACTTAAAAACTACATCGAGGGCTAACAAGCCCTGCCCTTTTGGGCATCTACATCTAAACTCTTTAAATTTCTAAGATTAAATTTATATCCTAACCTATAATCATGTTATTTTTACACTCAAAGCGTCAAAAAAATTTAGTAAGAAATTTAATGCTTTTGTATAACGTTTTACCCTACTTTGGTGTATATACTCTTGCCTAGACAGCTTTTCTTTTTTGGTAAATTATTAGCGTCTATACCCTTTAAAAGACTTTCTCTTTAAAAAATTTATAGCATCCATACTCAAAAATTGTTTTAAACATTACATATAGCTCTTATCTTAAAGTATAATTAATCTAACCTTCGTTTTGAGGGTACACTTGATATAGCAATAGAGCAAAAGAGGCACACTTGTTATAAAATTTCAAACGAGAAATATCAAATTTTTAATTTGTAAATATATTCTAAAATCAAAAAGTAAAGCATCAAAAATAAAAAGAGAGTTTTACCAGCACAAGACCGGTAAAAATTTATTCACCTAGAAGTTTATCTAGTTTTGCAGCCAAGCTCGTAGTGTCGTGAGCTTTAGCCAAAGATGCAGCATGTAGCTTTAAATTTGCTTGTAAATTTTCTTCCAAGCTCTTTGCTATGTCGCTGCTATCAAGATTTTCTACGCTATTAGCGTTTGCTATGCTTCTAGCAGCTAGAGCATTCATGCCCTTAAATACAGCATTTTGTGTAGAGCCGATCTCTGAGCGAAGTGAATTTATATTTTTCAAAATATCGCCAGAATTTGAGCCATCCTCTTTAACATTTAAAAGAGCATTTGTGCTTAAATTTATATTTTTTGTGCCCTCGCCTGTGAAAAAGCCAAGCTCGGCGTCAAAAACGTTTTTACCGTTAAAATTAGCCTCTTTTACACTGTCACTCATCGCATTTTTTAGCGCATTTATCTCGCCTTTTATGCCCTTTTGCTCATTAGCCGAAAGAGCTGGGTTTGAAAGCTTGCTTGATAGCTCGCCGATCTTATCCGCACTCTCACTTAAATTTAAAAGCGTTGAGTCGGCGATCTGAAGCATACCGATCATATCGTTTGCATTTGCCATGCCCTCATTTAGGACATTTGTTTGCGAAAGTAAGCTCTCTGCGATTTGCAAATTTGCACCTGATGCTTTGATCTCGCTATTTGCAGAGATGGCGTTTAGCGCCTTTTTCTCGCTATTTTTAGCTTGATCTAAATAATAGTTTCCTGAAGCCTGGTTTGCAGTATAAGTTCCTAACTTCATATCAACTCCTTTTTAGTAGTTTTGAGACGGATTTTACTATAAATTTCATAAAAAGTTGCAATAATATTTCTTAAAGCAAAAAATATTTTTAAAAAGATTTTAGAAAATATTAAATTTTCTAAAATCAAATTTCGTTTTTAATCCTCTAACCTCACGGCGATTGATCTTTTATGAGCTGTTAGCCCTTCAGCTTCGGCTAGCTGCATGCATGGTTTGCCAAGATGCATGATTCCTTTTCTGCCAACTGAGATGATAGAGCTTCGCTTCATGAAATTTTCAACTCCAAGCGGAGAGTAAAATCTCGCACTTCCGCCAGTTGGCAAGGTGTGGTTTGGTCCTGCGATGTAGTCGCCCATCGCTTCAGGCGTAAAGTGTCCAAAAAATATCGCTCCAGCGTGTTTTACCTCGTCCATATAGCTCAAAGCGTCGTTTGTAGCGATCTCTAGGTGCTCAACAGCAAGCTCGTTCATCAGTTTAAAGCACTCTTGCAAGTCTTTTGCGACGATGATAGCGGCTTTATTTCTCATGCTAGCACTAGCGATTGGTTCGCGTTTTAGAGTTTTTAGCTCGTCCTCTATATGTCTTTGCACTGCCCTTGCAAAGGCCTCCACTGGCGTTATCAAAAAGGCACTCGCGATCTCGTCGTGCTCTGCTTGTGAGAGTAGATCGATCGCTATGTGGCGAGGGTCCGCACTATCATCAGCGATCACGCCTATCTCGCTTGGACCAGCGATCATATCGATATTTACGTCGCCATAAACTAGCTTTTTAGCAGTCGCTACGTAGATGTTGCCAGGTCCTGTGATGACATCGACCTTTGGCACGGTCGCTGTGCCGTAAGCCATCGCTGCGATCGCACTTGCACCGCCTATTTTAAAGGCTGTTTTGATGCCACATAGATGCATCGCAGCAAGAAGTAGAGGATTTACCTTGCCATTTGGTGCTGGGGTGCAGACAACGATCTCTTTTACGCCAGCTACGACTGCTGGGATAGCATTCATGAGAAGTGAGCTAGGATATGCAGCCTTGCCACCTGGGATATAAAGGCCAGCGCGATCAACTGGGGTGTATTTTGCGCCAAGCAAGATGTCGTGCTCGTCCTTGTAGGTCCAGTCGCTTGGTTTTGTGCGCTCGTGATAGCTTTTTATCCTATCATGGGCTAAATTTAGAGCCACTCTTAGGGCGTTATCTAGCGAATTGTATGCCGCTTCCATCTCTTTTACGTCGATTATTATGTCGTTTTTGCTTGTGACATTAAATTTATCAAATTTACTTATCTGGGCAAAAAGCGCGCTATCACCATCTTTTCTAATCTCGTCTATGATGCCTGTAACCACTGGCATCACAGCACTCATATCATTGTCACTTCGTCTAACAAGCTGTGAAAATTTACTCTCAAAGTCAGCGTCACTGCTGTGTAAAAACTTCATTTATGATCCTTTATTTTTAGTTTTCTCTCATATCTTTGCTTTTGTGTAATGTTACCCAAAATTCCGCCTTGGTGGATATATAAAATTTCGCTCCCAAGCTTATCTAAATTTGCAAAAAGCGTCATAAAGCCCACTGGGTCGTAAATTAGCTCAAATTCAACACCACTTTTGCACACTTCAAGCCAAATTTCATAAAGCTCTTTGTATAAATTTCCAAAATGATACTTCTTTGGGGGATTTAAAATTTGCACTTTGCTGTTTTTATCTAGCTCATAAATTTGCTTTTTTAGATAGTCGCTGTCTCCTACACAAGGGGCTGTAAAAACCCTAAGATCAGTGTGCTTTGCTAGGTAGCATGCGCTTGTGCCTGTGCCTGAGGGCAAGAAAATGTCAGGCCTTATGCCACTTTTTTTGCTCCACTCATTTATCTCATTTGCTTGCGTGATAAAGCCAAGCTCAGCCTCACTCTGCGCCACGCCCTCGTTTATAAAGAGCGCGTTTTGGCTCTTTGCTAGCTCTTTAGCAAATTTCTCGCGCTCCTCTTTTACGAAAATTTCCATGCCATTTTCAAGTGCAAATTTGAAATTTCCAACCGGATCTTGCTCCAAATTTGAGCTAAGATGAGAGACGACGTAGTAAAATTTAAGCCCTTTTAGTTTGGCAAAAAGACTTAGGCTATACATCGCGTTTGACTGGCTTGAGCCGTGAGATACGATGGCTTTGATGCCGCCAAGATCGACCTTTAAAAAATACTCTAGTTTTCTTGCTTTGTTGCCGTTAAACTCGCCAAGCAGATCGTCCCTTAAAAGCCAAAATTCTCGCTCTCTTAAGCGAATTTTATCAATCACCCTTAAACTCCAAAAATTTCTCTATCTCGTTGATAGCCTCTTTGTTTGAGAGTGAAAATTTGATCTCGATGCGCCTTGAAGCGTCCTTGTCCTCGGCTCCGTCTTTAAAAACTAGCTCGTTGTAGCTTCTGCCACTTGCGACAAGCAGCTTTCTAAGGCGTGCATCATCGCTAAATGAATTTATAAATTCCATCACCGCATAGGCTCTTTTTTGCGAAAGCTCTAGGTTATAAATGTAACTTCCATCGCTATCCGTAAAGCCCTCTATGACGATCTGATCGATGTTTGAGGCGATCTCTTTATCATTTAAAAGCACGTCAAAATACTTACTAAGCGTGGCCTTTAGCTCCTCTTTGACCTCTTCTTTTAAGACCGCACTACCCTTATCAAAAAGCACTGATGAGCTAAGCTTTAGCGCGCCTGAGTTTGGGTCGATCTCGATACTTGATCCTAGCCTATCTTTTAGGGCGCTGATCACTTTTACTCTTATGCCAGTTAGGTTTTTGACCCTGTCACGAGTGACGTTTAGATCCCTTAAAAGCTCGTCATATCTAGCCTCTTTTTTACTCACTTGCTCGAGCAAAAAGGCGATCTTGGCTAAATTTTTCTCGCTACTTGCATTTGCGTCGCTAAGCGCTCTATCTTTTGATGAAATTTCATCATTTAGCACGATCATCTTTTGATTTAGATCAAAAATGCTGGCATTTAGCTCTTTTATGCTCACATTTGCATCCTTGTTTTCATCTATGAGCTGGGCTAGTTTTTCTTTTAGGGCGTCTATTTGGATGACAAAGATTTCATTTGATTTTTTTAAATTTATGTTTTCGTCGCTTATCTTTGAAAGCTTGCTTTTTAGGGCGTCATTTAGCTCTTCGAGGGTGAAATTCTTACCCTGGGCGTCTTTTAAATTTGCTAGTGCTGCGATGATAGCTTGCTCTTTATTTTCAAGGGTGTTTTGAGTTAGGACATATTTTACGACGACAGCGCCAATTAGCAGCATAAAAACAAAGAGCAGACCCGCCATCAAGTCCGCATACGAAACCCAAAAGCTCGATTGATCCTCGTTATTTTTGTCTATTTTCATTGCACTAGATTTTCGATTTTTTCTATTACAGAATTTGCTTCTTTATCGATCTCGTCTATGTTCTTCTTAAGCTCAGCGATAAGGCTCTCGCGCTCTTTTTCGCGCTCCAAGCTCCTGCCCTCTTGCTCATACGCTGCCTTAAATATCGTCGCACTCTCCACGAGCGAGGTTCTAAATGCCTTTAGTGCCTCGTTTTGCTCTTTCATCAAAGAGAGAGAAAATTCTTTTAAAATGGCATCAAAACTCTTGATAGTCTGCTCAAATTTAAGCTGGCTCTCTTTTGTGGCGTTTAAATTTCTACTAAAAATTTCGCCAAGTTTTGCATGCTCGGTTAAAATTTTAACCTCCATATCTTTAAAGGCATTAGAAAACGCGCCAACTGCCTTTAATATATCGGAGTGGATTTTTACAAATTCATCTTGTTTTAGCCCAGATTCATTTAGCATTTTTAAACTTGCGCTAAGCTCTGCCTTGCTTTGATTGATGATATTTTTTTCAACCTCGCAAAGTTCTTTTAGGCTGTTAAATTTCTCATTTGTCTGCTCGCTTAGCTCTTTTACAAATTTATCATCAAGCACCATTTTAAAGGCGTCGTGACTATCTTTAAAGTAGCCTACACTTGCTTTCATGAAATTTGCATTTAGCTCATTTTCCTGCCAGAAAAACTCACGGCTTAGCTCTTTTTGCTCGCTGTAAAATCTCTCAAATTTACTAATGCCGATCTTTTCAAAAAACATCCACCAAAGCGCTAAAAATATGCCGTAAATCGATACATAAAACGCCGTAGCCACGCCGTTTAGCAGTATAGCGATCTCTTTTTCAAGTCCGTTTGCAGTGCTTGAGCTAAAGCTTGGCATAGAGATAGCGATACTGATAAATGTGCCTAAAATTCCAAGCATAGGAAAGACTGCTTGACCGATGTTTGCTAGGTTGTCATTTCTAAAATTTCTTGTATAGCTCTCGAAAAAATCTTCAAATTTAGCGTTTGCCTTTTTGACGCCTGAAATTTCAAAGAGATGAGCGATAATAAATTCTTTTAGCCTTATCTTGTAATCTTTGGCATTTGCTAAGAAATTTGAGTAAGCTACTAAAGCGCTATGGCGTGAAAATATAAAAGCAACAAAGAGTATAACGCCCATCATCACGATGGTGTGAAGCTTCATCTGAAAATTTATAACGCCAAGATACGCCAGTATCGCCAAGATGTAGATAGCTAAAGGGATAAAGATAACTTTAAAAAAGACAAAGAAAGAGTGAGCTTGGCGCTCTTTTGGCACGCTTAGCTCACTAAAATCATTTTGATTTTGCATAGGATTAGTTCCTATTTAGGCAGTTTAAGTCGCTAAAAGCAGTCTGAAGACGCTTAACCATGCTCTCCTCGCCACTTCTTAGCCATTTCCTTGGATCGTAGTATTTTTTATTTGGCTTATCATCGCCCTCTGGGTTGCCGATCTGCCCTTGCAAGTATGCTCTATTTTTGGCCTCATACTCGCGCACGCCGTCCCAAAATGCCCACTGAGTATCGGTGTCAATGTTCATCTTGATAACGCCGTAGCTTACAGCATTTTTGATATCTTTTAGCTCGCTACCGCTACCGCCGTGAAATACAAAATTTACTGGCTTGTCGCTTTTTGTGTTAAATTTTTTAGCGACATAGGCTTGTGAGTTTTTAAGAATTTCTGGTCTTAGCACGACATTGCCCGGTTTATAGACACCATGAACGTTGCCAAAACTAGCTGCAATACTAAATTTATCGCTTATCTTGCTTAGTCTTTCATAAGCAAGCGCGACATCCTCTGGCTGGGTGTAAAGAAGTGCGTTATCAACGCTTGTGTTATCTACGCCATCCTCTTCGCCACCAGTGACGCCTAGCTCGATCTCTAGGCTGATACCAAGCTCGCTAAGTTCTTTTAGATACTTCTCGCACGTGCTTAAATTTTCGTTGATATTCTCTTCACTAAGATCAAGCATGTGAGAGCTAAAAAGTGGCACGCCGTGAGTTTTTTTATACTCATGACTTGCTTTTACTAGCTCATCTATCCAAGGCAAAAGCTTTCTAGCAGCGTGGTCTGTGTGTAAGATGACTGGCACGCCGTAAGCCTTAGCCAGTAAATGGACATGCTTTGCTCCAGCGATCGCACCAAGAACGGCTGCGTTTTCGCAGGCTTTACCAGCGTAAAAACCTGCACCGCCATTACTAAACTGAACGATAACAGGCGAGTTAGCAACCTTCGCTGCCTCTAAAACAGCATTTACTGAGTCGCTACCTACGACATTTACAGCAGGTATTGCAAAACCTTGCTCTTTGGCATAAGCATAAAGTTTTGTTACATCATCTCCGCTTAAAACACCAGGTTTTACGATATCTAAAACGCCCATTTTATCCTCCAAATTTTATTTGTATTCTATCTTTGCTTTTTGGCGTAGAGCTTCACTTTTTTGTCTAACAGCAGCTTGGAATTTCTCCATTTTTACAGCTTGCTCGATCTCTGGTTTTGCTTGTTCAAAGCTTACAGTGCCAGCTGCCTTGCCATCTTCTTTTAAGATAACGTGGTAGCCAAACTGAGTTTTAACTGGCTTAGTCGAAACTGTGCCATTAGCCATTGAAAATGCTGCGTCTGCAAAAGGTTTTACCATTTGGCTTTGACCAAACCAGCCAAGCTCGCCACCGTGTGCTGCTGAGCCTTTGTCGATTGATTTTTGGCTTGCTAGCTCTGCAAATTTCTTAGTTAGCGCCTCGCCTTTTAAATTTTTAAGTTGAGCGATTATGTCATTTGCTGTCTTTTCATCTTCAACTAAGATATGTCTTGCTCTTGCTTGAGCTGGTTGGTTCATGCTAGCTTTGTTTTTGTTGTAAAAATCTCTTAAATCGCTATCGCTTACTTTTATGCCGTCAAATAATTTTCTCATATAAAGTTCAACTGCGATACCTTCTTGTGCAGCTTTTACAGCCTTGATGTAATCAACATCTTTTTCAATGCCTGTCGCTTTTGCGTCTTTTAAAAGAAGTTTTCTGTTGATTAGATCGTCGATTATACGTTTTTTCTCATTTGGTTGAAGCTTGCTAGCGTCAAATCCTGGCATAGCTGCTGATAAAAGTGCTGAGATATCGCTATCATTTATAGCATCGCCATCAACTGTTGCAACTACTGCTGCGTTTAGAGTGACAGCTGCAGCTAAACTTAAAACTGCTGGAAACAAAAATTTTTTCATATAAATCCTTTAAAAAATTGATTTTATTGGCAAGATTATAGCAAATAATGCGGTAACTTTTCGTTTAACTTGCAATTTTAGGTAAAATAGCCAAATGAGAACAAAAAAAGATATTTTAGAGATAAAAAAAAGGCTTTTAGAAGAGTTTAAGGACGCCAAAAGCGAGCTTAAATTTAGAAATTTATATGAACTTCTTGTCTGTGTCATGCTCTCAGCTCAGTGCACAGACAAAAGGGTAAATTTGATCACGCCTGCCCTATTTGAAGCATATAAAGATGTTTTTGAGCTAGCAAGCGCAAATTTAGCCAGTCTAAAGCTCATGATAAACTCATGCAGCTTTTTTAACAACAAAGCGGTAAATTTGATCAAGATGGCAAACAGCGTTGTCGAGCTTTATAACGGAGAAATCCCACTTGATGAAGAGAAGCTAAAAGCCCTTGCTGGAGTTGGGCAAAAGACCGCTCACGTCGTGCTTTTAGAGGCGACAAATGCAAACGTAATGGCTGTTGATACGCATGTTTTTAGGGTATCACATAGACTTGGCTTAAGCGAGGCAAAGACACCAGAAGCGACAGAAGAGGATCTAAGCCGTGCCTTTAAAACTGATCTTGGCAAGCTTCATCAAGCGATGGTTCTTTTTGGGCGCTACACATGTAAGGCTAAAAAGCCACTTTGTTTTGAGTGTATTTTAAACGATCTTTGCAAAAGTAAGGATAAGGCTATTTAGATTTTCTCAAGCTTTGCTAGGAAATTTTTAGCATTTATAAAGCCGATCGTTCTAAGTGATTTTTGCTCTTCGCCGTCTTTAAAAAGTAGAAGTGCAGGCGGATCGATTAGCCCAAAATTTCTTAACATCTCATCGTTTTGCGCCCCGCCACTTGTCACGTCGATGCGAATAAGCGTAAATTTTGCCAAAGCATTTTTCACGCCAGCATCCTTAAAAGTGATGTGCTCTATCTCTTTGCAGCTAGCGCACCAGTCGGCATAAAAATCCACAAGTACTGGCTTGCTAGAGCTTTTTATCATCTCATTTAGCTCGTTTAAATTTCTAGCTTGTTTGAAATTTAGCTCGCTCTCGTTTTTGGCTAAATTTAGTCCAAAAAGTGGCGAAAACGCGTCTTTTGAGCCCAAAAATGCGCCGATTATCAGCATGAGCGAGTAGATAAAAACTAGCACGCAAAGCGCTTTTTTAAATTTAGCCCAGCCGTTATTTGCTGCCTCAAACGCTCCAAGATAAATGGCCGCAAAGACGCCTATGACGCCATATCCTAGTAGCTCAAAAAACGCTCCTAGCACGCGTGCTAGGATCCAAACTGCCATGATGAGCATCAAAAAGCCAAAGAGTTTTTTAACTTCATCCATCCAGCCACCAGGCTTTGGCAAGAGCTTGCCAGAGCTTAGCCCTATCACGAGAAGCGGTGCGCCCATGCCTAGCCCCATAACAAAGAGCATGATGCCCCCATAAATGGCGTCTCCGCTTTGCGCGATGTAAAGAAGTGCGCCTGCTAGCGGTGCTGCCACGCAAGGCGAGACGATAAGCGCTGAGGCAAAGCCCATGATGAAAACACCGATGAGACCTGAGCTGTTTTGTGACTTTTTGTTGATTAAGTTTTCAAATTTTGACGGCAGTTTGATGTCGTAAAAGCCAAACATACTAAAGCTTAAGATGACAAAAATGGCCGCAAATGCGCCAAGTACGTAGATGTTTTGAAGTGCTCCTGCGATGCCAAAGCCAAGCAGGCTTGCCCCAACGCCAGCAAGTGCGTAAGCAAGGCTCATCGCAACGACATAGACTAGCGAGAGCAAGAAGCCTTTTTTGGCATTTAGGCTGCCGCCCTTTGAGACGATGATGCTTGATAAGATCGGTATCATCGGGAAGACGCAAGGTGTGAGCGAGAGTAGGAGACCGTAGCCAAAAAATGTTGCAAGCGAGATAAAAAAGTTTTTGCTACTTAGCTCGTTTGCGATGCTTTGATCTTCTGAAAGCTCGGTAAATTCAGGATTGGTTTCATCTTTTTGCTCTTTTTCAAAGGCTATGATACTAAATTTGCCAAATTTCTCAAAAATGTCATAAATTTTGTTTTGTGGGCGGTAGCAAATGCCATTTTTAGCACAACCTTGATAACTTAAATTTAGCCTAGCACTGCCGTTTTTAAGATGCTCTTTTACTAAATTTAATGGGATAAACAGTGAAAAATCTTTTGGGTAAATTTCATATTCGCCGGTGTTTTCACTCTTTGGCATATTTAGGAGGCTGTTGATCTTCTCTTCGCCAAGCTTAACCTCAAAGCTATCTTTGTAAAGATAGATATTTTCGCCAAATTTAAACTTGATCTCCGCGCCTTGTTCATCGATACTTGGGCTTAAAACAAATGCCTTACTAACGTCTAAAACCTCGGCAAAAAGCGAGCCTGCAAACAAAATGAGAGAAAAAATAAATTTAAAAAACATGCTAATCCTTGCTAAATCAAAAGAAATGATTTTAGTCTAAATTCTTAAATTTATTCTATTTTATAGTAAAATCGTGAAAAAGCGTGAAATTTTCAAAAGGAGCAATGATGTCAAAAGATAAAAAGCACCAAAAGAGCGATAAACTTGGTTATGAAGAAGAGCTAAGGCTGCTTCAGATAGAACTTTTAAAATTCCAAAATCATGTCAAAGACAAGGGGCTTAGAGTGCTTATGCTAATGGAGGGTCGAGACGCAGCTGGCAAGGGTGGCACGATAAAACGCCTAACTGAGCATCTAAATCCGCGCGGTTGCCGTATCGTGGCGCTTACAAAGCCAAGTGACGTTGAAAAAACTCAGTGGTACTTTCAAAGATATGTGACGCATCTGCCAAGCGCTGGTGAGATAGTGATCTTTGATAGGAGCTGGTACAACAGGGCTGGAGTTGAGCCAGTGATGGGCTTTTGCACGCAGGCTGAGCATAAAGAGTTTTTGCGTGAGGTGCCAAAATTTGAAGAGATGATCATAAACTCAGGCATCATTTTCTTTAAAATTTACCTCTCTATCACAAAAGAGGAGCAAAAAAAGCGTTTCAAAGAGCGTCTAAATGACCCGCTAAAGCAGTTTAAGATCTCTCCAGTAGATCAAAAAGCGCAAGAACTTTGGGATCAGTACTCCATCGCCAAATACTCGATGCTACTTGCCTCTCACAACAGCATCTCGCCGTGGGTGATCGTTTCAAGCGACAATAAAAAAGAGGCTAGGCTAAATGTCTTTAAATTTATCCTAACTCATGTCGAGTATCCAAAAAAGATAGATGAGTATCTAAAATACGATAAAAGCGTCGTGAGAGATGGAAGCGAGGAGATCAAGCGCATAGAAGAGGGACTAAATAAAGATAAGCTAAAGAGCATAGACTAAATTTATTTGGGCTTGGCTGTAAATTTTAGCTTAAATTTACAGCCAAATTTTACTGCTAAACCCACCACATAAATTTAGCCAAAACGACCATTATCAAACAAAGCACAAGGGCTATGAGGTGTGAAAATTTGCCAAATGGATCTGGCTTTTTTAAGATAGTGACATTAAAGACAGAGATGAAAGTGATAAGACACATTAGAAGCAAAACCGCGATCTTTGCTAGCAAGAGCTTTTGAAAGTTGCTCTGCCACCAACCATGCTCGCCTCCAAGATAGTCCTTTGCCATATATGCCCCGCTTATCAAAAGTAGTAAAAATGCCGTGCCAAAAACCTTTGCACTGCCTTTTGTGTAGGCTTTTTTGACAGCTTCAAGAGTTTGAGGACTTATCGTTTTTTTGGCAAATGGATATATGCAAACATCAAAAAATACATATCCTATAAAGATAATGGCACAAACTAAATGCGTAATTAGAGAGAAAAGATACATTTTTTGCCTTTTTTGTTTGGCATTATATTGGGTTTATTTGAAAGGATTGCTGATTTGGATTAAGGGTGTGGATGTAAAATTAAAGAGCAAGGCTGATGCCCTGCTCTAGGAGTTTTACTCGACTTCAGCGTCTATGACGTCGTCGTCTTTTTTGTTATTTCCGCCGTTTGCACCAGCGTTTTCATCTTTTTTATACATAGCTTCTGCTAGTTTGTGGCTAGCTTTGCTTAGAGCTTCTACTTTTGCATCGATTTGCTCTTTTGAAGAGTTTTCATCTTTTAGAACTTCTTTTAGATCATTTAGCGCAGCTTCGATGTTGCTTCTATCATCAGCTGGAACTTTCTCGCCAAGCTCGCTCATGCTCTTTTCAGTTTGATGAACAAGCGCGTCTGCTTGGTTTCTAGCTTCAACTGCGTCTTTGCGTTTTTTATCCTCTTCTTTGTGAAGCTCAGCATCTTTTACCATGCTATTTATCTCATCTTCACTAAGACCGCTTGATCCTGAGATAGTGATGTTTTGGGCTTTGCCAGTCGCTTTATCTTTTGCTGAAACGGTTAAAATTCCGTTTGCGTCGATGTCAAATTCAACTTCGATTTGAGGCACACCTCTTGGAGCTGCTGGGATGCCTTCAAGATTGAAGTTGCCAAGTGATTTATTATCCCTTGCAAACTCACGCTCACCTTGTAAAACCATGATAGTAACGGCACTTTGGTTATCTTCAGCAGTTGAGAAGACTTGGCTTTTCTTAGTTGGTATAGTTGTGCCTTTTTCGATGATCTTAGTCATCACGCCTCCAAGTGTCTCGATACCAAGGCTAAGTGGAGTAACGTCAAGAAGTAGAACATCTTTAACGTCGCCTTTTATAACCGCACCTTGGATCGCAGCACCGATAGCCACGACTTCATCTGGGTTCACGCTCTTATTTAGCTCTTTGCCAAATGCTTTTTTAACCTCTTCTTGAACAAGTGGCACACGAGTTGAACCACCGACCATTACGACCTCTTTGATGTCGCTCTTGCTTAGACCTGCATCTTTGATGACTTCATTTATCTTAGTGATAGTCTCGCCCACAAGTGAGTCGATCATGCCTTCAAATTTAGCGCGAGTTAGCTTTTTGACAAGGTGTTTTGGACCAGTCGCGTCAGCTGTGATAAATGGTAAATTTATCTCAGTCTCTTGAGCTGAGCTTAGCTCTTTTTTAGCATTTTCAGCTGCTTCTTTCAAGCGTTGAAGTGCCATGATATCGCCTTTTAGATCGATACCAGTTTCGTTTTTAAACTCACTTACTAGCCAGTCGATGATCTTGTTATCAAAGTCATCACCACCTAAGAATGCATTACCGCCAGTTGCCAAAACTTCAACGATATTATCGCCAGTTTCAAGCACTGTAACGTCAAATGTACCACCACCTAGGTCATAAACTAAAATTTTCTCAGCCTCTTTTTTATCAAGACCATAAGCAAGCGCCGCAGCTGTTGGCTCGTTGATGATACGAAGTACGTTTAGCCCTGCGATCGTTCCAGCCTCTTTTGTAGCCTTTCTTTGGCTATCGTTAAAGTATGCAGGCACAGTGATAACTGCGTCTGTCACACTCTCGCCAAGATATGCTTCAGCGTCTTCTTTTAGTTTGATAAGAATTTTTGCTGAAATTTCTTGCGGAGTATAGACCTTGCCAGCGATCTCAACCGCGCAAGCACCGTTTCTATCTACGACATGATATGGCAAGCGAGCCTTTGCCTCTTCAGCATTTTTTTCATTACTCATCAAACCCATGATACGTTTGATAGAATATATCGTTTTTTCAGGGTTTGTAACTGCTTGACGTTTTGCGACGTCACCTACTAGAATTTCACCTTTGTCTGTAAAAGCAACAACAGATGGAGTTGTGTTTTTGCCCTCTTTGTTTGGGATAACCTTGCTCTCGCCGCGCTCAAAAACGCTCACACAAGAGTTTGTTGTACCTAAGTCTATACCTATAACTTTTGACATATTTTTCCTTTATTAGATTTATTTTTTAAATTTAGTTTGCCACACTGACCATAGCTGGGCGCAAAACCCTACCATTTATCATATAGCCTTTTTGTAAAGCTTGCACGATCTGACCGCTCTGCTTCTCCTCGCTATCGACCCTTAAAACGGCATTATGCACATTCGGGTCAAACTCGGCATCAGTTGCGATCTCGCTCACGCCATGCTTTTCAAAACATTTCTTGAACTGATTTATCGTTATCAAAATGCCCTCTTTGATCTTTTTAGCAAATTCATCATCCTCTGGGTCAAAATTTGCAGCGATCTCAAGTGCATCGATGACTGGTAGCAAGTCCCTTGCAAATTTCTCATTTGCATAGCTTGCAACATCTGCTTTCTCTTTTTCATAACGCTTTTTGATATTTTCAAACTCAGCATTTGCTCTGTAATATTTATCAGTGATCTCGCCAAGCTCTTTTTCGAGCTTCTCCACTTTTGAGATATCGCCAAGTGCGTCTAAATTTACGCTATCGCTAGCTGCCTCTTGCACAGGCTCGACCTCAGGTAGATTTTGCTCTTTTACCTCTTCGCTCACGCGGCCTCCTTTATTAGATTTATAAATTTCACATAATCAGTATAAACACTGCCAGCACAGATCATCTGCGCCTCGCTACCAAGGTAGTTTGCTTTAAATTTAAGCCCCATGTAATTTTCGTCAAACATAGGAGAAAATGTAAGCTTTTCGTCCATCTGCAAGCTAAAACTTGGGTCAAAAACCATCTTAAAGCGTCTATCCTTAAACATATCAAAGGCTAAAATTTCGTTTTCTTGGAAGTAAATTTTAGTCCTTTTAAGCTCTCTTATCTTGTTTTTTAGTTCGCTTAAGCCAACTTGAGAACAGATAGGCTCAAGCTTGTCTAAACTAACTCCGATAAGGTTGTTTAAAAATTTATACATCCTAGCGTCAAATTTGATGACGATCTCATCGCCACTAAAATTTAAAATTAGATATCTATCATTTAAATTTAAAATTTCTAGCAACTCCTTATCGATCGTGCCAAAAATCATACAATAAAGCTCAAACTCATCACAGAGCATCTTTAGGCTTCTTGGGTCATTTATCTCTAAATTTATGTCGCTCTCAGTAAAAATTTCACTCCAATATCTTCTCATCGCAGCGATAGTTGGGATCCTGCCGCCACTGATGTGAAGCTTTGTGATCTCGCCCTCATCTGAAAGCTTTTTAAAATAAACACGTATCGTCGATGCTGGTATCGCCACGCTCATGCGAGAGCCAAGCTCGTTTGAGCCAATAGGCGCATTGTCCTGCAAATAGGCTTCAATGATAGAATTTAGTATCAAATCGCGTTTATTTGTTTTACTCACTTTTAGCACTCTTTCTTTTTAATTGCTAAGCGGATTATACAACTTTAGTTTATCAATGTCAAGTATATAAGTTAAAAAAATTTATTTATATATATTTAGCCTATATAACTAAACTTTTCTAATGCCTATATTATAAGCTTTGCGTAAAAACAAATAAAATTTAAAGCAAAATAAAAAATTTAACTTCAACATAAAACCCAAAATTTCTAATTTTATTCAAGAATTTAAAAGATTTTTATACGTTTTAACGTATATAATAAATAATTTTTAGTATATTTAATACTTAATATTGATATTTATATACTATTTTACATTATTTATATAATATTTTAAGTATATTTAATGATAAATAACGTATAATTCTTAAATGATTGAAACAAGTGATATATTTAATTTGCTTCACAATGCAGTTGAGGCAAAAAATATTGGTAAGAAAATTTCACAAGCAAAAATGGCAGAGGATCTTGGCGTGCCTATGAGGACATATCAGGACTGGAGACTTGGAAACTCAAAGCCACAAGCTGCTGCTGCTGTTTGCAAACTGCTATGTGAGCTTGACGATGATGAAATATTATTTGTTGTCAATAAGATGAGAAAATTGCTAGGAAAATAGATGGAAAATTTAACACAAAAAGAGAGAATCGACCTTGAGAGCGTTTTTGCAGTCATTTGTACTAAAAAAGAGTCAAAAATTTTAGTCACTTATAAAGATCTATGCTCGGCTGCAGCTTCAAAATTTTATGTAGTTAAAAATAAGATCAAAAAAATAAAATTTAAGAAGATAGAAAAATAACCTAAAATTGAAGCTCTACTCTTAGCTTTATTACAAAAATATTTTTATATCAAGGTCTATAAAAATAAAACTATAAAATACACCAAAATTCTCTTTAATACATATGTTTATTAAAGAGAATTTATTTACATTACTTTTTGCCAAATTTAGCAAGCGCTCTTTGATAGTCCTCTTCGCTATCGATGCCGATACTTTGACTTTCAACCTCCAGCATCGCTATCTTTTTGCCATTTTCTAGGGCGCGCAATTGCTCGAGTTTCTCTGTGTTTTCAAGGCTTGAAGGCAAGAGATCGCAAAACTCTTTTAGGCTCTTTACACTGTATCCGTAGATGCCAAGGTGCGCCTTGTAGCTTTTGCACTCGCTTCTGTTAAATGGTATCCTTGATCTTGAAAAATAAAGCGCATAGCCCTCAAAATCAGTCACCACTTTGACTAAATTTTTATCATCTGCAAACTCATCGTCCATCTTTTTGTAGCAAGAAAACATAAAGGCTTTCTCCTTATTTTGCTCGCAAAATGCCCTGAATTTAGCGATATTTTCAGGCTCTATAAATGGCTCATCAGCCTGAACATTTATGATGATCTCGCTCTCACTTAGCCCCAAAATTTGCGCCGCTTCGTTTATTCTATCGGTGCCACTTTGATGATCTTTGCTAGTTAGCACCGCTTTTATGCCGTGAGCCTTGGCGATATCAAGCACGCTTGGCTCATCCACAGCAACCGCCACATCGTCCACGCCGCTTACTCTAAGAGCCGTCGCCACAAACATCGGCACGCCGTTTATCTCTTTTAAAATTTTATTACTAAACCTTGTTGAGGCAAGGCGGGCTGGGATGATTATCATCGCTCGATCCATTCTAGGACGCACTTTTCGATCTCGTCCTCTTTTATGATATTTTTATGCAAAATTTTCGCGCTAAATAGCAAGTTTATCGAGCTTGGCACGCTGTCATTTAAGATTTTAGCAGTCTTTGCGAGTGCATCTTTTTCATCTTTTGTATCTTTGATCTGGCACGCTTTGATCATGCTTGGCGTAAATTTCACCCAGTGCGCGGTCGATGTGATGACATTTATGCGGCCAGCATCCACCATTTTAAAACAAGTAGCCGTATGCGGATCGATCGCGTAGCCGTCCTTTGCGAGCTTTGCTATGTATGCCTCGCATTCTTTATCGTCGCACCAGCTAGCCTCAAAGTCCTCTTTTAGCGCTTCAAGCTCTTGCTTGCTAAGCTTATAAAATTTATCTTTTGCTAGGCTTTGCATAAGCTCATTTGTTCGCTCACTTCCAAATTTATCAAACAGCAAGCGCTCGACGTTTGAACTGATCAAAATGTCCATAGCTGGGCTTATCGTCTTAACCAGCTTTTTATCCCTTAGGTCATAAACGCCGGTGGTAAAAAACTGCGTCAAGATGTTGTTTGCGTTTGAGGCGATCTTGATCTTGCCGATCTTTGCGCCCATTTTTTTAGCGTAATACGCCCCAAGAGCGTTGCCGAAATTTCCACTTGGCACGATGATGTCAAAGCTCTCGTTTGCCTTAAGTGCCTTTTGTTTTAGCAAATTTGCGTAGGCGTAGGCGTGGTAGATGATCTGAAAGAGAATTCTGCCAAAATTTACAGAGTTTGCCGCGCTTAGCTTAAGGCGCTTTTTCTTAAGCTCAGATTTAAATTTATCATTTGCAAGCAACGTTTTTAGCGCTCTTTGAGCGTCGTCAAAGTCGCCTTTTATGCCAAAAACCTTTAAATTTTCACCCTGCATGGTCTGCATTTGAAGCTTTTGAACCTCGCTCGTGCCGCCATCTGGATAGAGACAGACGACCTTGATATTTTCGTCGTTTGCAAAGGTTTGAAGTGTCGCAGGACCCGTGTCGCCGCTAGTTGCGCACATGATAAGGTATCTTTCGCCCCTCTCTTTTGCTAGCTGGCTAAGCAGCGAGCCAAAGGGCTGAAGCGCCATATCCTTAAATGCCCTAGTTGGGCCGTGATAGAGCTCATTTACGTATAAATTTTTATCTATTTTTTTAAAAATGACTGGATGCTTTGGATCATCAAAGCTTGCATATCTTTTGAGCGCTTTTTTAAAAAACGCCTCTGGCACGTCAAATTTAAATAGCGAGATGATGTGAAGTGCGAGCTTTTCGTAGCTTAGGCTTGAGAGCTCTTGCCACTTTGCCTTTGTGATCTTTGGTAGCTTCTTTGGCGCGTAAAGTCCGCCGTGAGCGGAGCTTGGGCTAAGCATGGCTGTGCTTAAATTTACATTTTTTACCTTTTCATCTTTTACGCTTCTAGTTGGTGTTAGTCTCATTTTTTGCCTTTTTAGTTGATTTTTTTATCCAATTTTCATATTTTTTAAATATCTCTTTTGGCTTAAGTGCCAAAATTTCTGGGGTTTCGTAGCTGTGGTGCTTTCTTATAAATTTAGCTACTTTTTTAAATTTCACGTCTGTTTTTATAAGTAAAATTTGCTCTTTTTCATCACAAAGCTTCTCTTGCCAAAGATAAATGCTCTTTGCGCTAAAGCTACTCACGCAAGCTGCAAGTCCCTTTTCTACGAGCTTTTTGCTTAGTTTTTTTGCCTCTTTTTTCTTTGCGACTGAGGTGATTAAAATTCTCATTTTGATCTAAATTTTCCTTTTAAAAAGTGGCTCATTATAACAAAATGGGCTTAAATTTGCTTCGCCAAAACCTTTTTAAACCCCTCGCTTAGCGTAACTTCAAGCGTGATAAGCGATACTCTCAACCCAAAATCCTTTACCTTTACATAGTCCTTTTGCGTCATCAAAAGCGATGTGGCGCCGTAACTTTGCAAAATTTCACTTAGCTCTTCTTTTGAAAAGTCGTAGTGATCAGGGAAAAAGACCTGCCCCACGCACTCGCCAAAAAATGCCTCAAGGCGCGCTGGGTTCGCTATGGCGGTGACTAGCACCATTTTTTCGCTTTTATTTAAAATTTCACTCTTTCTAAAGTGAGTTTGCCCCTCGCACGCTATAAAATCACCAAATTTATAAAAGCTAAATGGATATCTATAAGCCCCACTTGGCAGGCAAAGCTTTAGCTTTGGCTCTGGGTTTGGACGCACCAAGATGTCAAATTTAGCTATATCAAATTTAGAAAATCCATCATCTAGCAAGATATACTTTGCGCCCTGAGTTTTTGCGTAGTTTATGGCTACTTTTCTATCTTCGCTTACGATCACATTTGCGTTTTTGATGCTTGTGGCATATATCATCGCCTCATCGCCACTTGCCGCCACGTCAAGTAAAATTTCGCCATCTCTTGCGACAACTTGCATGCCCTTGCTCTTTCTTTTATAGCCTCTAAGGATGATAAAGGCGCCCCCATAATTCTTAGCGATAGCGACGCAAAGTGGGGTCTTGCCACTTCCTCCAAGGGTTAAATTTCCAACGCTTATTATCTTTATGTCAAACTCTTTTTTTTGCGCGCTAAATTTCTTGCAAACTATGACTAGAGCGTAGATAAGACTTAGTGGCAAAAGTAAAAATGCTAGTAAAATTTGAAAGAAATTTGGGCGAAAGAAGTAGTCATTCGCCCAAGAGTGTAAAAGGATGTTAAATTTCTTAAACACGAGATTTAGAAATTTCTTTTACCGTATTGCAGATGTATTGCACCTCTTCGTCGCTCAAACTATGATATATAGGTAGCGACAAGACTTGTTGATACGCTTTTAGAGCATTTGGGAAGTCATTTACTTTAAGCGAATATTTATTTTTATAATAGCTTAGCAAATGTATCGGTATGTAGTGCAGCGAAGTGTGAATTCCACGCTCCAAAAGCTCTCTAGCAAAGCTGTCGCGGTTTTTATTTATCTTGATGATATATTGAGTGTAGATGTGCTCGCGTTTTTTGACCGGAGTTGTGATGTTGTGACACTCTTTAAGCTCTTTATCGTAAATTTCAGCGATCTTTTTTCTACGTTTTATAAGCTCGTCTGTCTTTTCAAGCTGAGCGATAGAAAACGCCGCATTTATCGAGTTTATATCGTATTTTAAACCAATATCAACGACGTCGTAGATGTAGCTTAAACTACCAAATTTATCTATACCATTTACAAGGGCGTAGTTACGAAGAAGTTTTGCTTTTTTATAGACCTCTTCGTCATTTGTCGTGAAAAATCCAACTGTTGAGATAGGATTTTGCACGCGTGAGTTTGTCTGAAAGCATGATAAAAACGAGTCTGAACCAACCTTTTTGCCATTGTAAGTTAGTCCTATGCCTCGGTTTGCATCATCTAAAACGACGATGCCATATTTTTCGCAGATAGCCTTTATCTCATCAAGCCTAGCGCTTTGTCCAGCGATGTGTGAGATAAAAGCACATTTTAGTTTCTTGTGATTTTGTTCTTTTAGCACCTTTTCAAGGGCTTCTGGGCTGATGTTAAAGTCCTCTTCATCGATATCAACAAAGATAGGCTCAGCATCAAAATGTCTAACAGCCTGAGCCACGCTTGGGAAGGCATTTACTGAGCAGATGACCTTATCACCGCGCTTTGTATCCATCGCACTTAGAGCCAGATGATGCGCTGCTGCGATGTTGTTTGTAGTGACAACAAATTTAGCACCAAAGTACTCTTTTAGCTTTTCTTCAAATTTAGCAACCGTATCGGTGGTATTTTCAGAATGCAAAGCCTCTTCGATAAGCTCACTCTCACGCTCAGTGATAGTCGGTTTATAAAACGGAATTTCTCTCATCTTTAATCCTTTAAATTTTCACTATCAACGGCATTTGTCGTTTAAACCTGTTTGACACAACTCTATTTTCTATATCCAAGACCGCTTTTAATCCAAACTTTTTGATGGCTTGCTCCTTGTTATTTTCTAAATTTTGTAAAATTTCATCAATGACAGCATAGCTGTAACCTATATCGCCCTCGTCACTTTGCCCATCCCAAAGATCAGCAGAAGGTGCTTTTTTGATAAAATTTTCATCAACACCAAGATGTTTTGCAAATTCAAAAATTTCACTCTTATAAAGCTCTCCGATAGGATTTATCGCGCATGCCAAATCCCCAAATATCGTGCCATAACCAAGCATAAGCTCACTTTTGTTGCTTGTGCCGATAACCAGAGCGTTTATACTAGATGAATAATCATAAAGCAAGCTCATTCTAACTCTAGCTGCTAAATTCCCTTTTCTTAAATTGCTTAAATTTACATCTATTGTTTCGTAAAAAGCATTTAAAATGCCCTCTATGGATAAAACCTTATATTTTATGTTTAGTTTTTCGCATAAATTTAAGGCATCGTCCATATTTTCTTTGTTTGATGATGCTGTTGGCATGATGAGTGCATGAGTTTCATCTGGCTTTGCTCTCGCACAAAGTGTCGCAACCACAGCAGAATCAATACCGCCGCTTACGCCTAATAGTAGTTTTTTACCTTTAGTTTTATCTTTTAAGCTAAAAACTAAGGTTTCTTCTATTTTTTGATACCCCTTCATTGTCCCTTTGCCTAAATTTGCTTCCTTTTGCAAAAATTATACTAATTAAATTTAAAATTTTTCTTTAAGTTTAAGTAAAAAGATGTAAATATTTAAGAAATGATAAATTTAAGGTAAGAAATGAGAGTAATGCATAAAAGTTTTGGCGATTTTGGGACAAATTGCTACATCGTCACCAAAAATGGCTCAAGTTTGGTTATAGATCCAGGCGATGGAGCAAAAAAATGGGTTTTGCAAAATGCACAAAATTTAAAGGCGATACTTTGCACTCATGGGCATTTTGACCATATTTACGACGTGAGCGAGCTAAAAAATGAGCTAAAAATCCCAGTTTATATCAATAAATTTGATGCTTTTATGTGCGAGAATGACATTTTTGGCTATATGAAAAACACCTTTGTGCCAGACATTTTGGCTCAAGGCGATGAGAGCTTTGTAGTGGGTGACTTTTCTTTTAAATTTCACCACTTCCCAGGGCATACACCAGGTTGCTCGATGATAGAGATAAATGACGCGATGTTTAGTGGAGATTTTTTATTTAAAGGTAGCATCGGACGTTGGGACTTTCCATATTCGGATAAAAATGAGATGCTAAAAAGCCTAGAAAAATGCAAAAATCTCAAGGGCAACTTCGCACTTTACCCAGGACACGGCGAAAGTAGCACGCTAAAAGCCGAGCAACAAGAGCTTGACAGATGGGTAGAGATCGTAGAAAAAAGTTAATATTCTTATTAGTAAAAACTTTTAGATTAAATAACTATTTTTTTATAAAATGCTTGTAAAATTTTGATTTTATTAAAAAGATTTATATTTAAAAGAAGATCCGAGCGAAAGCTCGCTCGGATAAATGTTTTTAGAAGCTATATTTTGCCTCAAATCTGATACGATTTTGTTTGTAGCTTTCGCCGTCTTTTTTGTCTTTAGCAGCTGCATACCAAGAAAGGAATGTAAGTTTTTTGCTGTATTTGTAGCTAGCGTCAAGAGACCATTCGTTTCTTTTTGCTCTCTCTTTACCAAGAGCCCAGCTATAGCCTTTACCTTGAGTATATCCAGCACCAAAGCCAAATTTATCTATATCATATCCAGCATTAACAAACCAGTAGTCGTTGTTGCTTTTGATATTGTTGTAATATTGTTGTCCGCTAGTTGCAGCACCCATTACACCATTTAATATTTTGGTTGGGTTAATTAGCTGACCATTTGATTCAATTGAAACAAATGAATATTTATTGTTGTCTTTGTTTTTAGCATCGAAGTCTAAATAACCAGCATTAAGTTTAGCACCAAATAGTTTTGTGCCAGCTTGAACTGCCCAGAAATTTGCATCAGCTACTTTTTTATGGTCTGAATCGTTATGAACAAATTGACCTTTTAAGTTTAGGTTAATATCGTCAGTTACATCAAAGCTAACACCAGCCTCAGTGCCATAAAGCGTTGCTATCTCTTGAAGATTAGCAATAGCTACTTTAAATGATACTGGATTATAGCTACCAGCGGCACCTAAATAGTAAAGGTTACCTGGAGCATCTCCGAAGTTATTTGTTGAAACATCAGTACCATTTATTTTTTCTTTTCCATCTACTATATTTTTAACCAATGGACCATCATTATCTTGATCGCTTGCTAGAGCATCATAAGCAGCAGCAGTTAAAGTAAGACCAGGTACATCAGTACTTACTACTTTTAAACCAGTGCCAGCAAGCTCACCATCATCATAGAAAGTTTTTATAAGTTGCTTACCCGCTGTAATAGTAGTATTAGCTACCTTGTAGCCTAGATACATCTCATATACTGAGAATGAACTAGTTGTATCTGTTTTATCTGTGCCATCTGTATTCTTCTTAGCATCAAATGCATTATCTCCAGAGCCATCTGCTGCTGTTGGAGCATATCTTAGTGTTAAAACTCCAAAGAAGTTATCGTCGATAGCAGATTTGAATGAAGTAATCATTCTGAAAGCATGATTTGCTACATCGTTTGTTTTGTTTTTTGCATCTGGAGTTGATTTACGATTATCATTTGTATAACGATATCTTGCAAATCCTGAAAGATCTACGTTTTTTATAGCTTCTTCAAGTGGAGTTGCACTTGCAACGCTTGAAAATGCACCTAAAGCAACCAAAGCAGCTAAGCTAACTTTTGTAAGTTTCATCTAAATCTACTTTTGATAAAAATGTTTTGAAAGGATATTATCATAGAAAATTAATTTTATAGCTTAAATTTCACTAAAATTTAAAAAAATTGTTACCGATCATTTACCAAAATAAGATAATGAGATAAGATTTGTCTTTAAAAAATTAAAAATTTATGTATTTTTTGAATAGTAAAATTACTTGAGCTTTTAGTTTTCATTTATATTTATAGAATTTAAGGCGGAGTAACCTATAAAAATAAGACCAAAAACGAATATTGCAACAAGAATATAACCTAACATAAAAACTCCTATTTCTTTAAATCTCTAATTTCTTTCAATATCAATTTAATTTTACTATTTGTGTATTTTATAAGCAGTAATAAAATTATCTCAGCGAATGCAGCCAAAATAAAAAGAGGAATTGTATCTTGGAAAATTTTATAATTAGTAGCACACCATCCGCCAATAGCTATAAAAGTTGCAACAAAAATACCTAGCCAAAACTTTAACAATCCTAATCTCTCTTTTACTTCGTCTAATTTTGGCATATCATTCCTTTTTGGTTTGGTGGTCTATTATATCACGTTTGCCTTATTTGTTGGCCTGTGCCTCTTCGCGCTCTTTCTTTTGTCTTATAGCGGCTTCTTTTTGGATATTTTTTTGCTGAGTGACAAAGATATGCTCTTCAAGTGTGACTAACTGAAAGACGCCCTCAAATATCTTGATCTCTTTTACGTAGCCTATCACTTTTACCTCTCTTTTTCTGCTCTCCTCAAACCTTGCTTGTGCGTCAAATTCGATCACATCGCCAAGCTTGAGCGGTCCGAAGAAATTTATCCTAGCACCGATGCTAACGCAAAATTCTTCATTTATAGCTAAAAGCGCTGCGTAGTTTGCTCCCATGAAGACAAAACCGCTATGTATGAGCCCTTCTGCGTCGCTTACCATATCAGCCGTGGTAAAAAATCTAGTTTTTGCGTGATTTTTCTCAAGCAAAAATGCCGTTCCACTAAAATTTAGCTTTGTTAAAGGTGCTGTTTTTATCTCGTTTCTTAGCGGGTTTTCGTCCTCTGGGAGGATTATTTGCGATTCGTCTTTTGCTTCAAAAATATTTTCATCTGCCATATTTATCCTTAAATTTTAACTCTCACATAGGCTCTTTTTGGAGCTGGGTAGCCCTCGATGGTCTTTGTATTATCGTCTGGGTCTAAGAAATTTCCAAGACTTTCGCCATCTATCCACTGCGTTTTTCGCTGCTCATTTAGATCAGTAGCCTTTGTATCAAGCAAGCTAAAGTCCTTAAATTTAGCCCTCTCGCACCAGTTTTCAAGTGCGCTAAGCGTTGGCACAAAGTAGATATTTGGGATTTTTGAGTATCTATCCTTTGGGCTTAGCGCAAAGTCGCCATCCATATCTATATACATCGTGTCTAAAAATAGCTCGCCGCCAGGATTTAGCGCGGTTTTTAGCTCTTTTAGCATCTTTATAGGATCACTTCTGTGATATATCACGCCAAGACAAAAAATGGTGTCAAATTTCGCTCCAAACTCTGGCAAGCTCTCTACTCCAAGAAGCTCGTAAGCGATATTTGAGCGGATAAATTTATTTAAAAAAGCAAACTGCAAATATGTATGCACGCTAGGATCAAAGCCAGTTATGCTTTTTGGACCGTACTCAAGCATCTTAAACATATAATATCCATTATTACACCCCACGTCAGCCACGCACTTACCAGCTAAATTTAGGTGTGGGGCAAGGATATTAAATTTAATAAAACTTTGCCATTCGCTATCTATATATATATCATCAAGTAAAAATGGCCCTTTTCGCCAAGGCTTTAGGCTAAGGGCGAGATCATAAATTTCATCTTTGCTCGCAGCGCTCAGCTCTTTAAATTTTACATTTACGCTCTCACTAAGGCTAAATTCGCAATCAAAATTTGCTAAATTTTCTATCCTATTATAAATTTGCTTTTGCTGCTCGTTAAATTTACTAAGATCCACGCTATTTCCAGTCGACGATGTTGTGCGGACACTCTTTTTGGTAGGTGCCAGTCGCGTCATAATACTCTTTACAATCATTATAATATTGCGTCGAGACTCCGCGCTCGTTCATATAAAGACAACCATTGCAAAATAGCGCTATAAAGCCTAAAAATATAATCTTTTTCATGTGGCGGATTTTATCATAAATAAAAATTTTATGCTAGAATAGCAGGCAGTTTTAGAGCCAAGTTTGGCTAAGATTAAGCAAAAAGGCATTTTATGCAAAGAAGAGATTTTTTTAAATTTAGTAGTTTTTTAGGTGCAGCAAGTCTGCTTCCAAGTGTCACTCTAGCTAGCGACGAGCCAGCAAACCCAGTAGTTAGAAATTTCGACGTAAATTTTAAACACCAGCTTCTTGAAAAGGGCAAAAGCTCGAGAATTTGGCTGCCCCTTCCGCTAAGCACCACTTATCAGCAACTAACCCAAGACTACGTCATAAACACAACCGCCAAAAACGTCTATATCTCAGACACGCTAATACCAACAATGTATAGCGATTTTGAAGAGAACGAGCAAAGACCTATTTTAAATATCCAGTTTAAAATTCAAACAACAGAGCGCAATACCGACTTTAGCAAGGTAAATTATGATCCAAATGAGAAGGTCGATCCAGCTGTTTTGGAGTTTTTAAAACCAACTTCACACATCCCAACTGACGGCGTCGTAAGAGCAAAAGCGCTAGAGATTATCGGCAATACTAAAGGCGATTTGGAGCGCGCAAAAGCGATCTATACGTGGGTTGCAAACACTATGCAGCGTGATAACAGCATCCTTGGATGTGGCACAGGCGATGTTAAAGCGATCCTAGAAAGTGGCAAACTAGTTGGCAAATGCACTGACATAAACTCAGTTTTTGTGGGACTTTGCAGATCAGTTGGCATCCCTGCAAGAGAAATTTTTGGTATCAGGGTTGGTCAGTCTAGATTTTCAGATCAGATGGGTAGCGCAAAAGACGGCGTGGCTAAAATTTCAGGCGGACAGCACTGCAGGGCTGAGTTTTACCTAAAAGGCTATGGTTGGATACCGGTTGATCCAGCTGACGTTACGAAGGTAAGACTGGGCGAGAAATTAACAAACGATGACGCTAAGATCAAAGCTGTTAGGGATTATTGCTTTGGCAACTGGGAGATGTGCTGGATAGGCTTTAACTACGGACGCGACTTTATCTTAAAGCCAACCCCAGAGCAAACTCCGCTAAACAACTTTGGCTATCCATACGCTGAAGTTGATGGCAACACACAAAACTATTATTCGCCAAAAGAATTTAGCTACGACTACGTCTCAACAGAGCTAAAATGAGAGCCTTTTGGCTGATACTAACATCCATAGGTAGTGCTATCGGCGCTACCTTGTGCTGCTTACCGGCACTTCTTTTCTTGCTTTTTGGCACATCTTTTTCTTTTCTATCTTGGACACAAAATTTATACGAGTACCGCGTCCCTTTGAGCGTCGTGGCCGTCATTTGCTTTGTGATCTCAGGTGTGGCTCTATTTTACAAGCCAAAAAGTTGCAACCTAAGCTATAAAAAGAAAAAATGGATACTTATATATATACTTTTTGGAGTGATTTTGCTTTTACTCCTCACATATCCAGAGCTTTTAGGAGAAATTTATGCGTAAAATTTTAGTTTTAGCCCTTTTGGTGGCTGCAAGCTACGCTGATAAAAAGATAGAAATTTCAGTGCCTAGCATGCACTGTCCGCTTTGCACGGCGATAGTGCGAAAGGCTGCACTTAGCGTTGAGGGCGTAAAAAAGGCAGATGTATCGCTAAAAGAGCGAAAAGCTGTCGTTATAGCAGATGACAAGGTCGATGAAAAAGAGCTTTTAAAGGCGGTCGATGCGACTGGCTATAAGGGCGAGATAAAATAAATTTAAAGGAGGCAAATATGTCAAAGAGCGAAGTTTTAGCGAAATTTGAGACACTTGCGTCGATACCACACTGCAGTTATGAGACTGATAAGATGCGTGATTTTCTGGCTAGCTATGCAAAAGATAAGGGCTGTAAGGTCGTGGTCGATAGTTTTGGCAACGTTCATGCCTTTAAAGGCAAGCCAAAAATTTGCTTGCAAAGCCACTATGATATGGTCTGCATGGGCGATGCGCCAAAGATCGAGATAGTTTATGGCGATGATGGCTACATGAGGGCTAAAAACTCATCTTTAGGCGCGGATAACGGCATAGGCGTGGCTATCATGATGCAGATGATAAGCGAATTTGACGACATTGAGTGCCTCTTTACAAACAACGAAGAGGTCGGCATGGTCGGAGCTGCTGGCTTTAGCGGCGATCTAAAAGCTGATAAGCTTTTAAATTTAGACAGCGAAGAGGACGACCGCGTAACTATCGGCTGCGCTGGCGGTGTAAATTTATTTGCTACTATCTCGCTTAATAGCAAAAAAACAAAAGAGAGCACGCTTTATGAGGTAAAAGTGAGTGGCCTACCTGGCGGACACTCTGGCAACGAGATACATAAAAATATTCCAAATGCGATCAAGGTTTTGGCGGCATTTGTGACTAAAAATGGTTGCAAGCTTGTTAAATTTGAAGGTGGTGAGCGAAGCAACTCTATTCCAAGTAGCGCAACTGCGCTTGTGTTAAGCGATAAAGAGCTAAAGAGCGAGTGTGAAAATTTAAGCGTGAAAAAGCTTGGCAAGGGAGATGAAATTTTAGAAAACGGCGATAAAATTTTAGCACTTATTAACTCATTTTCACAAGGCGTAAGAGCCTATAACTGCGAGCTAGGCATACCACAAGATAGCGTCAATCTCTCACTTGCAAAGATTAAAGACGACGGCACGCTTGAAGTGGAGTTTTTTGCAAGGTCAATGAGTAAAGACGGCCTAAATAGAATGGAATTTGAAATTTCAGAGCTTGCAAAAGCGGTTGGTTTTAATGTCATTTCAAAAGATAGAAACCCAGCTTGGAAACCAGTAAATGATAAATTTGCAAACGATATCTTAGAAGAGCTTAAAATTTATAAGCCAAATGCAAGGATAACAGCTGTGCATGCCGGCCTTGAGTGTGGAGTGCTTTTAGAGAAAAAGGCGGGTCTTAGTGCATGTTCTATTGGACCAAACATCTACTCACCTCACTCTACAAGAGAGCACTGCGAAGTAGCTTCTGCACTTTTTATAGAAAAAGTCGTTCGCGGTATAGTTAAAAAGTATAACTCATAAAAAGTAAAATTTGCTAGAAATTTCTAGCAAATTTTATATCTCAAAGCATCTAAAGCAAATTTGCCCGCAAGCACGAGCAAATTTAGATTATTTTCCAAACTCATAAACGATCTTGCCACTTTTTATCGTGGTAGTCGCTGCGCCTTTTAGCTTTTTGCCAAAAAGTGGAGAATTTACCGATTTTGAGCGGTTTATCTTTTCATCATAAACATACTCGATCTCAGGGTCTATTACCGCGATGTCAGCTAGCATGCCCTCAGCAAGTCTGCCCTTATCTTTTAAATTTAGCATCTTAGCTGCATTTGTAGAAGTTAGCTCTACCATGCGCTCTAAGCTTATAACGCCCTCATTTACGAGCTTAAGAGTGAGTGGCACAAGGGTTTGAAGCCCGATGATGCCAAATGGCGCCTTGTCAAATTCCACTATCTTTTCATCTGTGTGGTGTGGTGCATGATCGGTGGCGATAACGTCTATAAGACCGCTTTTTAGCGCCTCTCTTACCGCTTTTACGTCGCTTATCTCACGAAGTGGCGGCGACATTTTGAAATTTGTATCGTAGGCATTTTTCAAAATTTCATTGTCGCTAAAGCTAAAGTGGTGAGGTGTGGCTTCGCAAGTGATGTTTATGCCCTCTTTTTTGCCCATTTCGATGATCTTTAGCGAGTACTCCGAGCTTACGTGAGCGATGTGGATGTGCGCTTTGGTAAGCTTTGCAAGCAGCATGTCACGGCTCACTGCGATCTCCTCTTTCTCTCTCGCCATGCCGCGAAGTCCAAGTATGGCTGAGACCTTGCCCTCGTGCATGACGCCCTGCCTGCAAAGCGAGCAGTCCTCTGAGTGGCTTATACAAAAGCTACCAAACATGCTTGAGTACTCAAGTGCCGCTCTCATCACGCTTGAGCTAGTCACTGGTAGGCCGTCATCACTAAATGCAACTGCTCCAGCTTCTATAAGATCGCCCATTTCAACGATCTCATTGCCACCAAGCCCTTTGCTAATGGCTGCGATTGGTAAAAGATCGATCAGTCCGCAGTTTTTAGCCTTTTCTATCATCGCTCTTGTGATCGAGGCATTGTCATTTACTGGGTTTGTATTTGCCATGCAAAGGCAGGTGGTCACTCCTCCAGCCACGGCCGCCTGCGAGCCTGAGATGATGTCGTCTTTATACTCTTGACCAGGATCGCGAAAATGCACGTGCATGTCGATAAGTCCTGGCATGACGAGCTTATTTGTAGCGTCTATGACCTTATCAGCCTCAAATTTCTCACCTCCGATTTTGGCTATTTTGCCGTTTTCTATTAGGATATTTGCCTTAAATTTCTCGTCGCTATTTACGATAGTGCCGTTAATTATTGCTATTTTCATCGTTAGTCCCTATTTTTTGCAAGCGTATTTAGTATCGCCATTCTTATAGCAACGCCGTTTTCAACTTGATTTAGTATGACTGAGTGCGTGCCATCAGCCACGTCTGAATTTAACTCCACGCCCCTATTTATCGGTCCTGGGTGCAGCACGATCGCGTCAGGCTTTGCTAGCTTTATCCTATTTTTATTTAGTCCAAAGAATTTCGAGTACTCTCTCGAGCTTGGAAATGCCACGTCCGCACCGCCACGCTCTAGTTGGATGCGAAGCATGATGATGACGTCGCTACCCTCGCAAGCCTCCTCCATATTTTTGCAAATTTGAGACTCAAAGACCTCAGCGTCTTTTGGCATCATCATCCTTGGCGCAAATAGCTTTAAATTTATGCCAAATTTCTTCATCGCCCAGATGTCAGACCTTGCCACGCGGCTTCTAGCGATGTCACCGATGATAGCCACGTTTAAATTTTTGTCCAAAATTTTGCCATGCTCTCTTAGTGTGAAAAGATCAAGCAGAGCTTGGCTTGGGTGCTCATTTGTGCCGTCCCCTGCATTTACGACGCTAGCTTCTGTTCTATCAGCTGCAAATTTCGCCGCTCCAGAGCTTGGGTGACGAAGCACGATGATATCAGTTCTCATAGCAGCCATGTTATTCATCGTGTCATTTAGGCTCTCGCCCTTTGTCACACTAGAGCTTGACGAGCTGAAATTTATCGTATCAGCTCCAAGCCTCTTTGCTGCGATCTCAAAGGATGTTCTAGTTCTTGTAGAGTTTTCATAAAATGCGTTGATCGTGGTCTTTCCGCGAAGGTAGTCATTTTTTTTCACTTGGCTTAAATTTAGCTCCTTAAACTCTTTTGCCGCCTCTAGAAAATATAAAATTTCTTCCTTGCTAAGCTCTCTAGTTCCTATCAAATCTTTATGTTTGTAGCCCATTTTAAGCCCTTTTTGATCTATTTTGTTACAAAGTCACAAGCTGGCTTGTAGCCGTTGTCGCAAGCTTTTTTAAACAAAGCTTTTGCCTTCTCTTCACTTTTTGCTTCATTATCATCTTTGTCTTTTATGAGGCCATAAGCTGTCATTTCGCCTAGTTTTTCGCACGCCATGCCCTCATTTTCGTTGCACATTTTTGTAAAAATTTTCTCAGCCTGAGCTCTATCTTTTGCCACGCCGTCGCCGTTAAATAGCATGATCGCATTCATCGTGCAGGCCTTTTTCTCGCCCTCGCCGCAAGCTTTATTAAAAGCAAGATAGGCCTCGTTAAAATTTTTCTTTGCATAAAGCTCATTTGCCTTGTCTAAATTTTCATTTGCCATAGCATTTAACGCAAAAAGCGCCGCCGCTAAAACTAAAATTTTCTTCATATTTTCTCCTTATTTAAATAACTTTGGATGGTGTTTTTTCATATATTCAACTATCTCTATGACCTCGTCGCTACCGCTAGCATCAGAGTTTTCTAGCGCATCGTCGATGCACTCGACATAGAGATTTGCCGCCTCTTCAAGCTTATCTTTTTTCACGCCAGCATAGTAAAACATCGCTTCAAGCACCATGCTAAGCTCGTAGCTAAGCTCCTCTACGCTTACCCCTTCTTCTTTCATATCTCCTCCTGTGTTTTTTTAGTTATTAGATCAACTATCTGCGCCTTGATCGGCTCATAGCTAAAGCCATCTTTGAAATTTGCAAACAAGCCACCGCTAGCACTCACGTGTCCGCCACCACCAACTAAGTGTTTTGCCATGGCGCTAACGTCTAACTTGCCATTTGCACGAAAGCTTAGCGTTTTTTTATTTGTCACGTCGATAAAAAAGTCAAATTCAGGATTTGCCACTAAAAAATCGTTGCCGATAACAGAAACATTGCCGACATTGTAGGTTAAAATTCCTTTATGATCTTTATAGCTTATGCTAAATTTCTCTTTATTTTCACTAAGTTTTTTTACGACGTAGTTTGAGATCAGGTTGCTTAGCGTATCGTCTTTATCCTCTTTGAAAAATGACTTTTTAATGGCATGCACCTGCATGTCAAGGCCGATATAGTCGTTTTTCTCGTTAAAAAATTTACTCGCTTCTTTTAAGAGATGATCCATATAAAGGTTGTTTTCAGCTTCAAACATCACCTTATTTATCTCTTTAGCATTTGCCACAAGCCCCAAGCAGACCTTACCCATCTCGAAATTTTTATCATCTTTTAGCCATATATCCACTGCATTTACGACGTCACTAAAAATTTCAAGCTCCTTGTTTTGACCAAAAATGCCCGCAAAAAAGTCGTAAGTGATCTTTGTAGCGCACCTTGAACTATCCAAAAAATACCATGAGTAAGCGCTCGCACACTCAGCGCCGCTTTGGTGATGATCTAGCAAAAATAGCTTTATATTTTTGCCCTCTATCATCTCCTCAAAGCTCTCACACTGAGCCGGAGTTAAATTTAGATCAGTGATCAAAATGACGTTTTTATCATCGTTTGAGGCATCTATCTCAGATAGAATTTGAGCAAATTTATCATCTATCTCTCTGCCGTAGTTTGAGTTTAGAAATTTCACATCTTTGAAGTAAAAATTTGTTATGTATTGCGCGCCGTATCCGTCAAGATCGGTGTGTGAGAGGTGATAAATTTTCATCTTTTTCCTTTATAAATTTTCTATTTCTATGACGCCAACTGTTTCAAATGGCGTATTTGCCGAGATCTCAGCAAAGCTTAGTACCACTATGTCGATGGCGAAATTTGCGCAGATATTTGCTATAAATTTGCGCAAGCTTGGCTCCACGCAAAGCACCATCTCTCCGTGCTGGCTCATTGGCCGTTTCTCTTTTTCACGCCTAAGTGCTTGCACGATAGATGATGTCTGCGCCACATTTATCATCAAGTGATATGCGCCGTCTTTATACTGCACCGCATCCATGAGCTTTTGCTGCGCGGCGGTGTCTAGGATGTAGAAATTTAGCTGACCCTTTTCATCTACATAAAGCGAGGTGATGACGCGTGAAAGCGCTGCACGCACGTGCTCGATGATCATATCTAAATTTTTACTAACCTCGGCGATGTCGCTGATGGCTTCAAGTATGCTAAGTAGGTCTTTGATCGGGATATTGTCTTTAAGCAGCGTTTTTAAGACCTTTTGGATCAAATTTATAGGTGCGATCCTTAGCGTATCCTCGACCACGACTGGGTAGTCGATCTTTAGTTTGTCTAGTAAATTTTGCGTCTCTTGGCGAGTTAGAAGCTCGGCTGCATTTTGCTTGATAAGCTCGCTCATGTGCGTTGAGATGACGCTTGCAGGATCAACTATCGTATATCCGCTAAGTATGGCGTCCTCTTTGACGCTAGCATCGATCCAAAGAGCATCTAGCCCAAAAGCTGGCTCCTTTGTCGGAATTCCTTCTATATCCTCGCTCACTAGGCCACTATCCATCGCTAGAAATTTATCCGCGTAAATTTCGCCCTGACCGATCACGATGCCTTTTAGCTTAAAGCGGTACTCGTTTGGTGGTAGTTGGAGGTTGTCGCGTATCCTTATCTTTGGCATCAAAAAGCCAAGACTTGAAGCGATATTTCGCCTCATAGCACGAATTCTCTCAATGAGATCCACGTCAGCTAGCTTTAGTAGGCCATATCCTAGATCAAGCTCTAAAATTTCAAGCTTTAAGATGTCATTTATCTTAGTCTCTTCTTCTCTTGCGATCTCTTCGTCGCTCTTCTTTGGCGCCTTAGTAGCCCCACCACTCGCAGCTGCCGCCCCTGCCCCACTTGGCGCAGCGGCTCCAGCCTTTTTAGAAGCAGTTTTCTCTTTTGGCGCAAGGCTTAAATTTAGCCCACCATCTTTGGTCTGCTTGATGATGTAGCCAAGCCCCAAAAATAGTAGCGCTATAAAGCCAAGAGATAGGGTTGGAAGTCCTGGCACAAGGGCAAACATAAATAGTATGAAGCCCACTATCAGCAAAGTTTTATAGTCGCCTAATAGTTGATTTAGCGTGCCCTCTGCAAAGTCCTCGTCGTCTTTGCTAGCCCTTGTGATGATGATAGCAGTCGCTGTTGAAGTGATAAGTCCTGGGATCTGGCTCACAAGGCCATCGCCGATAGTTAAGATCGTGTAGTACTGAGCCGATGTCGCCATATCAAGGCCGTGTTGAAACGAGCCGATGGCAAAGCCGCCAATGATGTTAATTATAGTGATGATGATGCCAGCTACGGCGTCACCTTTTATAAATTTAGACGAACCATCCATCGCGCCGTAGAAATTTGCCTCGCCGATGATGGCTTGACGTCTTTCGCGCGCCGTTTTTTCGTCGATTAGACCTGCGTTTAGATCCGCATCTATCGCCATTTGCTTACCAGGCATCGCATCAAGTGTAAAACGTGCTTGCACCTCGCTCACGCGGGTTGAACCCTTTGTTACGACCATGAAATTTATGAGCACCAAGATACAAAATACGATAGTGCCGATGACGAAGTTGCCACCAACTACGAAATTTCCAAAGCTTGAGATGATCTCACTGACCGCTTCTGGGCCGTTGTGACCCTCACTTAAGATCATACGCGTGGTTGCGATGTTTAGCGAGAGGCGAAAAAGCGTGATGATGAGAATGAGCGTTGGAAACGTGCTAAGGTCAGTCGGCTTTGGCACGTAAATAGATATCAAAATAATAAGCACAGAAATCGAGATCGAAAGCGCCAAGAAAAAGTCAAGCACCGCACTTGGAAGCGGCACGATGATGATAGCAAGGATGGCAACGATGATGCCAACGATGCTAAGACTTTTAAATTTGACAATTGGCGCAAGAAACGGTGCGACAAGAGTCAAGATATTATTTTTTTGCTTTGCCAACTTTACTTCTTAACGATGTCACTTAGTTTTATCGCGTCAAGCATCTCGTCGATCTTGCCTTGAAGGCCGCTAAACATCGACCAAATTTGACAGCTTGAGGCTTTGTTTGACGGGCAACCAAGAGCTGAAGATGAGCACTCAAAGACGCTTAGTTCGCGCTTTTCGGCGCATTCGATTATCTTTTTTATACTTAAATTTTCAGGTTCGCCGTTTAGTGCAAAACCGCCATTTGCTCCTTTAAATGACTTCAAAACCCCATCTTTTGCTAAATTTTGTAAAATTTTTGCCAGAAAGCTTTTTGAAATTTTAAGCTCATTTGAGATCGTATCAACATCGACTGGAGATGATTTTTGAGATATTAAAATAAGCGAAAGTAGAGCGTATTCGCTTGCCTTTGTAAAAAGCATTTATCTTCCTTAACTCTTTAAATAGCCCTAATTTTATTAAATTTTTACTGCATTTTTCATTAATTTTTAAAAAGCGTAATTTTATCTAACTTTATGTTTTAAATGCTATAATCGCTCTTCCAAAATTCACCAATCAGGAGGTCATCATGGCTTTGGATTCGGCTAAAAAAGCTCAAATAGTTGCGAAATTCGCTAGAAAAGAGGGAGATACAGGCTCTCCAGAAGTTCAAATAGCTCTTTTAACAGCTAGAATAACTGAACTTACAGAACACCTTAAAATTTTCAAAAAAGACTTTTCATCACGTTTAGGTCTTTTGAAACTAGTTGGTCAAAGAAAAAGACTTTTAAAGTATCTTAAAAACAAAGACTACACTACATATTCAAAACTAATCTCTGAGCTTGGCTTAAGAGATAAATAATCCCACGGAGAGCGACCTGCTCTCCATTTAAATTTTCCACTACTTTAAATTTACAACTTCCTTTCATTTAAATTTCACTTTTTCGTAAATATGTAAAATTAATTTAATAATTTTAGCTTCTGTGTCAAATTTACACAATTTACTTTTCATTTGATAAATTTTAGAAATTTATGCAAATTTGGCATATTTTTTTAATTCCGATATATACGCTTTTTAAAAATTTAGTTTAAATTTATCTTAAAAATAAAAATTTATTTTTTAATAAAGAAATTTTCATAAAAGATTAAGTTTTGCGCTAGTAATATTACTCAAAATAAATATGCAGAAAATGCATAATTAGAAGGAGAAAGTGATGAAAGAAGGCAAAGTCATCTGTCCTTATTGCGGGACAGGCTGTCAAGTAACCTTGCACGTGGAAAACAACGTCGTTCGTGCCGCTACTGGCGTTGAGGACAATCCAGTCAATCAAGGAAATTTATGTTTAAAGGGCTTCTATGGCTGGGACTACGTTGCAAGTCCAGACAGACTTACAAAGCCGCTTATTAGAAAGAAAAACGGGGTCTTTTCAAAGGATGGTGAATTTGAAGAGGCCAGCTGGGACGAGGCGCTTGATCTTGTCGTAGAAAAAATGAAAGAGGCAAAAGAGAAATACGGCCCTGACTCACTAGCAGGAAACTTCTCAGCACGCTGTACACTTGAAGACAACTACGTCGCTCAAAAGCTAATGCGCGCTGTAATTGGTACAAATAACGTCGATCACTGCGCTAGAATTTGACACGCTCCGACAGTAGCAGGACTTGCTAAAACAATCGGAAACGGAGCTGCCACAAATAGCTTTACAGAGATTGGCACTTATAGTAACTGTATATTAATGATAGGCTCAAACCCAGAAAATGGTCACCCAATCGCAGCTATGCACATCCAAAGAGCGCTAAACCGCGGTGCAAAACTGATCGTTATTGACCCTATCAAGACTGAGTTTGCAAGTAGAGCCGACATCCACTTGCAGCTAGAGCCTGAGCACAACATCCCAGTTATCAACGCACTTCTTTACACTATCATAGAAGAAGGCCTTGTAAATGAGGAATTTGTAAGAGATCACACAATAGGCATCGAGTACGTTAAAGAAGCTGTAAAAGACTATGCCCCAGAGGTTGTAGCTAAATACACAAGGCTAAATCCAGAGGATATCAGAGCAGCTGCTAGAATGTATGCTACAACAAAACCAGCCGTCATCACTCACGGCATGGGCGTAACTCACTTCAACCACGGCGTTGGCGGAGTTTGTGATGTATCAAATTTATTCTTGATCACTGGCAATATCTGCGAGCTTGGCACAGGCGACTTGCCGCTTAGAGGTCAAGAGAATGTTCAAGGCTGCTGCGATATGGGCGTTTTGCCAAATATATTCCCAAATCTTGGCTCAGTCACCGACCCAGAGCAAAGAGCTTGGTTTGAGAAAATGTGGCACCTAGAACCTGGATTTTTAAACTCAAAGATAGGTATCCATAAAACTGAAGTACCTGATGCGATCCTTGATGGCAGAGTGCATTTCTTCTGGACTATCGGCGAAAACCCAGTCATCTCTGAGCCAAATACAAACCACTTCTTAAAAGGCATCGCAAATGTCGATTTCTACGTGGTTCAAGATCTATTTTTAACTGAGACTTCACTAAAAGCTGACGTGGTACTCCCTGGCGTTGCAAGTAGCGAAAAAGAGGGTCTTTACACAAACGCAGAGCGCCGTGTCCAGCACAACGAAGCAGTCATCACACCTCCAGGTGATGCTAGACAAGATTGGTGGATCGTTTGCGAGATCGCACGTCGTTTGGGCGCAACTGAGGGATTTAACTTTAATTCACCAGAAGAGATTTGGGAAGAAGTTAGAAAATGCGACCCTAGACGCTACGGCGGTATGAGCTATTATAGACTTAAAAAATATCACGGACTTCACTGGCCATGCCCAACTGAAGATGATATGGGCGGTCAAAGCCTCTATCTTGATAAGAAATTCTTTACTCCTGATGGCAAAGGTCGCTTTGTGCCTTGCTTATTTGTGGATAAGGCTGATGAGATCGAGAGCGCAAAACTTGAGTTTGCTAAGAAGATGAATATGTCACCTGAGTATCCTATCATGGCTGGTTCAGTTGATGAGAAGACTGACGCTGAGTATCCGATACAGCTTTTAACTACAAGAAAGGTTTATCAATACACAGTTGGCACCATGACAAGACGCTCACGCGCCATCGAAGAGGGCGGAGATAGCATCGGACCTATCGCTGAGATGAACCCAGCGCTTGCAGAAAGATACGGACTAAAACAAGGCGACTTTATCAAAGCGTGGAGCAGATACGGCTACATCGTCGTAAAAGCTGAAGTAACTGACATCGTGCCTGATGGCATCATCCAGATGACTTTCCACTACTGGGAGAGCTCTTGCAACGAGCTAACAAGCAGCGGTTGGGACTACATCAGTAAGACTCCGACATTTAAAGCAGCTATCCAGATCAAAAAGATTGATGAAGAGGAATTTTTACGAGTTCGCGAGCTAAAACGCGAGAAATTCCAAACTTCAAAGATCATCTACGATGACTTCCACCACCACGGAAACGCAGCGATAAATGAGTAAATTTAGCGGGTAACTCCCGCTAAATTTCTTTACTATTAAATTTCATTATCCAAAAATGCTGACATTGCAAAGCAAAATCTAAATTTTAAATTCAATGTTTATGATTAAATTTTATATTTAAATACAAAGGCAAATATTTTTAAATTTACTTAAACGCCAAAAAGCTCATGAAATTTCCCCATTTAAATGTGCTCTCGACACGCTTAAAGCCAGCATTTAAGGCTAAGTTTCTATTTTCTTCTTCAGTGTATGGCACCAGCACATTTTCAAGCGCCTCTCTTTTTTGGGCAATCTCGTAGCGTGAGTAGCCTTGCGCTTGCTTGTAGTCCTCGTAAATTTCTATGACGCTTTTAGTAAGCTTTTTATCTTCAAAGATGATCTTTTCACTAAACAAAAAGACGCCATTTTCATTTAGTCCGTTATAAATTTTTTGCACCAGATCAGCCCTTTTTGGCGGTCTTATAAACTGCAAAGTGTAGTTTGCCAAAACAGCGTCAAAGCCCTCTAGCTCGCACTCTAAGATGTCACCCAAAATAAACTCTATATCAGCCCCATAAGCTTTTGCCTTGTTTTTTGCATTTGCTAGCATCGCCTCAGAGTTATCCACACCACTTAGCACGAGGTCGTTTCTAAGGTTATTTATCAAAAGCAGGCTATTTGCCGTAGAGCAGCCAAGGTCGCACACTTTTGCTGATTTTGGCAAAATTTTAGCAAGCAACTTTGCATTTAAATTTGAGCTAACGTCGTAAAATGGCACCGAGCGCGAGATCATATCATCAAAAACGCTCGCCACAAAGTCATCAAATTCAAACTGCTTGCTTATAGGCTCTTTAAAAATTTCATCTCTCATATACCAGCTCCATATCCGTCAAAGTATCTCATCGTCTCTCCAAAAAAGAGATCGCACACGCCCACGCACTGTCTAGCCTCGTTTATATCGCGTTTTATCTGCTTTTTTAGCTCGCTAAGATTATTAAATTTTTTATTATCGCGCAAACGTTTTATAAAGCAAACGGCGACGTGCTTTGTCACTTTTGGCGCGACCTCGTCTAAGATGTGCGTCTCGACGCTAAAATTTCCATCCGTACTAAGCCTGTTGCCTATAAAAGTGACCGAGCCATAGGTGTATGAGCCCATCCTCGTTCTTGTCGCATAGACGCCTTCGCGCGGCAAAAGATAGCTTTTTATATCTAAATTTAGCGTAGCAACCAGCTCTTTTGCGCCGATGCCCTGCCCTTTTATCACGTTGCCCTCGATCGAGTACTCCCTGCCTATTAGCCTGTTTGCCTCATCGATGTTGCCTTGGCGTATCAGCTCTCTGATGGATGAGCTATGCACACCCATGCCGTCATAACAAACCTCATCAACGACGACTACCTCGCCATCAAAAATCCTTTTCAGATCGTGCTTGTCCCACGCTCTATTTCTGCCAAATCTAAAATCAAATCCGACAACGATCTTTTTTAAATTTTTAAAATCCCTCTTTAAAAGTGCGATAAATTCCTCACCGCTAAGCCCTTTTATACTCTCAAAATCATACAAGAAGCAAGGATAGTTTGAGTACTCGGCTCGCTTTAGCTTTGGCGTGATGTTGGCTTTGTTTTTGTCGATGACGACAAGTCCGCCAAACTCGCCAAGCTGTTTTAAAAGCTGCTTGTGCCCCCTATGCACGCCGTCAAAGTGCCCGATCGCAACGGCAGTGATATTATCTTTTGTTAAAAGCGTAGAAAAATTCGGCATTTCCTTCCTTTCCCTTGACCTCGCACTCTTTGCAAGCTATCAGTTCAAATTTCAAGCTACTTGCTAGTACTTCAAAGCGCTTCATCGCTAAATTTACAGCCTTAGCGTCAGTGACAACGCCTTTTTTGTTGCGTTTTACGCCAACGCCCACCTCAAACTGCGGTTTAAAAAGCGTGATAATGAGCGAATTCTCACTTGCAAGCTCACAAATGGCTGGCAAGATTTCAGCCAAAGAGATAAAGCTCACGTCGCAGGTTATGAGGTTAAATTCATTTTTGTGCGTTTTGGCAAACCCCCTGACGTCAGTTTTTTCATAAATTTTTACTCGCTCGTCGCTTCTTAGGCTGGCGTCTAGCTGATCAGTGCCCACATCGACGCCAGTCATACTCTTTACGCCACGCTCAAGCAAAATTTGCATAAAGCCGCCAGTTGAGCTGCCGATATCAAGTGCATTTTTGCCAGCTAGGTCAAATTTCATCGACTCCAAAAAACTCTTTAGTTTCAAAGCACCTCGCCCAACGTAAATTTCATCAAGCAGTGAAATTTTAGCCTCGCTAACCTCGCTTGAAACCTTGGTGCAAATTTCGCCGTTTGTTAGCACCTTGCCTGATTTTATTAGCTCGCTCGCCTTGTTTCTACTTATATTTAAAACGCTTGCGACGTAATTATCAAACCTCAAGTTTTAGCCTCTCATATTCGCTCTCGTCAATCACCAGCACGCCTAGCTCATTTGCTTTTTCTAGCTTACTACCAGCCTCCTCGCCAGCTAAGACAAAGTCCGTTTTTTTAGAAACTGAGCCAGAAACCTTTGCGCCAAAACTCTCAAGCTCGGCTTTTATCTCATCTCTTGGGCGACTTAGCGTGCCAGTTATAACGACCGTCTTGCCACTTAGCGCGTTTGAGATGCTCTGCACCTGCGTCACGCTTGGCTGCACGATCTGGCTTAGTGCTAAAATTTCATCTCTATTTACCTCGGCAAAGTCGATTAAACTATTTGCCATCTCTGCGCCAAAACCCTCAAGCGAGGTTAGCTCAGCAAAACTAGCATCAAGCCAGCCTAGTCCAAAGCTACTTGCTAGCTTTTTAGCCGCCACTTCGCCGATGTGCTCGCAGCCAAGACCGGTGATAAAGCGCGATAGCTCCGCACCTTTGCTAGCCTCAATGGCATTTAAAAGGTTATTTACCTTTTTCTCTTTAAAGCCCTCAAGCGCCATGAGATCATCAAATTTAAGGCCGTAAATGTCTTTTATGCAAGCAATTAGCCCCTTGTCAAATAGCAAATTTACGATCGCATCGCCAAGGCCGTCTATATTTAGGCATTTTTTTGACGCGTAGTGAATTATTGAGCCCACCACTCTTGCCCTGCAGCTTAAATTTTGGCACTTTACAAAGACCCCTTCATCAAGCAGGTGCGAGCCGCAAACTGGGCAAAATTTAGGCCTCTCAATCGCTTGCTCGCTGCCATTTCGCCTATCCTTAAAGACCTTTGTGATCTTTGGTATCACATCTCCTGAGCGGATGATGCCGATGTAGTCGTTTTTCATAACGCCAAGGCGCTCGATCTCGTCAAAGTTATGAAGGGTGGCGGATTTTACATTGGCTCCGTCTATATTTACCTCATCAAGCACGCCAACAGGCGTTACTACGCCGCTTCTGCCAACTTGAAGTGCGACATCTCTTAGCCTAGTCACCTTTTCAATGGCTGGAAATTTAAACGCCACCATAAATTTTGGAAATTTGACCGTGTAGCCCAGCTCTTCACAGCGTGCAAGGTCATTTACTCGTATCACCATGCCATCCATCATCACGCTCTTTGCCTCACGGCTCGCTAGTAGCTCGTTATAGGCAGCCTCAAGCTCATCTTTTTTTAAAATTTTAAAAAATTCATCCCTCTCAAAGCCAAGATCTCGCACAAATTTCATCACCTCGCTGTGATCTTTTAGCCCAAGGCTCTGCTCGCCCACGCCCCAAGGTATGAAAAGTAGCTTTCTTTTTGCAGTTACCGCGCTATCAAGCTGTCTAAGGCTTCCAGCGGCTGCATTTCTAGGGTTTGAAAGTGGCGCCTCACCCTCTTTTGCGCGCTCTGCGTTTAGTAGCTCAAAGTCATCTTTTCTTATGACGACTTCGCCACGGATTTCAATGAGCCCTTTGTAGCTAATACTCTTTAAAACAGAATTTATCGTCTTTGCATTTTGCGTCACATCTTCGCCGGTAACGCCGTCGCCTCTGGTTATCGCCCTAACTAAAACGCCATTTTCGTAGAGTAAATTTAGGCTCGCTCCGTCAAATTTTGGCTCAGCGACAAAGGTCAAATTCTCCTTCTCACCACGCTTTAGCCACGCATCAAGCTCGCCAAGGCTAAAGATATCCTCCATGCTCCACATGCGCTTTATGTGGCTTGCCTTGCTAAAGCCCTCTTTTACGCCCCCACCCACTCGCTTAGTCGGCGAAAATAGCGAAATTTCACTGGGATTTGCCCTCTCATATTCAAGCACCGCGTGATATAGCGCGTCATACTCCTCGTCGCTTGCAAGTGGCTCGTCCTCGTCGTAGTAGGCCTTTGCCCACGCATTTAGCGTATCTACCGCTTTTTCGTACTCTTGTTTTGTCATTTTTGCTCCAAATTTACACCGCATTTTATCTTAAACATACTTTATAAATGATCCAAATTTAGCTCTCTCGCGTCACAAAGGTGGATATTTTTATAGACCTTTGCTATCTCGTCTCTGACTCTCATCAGCGCAAAGCCAAGTAAATTTTGCCCTCGCCACTTCATAGGATTTTGCGCATTTTCATCGCTTGCACTCATACCTATGCCCCAAATTTTATCTACTGGGCTTGCCTCGACTAAAATTTTGCTCCCAGTTTGTAGCAAAAAGTCACGCAAAGGAGCATTTTGGCTAAATTTTAGATAGCTCGCATTTAGCACGACGCCAAATTTGACCTCGTCCCAGACCCTAGCATCAAAGCCTCGCACCTGCCTGCCAAGCGCCTTCATCTGCGCTGGATCTTTGGCGGATAAAATTTGTTTCAAAGCCTCTTTATCGCCAAAACACTGAGCCTTTTTCGCCATCATATATTGCTCAGCACAAACATAATGAACCTCGTCTTGCCAAAAACTAGAAGCGTACCACTGACTAAGGCAGCTTGCACTTAAATTTACGCTCTTTTGATAACCCCAAAATAGAAGAAATTTATCCGACTTGCCAGCGTTGTAGCGCTTTTTAAGCCATTTTAACTCATATCTAGGCTCGCGCTCCCAAAGATCTATGACAAAGTCACCATTTACAAAAAGCGCGCTCTCATCCTTGCCTAGCCTCTCGTCCCAGTATCCACGCCACGTCGCAGGCTCGGCAAAGAGCTGCTCGTATTGACGTTTTTCATCTTGGCTTAGCGTTTTTAGCCACTCATTAAATTTAAACTTATAATCCTCGCCGTAACCCATCCTCCAGCCGATAGAAAAGGGAGCAATCTGTGGAAATTTGATCCAAGGTGGTGGCAATAAATTTCTCATCTAGCCTCTTTTTAACCAAGCGTCCTACCAAAGCGTGGCTTGGCTCATCGCCTCGTGCATATTAAAAAGCTGTCTGTGCTCGGCCACATCGTGCGTCCTTATGATCTGCGCGCCATTTTCGAAGGCTTTTAAGTGCAGATAAAGTGAGCCTGGCAAGCGATCTTTGACCTCGCTTTTATAGTAGTGATTTATGACTGATTTGCGGCTAGCGCCGACTAGCAGCGGGCAGTCAAATTTCAAAAAATGCTCCAAATGCTTAATAAGCAGTAAATTTTGCTCAGCCGTCTTGCCAAAACCGATGCCAACATCAAGCACTATCTTTTTAGCGCCAAGCTCCCTAGCAAGGACAATCTTTTGCTCAAAAAAGTCTGAAATTTCGCCGATTAAGTCGTTATACTTTGGCGCGATCTGCATGGTAGCAGGATCGCCTTGCATGTGCATCATGCAAAACTGCGCGTCATATCTTGCAGCAAGCGAGGCTAAATTTGCATTTGCCGTGATGTCATTTATCATCTTAAAGCCGTGGTTTAGAGCAAATTCTAAGCAATACTCATCAAAGCTATCAAGGCTAAATTTCGCCTTTTCGTATAAATTTAACCTATAAATTTCTTCAATGATATCTTTTATACGCCTAAACTCCTCCTCGCGGCCGCAATACTCGCTCCCTGGCCTTGAGCTAACGCCGCCAAGGTCGATGTAGTCAGCACCTGCTTCGATCATCGCTTCTATTTTTGCTATGCCATTTTGCGTATTTATGCGGCTTTGCTCGTTAAAACTATCCGAATTTATATTTGCCACGCCCATTATAAGAGGCTTTGTGGGCTTTGTAAATTTAGTCTCTAAAAAGACGGCAAGCTTTTTAAGCCCAAAGTCTTGCAGCTTCTCTTTTTTAGCTAGTTGTTTAAGCTGTGCATTTGTCGCCATTAACAAGGCTTTGTTTAGACTCTCTTTGCCTAAAATCGTATCATTATGCGTCACAAGCTCGGCGCCGACACTTAGGGCGTCTTGTTTTAGGATATTTGCCGCTGGGGTCTTTATCTCGTCAATGAAGATAAAATTTATCTCGCTCTTTTCGTGCATGAGCTTCGCGCCAGCAGGGCTTGGCGAGACGGCCTGGCAAATTTCATTAAAGTCGCTTTTGTTATTTATCTTATAAAATTTCAACGTCGTCCTTTCTCAAAGATAGTAAGCAAGAGTGGCGTCAAAACGGCGTGAGACTTGGCGTTTAGATCGGCAAGCTTTATGAGTGAGAAAAAATACTCCATCTCCTCGCCGCTAAATTTATACCCGCTATCAACCGCCTTTGTCACGATGGCTCCGACAAGCTCTTTTAGCTCGTTTTTGCCAAATTTTTGCGCCTGCTCCTCGGCTATCTTTTGATCGATAAAGCTTGTTAGCTCTTTTAGGCTGAGCGATTTTAAATTTAGCTCAACACTCATTTTTGGCTTTTTTGTGAGTTTATTTTCTATGAGCATCCTCGATCTGATCGTTGGTAGAAGCAAATTTTTGCTCTGCGTTACTATTATAAATTTGATGTTTCTTGGTGGCTCCTCGATGATCTTTAAAAGTGCGTTTTGAGCCTCGGTGCGAAAAGACTTTGCTTCTATAACTAAAATTTTCTCATCTTTTTCAGCGATGTAGGCTTCGGCGATGACCTCTTTTGCATTTTCTAACAAAAAATCATCGCTTATAAAAAATCTTAGATTATTTACGCCAAACTCGGCTTCAAGCTTGGCTTTTAAATTTTCAAAATCGCTTGTTATGACGATTTTATTAAGCATTTAGAGCATCACCTTTGCAAAGAGCACGGCGTCTATGCTCTTGTCAAAAAGTTTATATAAATTTAGAAGTTTGATGTCTAAGTTTTCATCGCTAGAGCTTAGCGTGAAGCTGTTTTGCGCCTGCTCGTCAAAGAGCCACATATAGCTGTTTTCGTCAGTCTTGGCTAAATTTGCGCGCTTATCTATGCTCTTGCCGATGTAAAAAAATATGTAGCCATTTGGAAAGGCAAGACTTAGCATATCTTTTAAAAGCTGTTTTTGCTCGTTTGTCTCGATACTGTCAAAGGCTGGATAGAGCGATCTTAGGCTAAAAAATGGCAAAAACGGACGCTCGCTTTTTGTGCGGTTAATATTTCTTAAAAGATAGTTTTCAAACCACTCTCGCTCATCGTCGCAGATGACTATAAAAGCCTTGCTATCAAGCAAAAATTTAAGCCTAGATGCAAGTAAAGGCGTCCATTCGACGCGCTTTTCCTCCATCCAGCTCATATATCTTTCGCTTCTTATAGTCTCAAGCGTCCATTGGATAAAATCTTGCATTATTTATCTAACTTATACGCATCATGAAGCACGCGAACTGCGAGCTCGCCATATTTTTGATCGACGATCATTGAAATTTTTATCTCGCTTGTTGAGATCATCTGGATATTTATCCCCTCTTTTGCAAGCGTCTCAAATGCTAGACATGCTACGCCGCTGTGGCTCTTCATGCCTACGCCGATGACTGAGACTTTCACGATCGCATCGTCATACTCGACATGTTTTGCAGCTGAGAGCTTTTGCATAGTCTCTTTTGCTAGGTCAAGCTCGTTTTGTGGCACTGTAAAGCCTAAATTTGTCGTGCCATCGTGTCCTACGTTTTGGATGATCATATCTACATTTATATTTTGATGAGCTAGAGCTGTGAAAATTTCAGCTGCGATGCCAGGCTTATCGACTACGCCTCTTAAAGTTACTCTTGCTTGATTTTTATCTAGTGCTATACCGCTTACTAAAACCGCTTCCATATTATCTTCCTTTGCTATTAATGTACCTTCATTGTGGTTAAAACTGCTTCTTGTGATTAGTTTGACATTTAGTTTTTTTGCTAGCTCGACTGAGCGATTTTGAAGCACTTTTGCCCCAGCAGAGGCAAGCTCAAGCATCTCGTCATAGCTTATCTTTTCTAGCTTTTTTGCCTTTTTTTCTATCCTTGGATCAGTCGTATAAACGCCATCAACATCGGTAAAAATTTCACACAGATCAGCTTCAAGCGCACCTGCTAATGCAACCGCACTAAGGTCGCTTCCGCCTCTACCAAGTGTCGTGATATCGCCTTTGTCATCTATGCCTTGAAAGCCTGCTACGACGACAATCCTGCCAGCTTTTAGCTCAGCTTTTAGCCTAGTGGTACCTATCTTTTCTATCCTAGCTTTTGTGTGAATTTCATCTGTTATTATCCCAGCCATTGCGCCAGTTAGTCCTACGCACGCATAGCCTTTTGCATTAAGTGCAATCGTCAAAAGTGCGGTGGTTACTTGCTCTCCAGAGCTTAAAAGCATATCAGTAGCAACGCCGTCTGGATGCTTTGAGAAATACTCACTATATTCAACCAATTGATTTGTAACTCCACTCATCGCAGAAACAACCACAACCACGTCAGCGCCGCTATTTTTAGTCTCGATGACCCTGTTTGCCACAGCTTCGATGCGCTCAAGCGTGCCTACGCTAGTTCCGCCAAATTTTTGAACGATTAACATCAAAAATATCCTTTCTCTTTAAAATAACTCAAAACTTTGTCATAAATAGGCTTTTTGAAGTGATTTATCCCCTCTAAAGCCTTGTTGATATCTACAAATTTATACTCGCTAAACTCTGGATGCTCGGTCTTTAAATTTATGCTCGCACCATTTTTAAGCCTAACTAAAAAGTACTTTTGCGTCTGCCCATCAAATGGATAAAACCTCTTTGATGCATTTGCTGGAAAGTCATAGCTAAGCCACTCAGGATACTCTTCTAAGAAGTCAAATTTATCAGTTCCGATCTCCTCTTTAAGCTCCCTTTTTAGCGCTTGTTTTGGACTTTCGCCTTCATCTATGCCACCTTGAGGAAACTGCCAGATATCGTCCATATCAACCCTTTTTGCGACTAAAATTTCGCATTTAAAAGGGTAAGAGCTAGACAAAATGACAGCTGCTACATTTGGTCTATATTTTTTTTGCATGTTTTTTCCAAAAAAATTTTATTTGAGATGATAACGAAAAAGAGTTAAGAGATAGATAAATGAAAGCTACTTTTAAACTGCTCTAAATGCCAAATTTCTTATAATCGCCAAAATTTAAAAAAGAGAGAAATTTGCAAGTTTATATCCACGTGCCATTTTGCGAGAGCAAGTGTCCTTACTGCGCCTTTGGCTCAAGCGATGACGAATTTAAGAAGGTTAGCGCCTACTTTAAGGCACTTTGCCTTGATCTAGATTTTCAGCTAAAAAGCCAAAATGTAAAAGAAATTTCAACCATATTTTTTGGCGGCGGCACACCAAGCGCGGTAAATGCTAAGTTTTATGATGAAATTTTTAGCATTTTAGCTCCACTTTGCACGCCTAAAACCGAGATCACATTTGAAGCAAATCCAAATTCTGCAAATTTAGCCTGGCTAAAGCATGTAAAAAATTTAGGCGCAAACCGCATAAGCTTTGGCGCTCAAAGCTTTTTTGAAGATAAGCTTAAATTTCTAGGACGCATCCACAGCAGTGAGCAAATTTTTAAAGCAGTTGAAAATGCCCATACAGCTGGCTTTAAGAGCATAAATTTAGACCTCATCTATGACACTAAATTTGATACCAAAAAGCGCCTTTTAGCTGAGGTTGAAAATCTAAAAAGTCTTGCTATCACGCATCTAAGCGCCTACTCGCTCACACTTGAAGAAAACACTCCGTTTGCTGGCAAAAAAAGCTATAAAAAGGATAGCGACACTTTGGCTAAATTTATGATAGAGCAGACCCAGAGTGCTGGCTTTAAGCAGTATGAAATTTCAAATTTTGGAGAAATTTGTAGGCACAATCTTGGCTACTGGCAGGGCAAAAACTACCTTGGCGTGGGGGCTTTTAGTGTGGGCTTTGTGGATGACACCAGATACTACGCCAAAAATAGCATAGACGCCTACATCACGCAGCCAACGCATAGAGAAAGAGAAATTTTAAGCCCAAGCGAGCTAGCAAGAGAGCACATATTTTTAGGGCTTAGAAGCATCGTGGGTGTGGAGGCTGGGCGCTTAAATGAAGCTCAGAAAAAAAGAGCAAATTTACTTGTAGAAAATGAAAAACTGCTCTTTAAAAATGGCAAATTTTACAACCCAAATTTCTTACTCAGCGACGAGATCGCACTCTTTATCGAGGGCTAAATTTATAAAAATTTGAGCAAAGTCAAGATAAAATACAAAGCTTAAATAAAATTTAACAGAGGCAAAAATGTTTGGAATGAGTTTTTCTGAGATCTTGGTCATCGCCGTGATCGCCGTGCTAGTTTTGGGCCCTGACAAGCTGCCAAGCGCTATGGTGCAGATCGCCAAATTTCTAAAGATGTTTAAAAAAGGCATAAACGACGCAAAATCAACATTTGATCAAGAGATGAAGATAGCCGAGCTAAAAGAGGACGCTCAAAAATACAAAGAGAGCATAACTCAAAGCGCTCAAAGTGTGCGTAAAAAACTCACTTTTGAAGAGCTTGACGAGATCAAAAAAAGCGCTACTGATATCACAAATGATATACAAAATGTCGTAAATGACACCAAAAAAACGGTAGAAAATATAAAAAATCCAACAAATTTAGTTAAAGATACAATCTTAAACGATAAAAAAGAGGCATAATGTTTGAAGAGTTAAGACCCCATTTAATCGAGCTTAGAAAAAGACTTTTTGTAAGTATAGTGAGTGTTTTTATCTGCTTTGGCATCTGCTTTACTTTTTGGAACCCAATACTTGCCTGGATGAGCGAACCACTAAAACAAGTGCTTCCTGCTGGCTCAAACATCATCTTTACTCAAATCCAAGAGCCATTTTTTACTGCGATGAAGGTTGCATTTTTTGCTGGCCTTATCGTCGCTTTACCTATCATATTTTGGCAATTTTGGCTATTTGTCGCACCAGGACTTTATGATAATGAAAAAAAATATGTGATTCCATTTGTTGTTTCAGCTTCATTTATGTTTGCGTGTGGAGCGGCATTTTGCTACTATGTTGTCATCCCACTTGGCTTTACATTTTTGGTAAATTTTGGTGGCCAGCTATTTACAGCACTACCAAGCATCGGCGAGTATGTGGGTTTTTTTACAAAGCTGCTGATTGGCTTTGGAATTTCATTTGAGCTTCCAGTCATTACATTTTTTCTAGCAAAGATCGGCCTAGTCGACGACAAGATGTTAAAAGAGTACTTTAGATATGCGGTAGTCGTCATCTTTATTTTTGCAGCCATAGTGACACCTCCTGATGTGATAAGCCAAATTTTAATGGCAGTACCGCTCATCGGACTTTATGGAATTTCAATAGTTGTTGCCAAAAGAGCTGGCAAAAGCGATGACGATGAAGAAGATAGCGACACTAACAGCGACGCAGACGATGAGTGACATAAACGATATCTCAAGTTATGATTATTTTCTGCCTAGTGAGCTCATCGCAAAAGAGCCAGTTTTGCCCAAAGAAGAGGCAAGACTGCTTGTTTATCTTAAAAAGACAAAAGAGATAAAGCACTATAAATTTAAAGATCTAGCCAGTCTCATCCCAGATGATGCGGCGGTCATTTTTAACAATACAAAGGTAGTTAAGGCCCGCATTTTAGGACACAAACAAAGTGGCGGAGCTTGCGAAGTGATGCTAAATCAACCGCTTAATGATAATAAATTTAGCGTCTATATAAGGGGCAGAGTAAGTGTTGGTAGCGTTTTAAATTTCGCTGATAGCATAAAGGTAAATGTGCTTGAGCTAAATGATGATGGCTCAAGGGTGGTAAATTTCACCAAAGATGGCGTCATTTTAGATACGGCGCGACTTTTTAGCGAGCTAGAAAAGATCGGTCATGTCCCACTTCCGCCATATATAAAAAGAGCTGATACAAAGGACGATGAGAGCTGGTATCAAAGCATATTTGCTAAAAATAGCGGCGCAGTTGCGGCTCCGACAGCCAGTCTGCACTTTAGCGAGCAGATGTTAGAGAGAATAAAGGCAAAGCACGAGGTCGCCTACATAACGCTTCACGTGGGTGCTGGGACATTTAAGGGCGTGGAGTGCCAAAACATAAATGACCACAAAATGCACTCAGAATTCTACGAGCTAAGCAAAAAAGCTCAAGAGATCATAAGCTCAAACAAACCCATCCTTGGCGTTGGTACGACAGTTACTAGATGCGTTGAAGAGTTTGCTAGAAGCAAGCAGCCAAGTGGCTTTTGCAAGCTATTTTTAAACTTAAATAATAAACCTATCAGACAAAACTACCTTTTAACAAATTTTCATCTGCCAAAATCAACGCTTATAATGCTAGTTACTAGCTTCATAGGGCTTGAAGAGACGATGAGGATTTACGAAACGGCAGTTAGCGAAAAGTATAGATTTTACTCTTATGGCGATGGGATGCTTGTGATATGAAAAACGTTGATTTTGTCGCACAAATGGAGCTTTTTTTAGAGGCACTTTTTAAGGACGCAACAGCTAGAAACAACGCCATCGTCTTTAACTACAACCCAAACTACCCACGCTACCTAAGCTTTGAAGCGCATAAGCTAATAGGCGCGATCAAAAATTTAAGCAGATATTATTTAAAAGAAGTCACCAACTCAAAACTTTCAATAATTTTTAATATAGTTAATTATAGTTTAACTTCAGTGCATTTTGACATATATATAAAATGCACAACAGTGCCATTAAAACAAAATAAAAAACTCATAAATGAAGCAGATGTTTTATTAAGTGAACTAAACGCTCATATAAATCAAATAGTCGATGGCTTTTGTATAAATATAAATATTCCATTGCCAAAAAGTGGCACTTTCAAAAAACGCAATTCAAAAATATCTAACTTGTCTGGTAAAAATGCAATAATAGCTTGTGAAGATAAAGATATATTTTCAATTATAAGCCATGAACTAAGCTTTCATGGACTAAAGCTCAATAAGCAAAAGAGCTTTGAGAGTTTAAATTTACATATAAAAGATGCCATTTTCAAGCCAGACATCATCTTTGTGCAAAAGGAGTATCTAAGCGACAAAGCAAGGCTTGACGAGATGCTAACTTATCAAAAGCTTAAGAATTTCTACATCGTCATCATCAGCAAGGATGAAGCCAAAAGCATCAAAAGCGAGAAGATGATTACACTTAGGCAGCCATTTACTAGCGATAGTTTGCACGAAACTTTGGGGATAGTAGCTAGAAATTTATAAAATTTTTAGATATCTCTTTAAGATGATGGTGGCTGAGACGCTATCAAGCCTGCCATCTCGCTTTGTGTTTGTGTAAATTTCACTTGCCTCACTGCTGCTAAAGGCTTCATCTTGATAGACGATATTAGCCTGCACGTCAAGAAGCGATACAAAGTGCTCTATGCGCCTTCTCATCTCGTCCTCACTACTGCCACCGATTGGCACGCCAACTACTAGCGTGTTTGGAGCGTATTCATTTACTTTTTGGCTTACATCTCTTGCGGCTTGATTTCTATTTTTTCTAAGAACTGGCTCAAGGGGCGTCACGACATCTCCAAAGCCAAAAGCAAGCCCTATGCGCTTTAGTCCAACATCGATCGCCATAAATTTCTCTCTCATAGTGCGCTTTTTACTCTTAAATTTGAAATTTCAACTAGCCCGTCAAGCTCGTACTCATAGATGATCTCGCCAAATTTAGCCAATGCTTCATCAAGGCTAACGCCATTTTTGCAAAATTTCAAGATCTCATCGTTTGTTTTTTCTTGCTCTTTTACCTCGCCAAAAAGCGAAGCAAATTTAACGTAATCATCGATAAGCTCGGCTTTTTTGCTAGCCAGCAAGGCATTTGTCCCATTGCTCTCATTTATGCGCTGAGGCAGGACAAAGAGAGGGATTTTAAGCTCATTTGCAAGCCTTGCACTTTGCATCGAGCCACTTCTTAGATCAGCCTGTGCGACCACAAGAGCTTGCGCAAGCCCCACAACTATGCGGTTTCGCTCTAAAAATCTATACGCGATCGGCGGCTCGCCCTCACCATACTCACTTAGAGCCAAGCCGTTTTCATAAATTTCTCTTATCGCTACTTTATTTTGAGCTGGATAGATGATGTCAAGTCCATTTGCAAAAACACCGATAGTTCGTGGCATGGCAGCCTTGTGCGCTGTGATATCCACGCCGATAGCTCCACCACTTACCACGCAGACATTTGCGCTTTTTAGTGCTGCGCAAAGTGCCGTGACACACTCTTTTGTATAGACACTTGCCTTTCTTGAGCCAACGACTGCTACTTTTGGCATGCTAAGAAGTGAGGTGTCGCCTATGAAATTTAGCTCTTTTGGGGGATTTTTTAGCCTATTTAGCGCTTCTGGGATGATTTCAAGCTTCATAAAATATCTTTTAGATAAACAACTTCTACATCTTTTAAGATGTTGTTTTTGCTAGCTTTTATCACTGCGATCGTGTTTTTCTTTGGATGCCCAATGGCGATCGCGTAGCCCCTTTTTTTGGCTAAATTTACAGCAGCCACAAGCTCTCGCCTAACTGCACTAGCCGATGGATCATCATCTAAAAATATATCTCTTGAAATGTAAGGCTGATTATACTTTTTAGCAGCCCTTGCCACGGCTGTTTGAGCGATCGTCTTACTATCAACAAAGATAAAGCCTTGCTCTATCAGCGCTCTATAAGCCTTGTCCATCGCATCATAATCACTGGTAAATCGCGATCCTGTGTGGTTGTTTGTATATTTTGCGCGCGGGAAGTCTTTGCGTATCTTTTTTATCTTTTCAAGCATGCTCTCAAAGCTCTCATTGATCGTTAGAGTGCCTATCTCTGGGCTATCAAAGTGCTTTGCTTGCATCGGCAGATGTATCATGTAAAACTCAAACGTTCTAGCGATGTTTGGCGTATCTGGATGAGTTTTTGTCGCTGGGAAAATGGACGGCGTTATCTTTAGACCGATTGACTTTACCATGCTAGCGTGCTCAAATGTCGCCACATCATCGATTATTAGCACCAGCTTTGCACGCCCTTTTACGCTGCTATTTGGAGTAAATGGCACAACTGCAAAGTCATCTTTTTTCGTGCTCTCTTTTTGCGGTTTTTCGCTGTAAATTTGCTTCTTGGCTTTGTTGCTAGGCTCAACCTCACTTTTTTTAGCTGGTTCTGGTTTTAAAATTTCACTATGCTTTAAATTTTCTTTTATGCTTAAATTTGCTTCAACGCTTTTGTTTTGCTCTATCTTTGTCTCTGTTTTTGTCTCATTTTTGCCTGCATAAAATGGCTCGATTACTTGCTCGACCTTTGATTCTGGCTTTTCTTCACTCTTTGCTTCATGGCTTGCATCTACGCTGCTTTGCATATTTTTATATAAATTTGCAAGTAGATTTTTCGTATCGTTTTGCTCTTTTTTTGGCTCTTCTTTTTTAGTTTCTACTCTTACTTCAGTTTTTATCTCAGGAGTTATCTTTTTTTGCTCTTTTGGCTCAGTTTTTGGCTTTAGAGCAAGCTCGCTTTTATGTTTAGGATCGGTAAAAATTTTACTTAAATTTTCATCTTCATCAAATTTTAGAGGGTATTTTCTCTTCTCGTACTCTTGTTTTTTATCTTTGCTAGCAACTTTTTGCTCAGCTTTTTTTGAAATTTGCTTCTCGCTCTTTGGCTCATTTACTTTGCTTATCTGCTCAACATCTTTGTTTTTGATGCTAAGAGCTGCGATAAGTGCCACTATCAAAATGGCAGCAATGACGCCGATACCAAGGAAAATTTTATTATGAGAGCGACCCGCACTCTTTTTTGCAGGACGCTTCTTTGTAGTCTTTTTTTCGCTCAAGGCTTAGTTTTTGCTTTGATCTATAAGTTTGCCGTTAGTTATCCAAGGCATCATTGCGCGAAGTTTTTTGCCAGTTTTATTTAGCAAGCTTCTCTCGGCTATACCGCGCTCAGCATTCATTCTAACATATCCTGCTTTTCTCTCTAGGATGAAGTCTTTTGCAAATTTACCATTTTGAATTTCTCTTAAAACTTCTTTCATAGCTTTTCTGCTCTCTTCGCCAACTACTCTTACGCCACTTACGTAATCGCCATATTCAGCTGTGTTTGAGATAGAGTAGCGCATATCAGCCATGCCACCTTGATACATTAGATCAACGATTAGTTTTAGCTCATGTAAGCACTCAAAATACGCCATCTCAGGCTCATATCCAGCCTCTACAAGCGTATCAAATCCAGCATTTACAAGTGCGCAAAGACCACCGCAAAGCACAGCTTGCTCGCCAAATAAATCTGTTTCAGTTTCATCTTTAAATGTTGTCTCAATGATGCCGGTTCTACCGCCACCTATACCGCAAGCATAGCTTAGAGCGATTTCTTTAGCCTTTCCACTTGCATTTTGCTCAACAGCGATAAGATCAGGTATGCCACCACCTCTTAAAAATTCGCTTCTAACTGTGTGTCCTGGGGCTTTTGGAGCGATCATGATGACGTCTATGTTTGCAGGAGCTTTGATCTGTCCAAAATGAACATTAAAACCATGTCCAAATGCGATAGCAGCGTGATCTTTTAAATTTGGCTCGATCTCATTTTTATAAATTTCAGCTTGAAGCTCATCTGGTGTTAGGATCATAACTACATCAGCGCCTTTTGTAGCTTCGCTTACAGTTTTTACTTCAAAGCCCTTAGCCTCAGCTTTTGCCCAGCTTCTGCCACCTTTTGCAAGACCGATTACGACACTTACGCCATTGTCTCTTAAATTTTCAGCGTGTGCGTGACCTTGTGAGCCAAAGCCAATGATTGCTACTTTTCTACTCTGAATAAGGCTTAAATCGCAGTCTTTATCATAATAAACATTTATAGCCATTGTTTCTCCTGTTGTTAAAATTTGGCAAAATTATAACTCTAGCCAGCAAAAATTCGGCTGAAACAGGCAGAAACTAATTTTAAGTTTTATGATAATTTATTTTGCTAAAATACACAGAAATTTAACCAAAAGAGACGACTCAATGAATGAATCTATTCTAAAAAAAATCAAGGCATTACCTCCGCTAGATGACACTGTTATACAAATTCAACGTATACACGCTGACGAAAACAGCTCGATAAACGACCTTACAAAAGTGGTCGAAAAGGATCCGATGTTAACAGCAAACATCTTACGTTCTGCAAACTCACCGCTTTACGGTTTCTCTCAAGAGATCACGACTATCGCGAGAGCCATTTCACTTTTTGGTATGGCTACTATCCGCGGCTTTGCATTATCAAGTGCTATCAGAAAAAGTTTTTCTATTAATTTAGAACCTTATAGTATCACAGGACAAGACTTCTTAAATATATCTATAATGCAAAATACATTAATGTATCATTGGTATTCCAAAATTAATCCTAAAAAACTAGAAGTCCTCTCTCCAGCCTCATTTATGCTAGAAGTTGGAAAGATAGTGCTTGCTCATGAATTAGTTGAAAACAACCAGGATATAGAATTTAAAGAAAAAATAAAAAAAATAACAGGCTCTGTTGATCTAGCTTTATTAGAAACAGAGATTTTTGATATGACAAATGAAGAGGTTACTGCTAAAATTTTTGAACAATGGAACCTTGAGACAGAACTTATTAATTCAATACTTTATTCAAATAATCCTGAAGAGGCACCTGATCACATAAAAGAGTACGCAAGAGCGTTAAAAGTAGTAAAAACAGCGGTTAATATCTTTAACCAGCTTGACGATGTAAGCATAAATAATGCAACACTTCTTATAAACGAATATGGCTTTGATAGAGATACATTTTTAATGGCTGTTAGCAAAGTCAAAGACAATTTGTGAAAGAATTTTTAACATCACTTCTAGTTGGCATCAAAGAAAAAGAGATATCAAACGAAGATAAAGAGATCTTACGTAATCTCCTAAACCTTAGTGCCGTAAGCTCCCATAAAGATAAATTTTACTTAAACAACGGCTATGTCTGCGGCAAGCTAGACATCAGCCAAAACGCAACTGGCTTTATCATGCCATTTGACAAGCGCTTCAAACAAGATATCATCGTCGAAAATAAAAATTTAAACAACTCTCACCTTGGCGATATCGTGCTAGCAAAGCTTTTGCCACTTAAGAAAAAACGCCAAAGCGCTAAGATAGTGATGAGCCTAAAGCTTGCAAATGAGACAAGCGTGGTCTATACAAAACGCTTTGGGGCGGCCATTTTAGGGGTAAATTTAAAAACTGGGCTAAGCACAACCTTAAAGGCAACGCAAAAAAGCCTAAAGATGCTCCCACTTGGGACGCTACTAAAGATAAACAACCTAAATAACGAAATAGTCGAGGTTTTAGGAAATTTAGAAGATCCGTTAAGCGATGAGAAAATTTCGCTTGCTATTTATAATAAAAATGATAAATTTAGCGAGGCTTGCGAGCTTGAAGCAAAGGCATTTGGCGACGAAGTCGATGCTAGCATGTATCCAAACAGGGTTGATCTAAGAAATTTAGAGTTTTGCACGATCGATCCAGTCGATGCCAAAGACTTTGACGATGCCATATATTTTGATGAGAAAAAGCGCGAAATTTACGTAGCAATCGCCGATGTAAGCGAGTATGTGACCGCGTATAGCGCCATTGATAGCGAGGCTAAAAAAAGAGGCTTTTCTATCTACTTTCCGCACATTTCAGTGCCGATGTTGCCGCGCGCGCTTAGTGAAAATATCTGCTCGCTAAAGTCAGACGTGCCGCGCCTTGCATTTTGTTTTAAAATTTCACTTGATGCAAACAACGAGGTAAAAAAAGAGGAGCTTTTTGAGGCGATCATCCTTTCAAAAAGGCGCTTTAACTACGATGAGATCGATGAAATTTTAGAAGGTAAAAGAGAGTGTGAAATTTCATGGATCAAGCCACTTTTTAAACTCACCACGAAGCTTCGCAAAAAAAGGCTTTTGCACGCGTTTGACTTTAGGACAAAAGAGCTTAGAATGAGCCTTGACGAAGAGGGTCAAATTTCACAAACTAGGTTTGAAAGTGACTCCGACTCGCATAGACTAGTCGAGGACTGCATGCTTTTAGCAAACAAGGCTGCTGCTAAGCTCATCACAAAGGGCGTTTTTAGAAACCACGCTTCGCCTGATTTTAAAAAGATAGATACCTTACTTGAGGACCTGCAGCTTTTGGGACTTGACTTTACCTACGAGAGCGACCTTGCAAATTTGATAAGAAAGATCCAAGCAAAGGCCGATGAACTAGGCAACCGCGAGGAGATAGACAAGCTCATCATCAAGTCTCAAAAAAAAGCTGAGTACTCAAGTGAAAATTTAGGCCACTTTGGGCTTGGATTTGATAGATACACGCACTTTACAAGCCCTATTAGACGCTATTCTGACCTTATTTTACACAGACTTTTAAAGGCCAAAATTTCAAAAGATGAGAAGCTTTACAACTTCTTACTTTTAAACATCCAAAGTACATGTGCAACATTAAGCGAGCTTGAAAGAGAGGCCGACAAGGTAGCCTACGACTTTATGGATAGGAAATTTGCGCGCTGGGCAGCCGCAAATATCGGCAAAGAGGTGCGCTGCTACGTGAGCGAAAACCAAAATGTCTTGGTCGCTAAGCTTGATGATCATTTTGTTGGAGCTAGGATTTTCATCACTGGATACAGCGCAAATTTACTTCAAAAGCTTGTCGTAAAGATCACAGAGGCCGACATCGCGAGTGCTAAAATTTTTGCAAAAGTGGTAAGAAAGATCGATGTATAGAAAAGATTTGGAGCTAAATTTAGCAAATGCAAATTTAAGCAACTACTTCTTGCTTTTTGGCGCGGACGAGTTTCAGATCGAGCTTTTTGGCAAGGAAATTTTGAGCTTTTACTCAAGCGAAGATGCAAATTTATTAAGCCTTTATTTTGACGAGTACAACTACGCGCAAGCAAGCTCTCACCTAAGCGAGCAGTCGCTTTTTGGCGGCAAAAATATCCTCTATGTAAAAAGCGACAAAAAGATCCCGGCAAAAGAGCTAAAAGAGCTCATCTCACTTTGTTCAAAGAGCCAGGACAACTACTTTTTATTTGAGCTTTATGAGGCCGATATGAAGCTAGTTTTTGATACGCAAAAGGCTTTTGGGGCAAATTTTGCTAGATTTTTCAAGCCCTCAAACCCAGATGAAGCGATAAATTTACTAGCCAAAAGCTCAGCTAAAATAGGCTTAAACATAACCAAAAACGCACTTTATGAGCTTTATTTTACGCATAATGAAAATTTATACCTTGCAGCAAGTGAGCTTACAAAACTAAAGAGCCTAAACACACACATCGAACAAGACGATGTAAAAAGGCTTGTTTTTGGACTTGGCGGGATAAATTTTGATGACTTTTTCAATAAATTTATGGCTCTAAAAGATATAAAAAACGACTTTTTTACCTACTTGGAAGATCCAAATTTTAATGAAATTTTACTTCTAAACTCACTTTACAAAGCTTTTTTTAGGCTGTTTAAAATTTACTCTTACATCAAGATAAATGGCCGCTTAAATTTAGACGAAGCGATCGGCTATCAGCCACCAGTAAATGTGGCAAATTTACTAAAAGCAAATAGCTTAAAGCTAAGTTTAAATGCCTATTTGGAGATATTTAAAGCGCTAAATTTAGCCGAGCTAGAGCTAAAAATAAATACGAAAATGGATAAAGAAATTTTCGTATTATCGACCATTTTAAACCTCCAGCACCTCATATCAACAGCAAATATTAAGTAAATTTAAGCTAAAATCCACCCTTGCTTAATGCAAAATCCTTGCTCACAAAGTGAGCTAAATATCCATAAGGAGAAAAAATGAAACATTACGAGCTTTTATTTATTCTTAAGCCGACATTGACGGAAGAGGAAGTTAAAGCTAAGGTTGATTTCGTAAAAGAAGTCATAACAAAAAACGGCGGCGAGATCGCTACTGTCGTTGAGATGGGCACTAGAAAGCTAGCTTATACCATCAAAAAATATGAGCGTGGAACATATTTTGTTATCTATTACAAAGCTCCACCAGCACTTCTTGCAGAGCTTACAAGAAACGTAAGGATTACAGAAGATATCATAAGATTTTTAAGCGTTAAATATGAAAACAAACGCGAAATCGCAGCTTGGGAAAGACTTTGCAAAGGTATCAAGCAAACTATAAAAAAAGAACCTCGCGAGCCAAGAGCACCACGCGAGCCAAGAGCTGAAAAAGTAGACGAGCAAACATTTACAGAAGAATAATCAAGGATAAAAAATGTTCAATAAAGTAGTATTAGTTGGAAATTTAACCAGAGATATAGAGCTTAGATATACTACTAGCGGCGTTGCCATAGGAAATTCTAGTATAGCTGTGACACGCAAAATCACCTCAAATGGGGAAAGAAGAGATGAGACTTGCTTTATTGATATATCATTTTTTGGCAAGAGTGCAGAGATAGCAAACCAATATCTCAACAAGGGATCAAAGCTGCTTATCGAAGGAAGACTTAAATTTGATCAGTGGACCGACAATAACGGACAAAATCGTTCAAAACACTCTATCGCCGTTGAGAGCATGGAGATGCTTGGCTCAAATAACCAAACGCAACAAGGCGGATACTCTATGAATAGCCAAAATAGCGGTAGCTACGGACAACAAGGCGGATATCAAAATAACCAATATAACCGCCAACAAGAAATTAGGCCACAAGCTGCACCGCAAAGAAAGCAAGAGAGTTATTCAGAAGTTCCTGATATAGACGTTGATGCTGATAGCTTCAACAACGAAGAAATACCGTTTTAATTTTAAAGGATAAAAAATGGCAGAAAAAAGAAAATATTCACGCAAATATTGCAAATTTACAGAAGCAAAAATTGATTTTATAGACTACAAAGACACTTCACTTTTGAAGTATTGCTTGTCAGAGAGATTTAAAATCATGCCAAGACGCCTAACTGGCACATCAAAAAGATACCAAGAGATGGTAGAAAAAGCGATCAAGAGAGCTCGCCACGCAGCTATCATACCTTATATAGTTGATCGCAAAGACGTAGTTTCAAACCCTTTTGAAGGTCTATAATCCATAAATTTTAGCCCTGTTTTGGGGCTAAAATTTTTTAAATTTATCTCTTAATTTTTACTATTTCCAATCTTCTACAAAATTCCACATCAAATTCTTAAATTTATAAGCTTTTTAAAAATACTAAGCTAGCCAAATTTATCTAAATACTGTCTAATTTTTAAATTTGCCTCTTAAATTTTTCACGCTTTTTGAAAACTTTTTTATAAATTTACTAGCCAATTTTTAAATTTTATAAGCATTTTAAAGTCGCCAAAGTAGCCAGATTTCTCTAGATGTTGTCTATTTTTTAAATTTACATATTAAATTTCATCAAGTTTTTGAAAGTCTTTTATAAATTTCACTCGATAAATTCTTAAATTTATGCACCATTTTTACAATAACAAAATATTCCACGAAGGCTTTAAATTTAGCTATTCAGTTTTATATTTGTTTAATGGTTAAATTTAGAGCTATTTTGCCCATAAAAATACTACCAAACGACACAGAACACTAGAGAACACAAAATAAAATTTGAAATTTAAAACAAGAGTTAAAAGTGGATAATAAATTTAGGGGCAAAGCGCCCCTAGTTTTAGTATAGACCAAAAGTTCCGTCTGTTCTTTTGTAAATGACGCGCATTTTGGCATCGACATCGTTAAATACGTAAAATTGTTTATCGCTTGATTTTAGTTTATCAAGCGCTTCTTCTACCTCAAGAGGTTTGTAAATTTCAAGCTCCATAGGCACGATCTCTTCGACACCTTCGATCTTTTCTTCGCCTATTCTAGAGCGAAATTCTTTATCATCAGCCTTGCCTTTTACTGTAAATTTCTTATCGTGCTCTCTTCTTAAAACTTTTGAAGCCTTTTCGATAGCAAGATCGATCGCCGCATAGAGATCTTTATCTTTTTGGCGAACGACTATCGTGTCTTTATGTGCCATATTTAGAGAAAATTCTGCATTAAAACCCTTTTTACCTTGCTTTTCGTCTGCTCCTACTACGCATCTTGCTGAGATGATGTCAAGGTTGTACTTGCCAAGAGTGTCAAAAGCGTCTTGGATGTAGTTTTTGATGGGCTCTGTTAGCTCAAATTGTTTTCCTACAATGCTTATGTTCATCGCAATCTCCTTTATAGAAAGTAAGATCATTATAACACGACGAAACTAAAAGCAAATTAAAGTAAAATCTTTATAAAATTTTAAAGTTTCTGAAGAGTTCGTTTGTGAAAATTTATAGGATTTGAGGCTTTTCCTGGCTTTGAGCTGACAAAGACATCGAGCATTATCGTGCCTTGATTTGCTCCAGTAGCAGCCACTGCGTCACCAGAACAAATGCCCATATCGCCAAAGTATTTTACAAATACTTTAAAGGTAAAAAGATCGCCAAATTCGCCAGCTATCGGATTGTGCTCGTCGCCAAGGCAAACTGCTCCAGTTTTATAAAAGTCATTGCTTATGATAGCTAGCATGGCGTATTCTGTCGCTGCACGGGCTACCAGCTCGCTTTGCTCTCTTAGATAAATTTCACTATTTTGCTTAACTGAAGTGCTAGCGATCGAAAGAGCTAGCATACAAATAGAGCTTGCGATCACCACAAAAAATATCGCTGCAATGAGTGTAAATCCTCGCCTCATCAATAAACCGCCTTTGACTTACAGATGGTTATCTCTGAGTTTTTTGCCCTCATGCAAAGCTTTAGCACGATGACGCCATTTTTTTCAGTAAAGACAAACCTCGTAACGTTTTTGGCAAGGGTTGCTTTTTCGCCATTTGGTTTATATTTTTCTCCCATCCATGGACGATAGTCGTAGTATAAATTTAGATCAAAGACGCCGTTTGCTATATCTTTTGGATCAGCGCTTTGCTCTGGCACTATGGCATTTGCTGTGTAGGCTAGATGATATTGCTCTGAAATTTGTTTGCCATCAAATCCTGAAATTTCTAGCGTGTTGCCGTTTATACCTCTTTGACCATCCTTTACACCAACTTTTGCTATGTCTAGACTGACAGGCACACTTCCGTTGCTATAGCCAAAAGAGCTTTGCACATTGTAATAAACATCAGAAAATATCGCTACAACGCCGCCATCTTTATTTTCAAAATCCACGCATTTACTATTTCTTGCATCATCTTTGCAAGTTAGATCTTTTATGGTCTCGACCACTCCAGTAGTGAAATTACTTCCAGGACTTATCATGCCAGTTACTGGTGAGCTCTTAGCAAGATCCGCATAGCCACTATATCTGCCTGCCTTTCCGCCCTGCTCTATGACATGGTCATTAGCATCAAGAGATATAACGTCATTAAAAATTTCATACGCATAAGGGATAAATTCTAAAATTTCATACTTAGCATCTAAATTTACCCCACTATCATTTAGTGCCAAAAACTCTCCACTAGGTTTTCTAGCGATCACGCTTGGCTTTATGCGGTGCTCTAGCCTCTTTGAAATTTGCTCCAGGGCGATCTCCGTTTGCGTCTCGAGCTCATTTACTGTCCTTGTTTGAAAGTAGTTTGAGTAGATGTTCATTATGGCATTAAAGCTCATCATAGCGATGATACCAAGTACGACGATGACGACTACAAGCTCAAGAAGAGTAAAGGCTCTTTTCATTTCCACGCTTTCGTATTTAGCGAGCCGCCCTCACCTAGGTTAAAAGCGTAAGCTCTTAGCACCGATGTCGTCTCTTGTTTTGTGTCATTTTTATATGAGGTAGCAGTTACAATTATCTCTTTTACGTCGCTATTATCTAGCCCTAAATTTGGCTTAAACCAGCCCTTATCCTCGCCAACACTTACCTCATAGTCTGAGCCAACTATATAGTCTCTATTTTGATTTGTTGTGTTTAAATTTTTATCCAATATTCTGCCATAGTAATCCACAGATCTCACTGCCGTATCAGGTGCTAGATCTGATGAGTTTGTATAGGCAAAAACTCTATGCCCATCGCCTGTTATTTTATTTATCTTATAAAATTCGTTTCTTTTATCACCTGGCTTTAAGATGATAGGAAAAAAGTAAGCCGTCTCAGCGCTACTGCCGCCAATGTTTGTCGAGACCTTGATGACCTTGTCGCTAAAAGGAGCTTTCAAGATAAGCCCCATGTAGGTCTTAGCATTCATCAAGCTCTCTTGTGTAACTGCCTTTTGATTTAGCTCAGATGTGGTCTTTAGCACAAGCGGTATCGACGTGCTGATGATCGCTACAACGACTATCGAGAGGATAAGCTCTATAAGAGAAAAGCCTCTTTTTACCAAGAAATTCTCCTATTTGTCTTATCGCTTAGATCATTAAAGTTATTTTCGCCGCCTATAACATTTCCCACGTCACCTTTACTAGAGCCACTTTTTAGGGTCTTGCCAGCCCAGTCACCATTTGGCACGAGAAATCTCACTGTAAAATCATTTGTCGTTGCATCTTTATCAAATTCATTATATATGAGCCAGTTTTCTGTATTCATCTTAGCTATATCCGTAACTGCTCGGTTATTTTTTACATAAATGTAGCTGATGCCGTCACTAAGTGCTGTCTCTTTGGCTATATCTCGCGTAGTGTGATTTGAAAAGCTGTAACTATCTACATTGCCATAACTAGCATCGTGCAGAGGATTTACATACCATGAGTGCGTACCCGCGAACTCCTCCCAGCGAGCGCTTGATCCAGGCTTTTGCAACATAAATTTACTCTCGTCGCAACCATTGCAATACACTCCGTAGTAAATTTTTGCCTTAAAGCCAGTGTTTGGCCCCTCATAGTAAGGCGCGTATGTCCTAGCGTAGTAAAATTTTGCCGATGTTTTTGTGGTTGGCTTTTTGTAGTTGCCATTATTTTTTGTTTTATTTGCATCGACTAAACTTTCAAACGTGAAAGTATCACTTGTTACCTCGAAAGGGTTTTTAGCCATATTTTTCTCGCGTTTGAAATTAAATTTTAAATTTACATCAGCATAGCCGCCTTTAAACGCTTCTTTTTTGACTTCAAAGAGCCCTTCGTGTAAAGAAGTTGGATCTACTTTTTCGACTTTACTAGCATCAAGATTGCCAAAAAATAAAATTTCACTATTTAGCTTAGCTAGCCCATCTATGTCGTTTTTTAGTAAAGTGCCATTATTATCAGTATAGCCATTTATCATTTCTCCTACTTTTATCTTAAAGCGTGTATTGTTTGAGTAACAACCGTCTTTATATAAAAGTGCAGGATTATCATCAAAAAGTCTAGCTTTTACTTTAAAACTCAAGATAGGAGTAAAGCTTGCATTGCTTTCATTTGCGACGTAGCTAATGCCTCTTGGCAAAATTTTAAACTCGCTTACTTCAAGATCATTTGGCTCAAAACCAAATTTTTTCTCACCAAATTCTATATCGCAACCAACCTTGCCATCGGTATTTTCATTATTATCACTCTTGTCAAGCACACAGTCACTATCTTGTGGTGGAGTTTTTTTATCTATACTTGTATAGCTTTTATCCACCACATAAAATTTAGCATTTCCGATATCAGAGAAAGAAAATCCCTCTTTATTTGTTTTTAAGTTAGTTATAGTGCCTACTGCTTTTGCTGGATTATCAAAGGCTATCTTTAGTTTATTGTCTTCACTTAGTCTCTTTTTTGTATCTTCGGTGATTATGCACCCTGCCTTATCCACAGGCAAGATTGATACATTATTTTCTGTATAACGATTTACTCCAGTTACGGAGCTACCTGCGATTAAGGTATTTGTATATCCATTTGCAAGAGTTGTCTTATCTATATTATAAGCAGCTAAAGTTATGTCCTTATAGTCTTTACCTCCCACAAGTACGCTACTACCATTATATACACCACCACTGCCTGACTTATCATAGAGCTGAAACATAGCTGGTCTTACAGCAAATGCATCAAAGACTTCACACTTTACCACATCTTGATTTTTTGGTTTGCTATGATACTTTAGCTTAACATGAAGTTTTCTGTAAGGTCTTGGCACAGTTACTTTTACTTCTTCAGTGTCTTTACTTGCAAAATGAAGTGTTACAGGATGCCCTAATACAGAATTTTCACTACTACAGTTCTCTACAAGTTTAAGATCTACATCAGTAGGCGAGTCGGGTGCTTTTGCCTTTCCATCTATCTTACTATAATTTGTGATGTATATACTAAAAGGTTTTTTTGCTATCTTTGTAAAAAGCCTGTTTTTATAGTCCCCATTTGAATTATCATCTTTTTTACTTCGTGGATAGAAGTCATTTTCTTCTTCCTCTACGATCTTTAGATTAGGCGATGTTGGAGTGCATTCGCTTATCCTATCATCAAACTTTAAGCCTGCGTCACTATTTTGAAATTTAGCCTCATATCTTGTCTTTTTATACTCTTTTTCTATCACGCCTATGAACTGAACTCTTGCATAGTTTTGACAACCATGCGTTAGCTCTCCGCCTACTGCATGGCTTGCGTTTTTTCCTATTTTATATTCTAAAGTATGACTATCAATTCTGTTTAGATTTTCATTAGTATCGCTAGTAAGCGTGGTCCAGTTTTCTGAATTTGATCTCGCATCAGATATTATCACCTTACTAGTTCTTAAATTAGTAGAAGTATCCTTATAGCTCATAAATTCAGGTTTTAAATTTACTCTTAAGATAGAGCCATAAGCATCCTCGCTACCTCCATTTTCAACTGTTAAGGTAGTCCTTACCAAGGAGCCTTTTTTTACGATAGTTGCTTCTCCAGAACTGCCCTTTAACTTTACAGGTATCCAGCTAGCACCTTTATCTCTACTAACCTCAAGCTTTTCTGTGTAGCACACTTTAGGATTATAGAGCAAGGTAGAAAAGGCAACCATACCAATGTTTTGTCTCTCTCCCTGGAAGTTACCATCCTGATCACGTTCACTGGTAACTTGAAACTGCACCTCTACATCTTTTTGTCTATGCGACATATTGTCTGAAATGTCAAATAAATCAAGATCCATCTGTCCATTATAAATTTTACTACTATCTGCTGGATTATTAAATCTGGCAATAGAAGAGTTAAACTGATTATCTTTTGTGTTTTGTAAATTTAGCGGAGACCAAACACTTTTAAAAGTACCATCCTGCTTTATTGCTATATCATCACCTTTCACTTCTTGTCTACCTCCAAAGCTAAAAAGAGCCAAGGTTGATCTAATATCTCCGCTTGGTGGAGTGTAAAAACCATCAAATTTTAAATTTACTTGGCTAACTCCAATACCGCCAGGATAGATATTTGCCATACCATCATATATATTTACTGCTCTTGGCTCGACTCCTTTTGCTTCACCATCTTCACCCATATCATAAACTATAACTAAACTCCAACCACCAAACTGAGAAGCACTAAAAGACGAATTCCATTTGCCATCTCCGTAAAGTATAGCACCATAAGGTGAGTTAAATTTTTTAGTTACCATTTCAATAGGTGTAGTAAAAACAGGAAATGTTATGGATTTATTTGTTTCTTTTTCTAACTTTATAATACTAGCCGCTATACTACCAACACTAAATGTTCTATTTTGGCTTGAAGTACCAAGGCTATCCCTCACCTCTTTTGTTACGTCGGCACTTGCTTGATAAATATAGTAATATCCGCCTCTTCCACTTATATTAGGACTTACATCTTTTGTCCAGCTATCATGCGTCATTATAGTTGGATCACCTTGAGAAAAAGACCCAATCCATTTGACATCATCTTTATCTGCTTGTACTACAAATGTTCCTTTTGGGGTCTTAAAATTTACTCTTGAATAACCATATGTGTCTTCAAAGATAGTTGCAGCATAGTTTGTTTTTATATTCCATTCTTTATATAAGCTACCTCCCCAATATAATCTCGCATATTTTATTTTGCTCCCATCTATGTGTTCCTTTTCATATTGACTTTTTTCTTCAAATTTAAATTTTGCACTAGATGAGTTTGGGAATTTAGTTGTTCCCAAACTAGGTTCTTCATTAACAAATCTTTTCTCTACAATTTGAGAAGTTTGCGAGAATTTATTTTTGCCGCCTATGTTTTTTTGAGGCAAAAAATTATAACCATCTATCTTTGGTATAATTACACTAGCCCCAATGACATCCATATCGCCTATAATTCTTTTAAAACTAGCTTCTTCTCTCTTTTTCAGTACAATACTTTCACTATCATCATTATATCTATATATACGTGCTCTTACTGGATTGCCATAATCGTCATTAGCAACATAATACATAGATTCAGTAGTAGAAGTATCCTTTTTTATGCAATGCTTATAACCATCTTTGTCTATCGAGCATTCATAACCAGCATTACAAACATCAGCAAAAGAGCATACATCACTATGTGGTATAAATAAATAATCTATTGGATATACTTCATCACCAAAGATATAAATACAAGATAAAAAAAATAAAACAAAAAATTTCAAATTACAATAACTTCAATGTAATTAGACTCAAAATTTCTAAATGTCCTTGCTTGTTGCTTTCTGTATAAAATTTTCTATCATCTCGGCTTGTCCGTATTGTGGATATTTTGTAACGTCAAGCACTACTTGAGATAAAGTCATATTGTCCATATTGCAAACGATAGGAGCCACGAAATTTACGGTTGATTTCTCAAGAGGGAGGGCAACTACGATGATGTTGTAAATTCTAAGTTGCGAACTCTCTTTAATGTCCATAAGCTCTTCATAGTAGCTTGGGATGTCAAATTCATAACTTCTTAACGCGAAAGGATTTATCATTGTAAAAGATGTTTCGTCATCTTTACTTGCTAACTTAACAAAAAATTTATCGAGCTCAATCAGTTCCATCGTCTTGATATGCTCAAAGCCTAAAATAGGGCTTTTAACACTAAAAATCATACTAACTCCTGTTTTGTAAAATTGCCTTATTTTAGCATAGTTTTAAAAAATTTATACAAAAATAATGCCAAAAAATGTAAAATAAGCGAATTTAAAATTTTTAAGGAAAAGCATGAAAAGATTTTCTAAATTTCTAGCAGTCGTAGCTCTTTTAGGGCTTTTTAGTGGTTGTGCTGAAAAATACACCGAACTTTACAATCTAACACCAGATGAGTGGTACGCTCAGGTCATCGCTGACATAAAAGATGGCGATCTGGAGTCAGCTGATAAACACTACGTTTCAATGGCTAGCGAGCACGTTGCAAGCCCGCTTTTGGAGCAAATTTTACTCATCCTTGCCCAAGCTCACGCAAATGATGAAGAGTATCTCATGGCAAATCACTATCTTGATGAATACATCAAAAGATACGGCGATAACGGCCCAAAAACAGAATTTGCTCAATATCTAAAGATAAAAGCAAATTTTGACTCATTTACCCAGCCAAACCGCAACCAAAAGCTAATGGAGGATAGCGTAACTGAGATCGAAAAATTTCTTTATATGTATCCAAATACCGAGTATAAGCCGCTTATCGAGACCATGCTTATCAAATTTAAGCTCGCTCTTTACTTCTTAGATATGCAAATAGCAGATCTTTACAAGAGAACTGGCCGTGACGTTTCGGCTAAAATTTACGAGCAAAAGCTTGAAGAGTCACCGTTTAAAAACTCAGACCTTATCAAACCTGACGTGGCATGGTATAGAAAACTGTTTGAATAGGAGAAATTTTGCAAATAAACGAAAACAAAGGCTTCCCAACTGAGATCCCTATCATAGTTGAGGACGAGCTATTTTTATATCCATTTATGATAACACCGCTTTTTTTAAGCGACGAAGAAAATTTAAAAGCGCTTGAGCTTGCCATACAAGGAGAAACGCCGATCCTTGTCGTGCCTACAAAGCCCCAGCAAGACGGCGCTAGAGACTTTGACGGCATCTATGACGCAGGCGTTATCGGCACGATAATGCGCCGTGTGCCTCTACCTGACGGACGTGTAAAAGTGCTATTTCAGGGCATCGACAAAGGTAAAATTTTAAAGCAATCAGGCATAAACCCACTCCGCGGCATCGTCGATATGCTCCACGTAAAGCGCCCATCACAGGTCAAAACTGACGCTCTTATAGTAGTTTTAAGAGAAAAAGTAAGAGAGCTTTCGCAGTTTAGCCACTTTTTCCCGCCTGATCTTTTAAAAACGATCGAAGAGAGCGCTGAAGCGATCAGAGTTTGCGACCTAGTTTCAAGCGCGCTTCGCCTAAAAAAACAGATCGCTTATAGCTTTTTTGTCGAAGAAAATTTAGAGCAGCGCCTACTAAAGCTCATCGACTACGTCATCGAAGAGATCGAGGCAAACAAGCTTCAAAAAGAGATCAAAAATAAGGTTCATTCAAAGATCGACAAGACGAACAAAGAGTACTTTTTAAAAGAGCAGCTAAAGCAAATTCAAGCTGAGCTTGGAGCGGATACGAGCCGTGAAGAGGAGCTTGAAGAGTACCGCAAAAAGCTTGATGCGAAGAAGAAATTTATGGCTGAGGACGCCTATAAAGAGATCAAAAAACAAATAGACAAACTCTCTCGCATGCACCCAGACTCAGCAGACGCAAATACCTTGCAAAGCTACCTCGACTGGGTACTTGAAATTCCATTTGAGAATGTAGCTAAGAAAAAGTCATCTATCGCCGAAGTGAGCAAGCACCTAAATGCCGACCACTACAGCTTAGAAAAGCCAAAAGAGCGCATAGAGGAGTATTTTGCATTGCGTGAGCTTTTGGAGCTTAGAGGAGTTGGCGAAAAGGTAAATAACGGCGCCATTTTATGTTTTGCAGGCCCTCCAGGTGTGGGTAAAACAAGCCTTGCAAACTCGATCGCAAAGGCGCTAAAGCGCGAGCTAGTCAGGATCGCTCTTGGCGGACTTGAGGATGTAAACGAACTAAGAGGCCACCGCCGCACCTACATAGGCGCTATGCCAGGTCGCATCGTGCAAGGGCTCATAGAAGCCAAGCAGATGAACCCAGTGGTTGTTTTAGACGAGATCGACAAGGTTGGCAGAAGCTACAGAGGCGATCCGACCGCGGTTTTACTTGAAATTTTAGACCCAGAGCAAAATAATAAATTTAGAGACTACTACCTAAATTTCAACATCGATCTTAGCAAAATCATCTTCATCGCCACAGCAAATGACGTGAGCATGATACCAGCTGCGCTTCGCGACAGGATGGAGTTTATCGAGCTTAGCTCATACACCCCACAAGAGAAATTTGAGATCGCTAAAAAATATCTCTTGCCTCAAGAGCTTAAAAAGCATGGCCTAAAACCAAGCGATGTGAGCATCAGTAAAGAGGCGCTTGAGCTAATAATTAGCGACTACACAAGAGAGAGTGGCGTGCGAAATTTACGCCGCAGGATCGCTGATATACTAAGAAAAGTCGCCAAAAATATCCTCACCAAAAAGAATGAAGGCAAGATCAGCGTCACGGCTAAAAATTTAAAAGAGTTTTTAGAAAAAAAGGTCTATGAGATCGAGCCAGCGGATAAAAAAGACCAGATCGGCTTAGTAAATGGCCTAGCGTGGACGAGTGTCGGTGGCGACGTGCTAAGGATCGAGGCTATCAGGATCCAAGGCAAAGGCAATATGCAGATCACCGGCCAGCTAGGCGACGTGATGAAAGAGAGCGCTCATATCGCATTTAGCGTGGTAAAAGTGCTGATAGACAACAAAAAGCTAAAAGTGCCTATGGCTATCGTGCCAAAATTTGACGACGACAAGCACAAGCTCGAAGCCAGCGATGTTTATAGACGCTACGATCTTCACTTACACGTGCCAGAAGGTGCAGTGCCAAAAGATGGTCCAAGCGCTGGCATCACGATGGCAACTGCGATCGCATCGATACTAACTGACACAAAAGTCAAACACGACATCGCAATGACAGGTGAGATCACGCTAACTGGCAGAGTTTTACCTATCGGCGGACTAAAAGAGAAGCTCATCGCCGCTCACAAAGCTGGCATCAAAACAGCTCTGATACCTCGTAAAAACTATGACCGCGACCTTGTCGATATCCCAGCCGAGGTAAAAGGCGACATGAAGATCATCGCCGTTGATACGATCGATGACGTCTTAAAAAACGCTCTTGTAGCTAAAAAATAATCCCTACTCTAGCCCTACATCTCACTTAGGGCTAGAAAATTTATAAATTTTGACGATCATCAAATCCAAAAAAGCCATATAACGTATAAAGACAATTAATAATTTAAAACAATATAAGCACATGCATCACACCAAAGAAAGCCAGGTAAATTTTAAAATTTATGAGTGAGCATATCACGCTTCTAAATTTAGTGGCGAATGACTATGAGCCCTAAATTTACTAAGTTGCTAAGGCGAGTGAGCACGATTTTAAAATTTGACTTGCGATATAAATTTATCAAAAAAGGGACAAAAAAGGCTTAAATTACACTCTACTTGCAGTTGCGAGCTCATGGAACAAAAAAGCTCCCTTCTTCCCTTAACAATCCTTCTTCCCTGGCGCGTTCAAGATGACATGCAACTGTGCAAAAACTCTATATACGTTTTTGGTTAAATTTGAGCAAATTTTAAATGGTATTTTTGCTCTATAATTTAACCTAAGCTACAAGTGAAGCCAAATTTTAGTAGTCAATTCTTAGAGATGAATGAAAGTTTAAAATTTTGTAAGCTTTATATTTTTTTGCAAAAAACAAAAAACTTGAATTATATTCTGTTTGTAGCTTGCAAAGCAAAATACAAAAAAAGAATATACTCAGCAAATTCCTCGTAAATTTAGAATTTATTTTGGCTCTAAAATTTACATATAAGCTTCAAATATATACTTAAAAATTCTATTTCTTCTCTTTCTCAGCAACTTTATCTAGCTTTATATATCCCATTTCAACTAGCTTATTATAAATTTGAGAGATTTTTGGTCCAGCAGCGCTACCGCCGTGGCCGCCGTGCTCGACAACCATCGTTATGACGTATTGTGGATCCTCAAAAGGCGCATAGGTTGTCATCCACGCGTGAGATCTTTGCAGATACGCCATATCTTCTTCTTTCATACGTTTCTTTTCAGTTTGCGATATGCCAACGACCTGAGCTGTTCCAGTCTTTGCAGCAACCTTTACAAGACTTCCCACAAAGTGCCTATTTGCCGTACCCCTTGGGTGATTTGCCACCTCATACATCGCATGTCTAATGGCAGGTAGCTGCGACTTCTCAAACGGCGTAAAAGCATCATCTGTTGGCGTAAAATCAACATCCTTACCATCGATGCTCTTTAAAAAATGTGGCGTCACATTTAGCCCAGTTGCAAGGCCCGCTGTATATTTAGCTACCTGCATAGGCGTGACTAGAAAATTTCCCTGTCCGATAGAGGTGATGAGCGTCTCGCCTTGAAACCAAGCCTTACCATACTTCCTCATCTTCCACTCTCTACTTGGCAAAGTCCCCACAAACTCGTTTGGCAAATCAACCTCTGTTTTTCTACCAAAGCCCATACGCTCAAGTATCGGCACAATGGCATCTATACCGATCTTTTGGCTACCCTTGTAAAAATAGTCATCGCAGCTCTCTCTAATTGCCGTGTTCATATTAACCGTGCCATGACCATGCGAGTTCCAGCAGCGAAATTTACGCCCTCCAAGCTCATACGATCCACTGCAAAAAAAGCTATCATATTTGCTCATGCCATTGTCTAAAAAGGCAAGAGCCATACCCATTTTTACGACAGATCCTGGCGGGTAAAGGCCGTTTATCAGCTTATTTGTAAATGGGTGATCGACGTTTTTTACAAGTTCCTCCCACTCAGCCTGAGAAATTCCAAGCACAAATGGATTTAGATCATACTCAGGAAAGCTTCCTGCTGCGATGATAGCGCCATCTTTTAGGCTCATAACTATGACGCTTCCTGCATCCTTACCAAAGACGTCAGCGACGAACTGCTGAAGCTCAAGATCGACGGCAAGCTTTATGTTTTGACTTTGTGGCGCTTGATAGCTCACCTGCTCGATCTCCTCATTTAGTGCATTTACCTTGATCTTTTTAAAGCCTTGAATTCCTTGCAAGATCGGGTTGTAAAAGCGCTCTACGCCGCTTCTGCCGATATAGTTTGTAAGCTTTGTCAATGGGTCATTTTCCATATCTTTTTGGTTTGCCCTGCCGACATAGCCGATGATGTGCGAAGCCAGGTCATTGTATGGATAGTGGCGTTTTGATGCGGGTCTTATCTCTAAATTTTCACGCAGAGAAAGGGGTGCAAAAAATGGCAAAAATTTATCATAATCAACAAATTCGACCACGTTTATAAAGTCTTGGTTGTAGGCTGAGTCGTTTTTGATATATTCGTTTTTAAGCTTGGTGACATTTAGATCGCCAAATAGCGAGCCGATGTAGGCTAGCTCATCGTCTAAAATTTTCACCTTTTTGTTTGCGCTAAGGTGCGGCTTTACGTAGATCGAAAAACCAAGGCGATTAACCGCCATAGGCTTGTCGTGCGCATCAAAGATGATGCCTCTAACTGGCGGGATGTAGATAGTTTTTATCGCATTTTGCTCGGCGATCTCGTTGTAGTAGGTGTTTGAATTGACACTTAGGTGGTAAATCCGCCCCAAAAGCATGATCCAAAAAAGAGCGATCACACCAAAAACGATACGCATCCTCATAGCACTTTGTCCCTAAATAGCACAATAGCAAGCACACTTTCAAGCGCTATAAAAAAGAGATACTCCGCGCTAAAAGTCAAATTTGGCTCGTTTAAAACGTAGGCAAAAAGGTTATTTACAAGAAAAGTTAGCACATAACCAGAGGCGACAAAGATGATAAGCAGGCAGTTTCGCCACTTCATCGTCGTATAGAGCCAGTCTAGCACGAAGTTGTAAAATAGCAAAAATGCAATGATCGTTGAAAAGAGATAAAAGCCATGAATTTGCTCAGCAAAGACTAAGAAAACGAGCGAAAAATACCATGATGGCTTAAACTCATCATACTGCTTTTGCTTTCTTGAATACTCCAAAATCATATATGTAAAAAAAATGCCAATAAGTGGCGGCAAGAAGCCAAACTGCGTAGTTGCGATCTCGTAAGAGAGCAAAAAAATAGCCCACCAAAAGCCTTTAAAAATTTTAATATCTAAGCTGCTTATGGTTTGCATTTTACCTACCAAGAGCGTGGTTTATGATAGCTTCCCGTGCCTTGTCGATGCCGCTTTTGTTGAGTGTCGAGACCAAAATGCCACTTGGGTCAAATTTCATTATCGCACTCTTTTGGCTTTGATTTAGCTTGTCGCTTTTTGTGTATAAATTTAAGATTTTTTGATCAGCCCTTAAAAAACTTTTTAGGTAAGAATCCACGTTTACGTCGATGTCTAGGTCAAAATGTCTAGCATCGATTAGATGTATAAAAAGTCTGATATCGCTTCTAAATTTCAAAAACTCATCTAAATTTTTGCGCCACTCGTCGTGTTTTGACTTTGCCACTTTTGCGTAGCCAAAACCTGGTAAATCAACCAAGATGAGCTTAAATTTCTCTTTTTCACTCTCTTCTTTTTCCTCACAAAACTCAGCCTCAAAGAAATTTATGAGCTGCGTTTTGCCAGGAGTTGATGAGCTTTTGGCTAAATTTTTTTGATTTACAAGTGCATTTATGAGGCTACTTTTACCCACATTTGACCTACCCAAAAAGACCACCTCGCTTGTCACAAAGCTTGGAGCCTCTTTTATGCTTGGGCTTGAAGTGATAAATTTAGCGCTCAAGGCTCTTATCACTTGGTTTTATCCTCAATCTGAAAGATAAATTTAACCGGCTTTTTCTCGTCGCTATTTACGCTATATGTGCCATCTTTTTGATTGACCACGATCTTTTCGCCGTAGACATTTTTATCAGTCTCTACCTCGTGCAAATAGCCATTGCCAGTTACTGTGTATGTCTGCTTTGCTGGCTCGTATGTGAGCGTATCGCCCTTGCCGTCATAGTGCTTATCTTTCATAAAAATTTTAACTCTAGCGTTGCCAGTGGCTACATATTTTACTGGCTGGCGCTTTTTGTCAAAATGCACAACGACTTTGTTTGCTTTTAGCTCATCGTATGAGCCTTTTTTGATATTTACATTGCCTACAAACTCGCTGATCTGCTTGTTTTCATCTGCGAAAAAATCATTTGATGTGATCTCAACTTGCTCTGCATTTAAAAATGTAAAGCCCAAAATCATCGCTAAAATCGCTGATTTTCTTCTACCCATGCCCTTAACCTTTTTATCTGCGTTTGTTTTTTACCAAGATCGTAGCTTCCACTATCTCCCAGTACTTTATCGCCATTTCTAGTGATGGTGAAATTTGCCTCTGATCTTACTATTTTTGTCTTTGTGTTATATATAACTTCATCGCTTTTAAATTTCAAACTATCGTTGTTCTCATAGTTTGCATTTTTTTGAAAGATTATCTCATCATTTTTCGAGATAGCCTTGTCTGAGCTTAGAAAATGTCTTAAATTTCCCCTTAAAATTCTCGCTTTAAAGTCTAAAAACTCATCCCTATCACTGTATCTGTTTAGCTCATCACTCTCATAAACTCCGCTTATCTTGGTCGAGTTTATCTCATAATCAACCACGTCATTTACCTGCATATTTGATATCTTGGTATCAACCTTTAGAACGTTTGCTAGGTATGGGTCTTGAACCGCTAAAAATATCATCACAGCACTAAAAATAGCCACGACGAAGTAGAAAATTTTTACAACCAACGCTTAGACCACTCGTCATATAAATTTTCTGATTTTATGATCATCTCGATCATCTCTCTAACAGCGCCATTGCCGCCTTTGTGCTTTAACTTTGTCTTTACATCAAGCTCTTTAATGGCATCTTTTGGCTTAAAGCTCCAAGCAACTGCGTCTAAAATTTTATAGTCATTATAATCATCGCCGATAGCCGCTGCATTTTTAAAGCTAAGCCCTTCAAATTTTAGTATCTCGCTTGCCACTTCAAATTTATCGCCAACGCCTTGATAGACGTGATTTATCTTTAGATCCTCAGCCCTTCGCTCAACGATAGCCGACTTTCTGCCAGTGATAATAGCCACCTTTTTGCCAAGCTTTAGCCAGCTCTCTATCGCGTAGCCATCTTTTACGTCAAAAAATTTAAGCTCTTCGCCATTTGCATTGTAGATGATCTTGCCATCAGTGAGACACCCATCAACGTCTAAAAAAATAATCTCTATCATAAAACACCCTTAGTGCTTGGAGTGCCGATCCTTGCGTTTTTGGCAAGCGCTCTGCGGAGTGCTACGGCAAATGATTTAAACGTTGCTTCGATGATGTGATGAGTATTTTTGCCACGAATTTGATTTAGATGAAGAGTTATGGCTGAATTTATAGCAACTGCTCTAAAAAACTCCTCCACAAGCTCAGTGTCAAACTCACCAACTTTGGCATTTTCATTAAAATTTTCATATACGAGGTAAGCTCTGTTGCTAAGATCTAGCGCGCAAAAAACAGCCGACTCATCCATAACAACGCTCGCCTCGCCAAACCTCTCAACACCACTTAATGGATATAAAGCCTCTTTTAAAAGCTGTCCCAAAACTATGCCTACATCCTCGACGCTGTGGTGAAAATCCACATGCGTGTCGCCCTTACATGAAATTTCAAGATCGAGCAAAGAGTGCTTTGTAAAAGCTTCAAGCATGTGGTCAAAAAAGCCAATGCCTGTGCTTATCTTTGCAACCCCAGAGCCGTAAATTTTGAGCTTCATTGAAATTTGCGTCTCTTTTGTGTTTCTAGTTAGTTCTAAAATTTCCTCTCTCACGCCCTAACCTCTTACTATAAATGCGCCTTGGAATTTACCGCTTCTTGCGTAATCCCTAGCCTCGTCCTCGCTTCTAAAGCCATTTAAAAATACCCTATAAATGGTTGAGCCATCTATCGTAAATGTCTTAACGACTGATCTATAACCATCTATGCTTTTATGCTCTCTTTGGTATCTGTTTGCGCCTTCAAGGTTTTTAAACGAGCCAATTTGTACCATAAAATCTCCACCCACAACGCGTTGCTCTGATGAGATCACGATGCCGCCAACTGGGGCCGTTGGAGAGACTGGATTTGGCACTTTTATGCCAGTGCTTGTTGGTTTTGTTGGTTGCGCACTAGCAGTTGTAACAGCGTTAATGTCTTCATTAAAGCCGATAACCTCCATACTAACTGGAGCTGTACCAGTGCCGATAACATCAAGCTTCATCGCAGCTGCTTTTGAAAGGTCAAGCACCCTATCAGCCACAAAAGGCCCTCTGTCATTTACACGCACGATAACACTTTTTTGATTTCTTAAATTTGTTACTTTAAGTATTGTATTCATCGGCAAAGTCTTATGCGCCGCAGTCATATTGTACATATTATAAACTTCGCCATTTGAGGTCGTTTTGCCGTGAAAATTTGGACCATACCAGCTTGCCGTTCCGCTGGCTTTATCACCGACACTTACGACGGTTGGATAGTAGGTTTTGCCATTTATGGTGTATGGTCTCATTGTTGCTTTTTGAACTGAGGCAGAGTTGTTGCCTCTTACATTAGTTGGGCCACTTGGAGTAAATGGAGCCCCGCTCCAAGAACAACCAGTGATTAGAAGTGTAAAACTTAGTCCTAAGTAGAAATTTAGGCTCTTACGGTATGACAATATTTGCTCCGACATTTAAATTTGAACTAGCCAAAGAATTTGCTTCTTTTATATCTTTTTCACTTACATTAAATTTCTTTGATAAAGATGCGATTGTATCGCCTGTTTGAACTACGTAGTTGTGAGATTTGTTTTGAGTAGAAAAAGGGATTATTAGTTTTTGATTATAGCTTACTGCGTTTGTGCTAAGCTCGTTGTAGTCCTTGATCGCTCTGTGGCTAACGCCTGTTTTTTTAGAGATAGAGAGCAAGGTCTCGCCTTTTTTTACAGTGTATACGTAGAAGTTATTTTTGCCATTAAATGGTTTGAAATTATCCGAGAAAAGTTGCTTTTTATTTTCAGGGATATAAACGTAATAATCTTTTAAAGTTGGAGGAGTAAATACAAATTTTAAATGTGGGTTGTTACTTTTCATCTTTTTTGTGCTAAGACCGATGCTGTCGCCTATCTGAGCTAAATTTGTACCGCCTGGCACTTTTACTTTCGTAAGTCTTAATCCACCATTTATGTTTAGCAAAGATGATTCTTTAGATATCAAAAAGTCCGCATCTTTTGCTATATATGCCGCTCTTAAAATTTTAATGATAAAATTTCTAGTTTCAGGTGGAAGATACTTCTTTTCTGAATCAATCAGTGTTACCAAATCATCTGTGCCAGCTTTTTGTATTGCTCTTCTAAGCGTTCCATCACCACAATTATAAGCTAATGCCGCAAGATACCATTTGCCAAATTGATTTTTAAGTGATCTTAGATAGTTTGTAGCTGCGACAGTTGATTCAACCGGATCTTTTCTCTCGTCGGTGTATTGCCCTACTTTTAGGCCATGAATTTTTGCTGTTTGCTCCATAAACTGCCACATACCAGTAGCTTTAGCGTTTGAGACAGTGTGATTAGAAAAGCCTGACTCTATCATCGCTAGATAGAAAAATGACTCAGGCACACCTGACTTTTTGATCTGCTCTTTAATCATTGGTATATACATATAGCCATTTTTCAAGGCATCTGTAAATGTTCTTACCTGTGAGTTTTGTATGCCTTGTCTCATCTTTGCATAGTGAGAAGTTTTCATAAAGCTAGCATCGATGTCTAGCTCTTTTAAAATTTTAACCTGAGTGTCGTATGAGCTCTTCTCAGGGGCGTTTGCTAGTAGCAAGGTGCTACATGCAAATAATAAAAATATCTTAAGCATTGCTTTCATTTCTATCCTTTTTCGTGTCAAAGCTTAATGATGCTAGCATCTTAAGCAAGCACAATGCCCAAAATTTAGGCAAAGCACTTAAATAACCTTTTGGCATTATTTGAAGTCGTTTTACAAACTACTTCAAATTCAAGGTTTAAAATTTCAGCTATCTTTTTAGCAACAAATGTCGTAAACGCCGGCTCATTTCTCTTGCCACGATTTGGTTCTGGCGTGAGATAAGGGGCGTCAGTCTCTATCAATACCCTATCAAAAGGAATTTTTGGCAGAATTTCAACTAAATTCTTAGCGTTTTTAAATGTCAAAACGCCACCTATGCCAAAGTAAAAATTCCCAAATTTGCAAAGCTCCAAAAGAAGTGGCGAAGCATTATAACAATGCAAAACTGACCCAGCTTCAAGCTTTGGCGCATACTCTTTTAAGATGTTAAAAGAGTCCTCATTAGCCTCTCTGATGTGGAGGATAACGGGTTTTTTTAACTCAACAGCCAAATCTAGTTGAGCTAAAAAAACACGTTTTTGATCAGCTTTTTCTCTTAGCTTTTCTTCTTCATCTTTTGGCAAGCGGTAGTAGTCAAGACCACATTCGCCGATAGCCACGCACTTTTCATCTTTGGCAAATTCTTTTAAAGTCTCTATATCAAAATTCTCTTTATCATAGGGATGAACCCCAACGGCAAAGAAAATATCATTTTTTTCGTGCGCTATTTTAGCCGCTTTTGGTAAATCATTAATATCAGCTCCAGGGATAATAAAGCCTTTTAGCCCTAAATTTCTGGCTTCAGATAAAATTTGCTCTAGGTCAAAATCATAAACTTTACTATCCAAATGACAATGCGTATCTATAATCATAAAGCTATTTCTACCCTATTTCTACCATTTTCTTTTGCGACATAAAGCGCTGAGTCGCAAGCTTCAAGCATATCATCTATCTCGCAGTGACCTTTTCCAAAAGATATGCCGATAGAGACGGTCACTCTTACGATCTTATCTTTTATGATTATCTCATTTTCAGCCACTTTTGCTCTTAAATTTACAAAAAATTTAATCGCCTCTTCTCTTTCTATCTTTTTAAGAACGACACAAAATTCCTCGCCACCAAACCTAGCGACCACATCTCTTCCTTTTGTGTTGTCAGTTAGTATCTTTGCGAGTGATTTTAGTATCTTGTCGCCACCATCATGTCCGTATGTGTCATTTATCTTTTTAAAGTGATCTATATCAAGCACAGCAAATGCATAAGGCTCATCAAGCTCTTCAGCTGCTTGGACGTACTCTTCTATATCTTGATAAAAAAATCTTCTATTGTAAGCGCCAGTTAAAAAGTCGCGGTTGGCAAAATTTGCTATCTTATTTATATTTTCCATCGCCTCAATGGTGTTATTTACACGGCAAATGAGCTCTTCTTTAGAAAATGGCTTTGCTATAAAGTCGCTAGCTCCATTTTTTAAAAATATCGAAGCATCAGTCTTTTCGCTAGGCGAGGTCATGACGATCACGCCAAGGTGGTTTTTATCTTTCTCTTTTCTCACCTCTTTTAAGACCTCTAAACCATCTTTGACAGGCATTCTATAGTCAGTTATGATTAAATTTATATCAGGATTATCAGCAAAATAGCTCATCGCCTCTTCTCCGTGAGCTGCTGCTAAAACCTTAAACTGAAGGCTAGTTAAGATTTTTTTTATCATATTTCTAAAAGGCAGTGAGTCCTCGACGACTAGGACTTTGTATTGTCTATTTTTGCTTAGTCTATTTATCATTTGAAAGATGTAGTTAATATCATCCATGTTGCCCTTATAGACGTAATCAACTATATCTTTGTTTATAAAAAATTCTTTCGTCTTATCATCGATGCTGCCAGTTAAAACGATAGCACAGAGCCCTTGTGCAAGGACGTAATCAACGATCTCACCATTTGGTGCGTCGGGCAAATTTAGATCCAAGATAGTCATAAAATAATCTTTGCCGTGCTCACTAATAAGCATCTTGGCTTCGGCAAAATCGTACGCAACGTCGATCGCCATATCCTCAATGCTCTTTTCCATCTGCATGACGATTAGCTTAGCAAGTGCCTTATTATCATCAACTACTAGAATTCTTTCCATATTATTCCTGCGATTTTTTATTAAACTAGCTCGGATTTTAACAAATAAACCTAATCACAAAGCTTAAATTTAAAACTTAAATTTCAAGCTATTTTAAAAGTCCTTTGGCGAAATTTATCGCCTCTTCGCTGATATGCTCGCCGCTTATCATACGCGCAAGCTCATTTACACGCTCCTCTTTGTCAAGCTCTCTTACGACTGAGCTCTCGCCGTGACGCTCTACTAAAAAGTGCGAATTTGCCTTTGAGCTAAGCTGCGGCTGGTGCGAAATGGCAAAAATTTGATAGAAATTTGCAAGCTTAAGCAAGACATTTGCGATACTCATCGCCTCTTTTCCACTTAAATTTGCATCTATTTCATCTAAAATGATGACATCTCCGCCAGTTTTCGTGATCTCACTAGAAGCAGCTATGAAGGCCAGCCTTAAGCGGTTTAGCTCGCCTGAGCTTAAATTTTTAAGCGAGGTCTCGTTTAAATTTAAACAAATCTCATCAGCGCCTAAAATATCAAGCTTTTTAGCCTCAATACTGAGCGTAATATCTGGCATATAAAGCTCTTTTAGGTATAAATTTATCATCGCCTCAAGCTCTTTTAAATTTATGCTCCTTGCCTTGCTTAAAGTGCTGGCTAGCTCATTTGCCTTTTTGCTTAAAGTTTCAAATTTCTTCTCTAGCTCGCTCTTTTCAAAGCTTAAATTTTCATATCTGGCAAGCTCTTTTTCCTTTTTAGCAAGCGCTTCTAACGCCTCCTCCTCGCTGCCGTAGCGCCTGATGATGGCATTAAGAGCTTCTATCCTATCAAGCACACTCTCTACGTCGATATCGTCAAGCTCCTCCATATTTAGGCTATCTCTTGCGACCCTTAGCTCATTCATCGCATCTTCAAAAAAGCCGTTGTCAAGGTCGCTGATACTTAGCGCCTCATTTACGCTGTGCTCTAGCTCAAATATCCGCTCAGCCCTAGCCCACGCCTCATTTATCTTATCCTTTTTACTAAGCCTTTTTTTGGTCTCCATAAGCTCTTCAAACTCGCCTTTTTTAGGCCCGACGCTTCTTATCTTCTCGATCTCGAAGCTAGCAAGCTCCTTTAGCTCCTCGACCTTTTTCTCTTCCTCTTTTATAGTGGCTAGCTCTTTTGAAATTTTAGAAAATTCTAAAAACGCCTCTTCAAATTCCTGCTTTATCTCTTTAAATTTCTCATTTTTTGAAATTTCAAGCCTGTCAAGCAAATTTAGAAATTTCTCATTTTCAAATTCATTTGCCTCTTTTGCCGAGAGATATTTGATGTGCTCGCGTGCCACTTGGGCTAAATTTTTCTTTGAGATGGCTTGTTGGTTTATAAAATACCTCGTGCTCTTATCTTTTAAAAGCTTGAAAATATTGACCTCTTCGTTTTCTATGCCAAACTCATCAAGCTCAAATTTATGCTCCACGTCAGCTTCTATCAGCCTTGCCTCGCTATCTTTTAGCCCAAAAACAGCCATTATGGAACTCATCAGCACCGACTTGCCAGCGCCACTAACGCCCGTAAATACGCTAAGACCCTCTTTGAAATTTAGCTCGACATTTTTAAAATTTAGATAATCCTTAATCAAAATTCGATCAATCATTATAACCCCAGTGAAGTTTCTCTTTTAAAATTTGAAAATAATCCCTACCGATGTGGCGTATCAGCCTCGCTTTTTTATCGCTAAGGCTCATGCTAACGGCTGAAATTTTACTCATATCAAAGCGGTCTTGTCCGTCTATTACTAAAATGGCATCGCTTTTTGTTCTAAATTTGACCGTATGATTTTTGGTAAGCACGACTGGACGCTGTGTAAGTGAGTGCGAGCAGATGGGAGTTAGCGCAAAGACCTCGCTTAGCGGATAGATGATAGGGCCATTTGCGCTCATATTATATGCCGTGGTGCCAGCTGGAGTTGCCACTATGACGCCATCGCCATAATATGAGTTAAAATACTTTTCATTTAAAAGTGCCTCGATATGCGTCATCGAGCCACCATTTTTACTAACGATGACTGCGTCGTTAAATGCTATCTTTTGATCACATTTGCCATCATTTTTATGAAGCGTAACATCAAGCATAAAAGGTGTTTCTACCTCAAATTTATCATCAAAAAAGTCTTTAAAAAACTTCTCGCTCTCATTTATCGTGATATCTGTCAAAAAGCCGAGCCTGCCAGCGTGTATGCCAAGGATTAGTGGCGAGATGTGAGCTAGCTTTCTGCAAGTTGAGATGATCGTGCCATCGCCACCAAGCGTGATAAGAAATTCGCACTCTTTGGCTAGTTTTATCAGCTCAAAGCCACTTTTTTCTACCTGCTTTGCACAGCTTTTTTCAAGCAAAATTTCTGCGTTATACTTTTTTAAAATTTTTTCTAGCTTTGCTAAATCCTGCTTAAATAATGGATAATCTTTCGCGACAAGTCCCACTTTTTTGGCATTTGTGGTATTAAATTTTTGTTCATTTTTCATAGAAATGATTGTAACATATTTTATTTTAACAAAGCTTTTCAAAAGAAAAAAGCGATTATAATTGCCTAAAAAACATTGCAAAGGAGCATTTTATGCGAAGTCATTATTGCACCGATCTTAGCAAAGCTGACATCGGCAAAGAAGTAATACTTTGTGGCTGGGCAAACACATATAGAGACCACGGTGGCGTTGTTTTCATCGACTTAAGAGACGTTAGCGGGCTTATACAATTAGTTTGCGACCCTGCCGACAGCAAAGAAGCACACGACGTGGCTGCAAAAGTAAGAGATGAATATGTCTTAAAAGCAAAAGGAAAAGTAAGAGCTAGGGGCGAAGGACTAACCAATCCAAAGCTAAAAACTGGCGAGATAGAGGTGATAGTAAGCGAGCTCATCATCGAAAATCCAAGCGAGCCACTACCATTTATGATAGGCGATGAGAGCGTAAATGAGGACATCAGGCTAAAATACCGCTTTTTAGACCTTAGAAGTGAGCGCTTGCAAAATATATTTAAAATGCGTTCTCGCGCAGCAATCGCAGCTAGAAACAGCCTAGATAAAATGGGCTTTATCGAGTTTGAAACTCCAGTTTTAACACGCGCAACTCCAGAAGGTGCGAGAGACTACCTAGTGCCAAGCCGCGTGTATCCAGGTCAGTTTTATGCGCTCCCACAAAGCCCACAGCTATTTAAGCAGCTTTTGATGTGTTCTGGCTTTGATAAGTATTTTCAGATAGCAAAATGCTTCCGTGACGAGGACTTAAGGGCTGATCGCCAACCAGAATTTACTCAAATAGATATCGAAATGAGCTTTGTTGAGCAAGAAGATATCATAAATATGGCTGAAACGATGCTAAAAGATATCTTTAAAGCCTGCGGATACGACATCAAAACGCCATTTAGACGCATGAGCTACAAAGAGGCGACTGAGACTTACGGCTCAGACAAACCTGATCTTAGATATGATCTAAAAATGATCGATGTGATCGATATTTTCGAGCGCTCAAGCAATGAAATTTTTAGCTCTATCGCAAAAGATAAGAAGAAAAACCGCATAAAAGCGCTAAAAGTGCCAAATGGCGACAACATCTTTAGTAAGCGCGAGATGAATAGATTTGAGGAATTTGTACGTAAATTTGGCGCACAAGGTCTTGGCTACTTCCAGATGAAAGAAGATGGTTTAAAAGGCCCGCTTTGCAAATTTTTCGAGCAAAGCGATCTTGACGAGATCGTCTCAAGATGTGAACTAAAAGTTGGCGACGTCGTATTCTTTGGTGCCGGTAAGAAAAAGATCGTGCTTGATTATATGGGACGATTTAGAATTTTCCTAGCTGAGCAAATGGGCATCATCGATCAAGATAGACTTGAGTTTTTATGGGTGCTTGACTTCCCAATGTTTGAACAAAATGACGATGGCAGCTACTCTGCGATGCACCACCCATTTACAATGCCAAAAAATATAGACGAGCCTGATCTTGAAGATATCCTCTCTATCGCTCACGACGTCGTCTTAAACGGCTTTGAGCTTGGCGGCGGAAGTATAAGAATTCACAAAAACGACATCCAACAAAAAGTATTTAAACTTCTTGGCATAGATGAAGCCGAGCAGCGTGAGAAATTTGGCTTCTTGCTTGATGCTTTGACATTTGGTGCGCCTCCACATGGCGGTATCGCGATCGGCTTTGACAGACTAAATATGCTTGTAAATAAAGCAAGCTCGATCCGCGACGTCATAGCCTTCCCTAAAACACAGCGCGCTCAGTGCCCACTCACAAAGGCACCAAGCTACGCTAGCAACGAACAACTTAGGGAGCTAGGACTAAGGATAAGAGAAAAAGAGCAAAAGGCTTAAAATTTGCCTTTAAAAAGAGATGGAATTTTGTCTTTAAATATTTTTCTTAGACAAAATTCCATCCTAAATTTAAATTTATAAAAAGATGCCTCCAACTTGGCGGCTAATTAAATTAAAACTTGTCTAAGTATTTTGAGATGATTTTTGTGTTTGCGACGTAAAATTTTGCGCAGATAGAACACTTAGTTCATCAAGCTAAATTTTACTAGCTCCGCAAAAAGCGCTCAAAAGACAAAGGCAATAAAAGGGAAAAAATGAAGAATTTATTTTTAATCATAGGCGCTCCAGGCAGCGGCAAAACAACAGACGCATCGATCATCGCACAGCATGATGAGAAATTTGCACACTTTTCAACTGGCGATCTTCTAAGAGCTGAAGTCGCAAGTGGTAGCGAGCTTGGCAAACTAATAGACGGCTTTATCTCAAAAGGAAATTTGGTCCCACTTGACGTTGTCGTAAATGCGATCGTCTCAGCTATCAAAAGCTCAAATAAATCAAACATCATAATCGACGGCTACCCAAGAAGCGTTGAGCAAATGACCGAGCTTGACAAGGTCTTAAGCGAGCAAGATGAAATTTCTCTAAAAGGCGTCATCGAAGTAGATGTCAGCGAAGATGTGGCAAGGGCTAGAGTGCTTGGCCGTGCAAGAGGTGCTGACGACAATAACGAAGTCTTTAACAACCGCATGAAAGTATATCTTGATCCGATCAAACCTATCCGCAAATTTTACAGCGAAAAAGAGCTGCTTCACGTAGTAAACGGCGAGCGTGGCATCGACGAGATCGTAGCTGACATCAAAATTTTACTAGCTAAACTTATATAATTCACAGACCTTGCATCAAAAGGTGCAAGGTTTTAAAACTTGCCATTTATTAACACCAAAAATGTAATGTCCTTTAAATTTAACAACCAACCAAAAAGGATAAAAATGAAAAAAATCATCATCGCTTCTCTGGCTGCTAGCATTGCAATGGTTGGAGGCTTTGTCTCAAAGCATAAAAGCGAAAATGTTATAAGCGTAAAAGAGGCTTTAAAACTAAATGATGACGCGAAAGTCGTGCTTGAGGGCAAGATAAAGTCGCAAATAAAATCAGACAAATATGAATTTGTTGATAAAAATGGCGACACTATCGTTGTTGAGATTGACAATAATAAGTGGGGTAATGTAACAGTTAACGAAGACACGCTTTTAAGAATAAGAGGCGAGGCAGATAAAGACCTTACAAAAACAAAGATCGACGTAGATAGCGTAGAGGTTATAAGGTAGTTAAATTTACGAGTATTTAATGCAAAAAATACTAAAATCACGAAAATTTCTAACACAAAGGACGAATATATGGACGTTTCAAAGATCAAATTTGGCTCAAACCCAGACAAAATCAATGCCGTAATCGAAATACCTTATGGCTCAAATATCAAATACGAGATCGATAAAGATAGCGGTGCAGTCGTAGTTGATCGCGTGCTTTACTCAGCGATGTTCTACCCAGCAAACTACGGCTTTGTGCCAAACACACTTGCAGCTGACGGCGATCCGGCTGATATTTTGGTGCTAAACGAGTATCCACTCCAAGCTGGTAGCGTCATCCCTTGCCGTTTGATAGGCGTTTTAGTGATGGAGGATGAAGCAGGTATGGATGAGAAGCTTTTGGCTGTGCCAGTTACAAAGATCGATCCAAGATATGAGGCGATAAAAAGCTACGAAGACTTGCCAACTGCGACACTAAATAAGATCAAAAATTTCTTTGAAACTTATAAAATTCTTGAGCCAAACAAATGGGTTAAAGTGAAAGAATTTAAAGACGCAAACGCTGCAAAAGAGATTTTAGACGCTGCGATAAAAAATTATAAATAATTTATAAGCCCTATTTTAGGGCTTTTCTTTTTAAATTTGTTCGTTTTTATACGCCATATTAAAAAGGCTATTTTTATATTTAGATAAGCTTTTTCTTGTATAATACGATTTTCTTTCAACTGTGGGTTCATAGCTCAGTTGGTTAGAGCATCCGGCTCATAACCGGATGGTCCCAGGTTCGAGTCCTGGTGAACCCACCAGCTACTTTCAAGTTTAAATTTCACCTTTTTTTATTAGATCTCAAGCTTAGTTAAATTTAACTGTTTTTACCAACGCCAAAGTGAAATTTAAATCCACTTTGACATAAATTTAAAATTTATACTCGATCTTCAAACCACCACTTATGCCGTAGTTTTTATCATTATCAAGCATGCCGCTTAGCTGAGAAGAGAGAACTAAATTTTCGCTAAGCTTGGTGTCTGAGTTTAAAGTAAGCTTGTAGCTTAGCTTATTGTTATCAAGTTTGTAATCAACATACTCATTTGAATTATTAAGCGAAACATAAGATTTATCTTCTGAGTTATATACACTTTGTTTTACTAAAAATTGCACGCTAAAGGCGTTTTTATCGCTATTTAAAGCGTATTCTACTCCTGCTGCTACAGCCACATTAAAGTCATTTACGCTCTTTTGGTCATATCGGTCATTTTTAAATCCATCAATGCCGTTAGCGCCAAGCTCTAGTGCGAGTAGTGACTTTATGCTTTGCTCAAACTCGCCACTTTTAGAGAGTGAAATTTTATATTTATAGTAGTTGCTTGAGAGGATGCCTCTGCCTTTTACGCTAGCTTTTTGCGCCTCATCTAGGCTGCGTTTTGAGTTTATAAAGGCAAAATTTAAGTTACTTTGTATCTCGTGAGCCCCTCTTTCAAAAAGCCCATACGCACCAAAACTATAAATTTTAGCATCATCTTTTAATATATCTGAGCTAAATTTAGCCTTGCTTACTCCAGCGCTTACACCTAAGACAAACTCGTCATAACCTCTGTCATAGCCGATATTTGTACCATAAAATTTAAGGTCGCCATCGCTTTTTTTATCTTTAAAATAAGCACCATTTACATTTGCCCAAAAGTTGTTTCTCTCCCTACTAGCTTCTGCTGCTTCGTAAGCCATCTTCGCGCTTGGCATGATGTCACTTTCAAGTCCAGCTAGCTTAAACTGCGAGATATCAGCCTTTGCCCTTAGCTGCGTGACCTGAAATAGCCTAGAGTTCATCAGCTCATTGCTGTTTTGCAAGGCTTTCATGCTCACTTTAAGCGACGAAGTAGAAATTTCTCTCATATCTTTATCTGCTTTTTGCGCTAGTTTTCTTAACGCCTCGTCGTCACCACTTGAGTTTGCTTGCACAAATTCAGGCGTGCCTTCTAGCATGCTTAGGATTTTATTTTCTCTTTGGCTAAATTTAGAAACCATCTCTTGAACCACATTGGACGAAACGGCTGGATTTTCTCCCTTTTTATCACTTAGCTTCATCACGATCTTGCCGTCACTTATGGCGTAGGTCATAAACAAATCCCCAAGTTTTTGCTCGTTGTTAAAGATAGCGCCCTCATTTATGATATTTTGTGCGCTTACTAAAGTATATGTTTTATCAAGCGCCATGCCGCCTTTAAGTGCTGCAGTAAAATCAACATCAAATTTCATCCCAGCGCCAAGAGTTAGAACCTTTTTAAAGTCAAGTACCGGCTCATTTTCACTGCCAAAGCTCTTTATCTTTAGGCTCTTTTTTACGACGCTATCAGGCTCAAAGCCAAGCTTTTGCGCACCACTAACTTCTAAATTTTCTACCTCAAATTTACCATCCCCTAAGAGCACATCTTTAGCTAAAGGCGTATCTTTACCGTTTATAACTAGCTCTTTTAGCTTAGTTGCGCCGCCTCCTACTCTTAGCAGACTATCGCTATCCATGACGATTTTATTGTCAAATTTAACGTCTTTAACAAGTAAATTTCTACTCTCAATATCCTGGCGATACTTTAAACCGTCATCATAGGTATTTGAGCCATCAAATTTATCGATATAGTGAGTTAGCTCGCCACTTAAATTTATGACCGAGTTTTTAGCCGTGATGTCGCCATTTAGCTTAGCATCTTTGCCTATGGTAAGCTCTGATGTTTTAAGCTTTATGCCATCTTTTGCACTAAATTTTCTCTCGTCCCAGTCAGGCTGAGAGAGTGTAGATGGGCGAGTGAGATCCATATAGGCTGGCTCGCTTAGACCAGCTGCGGCTATCTTGCTCTTTGCTAGGGGAGTTAAAACGCTAGCATCGCCAATGGCGTGCATCTTTGGATGTCCTTGGAGCGTAACTTTGGCGTTTTCTAGGCTCAAAGCACCATCAATGTCAAATCCTCCGTCAAAAACAAGCTCCTTGCCCTGCCCGCTATGTTTTAGCTCTATATTTTTATCGATGCTTGCGTGAAATATCGTATCTTTGCCACTCTCGCCGTTTATAGTAAGCGTTGCTCTTTGTGAGTTATCATTTGTTATCTTTGCGTCGCTTGAGTTGGCTGATATGTTGTTAAAAGTCTGATCAAAGCCATTTAGATCAAGCGCTCCGCCGCCATTGCCAAAGAAAATTTTGTCATTTAAATTTTCATTCACGCCAAGCCTTAAGAGCCCCCTGCCACTTGTTAGATAAATTTTATCAAATGCATTTAAAGCTCTTAGCTCAACCACGCCCTCGCCTAGCCTTAGTGGCTTGTTGCCACTTGAGCTTACTATCAAGCTACCTTTGCCTAGCTTATGCACGCTTGTGTCTGAAACGACGTTTAAATTTAAACTAGCACCCCCAGCTATGTCAAAACCTGCAAATTTCGCTATCTTGCTACCATTTGTGCTATTTAGCGTAAAGTCGCCACTATTTACGACGATACCGCCATGTCCTAAGTCTAGGTTAGAGTTTAGCGTGATGTTTGAGCCATTTGCGCTGCTAAATATATTATCTTTATTTTGCACTAGCGCGCTGCCTAGGACATTTACGCCACTTACTAAATTTTCATACTCTTTTTTATAGTCGTTAAAATCTCTTGCAGTAACGATAGAAGCGTAGTTTTTATTATCCTCAACTCCGGTTAAAACGCCTACTAAGACCCATTTTTGAGCTACCGTGTCATAGACAAAAAACCCAGAGCCACTATCTCCTGGCAAAAGTCTATTTCTAAAGCCCCTATTTGAAGTCATAAATAGATAGACCCCAGGTTTGCTTACACTTGAGTAATGGCTCTTATAAACTGCCGAGTACGCCACTCCTATCTCATTCACACTTGCGCCAAGTGCGTTATTTACTATATTTTGGTGCTCAAACTCAGTAGCACTCATCACCTCAGCAAAGCCATCTGAATCGCTTTTTGGCTTTTCAAGGGCAAGTGAGCCTGTGCCAGCCTCGTATGCAAGGATGTTCTCGCCGCTAGCTCCGCCGCTATTTTTTATATCTCTAAAACAATCTTCTATCTTTTTTGCATTAGCCTCATCTTTTGTTTGATCTTGGCTAGATATCTCCAAATTTGGCACATCCAAAGGATCGATCTGCCCTTCGACTATGTATTTTGAAGTGCGAAGATACGTTGTGTCTGCGCCATAAAGCTTTTGCGTAGAATTTGTTGCGTATTCATAAAGTGTGTTGCCAAACCAGCCTCTGTTTTCATTAAAATTTGTAGCAGCTGAGGCAAGAAGTGTGTGATTTGCCGTCACCACAAAATTTCGCCCAAGCGCAGTAAAGTTGCCTTTATTATTTCTTGCATTGTTGTTTGGGATCTTATTAAACGTAAATTTAGCGCCGTTTCTTTGCATAAATTCTAGCGGAGCGTCTGTAGCTTTAAAGATGCCTTTATTTTGCGCAAGATCAAGGTAATCTCTATAAAAATTTGTCCCTATATCCATGACCTGAGCGTCTAAGCAGCTACATAAAATGCTAGATAAAACAAGAGAAATGCTAAGATTATTTTTCAAGATAAACCTCCATTTTTAAGATAATTTCCATTTAAATCACAAGAGGCATTATATATTATTTTAAACCTTTTAGCGGCTAAAATCTTAATTATTTTTAAACAATAAATTTACTTTAGCAAATTTATCACTGTACTTTTTAAATTTATCTCGATTTTTAAGCTAGCATTTGGCTATAATCACTCAAATTTAGATTGCGGTCGCAATTTACATTTGCATAAATTTACCTTCAACTACCATTTTTGCAAATTTCAAAAGTCAAATTTTCACAAGTTTCGCGTGCCGAAAATATCAAATTTACATTTCTTAAATCCCAAAAGGAGATTTCATGGAATTAAAACAAACCGGTATATCACGCCGTGGCTTTTTAAAAGGTGCTTTAGCCACAGCTGCTGTTGCCACTCCGCAAACGATGCTAGCTGGCTTTACGCCATTTAAGTCTGACTCGCTTCAGGTTTGGTCGTGTGGAGGCCTGTCTGAAGCATTTAATGAGCTAAATGCCATTTACGAGTCAAGAACAGGGCATAATATCCAATACACTGGCGCATTTGCTGGTGCTCTTGGCAAGTCGCTTTTAGCACTTCAAAGCACGACCGAGCTCTTTGGAGCAAGGGTTTTAGAGCTTTCTAAAAAACTTCGCAAAGCTGGTCTTAGCCTTCATTTTAGGCCGCTATGCTTTACTGACTACGTCCTAGTCGTGCCAAAAGGCAATCCAGCAGGCATTCGCGACTTAAAAGACCTTGCTGAGCCAGGAGTTAGAGTGATGTTGCCTCTTAGATCATCACCCCCTGGCAGTGGCCCAGTCAAAGGGATCTTAAAAAACTCAAACCTAACCGATGCGGTGATGAAAAACATGGTCGCAAACGGATCATGCGTCATAAATATGATGTGCGAGCTAGTTGATGGCAAGGGTGACGCTTCGATCATCGAAAAGCGCCTAACAACGCATGATAGGTTTAAAGATAAGATCGAGTATATGCCCATCTACGAAAAGCTCATCCCGCCTGGACCGCTCACTTTTACGCTAAATATAATGAAATATGTAAAAGATGAAAGGCTCGCAAATGACTTTGCAGACTTTGTTTGCGGCACCGAAGGGCAAGAAATTTTTGAAAAACATGGCTTTACCTCCATTTATTCAGCGCGTGGGCTAGAGCTTATAGAAAGGTTTGGTGTAAAAGATGTGTAGTAGCTGTAATAGTGCATGCTCTAATAGCAGTGCATGCGGCAATGTAAATTTAAAAAAGAAAAGCAAAAACTCTCCCACAACAAAGATAAGACGCCTAGTGCAGCTCATCTTCATAGCAGGCATCGGTCAATGGGCGTATTACGGCATTTTTAGATGTCCTTTTGTAGTGCCTTTTGTAAATTGCCAAAACTGCCCTATCATCACCTGTTGGGGGCGGATCACGTCGCTGTTTTTTGGATTTTGGCTATTTATCCCAGCACTTGTCATCCTCTTTGGTAGGGCATTTTGCGGCTGGGTTTGTCCAGCAGGCTTTGTCAATCAAATGCTTGGTAAATTTGCCTTTTTCAAGCTAAAAATCCGCAGCAAAAAGCTAATAATCGCTCAAATAGGCATGCTAATTGCCATAGCAATCAGCCTTTGGGTCTATTTCGTCTGGGGCAATCCTCGCATGATGATACCTATAAGAACGAGCGATGAGTACCTAACTGCCGTTACTTTGTCACTTCGCTTTGGCGAATGGGAGTGGGTCACTCGCACGGCAGTCATCATCTCAGTCATGCTAGCCTCGCTAATCATAGCTAACCTTTGGTGTCGCTTCGTCTGCCCATCAGGTGGCGTGCTTGAAATTTTGCGTAAATTTTCGATCTTTCGCGTCTATAAAACAAACGCTTGTGACGACTGCGACGCATGCTTGCGCAAGTGCGAAATGGGGACAAGACCTGATGAGATAAACTGCACAAACTGCGGAGACTGCCTAAATGTTTGCCATGCAAATGCCATTAAATTTGGAAGGAAAAAGAGCTAATGATCTTTCGCACTAAAGCTGATCTAGATAACCACCCATGCTTTAACAAAAAGGCCTCCGCTAGCTACGGACGCGTGCATCTGCCAGTTGCCCCTCACTGCAACATCCAGTGCAACTTCTGCAACCGCATATATGACTGTGCTAATGAAAATCGCCCTGGCGTAACGGCAAAGGTGCAAACGCCAGATGAATCGGTGAAATTTCTAGAAAAGCTCTTTAAATTTAGACAAGACATCTCAGTCATCGGCATCGCTGGACCTGGCGATCCGATGTGCGATGCTGACAAGACGCTAGCAACCTTTGAAAAGTGCAAGTCTCACTTCCCAAACGCCCTGCTCTGCCTCTCGACTAATGGCTTAGCGCTACCTGAGCACGTTGATGAGATCGTGCGTCTTGGCGTGAGCCACGTGACAGTGACGGTCAATGCCGTGACGCCAGATGTTGGCTCAAAGGTCTATTCGTGGGTGAGGTATGAGGGTAAAAACTACTACGGCGAAGAGGCTGCTAGGATACTGCTAGCGCGCCAGGACGAGGGCATCCGCAAGCTAAAAGAGGCTGGCATGCTAGTAAAGATAAACACCGTAGTCATCCCTGGGGTCAATATGGACCACGTCCAAAGCATCTCGGCAAAGGCAAAGCAGTGGGGAGCTGACATAATGAACTGCATAGCGATGATACCAGTGCATGACACCCCTTTTGAAAATTTAAAATCCCCTTCAAGTGATGAAATTCACCGCATACGAAGATCAATAGCTAGCGATATAGAGCAGATGACGCATTGCAGTAGGTGCCGTGCTGATGCATGCGGGAAGCTTAGTGAAAGATAACGATAAAAGACACTAAATTTAGTGTCTTTTTTTGCTTTTTGCTTTTTAGTTTGTAGCTTGCGTGGTTTGTGGCTTACAGCATGCGTGCCTTGCAGCTCATGGCTCTTGGTTAAATTTTGTAAAGCTATCTTAGATATCAAAGTTATAAAAAGCATAGAAAAAGGTGATTTATTTGTAGTTAGAGTGAGTTTTACTCAAAGACAAGGTGGCGAAATTTCTTTACATTACTTTGCAAACTCTTTTAAAGCTCTTTAAATGGGTTTTATATCACACATCTTAATGCTTTAGCTTAATCTATCTTGTATCTTTGATAGTCTTATACTTATGAATAGACGCCGTTTTGTGTGAAATTTAAATTCACTCTTATATTTGTTTTTCTCTTGCGTAAATTTTGTCTAGCAAACTGCTTAAATTTACACTTGCTTTAAATTTACAAGCTCAAATTCAGCCCAAAATTCGCTTCCAGCTCCTGCTTCGCTTTTTACGCCATGCTTTGCGCCGTGAATTTTAGCTATATTTGCAGCGATGGCAAGCCCCAGTCCGCTACCTTTGTTTTGGCTTTTGTTTCTTGAGCTTTCAACTTGATAAAATTTATTCCAGATTAGCTCGATATCTTTTTTAGAGATACCTAAGCCATCATCTTTTACAGACAAAAGTGCGTGAGTTTTTGAGAGGCTTAAATTTAGCTCAATTTTATTTGTGGCAAATTTTAGTGCATTGCTTAAAAAGTTATCCACCAGCCTTGATATCATCAACTCATCGCCCAAAATTTGGACATCTGGCGCTATGCCGCAGCTAAATTTTAGCCCCTTTGCGCTTGCTAACTTTTCATAATCACTGGCTAAATTTTGCAAGATAGAGCTTAAATTTATATCTTTTAGCTCCAAATTTCTGCCAGCTTCCAGTCTTGAAAGCTCTAAAATTTGATCTATCAGCGAGGTTATCTTTTTTGACTGCCTAGAGATGACCTCCAGCGACTCCTTGGCCTCGTCCAAATTTTGTGAGTAATTTTTAGCGTAGTCGCTCTCAGCCATGATGACAGATAGCGGTGTTCGCAGCTCGTGCGAGACGTCTGAGGTGAGCTGTTTTTCGCTTTGATAGACCTTTTCAAGAGAGTCGAGCATCTGGTTAAAAACGCTTGCAAGCGCGTGCAGCTCGTCTTTGCCAGCAGGCAGGTCTATGCGCTTTGAAAAGTCCCGGCTACTACCTATCTCAAGCGCGGTTTTAGACATCGTAGCGACTGGTTTCATCGCGTTTTTTATCGTTTTATAGCCGCCGTAAAGCACAAAGATAAACAAAACCGGCACAAAAACGCCAAGAGCCAGTAAAAATAGCCCCTCTTTTTTGAAAAATTTCTCCGCATTTATCACGCCTCTGACCCAGACCTCTTTGCCTTTAGCTGCGATATCGTAGTAGTAAAAGCGGTTTTCGCCTTCTTCATAAAGACGGACTGCACCGCTGTTCATTTTAAGTGAAATTTGAAAGCGCTTTGGCGCTAGACCACCGATCACATCGCCTTTTGCATTATATTTTATAAAAAATATCCCATCATCGTATGGCTCAAACTCATCCATATCATTGGCGATTTTGGTGACTGATTTGGCTAGCTTTTTTTGGCTAACGTCCTCAAAAACCTCATCCGCCACGACCGCCGAGATGGCAATGAGAGCCGCCACGATAACGATGATAAAAAACGAGTACCAAAGCGTTACGCGCGCGGTTATCGGGATGTTTGCAAGCGCTTGTTTAGTCCTTAACAACATAGCCAAGCCCTCTTTTAGTCTGGATCACCTCGCACTCACCAAGCTTTTTTCTTATGTTTTTTATAAGCACCTCGATGACGTTTGAGCCGCCCGTGTAGTCAAAGTCCCAGACGTGCTCTTTGATCTGGTCGCGAGTTAAAATTCTGCCCTTATTTAGCATCAAAAACTCTAAAATTTCATACTCTTTGCCAGTTAGCTCTACCCGCTCGCCGCTAAATTCGACTGACTTTTTAGAAAGGTCGATCTTTAGCTCGCCTGCGTAAATTTCATTAGCCACGTTACCGCTGTTTCGGCGAATGAGCGTGCGCACCCTAGCTAGCAGCTCCTTAAAGTCAAATGGCTTGACCAAGTAGTCATCAGCACCCGCGTCAAGCCCCTTTACAACGTCATCCACATCGTCTTTTGCCGTTAGTATCAGCACAGGGGTCGCTAGCTTTGCGGTGCGCGATCTTTGCAAAAATGTAAGTCCGTCCATCACTGGCATCATAAGATCAAGCACGATAAGATCGTAGTGCGCGACGGCGGTAAAGTCCATCGCCTCCTCGCCGTTAAATGCGCTATCGACGCTATATCCGTTTTTCTTTAGGTGCCTTGTGATAACGCTATTTAGGTCTATTTCGTCCTCTACGACTAAAATTTTCATCCCTACCTCACTTGGTTTTGCCAGCTATTTTATCAAATTTGGCTTTTTATTTTTAGATTTAAAATTTCGCCATTTGCTGCGCCTATCTTAAAATCATATAAAAAGCCATTAAATTTAGCCCTTGCGTCATAAAAATACTCCGTGCAAAATGTGCCAAAACTTTGTTTTTTCACTAGATAGATCGGTGCAAATTCCACCTCTTCTGGCTTTGTTTTTAGGCGCTCTATGACGATCTCTTTGACTTTTTCTGGCAAGATGCAAGTCACTCTTTCAAATTTTGCCTGCTCTTCATTTATCTTTGATAGCTCCGCCCTTTGTGCCTCGTCTTTTAGGCAGTTCGTGGCGTTTGTTAGCCACACTCCAGCCTTGCCAGCATAGATGAGCGCATCCGCTACGCCTTGAAGCGAAAGCTTAAGCGCATTTTTAAAGAAATTTTGAGCTTTGCATTTTGAGGTAGCTTGACTTAAAATTTCTGCGCTAATGATTTCTTCGCTAGGATTTTTATCTAAATTTTCAGGCATTTGCTCGCTCTTGCCTAAATTTTTGTAACTATTTTTATAAATGCTAGGCTTGGCATTTTTACTTAAATTTTCTCTCTCATTTTCACCTAAATCAGTAACTTTGTTTTCGCTTAAATTTTTATTCAAATTTCTCTCTAAGACTTGCTTGCTAACTTTCTCGTTTAAATTTTGATCTAAATTTTCACTCATCTTTTTCACCTTTATAAAAATTTAACGCTCAAAAAGGGCGTTAGATCACTTTGTGTAATTATCGATTATTTCGCCAGTTTGAGCGTTTATGATCACTTTTTTCTCGCTCCTGTCGCGTTTAAGCTCTACTTTGTATATCCAAACACCATTTTTATTATCAAGCTCTGCCTCATCAAGGCTCCAGCCAGCCTCAAGCGCTTGAGCTTTAGCCACAGCCTCGTCGATGCTAAGAGCAAATTTTGAAAAATCTACTGCTTCGATTGGCAAGATATGTTTTTTATTTTTATTCTCTACTTTAACGATCTTACCGCTGTTAGCATCGATCTTGATCTCTTGTTTGACACCATCTTTAAGTGACTCTATCTTGTAAAAAGTCACGCCCTTCTTGACGTTCATCTCGATATCTTTGACGCTTGAGCCTGGAAAATTTTTCTCAGCTATATTTAAAGCGTCTTTTGACGTGATGGCTGCTTGCAAACTTATTGCTCCTAAAACTACCGCTAAAACTGTCGTGCCTAATATCTTTTTCATTTTTGATCCTTTTATTTTGATTTCCAACTTTAGTTTGGATGAGCACATTATAAAAGTCTTAAATGAAGCTAGAATGAATAAAGGAAATTTATTTTAACTTCGTTCAAAGACAAATATCTAATCGCATTTTGATTACGAATCAGAACGATATACTTTGAAACAATAAATAAATCTGAAGGGAAATAAAGGGGAAAAATACAAAAAATAAGAAAACTTGAAGTTCTTGAAACATAGTTAAAATCGGGTTTTTAAAAGGATTTTTAAAGAAGAATGGCTCCGGATGCTGGGTTCGAACCAGCGACCAAGTGATTAACAGTCACCTACTCTACCGCTGAGCTAATCCGGAACACTTAAGAGAAGTCGTATTATAATTAGCATTTCTTTAAAAATAGCTTAAAAAAGGCATTGTCAAAAAAATAACCTGAAAATAAGACATTGCTTTACTTTTTCATTTTTTTAAATTACATAAAAAATAAACATAAAACCTAGTTTCTAGCATCTGCTAAAACAAGTGCAAAAAGTACTCTAGTGCCTGCTTTTTGAAGCGTATCTCTAGCTTCTAGTATCGTTGTGCCAGTGGTTACGATGTCATCGACTAAGATAACTGGCGCGGTAATCTTCTTTAAAATTTTAAAATTTCTTGGATTGTTTTGCCTAAATTTAAGATCCTTGCCGCTATAACTGACACTGCTTGTCGCATGCAAAGCGTGAAAGATGGGTTTAAGGTTTTTAGCACGAAGTTCATTTGCCAAAATAGCCGTGTGCGAGTAGCCATGATGCACTCTATCATCTATCGGCAGAGCATAAATTTGCTCTGGAAAGCTAAAGCTTTTAGCAAATTTCTTAAATGCAAATTTGGCTAAATTTTTATAGATAAAAAGTCCGTGCATTTGGTGCTTTGAGTGGATGAGCTCTTTGATCTCAGAGTAGCCGTAGAAACTATAAATTTTAAAGCCCTCTAGCTCTCTTACTACAGGGCTTGGCTCGCTTAAAATTTGCGAGCAGGTTTTACAAAATGTCTTTAGTGTAAAGCTCTTGCAAAACGCACAAAACATCAGCTATTTAAGATAGCGATCGCAGAGCGCTTAACAGCGTCATTTATGATGTCTGTTAAGAATGGCTTAAATGCTCCGCCAGTGCGAACTAGCTCAAATTTGGTTTGGTTGTTTGAGATATTTTTAATGATACTTTGATCGCCTTTTTGGATTTTAAGAGTGATCTTTATCTTGCCCTTTGTGTTGTCGCTGTTATATCCGCTCATATTTGCTTCAAATTCGTTTATGAAAACTTCAACCACAACGCCACCCATGCCATTTACATTTGCGCCATGAGCTATGAGCTCTTTTTTAAGAGAGTCGCCAAAATATGTCGCAAGGTCATTTTGAAGCACGACGTATTCATCCACGGTGCCCTTGCCATCTGTTATAGTTGCTATAGTGCTTTTGTTTTTGCGAATATCATGCACTGTACTTATATAGACCTCAAAACCACTGTTTTGTTGATTTGAAACGATAGCCTTATAAGGATCAAACGCAAGCACCGTCTGAGTAGGCGCACAACCGCTCAAAAATAGGACAAAAAGTCCAAAGATAGCTAGAAATTTAAATTTACTCATATTTTTCCTTTCAAAGTTTAGTGATCTCATCAGCCACTTTTATGGCGGCTTGCTTGACTAAAAGCGCGATAAAGAAGTCAAACTGACCGCTTTTTGACGCCTCAAGCTCCTCCACGTGGTGTCTAGTTGAGATAGGAATTCGTTTTTTGAAATTTATATCTGAAAGCACAAGCTCGCCATATAGATGTCCGTTTAAAATTTCAGAGCTTCTAGAGTAAGTGCCTCTAAGCTCGTTAAATCTAAAATCAAGCCTATATGTATAAGGCGATGTTTGCGTATCCACGACAACTATGCCACGAGAATTTAGCTCACGTTTTAAAAACATATAAAAGAGCACTTCAAGGCGTGGATTTGAGTTAAAGACTACGCCACTACCATCTTCTCTTGTGTAGTAAATCGACCTTGCGCTGCTTCTAGCATCCACGATCCTATGAAAATAGACCTTCTTTAGCCCGACATTTATGTCGATCATATTTTTTTCTAAGCAGCAGTTTATCGCCACGTCGCTTCTATACTTGACGCCATTTATAAAGACGCCATCGCCCCTGCCCCTGCAAGCGCTGCAGTCAGCTGGGATCCTCATAACCTCTTCAAAATAGGTCTTATCTTCGCTACTTATGCTTGCACTTTGCACGCCGTCTATGCCCTCGCACGATAGACAAAGGCTAGCTTTTGCCACGCAGCCAGTTAGAAAGACGGCTGCAAAAACTGCTAATAATGTCGCTCTTAGCATTTCACTTCCTTTTGCTCTTTTTGTTTTTTGCGGAGATTTTTCACGCTCTCGCCTGCGATGCCGTAGTTATTCGTATCGATCTCATCGATAATGACAACGGTATTTTGAGCGCTTCTACCTAAAATTTCGCTTATTAGCTTTGTAACTCCGCTTATCATCTTCTCTTTTTGCTCCACACTTGGGCTATCACCCTCTTTTGTCACGCAAATTTTCACAAACGGCATAGCACTCCTTTTTGTAAATTTAGCACTTAAATTTTAATCAAAGACCTATTTGCCAAAATAAGATCCCTGCTGCGGACGTATCGCCGCCTCGCAATAAGGCGAGATATTTTGTGATGATTTTGAAAGCTGTGACGTGAAATTTTGGTGCGGGTAGAACATATAGTTCATCAAGCCAAAATTTCACTAACTCTTTCAAAAGGGCACAAAAGATAAGCCGCTAGTCTATTTTTAGGACAGATAAAAACGCCTCCTGCGGCAAATTCACCTTACCTATCGCCTTCATCCTCTTCTTACCCTCTTTTTGCTTCTCAAGCAACTTCCTCTTACGAGTGATATCGCCGCCGTAGCACTTGGCTGTGACGTTTTTACCCATTGATTTTACGGTTTCTCGGGCGATTATTTTATTGCCGATGCTAGCTTGTATCGCCACCTCAAAGAGCTGACGTGGCACGATCTCTTTCATCGCCTTTACGAAGTCTCTGCCCTTTGTCTGAGCCTTGCTCTCAGGCACGATGATAGAGAGCGCATCGACCGTCTCGCCGGCCACTTTGACATCAAGCTTCACTAGATCGCCCGCGCGGTAGTCACTTGGCTCATAGTCAAAGCTCGCGTAGCCTTTGGTGCTTGACTTTAGCTTGTCGTAAAAGTCCATCACGATCTCATTCATAGGTATGTCATACTCGAGTAAAACGCGGTCAGTCGTGATGTAGTCCATCTTCGTTTGTATGCCGCGGCGGTTGTTTAAGAGCGTGATAATGTTGCCCAAAAACTCGCTTGGCGTGATGATAGTGGCCTTCACGTATGGCTCAAGGATCGAGTCTATTTTATTGACTGGTGGCAGCTGGCTTGGGTTTTGGATCTTTAAATTTAGCCCATCAGTTTGGATGACTTCATAAGTCACAGTTGGCGCTGTGGCGATGAGATCAAGGTCAAACTCACGCTCCAGCCTCTCTTTGACGACCTCCATATGAAGAAGACCTAAAAAGCCAACCCTAAAGCCAAATCCAAGTGCGACCGAGGTCTCTGGTTCGTAGCTAATGGAGCTGTCATTTAGCTTTAGCTTATCTAGCGCGTCACGCAGATCTTCAAATTTATCAGTTTCTATTGGATAAAGTCCCGCAAAAACAAACGGCTTAGCCCTCTCAAAGCCGCCAACTGGCTCTTTTAGCGGGTTTCTAGCCTGCGTCATCGTATCGCCCACCTGCACGTCACTAACGTTTTTAAGCCCCAAAACCACGATGCCAACCTCACCAGCGCTAAGCGTTTTGGTTTTGATCGGTGCTATAGGATTTGGATACATGAGGTCTAGCACGATATGTTTTTTGCCCGTGCCCATGACCAAAATTTCATCATTTTTTGAAATTTCACCATCATAAACACGCACAAGAGCAAGCGCACCAAGGTAGTTGTCAAACCAGCTATCGTAGATTAGCGCCTTTGTAGGCTTGCTTGCGTCGCCATTTGGCGCAGGGATCCTCGTGATGATCGCTTCTAGAAGCTCTTTTATGCCAACGCCTGTTTTTGCGCTCACTTCGATCGCTCCTGAGCAGTCAAGTCCGATGATGTGCTCGATCTCGTCTTTTACCCTAGCAGGGTCAGCCGCTGGCAGGTCGATCTTGTTGATGACTGGGATGATCTCTAGGTTGTTTTCAAGCGCGATATAGACGTTTGCGATGGTTTGCGCCTCCACGCCCTGGCTAGCATCCACGACAAGCAGCGCGCCCTCGCAACTAGCTAGGCTACGGCTTACCTCGTAGCTAAAATCAACGTGTCCTGGGGTGTCTATCAAATTTAGAACAAAATTTTGCCCATTTAGTGCGTAGTTTAGGCGGACAGACTGGGCTTTGATCGTGATGCCACGCTCTTTTTCGATGTCCATCGTGTCCATGATTTGCGAGCTCATCTCACGGTCGCTAACGGCGCCACACTCCTGAATGAGGCGATCAGCAAGCGTGCTTTTGCCGTGGTCAATGTGAGCGATGATGCTAAAGTTTCTAATGTTTTTCATGAAATCCCTAGTTAAATTTTAGGCGATTTTATAAAAAAAATCGTTAAAGTTGAGTAAAAATGAGTTTGCTAGGCTAGCAAGGCTTAAATTTAAAGCTCAAATTTAGCTCTAAAACTTTTACGCAAAGCGCAGAGCACAACGCAAAGTGAATATAAAAAATAAAGATAAGCAAAAAGCGGCAAAAAAGCTAAAAAAGCTGAAGCATAAACTAAAGCACTAAGCCCGTATGTCGCATTTGCAAGCGCTGGCACGTGATAAGTCCAAAGCTCTGGTTGATCAAACGGAGCGTCTATAGCATTAAAATATAGAGCAAAATTTAACGCCAGCAACAAAACAAATATATAGTCCTTTTTCATACAAAATAGAGCGCAGATCAAGGCTACTGCAAAATTTACCGCGATAAGATGGGTTATATCAATAAAAACACAAAGCAAACCCATGGCCACGACTACTAGATATTCATTTTTTATGCGAAACATTAAATTTAAACCTTTTGCGTCAAATTTTAGTGATGATGCCCAAAGTGCTCGTCTTTATGCTCGCTTTTTAGCTCGCAGATGAGATCGTCTTTATGTCCAAGGCTCTCGCTCTCAAACTGAAGCGTGACGTGACCGATGCCAACGTGAGAAAGCTCGTGTTCGATGCGCTTTATCATCTTTGAAATTTCAGCCACGCTTAACGCATCATCCACCACCACGTGGGCTATGAGTGCATTTGTGCCAGCATTTATCGCCCAGATATGCAGGTCATGCACGATTTTAACGCCATCTACACCCTTTATAACGCCTAAAATTTCGTCCGTATCAAGCTTAAGCGGCACGGCTTCGATCAGGATATTAAAGCTATCTTTTAGCAAGCTAGCGCCACTTTTTATGATGAGTAGCGAGACAAAGATACTTGCGATGCTATCGGCCTGCGTGAAGTTAAATTTCATCACAAGAAGCGCTGCGACGATAGCGCCAACCGAGCCAAGCGTGTCGCCAAGCACGTGCAAATAAGCACCTTTCATATTTAAATTTTCTTTTGTATCAGCGCTTTTGTGCATATAAACGGCCACGACTAAATTTACCACAAGCCCCAAAATGCTAACAAAAAGCATCGTCTCAGCTTTGATCTCTGGCTCGTTAAAAAGTCTGATGATAGCTTCTACTATGACAAAAACAGCAAGTGCGATAAGAGCGATGGCATTTATAAAAGCGGCGATGATCTCGACCCTTTTGTAGCCAAAGGTCTTTTGTAAATTTGCCCTTTTTTCTGCGATCTTAAAAGCGACCAGTGACAAAAAGAGAGCCGCAGCGTCTGAGAGCATGTGAAATGCGTCGCTAATAAGCGCAAGCGAGTTTGAAACGAAGCCAAAAACGGCCTCAACTATCATAAACGTGAAAATTAGAAAAAATGAATTTCTAAGAACGCTCTTATTGTGCATTATTGTCCTTCTTTTCGGCGTCGATCCTCTTGCCGATATCTTTTAAATTTGAAAATTCCTCGATGAGTTTTGGCGAGTCGTCAAGGCTGATGACGAAATTCCATATATAGGTCATCACAGAGTAGATGTGGCCGGCATTTGTCTGCTGCGAGCTTAGCACTATTATCGCCACCAAAAAGAGTAGCGAAGCGCTAATGCCGATGATAAAATAGCTCATCGCCTCTCTATTTGAGATCGCTATACGAAATTTAGAAACGACATCGTAGTGCCTATTTAGCGTGCTTTTGTTAAAAATACCTATCACCTTTGCCTCTTTTTCTAGGCGGTCATTTAAGCGAAGATAAAGGTCGTCGTTTTTCTTGATATATCTTGGTAAAAATATAAGAAAAAAGGTCATCACGGCAAAGCACGCCACAGCGACCTTTGGCTCGACAAAGATGAGCATAAACGCTGAGCCAATGATCGAAATGACCGATGTAAAAAACATAGGAAAATGCGTCTCAAAGAAATTTACAAACTCTCGCGAGAGCGCTACTCTAGCGATGATGGCGGAGTCGTCTTTGGCATTTTGTTTTTCATTCATGATGACATTTACAGCAAGCTTTGCGTAGATATTTGCAAAAACTTGCGTATCCACGCGGCGCCTAATGGCTCCTACAAGCCACGCTATGAGTACAAAAAGTGCGTAAATGAGGGCATTTAGCGTATTTCCTTGCATGATTGCGTTGATCGCAAAGCCTGCAAATATCGGATAAGCTAGAAAAAGTCCGTTCTCTGCTAGCACCAAAGTAAAGGTCAAAATGAGCTTTTTGTTATGCTCGGTCGCTATGCTCTTTAGCGTTTTAAAGGCGTTATTTTGCAAATTTACTCCTAAAAATTCTGCGAATTTTAGCTCAAATTTATAAATTTTGAAAAATTTTTGTTGTAACTCTTGACATTACAACAAAAAATCACTATACTTCGCTCATCGGTTGTAAGAAAAAAGATTACAACAAAAAACAAGGAGGACAAAATGAAAAATTATCAGGTTGCAAAGATCGCAAATGCGCCAAGAGTCGAGCTAAAAGAGGCTTTAAATTTAACTGGCTGTGAAGTATCTATAAACGAGCTTTCAGCAAATGTGAGCGTGCCATTTGTCCATGCGCACAAGCAAAACGAGGAGCTTTACATCATCACTGATGGCGATGGCGAGCTCTTCATCGATGGCGAAGTGATAAAAGTAAGCAAAGGCGACGCGGTGCGCATAGATCCAGATGGCAAAAGGTGCTTTAGGGCTGGCAAAAACGGTATCAAAATGATCTGCATCCAGACAAAACGCGGTAGCCTAGAGCAATACACCATGACTGACGGCGTGATAGTTGAAGACGTAAAGCCAAGCTGGCTGTAAATTTAAAAAGAAATTTAAAGGAGAAACAATGAAAATAGCAATTATAGGTGCAAACGGCAAAAGCGGCGTAAATTTAGTAAATGAGGCACTAAAACAAGGTTACGACGTCACAGCGATCGTTAGAAACAAAGAGTATAAAAACGAAGGCGTAAAGGTCGTTTACAAAGATATTTTCGGGCTTACAAAGGCCGATCTAGCCGGCTTTGACGCGGTTATCAGCGCATTTGCAGCATGGAGCGAAGAGACTTTCCCACTTCACAAAAAAGTGGCCGCCCACCTAGTAAATTTACTAGAAGGCACTAGCACAAGGCTCATCGTAGTTGGCGGTGCTGGCACGTTATTTGTTGATAGCAAAGGCACTATGCTCATGGACACCCCAGACTTCCCAGCAGCATATATGGGCGTGGCAAAGGCGACGGCGGAGTCATATTTTGAGCTAAAAGGTAGCACAAATGTGCTTTGGACGTATGTAAGTCCAGCAGGCGACTACGACGCAAACGGCGCTCGCACGGTCAAATACGTGCTTGGCGGGGATGATCTCATACTAAACTCAAAAAATGAGAGCTACATAAGCTACGCAGACCTTGCGCTTTCGATCATTGACGAGCTAAAAAACAAGAAATTTATCCAAAAGCGCTTTACCGCCGTCGGCGAGAGAGCTTGAGTTTATAAATTTGACAGCTGGCGAAGGCTCGTAAGTCAAATTTAGCTGGCTGTCTTTGGCAGAAAATTTAAGTATAATCACGAAAAATTTAAGGACGATCATGCAAGTTGGCATTAAATTTTCAACTGCGATACACGCGCTTTTGTGTGCTAAATTTTTTGAAAACGAAAAGGTTACAAGCGAATTTATAGCTGGCAGCATAAACACAAACCCAGTTATCGTTAGGCGCCTACTTGGCACTCTAAAGGCTGCAGGGCTCGTAAATGTCGCAGCTGGAGTTGGTGGGGTGAGCCTTGCAAAAGAGCCAAAAGATATAAATTTACTTGAAATTTTTAACGCAGTAAATGATAAAGAAAAACTTTTTAAAATTCACTCTGACTCACCAAAAGCCTGCCCAGTTGGCAGTAGGATAGAAGAGCTTTTGTCTGGGCACTTTTTAAGAGCACAAACTGCCCTAGAAAATGAGCTAAAAAGTGTTACTTTGCAAGACTTGCTAGACGAACTTGCAAGATAAATTTAGGCTAGAGCTTGATCTTTTCTAGCCAAAAATAAATTTACAAACTACTCTTGCATCGCAATCCATTTTTGTGCGATCCTGACGGCATTTGTCGCAGCTCCCACACGGATCTGATCGGCACTGCACCTTAATTACGGCTTATTTAAATTTTAGTAGCTAGCATGTAGAAATTTAGCGGCGAGATTTCATTGTGATTTGTATTTATTTGACTTTAAATTTAGGCTTGTTACAAACAGGATTTTAAGTCTTTTGGGCTAGAAATTTAACCCAAAAGATAAATATCGATTAGCCAAAATGGATAAATTTAGCAGGCTAACGCTTTAGCCTGCAATGGTTACTAAAATAAGCTATTTACGCTTTCGTTGTGATAAACACGGCGTATCACTTCGCCAAAGAGTGAAGCTGTGCTTAGCACTTTTATACAAGGGAGTTCTTCTTTTAACGGGATCGTATCAGTCACTACTAACTCGTCTAAAAAGCCAAGTTTTAACCTATCATAGGCTGGTCCGCTAAGCACCGGATGCGTGCAAAACGCCATTACGCTAGTTGCGCCACGCTCTTTGAAAATTTCAGCTGCTTTTACGATGGTGCCAGCGGTGTCGATCATATCATCGACCAAGATCACATCTTTGCCTTTAACATCGCCGATCACGTTCATAACTTCGCTCTCATTTGCTTTCTCGCGGCGTTTATCAACGATGACCATATCTAATAAATTTAGATTTTTTGCCAAGGCTCTAGCACGAGCCACGCCGCCTACATCTGGGCTTGCGACGACTGGATTTGGTAAATTTTTAGCTTTTACGTAGTCGTTAAAGATGATGCTGCCATAAAGGTTATCTACTGGGATATCGAAAAATCCTTGAATTTGTCCTGCGTGAAGGTCCATCGTCACGACCCTGTCGATGCCTGCTGTTTGCATCATATTTGCCACAAGTTTTGCAGTGATAGGCACTCTAGGGGCTGCTTTTCTGTCTTGTCTAGCGTAGCCAAAATACGGCACTATCGCTGTTATAGAGCTTGCACTGCTGCGTTTTAAAGCGTCAGTTAAAATAAGAAGCTCCATTAAATTTATATTTGCTGGGGCACATGTTGGCTGGATGACAAAAACATCTTTCCCACGCACGCTTTCGCCGATCTGCACGCTGATCTCACCATCGCTAAATCTTTTAATGCTAGCTTCACTGAGTGGAAGCGACAAATATTGCGAAATTTTCTTCGAAAGCTCGATATTTGCGGTGCCTGAGAAAATTTTATAGCCTCTCATAATAGTAACCTTTTTTAGTGATTTTTATGTTGTGATTTTATCAAAATGAGCTTTAAATTTAAATTTATTTACCAACTATTTTTAGTCAAATTTTCTACTCCAAAAGCCAAAATTTACACCAAATTTTTAAACCATTTTACATTTGTAAATTTATAAGGACTAAGATAACAAACATGTTTAAGATATGTAGAATTTACGACTTTATTAAAAGCGACGACGAGAGTTTTAAAGGTGTCTTTATCGATAGACTTTATCCTAGAGGCGTGAAAAAAGAGATCTTTTCTAGCTTCATCTGGCTAAAATCAGTCACTCCGTCAAACGAGCTAAGGTCATGGTTTCATGAAGATAAAGAGGCTAGGTTTGATGAGTTTTGCAAAAGATTTAGGCAAGAGCTAAATGGCAAAGAGGAGCAAGAGGGGCTAAAAGAGCTTAAAAAGCTAGAAAAAGAGTATAAAAACGTGGCGCTTCTGACCGCTGTCAAAGAGCCAGAATTTAGCCACGTTAAGGTGATAAAAGAGGCGCTTAGCTCTTTATAAAGCCACTTGCGATGACGCGATCACCATCATACATCACGCAAAGCTGACCTTGAGCTACGCCAAGTGCGTTTTGATTTAGCGTTAGCTTTGCGGTTTTGTTAGCTTTATCAACCTCTACAAAAGCCTCAAGTTTAGGGCTTCTATACCTTATCTTTGTTTCGCACTCAAATTTATCTTCATCGATAAATAAATTTACATTTTCAAGCTCGACCACCTTTTGAGCAAGGTCGTCCTTCGTGCCGACAACGATCTCGTTTTTTTCGGCATTTATCTTGATGACAAAGTGTGGCTCATGAGCACCAAAAACCTCAAAGCCACGGCGTTTGCCGATAGTGTAGTGCATGTAGCCTTGGTGGCGGCCGATGATATTGCCGTCTTTACCCACCACATTGCCTGGTAAATTTGTGTTGTAGTGCTTATTTAAAACCTCTATGTAAGTATTTTCCACAAAGCAAATTTCACTGCTTTCTGCCTGCGTAGCGAACTCTTCAAGCACTTTTACGCCTCTTGCTAGCTCTTTTATATCTTTTTTAAATTTATCTCCAAGTGGGAAAATGACATCTTTTAGCACCTCTTTTGGCACCTGAGCTAAAAAGTAGCTTTGATCCTTGCTAGGATCTTTGGCGCAGGTTATAAAACCATCAACCACCTGCACGTAGTGCCCAGTAGCAAGCTTCTCGCAGCCATTTGCCTTTGCAAAGTCAAGTAGTGCACCAAGCTTTATAAATTTATTACACAAGGCGCAAGGATTGGGCGTTTTGCCCTCTTTGTAGAGCCTGACAAATGGGTCATAGACATATTCATTAAATTTATCCTGCAGATCGAGTATATGCACCTTTATGCCAAGATATTCGCCCACTTTTTTGACTTTTCTGATGTTTTCTTCGTGGTATCCTGGCTTTTGATGAAGCATCATGTAGCAGCCTTGCACCTCATGTCCAGCCTCTTGCAGAAATTTAGCCGTCATCGTGCTATCTATGCCGCCGCTCATTGCAACCATTATTTTCATATTTTTACCTTTTTTAAATTTAAAGGCGATATTTTATATCTTATTTTTAAATAGCCAAAATTTCGTTTACGATAAGCTCTAGATCATCGGTGATTTTATATAAATTTAGATCTTCTTCATTTATCGTTTTTTGAGGGATTAGCGTCTTTTGTATAAACTCATCAAGCCCTTGCCAAAACTCGCATCCATAAAGAAAAATTTTCACTTTTTTGCTGCCAACATGAGCAAGTACCAAAATTTCAAATAGCTCATCAAGTGTGCCAAAGCCACCAGGGAAGACGACAAATGCGATAGAGCTATCAGTTAGGGCAAATTTTCTTGGGCTTAAATTTGAAAAGAGATATTTTGCGGTGACGTATGGATTTGTTTGTTGTTCAAACGGCAGCCTCACGTTTAGTGCGACGCTAGGGGACTTTGCGCTATCAAATGCACCCTTGTTTGCCGCTCTCATTATGCCATCTCCTCCGCCAGTTAAGATAGCAAAACCTAGCTCATTTAGCTTGTAAGCTAGCTCGTATGCCTTTTTGCAGTAGAAATTTTCTTCATCAAATCTAGCCGAGCCAAAGAAAGTTACATTTTTATTTTTATACTTTAAAACGCTTGGAAATTTTAAGAGATCATTTACTAATTCATTCATTATTTTAACTGCTGAAGCCTCTCGCGTTTTGAGCCTATCTGCGTGATCTGGATGCCAAAGTTACCGTCTATTATAACCACTTCGCCAAGGGCTATCACCTTATCTCCTATCAAAATTTCAAGCGGGTCGTTTGCTAGCTGATTTAGCTCGATGACTGAGCCTATATCCATAGTGAGTACATCTTTTAAGAGCATCCTTTTTGAGCCGATACGAACGCGAATAGGTAGCCTAACATCCATAATAAGGCCGATATTTCTCATCTCTTCTGCGCTAAATTCATTTTTGGAGTTATGAGGTGTGCTAACAGGCGCTGCTGGTGCTTCAGCTTTAGTTGGTTCAAAAAATCTCATCAGCGCATGATCGCAAGCAAAGCCAATATGCTCGTTTAGATCCTCTATCTTTACGTTAAATAAAAAAAGCTTTTCATAAACACTAAAATCAAGAGGGGAATTCTCATCTAAGAAATTTACATTTATCACCTCAAAGTTGATTTTTGGCATACCTTTTTGCGCACCAAGAGAGGTGCTAAAGGCGCTAAAGAGGTTTGAAAAGATCTCTTTAGCAGCGTCAAGCTCGTCATTTCCAAGATTTTCATTACGTGAGATTTCCTCTTCGCCCATCATCCATTCGCTAACAGCGCTTATGAGCACTGGCGTACATACGATCTCAACTTTAGCACTAATGTCACCGCTTAAAGCTACACTAGCCATGACAACTGGTGGCTTTATGCCATTTTGCGTAGGAGCATCAAATTCATTTCTCTCTCCAATCTCTGGCGCTCTACCAGTTAGCCCTTCAATGGTCGCTTTCAATTCATTGGAGAATATATTAAAAAATTCATTCATCATATTCTTCGGTCTCTTCTTCCATATTGTGTTCGTTAGCTTCGTAAGCCATTAGTTTCGCTTTTCGCTCTTCTTCGTATTTTTCTAGAATATTTTTAATCTCATCTTTATCAGAGCGTATTAGCTGTTCGATTCTTATCGACTTCCTAAATCTATGAAGTCCAACTTCAGCCAAAAATACCTCTTTTTTATCAATGCAAACGATCGCCTTATCATCAGCACCTCTATCAAGCCTTAAGATATCACCCTCTTTTAAATTTAAAAACTCATTTACACTAACGATTGATTTTCCTAATATCGCCTCATATAAAATTTCAGCTCTTCCAATAAGCGTTTTTAACTCTTTATTTCTACTCTTCTTAGCACTAGTTTCACCAAGCATGATGTCCCTGTTCGCAAGGCGCGAGAGAATCGGTTCTAGGTAGATGACCGGATAGCATAAATTTATCATACCGCTTGAGTTACCAACGATAATCTCCATGACGACCATGATAACGATCTCATTTTGAGAGACGATTTGAACGACATTTGGGCTACTCTCTTTTGCCTCGACGTTTGGATACATATCAGTTATCATCGCCCAACTCTCTTTTAAGCGCTGCATGATCATCCTAAGCACTGCATCAAGCAAATTTACCTCGATGTCAGTCAATTCTCTATTTGTTTCAAAATTCTCACCAGTTCCGCCAAGCAAGCGGTCTATCATAGGAAATGCAATACTTGGGTTTATCTCCAAAACACAGTTGCCATCAAGCGGCTTTATAGAAAAGACGTTAAAGCTAGTTGGACTTGGCAAACTCATCAAAAACTCGCCATATGTCATCTGATCGACGCTGTGAAGCCTAATCTCAACAATACTTCTCATTACGCTTGAAATTTGACTAGCCAAATTTCTAGCAAGCTTATCATGGATGCCTTTTATCGCACGGAGCTGCTCTTTACTGACGCGGTTTGGGCGTTTAAAATCATAAACGATAATCTGTCTTTGCTCACTTTGTGGGCTCTCTTCTATCTCGATATTGCTCGTATCGCCGTCTTCATCGACGACTTCAAGTAGCGCATCTATCTCTTCTTGACTTAAAATATCAGCCATTAAACCCCCAAGCTGCGTCTGATGCGATCAAGCAAACGTTTATGAATTTGTGAAATTCTACTCTCGCTGATGTTCATTATCTCGCTGATCTCTTTTAAATTTAGCTCTTCGTAGTAGTAAAGCTGGACGATCATCTGATCACGCTCGTCAAAGTCTTTTAGCGCACTTTCGATCTTTAAGATAAGATCCTCTTTTTCTACGCTTTTTTCAACATCGCTTTGACCGATTAGCTCCATTTGCTCATCTATTGGCAAGATGGTGATTATACCGCTAACACCCCTTGCCTCTCTTATCTTTTCGATATCTTCATTTAGTTTTTCAGCCAGATACTCGTCGCTTGGCTCTTCTTCGTGCGTGTTAAAGTAGTTATCTATCTCGGTATTTATGCTCTTTACTAGCTTTCTATCGCTTCTACTAACGACATCAAGTGCTCTTAGGTAGTCAAGCATCGAGCCATAAATTCTCTTTTTGCCATATCCCCAAAATGAGTCGTTTTGCTCTTTGTCATACTTCCTGCTAAGCTTTATCATCTCCTCGACACCAACGCTTATAAGGTCATTTACGTCAATACTTGAAGGCAAGCGCTCCTTTAGCCTAAACGCCATCGCACGCAGAGCTGGCATGTATTTTAAGACGATCTCGTCTTGCTCTTTTTTAATGGTGCTTTTATAAGCATTAAGCTGCTTTTGCTTTAGTTCGTACATTTTGCTTACCAGAGTCTAAATTTTCGGTGGTTACTTTTAGCATGATATTTTCCATCCGTTTTTCCCTAACGTTTAGCTCAGAGATGAGATAGTCTGCGATCTCCTCATGTCTTTGATTGTCAAAAAATTTCTTCAAAGTCCTTTTTACATCGACGTAGTTCATTATCACGATGTGAATTATAAGGTAAAAAAATAAAGTAATAACTAGCGTATAAACAAGCATTTCGATAGGCTCACTCACCTTTAGTAAGGTAAAAACTATGCCTATGAAAAATCCACAAACCGTAAAAAATGCTATAAAATTTTCTGCACGCAAAGCTCAATCTCCATTAAAATTGTTCTATCAAACGCTTAAAGAAGCCCCCAAAGCTCCTGCTTTGCTCATCTTTAAGCACTTTTCGTTCCAACCTATAAAGCAAATTCGAAGCGATCTGCTTGATCTGCACGCTAGCAGAGCCGTAAGCTTCGTCATCTGTAAAGAGTGTCCTTTGCTTTATGCTCCTTGCCACGCTCTTATCAGAAGCTACGTAGCCAATTAGATCTAAATTTAAGCTTGGTCCGATATTTGCATTTGCCACTCGCTTTACATTTTCATAAATTCTAGTAGCCTCAGCCTCGTTTTTTACCATATTTAGTAGCAAAAGCTCGTTATTTTTAAACCTTGAAACGATCTTTATGACAGCGTATGCATCGGTTATCGCCGCAGGGTCAGGCACAGTCACCACGACAACCTCATCAGCCGCCTCTAAAAAGAGCTGCGTGCTGCCGCCTATGCCAGCACCAGTGTCGATGATCAAAAAGTCAAGCTGATCAAGCTCGCTCGCCTCATCTAAAAATCTCTCAAATAAAAATTGATTATTAAATTTCAAAATTTCATCACCGCTCTCGCCAGGGATGAGGATGAGATTTTTATTTATAGGTATCAAGATATCTTTTAAGCTGCACTCGCCTTTTAGCACGTGAAGCAGGTTTTTGCCCATTTTGACATTAAGGATGACATCAAGGTTTGCAAGGCCGATATCAGCGTCAAAAAGCCCTACTTTATAGCCATTTTGCGACAAGACATTTGCCAAATTTGCACTTATCGTGCTCTTGCCAACGCCGCCTTTGCCGCTTGTAATCGCTATAAAATGCGTATTTTTAGCCTTATTTTGAGACTGGACCAAATTTTGTAGTTTTTGCGCTTGGTTATTCATCGCTAGCCTTTTGCTTTGTAAAGCCGTCAAACACGCACTCTACTAAAAATTCGCTCTTTGCCTCCATAAGATCATCAGGCACCTCTTGACCCACGCTAAAGTAGCTAACTGGCGTATTTGTCTCATATATCAGCGAAAAGACGTTGCCAAAAATTTTAGTCTCGTCAAATTTTGTGATTATTAAAGTGTCGATCTCTAAAAATGAAAATCCATTATAAATTTCTATCAGATCCTCGACCTTTGAGCCAGCCGAAAGGACTAAATTTACATCGATTTTTGCGCCGCTATGCTTTAAAAATTTATCAAGTCTTTCAAGTTTTTCTTTGTCATACTGCGAATTTCCAGTGGTGTCAATTAGTATCACATCACAGTAGCTAAGCTGCTTTATGGCGTTTTGAAAGTCCTCGACCTCTATGACGTCAAGGATCGGCAGCTTCATCATCTTAGCGTATTGAAATAGCTGCTCGACCGCTCCGATACGATATGTATCAAGCGTGATGATGCCCGTTTTATAGCGCTTTTCATTGCCGTATGCAAAACGAGCCGCAAGCTTTGCAAGAGTCGTTGTCTTACCAACTCCAGTTGGGCCAACTAGCATCATTATGCGCTGTTTTTTATCACTTAGCTCTTTTCTGCAAGGCAGCATATTTCGCAAAAGTGAGTAAAAGTACCTTTTTACCGCTGTTGGGTTACTTTTCATAGAAACTGGCAAATTTTCAAGCGTCGTTTGCATGATCGCCTCTAGATGCTCCTCTTTCATGCCGCTTTGTTTTGCGAGCTTGTAGATGCTAGCAAACTCTGGCGGGATCGAGAGATTGTTGCGATTTGGGGCTTTTTCGTCCCAGATCATGTCAGTTATCAGCCCTATTTTCTCGCTTAGCACGCTTACTTGCTTTGCCACGTCGTCTATTTTTTTATTCATGCCATTTGTATTTGGCTCTTTTACCTCGTTCATATCTACATTTGCGATCGCGCTTATCTCTTTTGCGACGTCTGAGATATTTAAAAGCACGCTCTCATTTGGATCGTAAGGCTCAGGCGACGTCGTCTTTGCCTCAAATTTAGCAGGCTCCTCTTTTATCTCAAATTTTGGCTTTGGCGGCTCGTAGTTTTTGCTAAATTTAGAGTAGGCATTTTCATAGTTTATTGCTTTTACATTTGGTTTTGGCGGCTGTTTTACATCGTCCTCTTCGACGCTTACTAAAATTTCATAAAGCGGCTTTTTGTTTATCGTTTTGGCTTGAATTTGCTTTGTGGTGACGAGTATGGCCTTCTCGCCGCACGCTTCTTGAGCCTTTTTCAAAGCCTCGATGGTGCTCTCGCCTGTAAAAGTATGAAATTTTGTAGCCATTTATATCCTTTAACCTCTCATAAGCCCTAGTGGCACGATCACGCTAAGCCTCTTGCTAGCCCCTGGGTGCGGGACGATAAGGCGCGGCGTCTTATAGACTTTTTTACTAAAATACAAAATATCCAGATCAAGCGTGCGTGGCGCATTTTTAAACGTCCTCACGCGCTTAAATTTACTCTCATAGTGCCCTAAAATTTTTAGCAAATTTCTAGGGCTCACAGATGTTTGTAAATTTATAACAGCGTTACTAAAATCATCCTGCGCTTCGTAGCCAAACGCCGCATTTATAAGGATCGGCGAAACTTCAACCACGTGAAAACGCCTATCTTCACTAATCGCTCTTATAAATTTATCAAACCTCTTTGCGCTATCGCCGATGTTGCCACCCATGCCAACTAGCGCCTCATACTTAAACTCATCTCTTTTTTCAAAAAAACTAGGGCAAAAACGGCTTTTTACGATCTTTCTTGCTCCAGTTAGCCTCATAAAATCTCGCACCCACCTTCTCTTGCGACCACCACGTCCTCGATGCGCACGCCAAATTCATTTTCTAGATAAATTCCAGGCTCAACGCTAAAGACCATGCCCTCTTTTATGAGCGTTTCGCTCCTTGCTGAGATGACTGGAAGCTCGTGTATATCGACGCCCACGCCGTGTCCTGTCGAGTGAAAAAAGGCCTTTTCATATCCAGCCTTTGCTATCACGCTTCTTGCTGCAAGGTCTATCTCGCACGCCCTAATGCCAGCTCTAGCGACCTTTATCGCAGCAGCCTGAGCCTCTTTTACGATCTCGTAAATTTCTTGCATTTTGGCGTTTTTAAATTTCTGCTCCTTTGAAAAATTAAAATTTTCATCAAAGCAAGCAGTTCTGGTGCGATCAGAGCAGTAACGCTTAAATTTAACCCCAGCGTCAAGTAGCAGCAAATCGCCCCTTTTTAAAATTTTATCCCCAGGCAGCGCGTGCGCCTTTGCGGCATTTTCATTTATCGCCACGATCGGATCAAAGCTAAGACCTAGCTCGTTTTTTTGCCTAAAGATGAGCGAGGCGTTAAAATGAAGCTCTTTTTCGCTCATCCCTTCGCCATTTTCACGCACAAATTTAGCAAATTCATCAAAGCATTTTGCTCCAAATTCGCTAGCTCTTTTTAAAATTTTTATCTCATCTTCGCTTTTACAAATTCTCTTTAGTCTAGAGAAATTTGCCTTTGGCTTGAAATTTATCCTAAAGCCCTTGCTAAGCGCGTTAAACTCGCTGATACTTAGCTCGTCAGGGTTAAAAACAAGGCTTTTTGGCTTCATTTTTCTTAAAAATGCCCTAACCTCACTTATTAAATTTCTCTGCGCCAAAAGAACGACCACGCCAGCATTTACGCAGCTTTTTGCCTCGAAATAATACCTCGCGTCCGTGAAAAAGTATTTCACCCCATCAAGGCATAGCAAAAACTCATTGTCGCAGCTGTAACCACACTCGTAAAATACGGCGTTTTCGTCCTTTAAGATGAAATTCATTGTGCGTTTTGATTTGCTCTTACTGCTTTGATTTGCTCAAAAATTTGAAGCATGCCTATCATCGCCAAATGATAGCCAACTGGTCCAAAGCCCACGATCTGGCCTGCAGCAACTGGCGCGATAAGGCTTTTGTGACGGAACTCTTCTCTTCTATAAACGTTGCTGATATGCACCTCGATAACCGGAAGCGCAACCGCACTTAGTGCGTCACGGATAGCGATAGAGGTGTGAGTATAGGCAGCTGGATTTATGATGATGCCGTCAGCATCGCCCAAGCACTCTTGGATCTTATCGACTAGTTCGCCCTCAAGGTTGCTTTGAAAAAACTCGATCTCAACGTCATTTTGATCGGCAACGATCTTCATTTGAGAGTGGATATCCTCCATCTTCATAACGCCGTAAATTCCTGGCTCTCTAGCGCCAAGCATGTTGATATTTGGGCCTTGGATAACCATTATTTTTAGCTTCTTATCCATGTCACTCCTTTTTGATTAAATAGCCCAAATTATACATTTTCGTTCCTAAATTTTCGCTACAATAACAAAAATTTAAGGCTAGAAATGGAAATTTTAAAAGCAAAAAAGATCATCACTGGCGGAGAAAATCCAAAAATTTTAAGAAATTCTTGTCTAGTCATCGATGATGATAAAATTTTAGAAATTACAAGCGAAAAAGAGGCGCAAAAGAAATTTAAAGATGCGAAAATTTGCGACTTTGGTGAGAGCGTGATAGCCCCAGCGTTCGTAAATACACACGTTCATTTGGAATTTAGCTCAAACGTTAGCACACTAAAATATGGCGACTTTATAAAATGGCTTGGCTCTATCGTCGATAAAGGCGGCGAGCTAGCTAAAATGGACGCTAAAAAAGCGATGAATGAAGCCATAAATTCGTTGTTAAAAAGCGGAGTTTGTGCCATTGGCGAGATATCTAGCTTTGGCTCGGAGCTTGAAATTTTAGCCGCTAGCCCACTAAAAGTCGTGCTTTTTAGTGAAATTTTAGGATCAAATGAGCAGATGATCCACCAAAATTTACAAAATTTCTTAGCCAAATTTGAAAAAACAAAGGGCTATAAAAGCCAAAATTTCACCCCAGCCATCTCGCTGCACTCGCCCTACTCTGTGCATCCAAAGCTCGCCAAAGCCGCCATTGAGATAGCCAAAAAAGATGACTTGCTAGTTAGCACGCACTTTTTAGAGAGCAAGGCTGAAAAGCAGTGGCTAGAGCACGGCAGCGGTGGCTTTAAAAAGCATCTTTTAAGATTTAGCCAAGATCCAAAGCCGATGTATGACGCGCAGGGCTACTTTGAGATGTTTCGTGAGATAAATACACTCTTTACACACTGCGTTTATGCGAGCGATTTTGATAAATTTAAGCCTCATCACAGCGTGACACACTGCGCCGTTTCAAATAGGCTACTTGGCAAAAAGGCGCTAAATTTAAAAGAAATTTTCAAAAACAACGTCAGTCTAAACATCGGCACAGACGGCCTTAGCTCAAATTTCAGCCTAAATTTCTGGCATGAGCTACGAGCCGCACTTTTTACCCACGCTAGCCTTGATCTAAACGAGCTTGCCACTAGGCTTTTTGTCGCTGCAACGCACGGGGGCGCAAGGGCGCTTAGGACAAATAACGGCGAGATAAAGGCTGGACGCGCGGCTGATATCGCAATCTATAACGACCTAGAGTGCGATGATAGCGAGCTAATACTTCAGCTCATACTTCACACGAACGAGGCTAAAAAACTATATATCGGAGGCAAAATTTGCAAATTTTAAGACTTGTTTTTAGAGGGATTTTGGGAATTTTTAAATTTATAAATAACTACTTTAAGGCGCTCATATTTTTACTCATCTTATTTTTTATATTCGCGCCAGATGGCAAGATGAAAGAGCCAAATTTAGCCCGCATAGACATCACCGGCACGATAATGGACACAAGCGAAATTTTAGATGCTCTAGAAAAAGCAAGGCTTGATAGCAATATCAAAGGCGTGCTGCTCTACATCGACAGCCCAGGCGGCGCGCTAAGTCCTAGCGTGGAGCTAGCCATGGCGGTCAAGAGGCTAAAAGAGAGCAAAAAAGTGCTCGCATACGCTGCTGGCAACATGGCGAGCGGCAGCTACTACGCTGGCGTAAATGCCGACACTATCGTAGCAAACCCAGGTGCTTTCATCGGCTCCATAGGCGTCATCATGCAAGGGGCAAACATCGAAAATTTAGCCAAAAATTTAGGCGTGAGCGAGCAGGTGGTGAAGGCTGGCGAGTATAAAGAGGCTGGCACCTTTATGAGGAGCTGGAGCAAGCAGGAGCGTGAGAGCTTGCAGGGGCTCGTAAATGACGCTTACATGCTCTTTGTAAGTGACGTGGCGGCGGCTAGAAATTTAGATATCAAGAAAAAAGACGAGTGGGCAAACGCAAGGGTCTTTTTAGCGCATAATGCCCTAAAAATGGGGCTAATAGACAGCCTTGGCAGCTATATAGACGCTCAAGATGAGCTAGCAAAAATAAGCCTCGTAGATGAGCCCGTCTGGCAAGAAAAACCGCAGCTCGAAAAGATAATGGAGAAATTTACAAAGCAAGGTATAAACTCGCTTTTTGGTGCATTTTTTGAGACAAAGCTTAGATAAAAAAGCATCCAGCCAGGGCTAAATTTAACTGGCTGGCAAAGCTTTTTATAGCTAGCTTATCTAAAATTTCCCTCGCTATCTACAAAAAGATCTCGCTCTGCTATTTTTATCAAAAAAGTAGTTTCATTTATCCTTTGAAGCACCTCAAATTTACCATAAATGCTATTTTTGATAACGACACTAAAGTTTTCATCCAAAAGTCCAAATTTATCACCTAGCCGTGATAAGTAGAAAGTGTTATTTGACCTGTCTATAACCTTATCAAACACCTCCATTATCTCATTTTTGCTTTTGTCAAAAATGACAGAGTATCCTTTGGTGTTTATATATCCGTACTTGCCATCTTTTTGAACAGGAGCAAAGCCTTCGTTAAAATAACCAACATCATCAAATTTACACTCTACGATCTGCTCACCTTTGGTGTTTATATAACCCCATTTGCCATCTTTTTCAACAGCAGCAAAGCCTTCTTTAAAGTCACGAACTTCATTAAATTTACACTCTACACCTTTGGTGTTTATACATCCGTACTTGCCATCTTTTTTAACACGAGCAAAGCCTTCCTTAAAGTTATCAGCATAATCAAATTTACACTCTACGATCTGCTCACCTTTGGTGTTTATATATCCCCATTTGCCATCTTTTTTAACCCGAGCAAAGCCTTCACTAAAATCGTCAGCATCATCAAATTTACACTCTATGATCTGTTCGCCTTTGGTGCTTATATATCCCCATTTGCCATCTTTTTCAACAGCAGCAAAGCCTTCGTTAAAGCCACGAACACCATCAAATTTACATTCTATGATCTGCTCACCTTTGGTGTTTATATATCCCCATTTGCCATCTTTTTTAACAGCAGCAAAGCCTTCGTTAAAGTTACCAGCATAATCAAATTCTAAAAACATATCCCTCTCCTTTGTTTATATGAGTTGTGTTATTTTAGTTTATATTATTTTAAAAAGTAAGTAAAATTAAGAGAAATTCAAAGTAAGATGGTGGAAGCGAGGGGGATCGAACCCCTGTCCAAAAGCAAAATCCATACAGCCTCTACACGCTTAGCAAAAGTGAAAATTTCATCTAAAAAGGCTCACTTTCCAAAACCAAAATTTAGACTAAGACTAAAATTTCAGCTAGCAAGCAGTCACATTACTAGCCTACTCTAGCTAAATTACTCGCTTACATCCTAGCTAGAATGAGACAAAGCGAGGCTCAACTGAACTTACGCAGCTTTAGCGTAAGCAGGAGCGAAATTAACGTTGTTTGCGTTTAAATTTAATTTGAGCTTTTTTACGCTTTGCTCAAAGCGACGTGCCACCGTACACACTCTGCTCCTGTCGAAGCCAAGTCGCTCCCATAAAAAATGAAATGGTTTAGTTGTATTGTTTAGTCAAGCTTTGCAGGTACGTCAATGATCTTTGGCTCAAGGACGCTAAAATACTCTAGGTCTCTCTCGACGTCGCCTTTGTATTTATGAAACTGATCGCTAATGAGCAGCAACCAATCTATAAATTTATCATTTGCTGGACCTTTTAAGCTTCTAGCCTCTTGAGTGACCTCTTCAGCTAAAGTCGTTAGTTTCAAGATCGGGTCAAGATGCATAAAACCTGCTGCTGATTTGATATTGTGAAAGATCCTAGAAAGCTCTAAAATGCTCTCCTTATACTTATCAGCTCTTCCTAAATTTATTATCAAAGGCTCTAGTAAATCGCACATCAAGGTGTAGTGGGAGAGAAACTCCTCAACTATATCATAAGAATAATCGACTTCAAGCCTTTTTAATATACCCATTTTCATGTCCTTAAGAAATTGGCGTAATTGTAGCAAAATTTTGATAAAATTGTTAGCATTATCACAAAATTTACCGGACTTAGCCATGAAAGATGAAACAATCGCAAAGAAAAAACTAACCATCAATGATATAAAAAACAAAAAAGGCGTCGAGCCTATCGTGATGATAACCGCCTACGATGCGCTATTTGCGAAGATTTTTGATGATTACGCTGATGTTATCCTTGTTGGCGATAGCTTAAATATGAGCTTTAACATGCAAGAGAGCACGCTAAGTGCTGACATGAACACCATGCTCTATCACACAAAGGCCGTTTGTGCCAGTGCTAAAAAGACTTTTATCCTAGCTGATATGCCATTTGGCAGCTATACAAACGAAAAACAAGCGATCAAAAATGCGATGAAATTTTTTAAGCAGACAAATGCCGATGCAGTAAAGCTTGAAGTTGGCATGCATCAGGTAAATTTAGTAAAACGCCTCTGTGAAGAGGGCATAAACGTGATGGCTCACATCGGACTAAAGCCTCAGTTTTATAAATTTGAGGGCGGATATAAGATAAAAGGCAGAAGCGAGCTTGAGGCAAAAAGGCTAGTTGAAGAGGCTTTGGCGTTTGAGCAAGCTGGTGCGTTTGGCATACTGCTTGAGGGCACACTTAGCAAGGTAGCAAGCGAGATAACAAGGCAGGTTCGTGTGCCAGTTGTGGGCATAGGCTCTGGGGCGGACGTCGATGGGCAGGTGCTTGTCTGGTCTGATATGTTGGGATTTTTCGAGGACTTTAAACCTAAATTTGTCAAGCGCTATCTTGACGGAGCCGCTCTTGTGCGAAAAGGCGTGCAAAGCTATGCTGGCGAAGTAAAAAGCAAAATTTTCCCAAGCGAAGAGTTTTCGTATAAGGGTTAAATTTATACTCCAAGCTTATAAAGTAGCCCATAAAAACTCTGCAAAAAGCTCTAGTAGCACCAAAGCGCTAGAGCATACTTTTTAAATTTAAAAAAGCTCTTCTGATTCAAGATAATTTTGCGAGATGTTTCGCTCTTTTTCGTCGGTATTTACATGAAGGACGTAGTAGCCTATCTGCGTGTTGCTAGCATCAAGTAGCGGCACAACGCAAAAATAGTGCGTCTTATATACGTAAAATTCATATTTTTTAAGGTCGATATCACGCAAAATTCCAACTATATTTAAATTCGCACTGCTTAAATTTTCGATGTAATAATCGCTTAAAATTTGATCACTCGGCACGCTTTTATGTGCTGGCATCTTATCTTTTGATAGGAGCACAAAAAGGTCTATGCCTTGCGTTTTATAAAAATTCCCAAGTGAGTCGTAGTTTAGCAAAACCTCGATGCTACCGATGTTTTTGCCCTCATGCATCACATTTGAAACAGCCCTTATATGCACCCCCGCATACCACGCCTCGATGCCAACCATGGGCTTATTTTGCCGTCTTGACTCTTGGACTAAAAACCTACCACTAGCGATCATGTCGCCATATCTGTTTAGATCCCAGCTTCTTACGTAGCTTTTTAGATCTTTGTCATAAAGATGAAGTTTGATGTTGTTATACATCGACGCTGCACCAAGAGTTTTGGTTAAATTTTCGATGTTTTTTACGCACTCATCGCGGTCTTGACCCAGCAAACACATCTGTATAGACTCATTTTGAGCAAGCAAGATCGAGATCGCCATTGATGAAAATTTCGCGTCATCAATGCTTTTGTTTAGCTGCTTTACGTGATAGTCAAAAAAGACGCGCATATTGTTTTGCTTTTTTTCAGCCATGTATGAGCTATAAAGAAAGTAAAAAAGGCTACCAAGCAGCGCAAAAACGACTAAAACGATATAGATATTAAAATATTTTTTATATTTACTCAAAACTAAGCCTTAGTTTTTCTTCTAAAAATTTAGCAAACTCATCAAATTTAGGCAGCTTAAGCTCGCTTTTTCTTTTGGGGCTAGCCCAAACGCTATCTGGAAAAAACGCGTCCTTTTCAAATCTCGCAATGACGTGAATATGCACGTGTGGTACGTAGTTTCCAAAGCTTGCGATGTTTATCTTAGTTGGTTTATAAAACTCAAGCATCGCCTTTTCAGCCACCAGCATCGCTTCAAAAAGCCTAGCTCTACTCGCCTCATCACAATCACTTAGCTCGCGGTAGGGCTTAGCTGTAAAAATTTTCACCCACGGAAGCTCGTTCTCTTCGCGCTCAACTCTTATAAATTTATCTTCATATATCATTTTTTGCCCCTATTTTATACGAAATTTCTCTCTCGCAAAAGCGTGTAAAGCTTGATCGTTGAGATAAAAAATGTCACGATCGCAGGTCCAAGTATGACGCCCCAGAAGCCAAACGTCGTGATGCCAGCGATCATCGCAAAAAAGATGAGTAGCTCATTTATCTTTGTTGGTATCTTGACTAGTTTTGAGTTTATAAATTTAATGACAAGCGGCTTTAGCAACGTGTCAGCGCCAAATGAGATCACGATGATGGTGTAAAGCGCGATCGTGATAGCGGCTGCTGTGTTGCCATTTGCAAACTCATAAATGCTAATAGGCGCCCACGCCAAAAAGCCACCAACGACTGGGATGAGTGAAGCGAAGCTAAAAAAGATGCCAGTTAGCACGCCGTCATAGCCGTAAAAACTGGTGACAATGGCAAATAAAAAGCCCTGGATGATCATATTTGCGATGGTTGAGTAAAAAACGACGCCCATCACGTTGCCAACCTCGCTAAGTATCGACTCAGTGTCCTCTTTTTTAAGCGGAAGCGCCTCTTTTAGGTAGCTTATAAGCTCGTTGCCATAAAGGTTGCAAAAGAAGAAAAAGACTAGGATGATGATCATATCAACGCCAAATTTAAGGCTTAGTTTGCCTAAATTTGCAAGATTAGCAGCGACTTGCGAAAATAGCATCTTGATATCAAGCCCGCCTATAAATTCCTTGATCTTTGGCTCTAAGAAATTTATCGACTCTGGCAGGCTAAAGTCGTAGTTTTTGATAAACTCGATCGTCTTTGTGACGTTGTTTATATCAAAGCCAGCTGCGTATTTCGCGATCTCGATGACGGCGTAAAGAAGCGGCGCGATAAATAGGCAAAGAAGCGCAAATGTCGTAAGCCCTGAAGAGAGCGTTTTGCGGTTTTTAGTAAGCGTTAAAAATGCGATCTGCACGTTTGCAACAGCCACAGCAAGCAGCGCTGCGATAAAAATGTCAAGTAAAAATGGTTTAAAAAGATAGACCACCAAAGCCAAAGCGCAAAACGCAAAAATTCCAAAAAACAGCCTATTATTCATCTCGCTCCCTTAAAATGGGGTAATTATAGCAGATTTATCAAAGCTACTCATTTGCTTGATAAATTTACTAAAACGCTTTGGTGCCAAATTTGCAAAGAGCAGGCTTTTGGCATTTTTAGCCTGCCACCGCTTAATAAATTTAGATAAATTTATGCCTTACGTAAATTTTCTAGCTCGAAAGCTCCTATAAATTTAGCCTTTTACGTGCACTGAAAATTTGCTCCGACAACCTCGCACTCATCACAAATTTGCATATAAATAGTGCCCTCGACATCCGCCAAAGCACCAAAAGGAATTTGCGCTAGATATTTCATCGTTTTAGCGCATTTTGGGCAGGCTAGATGCTCGCTGTCTTGCAGCCACTGCGGATATCCACCAAGCAAAATTTCACTATCTATCATATATGAGTAGTGAGCGCAAACCTCGCTGGCTAGCTCGAAATTTTGCCCATCAAGCACCGCCACAGCCTCTCTTACATAGTCTTCACTCTCGCCCTCGCCCACTACCTCTGTTTGCACGCTTTTGCCGTCGTTTTGGCAAAAGTACTGCACCAAGCCAATGCATGTCGGGCAAAATTTAAGCACAGCGTCATTTTTAAGCTCTAGCCCAAATCGCTTTAGGCTCTCTTTTTTGATAGTGAGTTCCAGCATCTCGCCGCTACAAAATTTACATTTTTCATCATTTGCAGCTTTAAATTTAACGCTTGCCTCTGCGCTTTGGCTTGGCTCGCAGGTAACGCACTTATCAAAAACAAGGCTTCTTCTCTTGCCACTGATATCAAAACTCCAGCCAGCAGTCTGAGCATATGCGTCAGTGTCGGCATAAAGCTTCGTCTTCCAAGGCTTTGACGCACCATAAAGCCTAAAAAATAGCTCTCTCACCACCTCATCTCCCTGCCATGCAAGTGCTGATAGGATGTGATTTAGCTTGACTATATTTTCTTCGCTTGAAAGCCTCTTTATAAGCTCATCTCTGATCTTTATTGAAGCCTTTTTGTAAATTTCAGGTGGGTAGTACCCGCTGTTTTTTGTCACTTCTTCGATGATCTGCTCGTCGCAAATGCCGTGCAGATAAAAAATATATGTGAGGTCGCTGTAAATTTCATCATATTTATATAGCTCGTCAATGTGCGCAAGGATATCTTTCTGCCTCTTTTTGATCTCATCTTCGCTTAAGCCCTCGTAAAACTCCAGCTTCTCTTTTTGCCTACACTCATAGCAGATCCCGTCAAAGTAAATCGTCCTTTGCTTGCACTTAGGACAAAGATGTGGCTCGCTCATTTTTGCTCCAAATTTAAATTTCGCTACTCAAAAAGCCCTTTTTCGATGTCGATCTTGACGTTAAAGGTTTCAAAGCACTTCGCACTAGCGATCCTGCCCTTTGCGGTGCGCTCGATAAAGCCATTTGCAAGCAGATATGGCTCGATGACGTCCTCAACCGTGCCCTCGTCTTCGCTAAGTGCCGCTGCGATCGTACTAAGCCCCATAGGACGGCGCCTTGCTTGCATCAAAATTTCTAAATACCTAATATCCATCTCGTCAAATCCAAGCGAATTTACACCAAGTGCGTTAAGTCCCTCTTTTGCTCGCTCGTGGCTGATGATTAACTCGTCATTTACCTCGGCAAAGTCGCGAATTCGCTTTAATAGTCTAAGCGCGATCCTAGGCGTGGCACGTGAGCGTTTGGCGATCTCAAGCGAGGCGTTTTTGTCACACTCTTTGCCAAGCTTGGCTGAGGCTATCTGCACGATACGACTTAGCTCGCTGCTTGTGTAAAACTGCAGCCTAAAGTCCATCCCAAAGCGGTCTCTTAAAGGCGCTGAGATCATGCCAGCACGCGTCGTTGCGCCAATTAGCGTAAATTTTGGCAGGTCTATCTTGATAGTCTGAGCAGCCGGCCCTGAGCCTATGATGATGTCTAGCCTAAAATCCTCCATCGCAGGGTAAAGCACCTCTTCGATAGCTGGGCTTAGGCGGTGGATCTCGTCGATAAAAAGCACGTCACCCTCTTGTAAATTTGTAAGGATCGCAGCAAGATCGCCACTCTTTTCTATCATGGGAGCCGCAGTCATTTTGATGCTTACGCCCATTTCGTTTGCGATGATGTGAGCAAGTGTGGTTTTACCAAGTCCTGGAGGACCGTAAAATAGCACGTGATCTAGGCATTCGTTTCGCTTTTTGGCTGCTTTTATAAAGACGTCTAAATTTTGCTTGATCTTTTCTTGCCCGATATAGTCTTCAAATTTTGTCGGTCTAAGCGAGACTTCAAAGTCATTTTCAAAGCTTACTTTTTCGATTTCAACGATTCTATCCAAAGTTTTTCCTTCTAAATTTAAGGCTTCATTTTACGCTTTTATACTTAATCTAAGCTCGTTTAAATTTATAGTAAAAGGTGCTGCCTTCATTATAAACGCTATCAACGCCGTATAAAATTTCATGTTTTTGACAAATTTCACTGACGATATTTAGCCCAAGACCAAAACCGCCTTGAATTTCATCCTCTCTGACGTAGCGCTTCCAGACCCTTTTTACGTCCTTTATCCCCTTGCCAAAGTCCTGCACAATAAGATTTATGCGCTCACCTTCAAGCTCTAAATTTACTATTATCTCGCTCTCTTTTGGGCTGTATTTTATGGCGTTTGTGATGGTGTTATCGATGATGCGCTGAGCTTCGACCTTGCTTAGCATAGCAAATGCCTCGCTTGCTAAATTTGTCTTTATCTCGATGTGCTTGACATCAGCCACGCTTGAGAGAAATTTCACTCGCTCTTTAACGTATTCGCCTAAATTTAGCCTCTCAAGTGGAAATTTGATGTAGCCTCGTTTTATGAAGTACTCGACATCTTCGTAGGTTATTTGCATCTGTTTTAGGGCATTTTTGATGCGGGTTATATACTTGTTTTCAAGTCCAAGCATCTCAAGGTTCATGCCAGCTACGCCAAGTGGGGTCTTTAGCTCGTGCATGGCGTCGTTAAAAAAGTTGTTCATATACTTTTGAAACTCTTTATAAGGCTTGACGCTACTTAGATATAAAAAATATACGATAAAAAGCACTGCCACAAGGATGACAAGCAGCATGATGGCTGTTAAGAAGATGTTCTTTTTATTATCAAGCTCCTTTTCTACGACGATGTAGTAAGGGGTCTTATCTTTTATAAAAAAGCTCTTGTAAAAAAGATATCCACCCTCTTCTAAGGTTACAAATTTAAAACTGCTTGGCTCTTTGCTAAGTGTTGAGATGACTGGTTTAAAATTTACGTCATAAATCGCAAATTTATACTTTAATGAGCTAGCTATATTTTCGTTTTTGAGAAATGAATTTTTGATGATGGTTTCATGCTTCATAGCGCCAAAGAGAGCCTTTGAACTACTATTTTTCTGACTTAAATTTAAGATCACAAAGCTTTGAAAGCAAAAGAGCGACATTATGACAAATGTCGCTATGATCTGGATCTTAAAGCTCTTGTGCATCTATCTTGTAGCCTATGCGCCTCTTTGAGATGATAAAGTTATTGTTTGTCTTGTTTCTTATCTTTAAAACGTGCATCCTTATATCAGCGCCCTCGATCTCTTTGTCGTTCCAGACAAGATCTCTAAGCTCCTCCATGCTGACGTAAGAATTTAGATGTGAGACCAAACACTCGACCAAAGCGACCTCTTTTGCGCTAAGATCAACCATCTTGCCATCTTTAAGTAGCACGCGTTTATTTAGGTTGAAGCTAAACTCGTCATTTATCTTTACTATGTTTTTATCGTCAGTGCCATAGTACTTTCTCATAAGCTCAGCAACTCTAAATTTAAGCTCAGCTAGCTCAAATGGCTTTTTTAGATACTCATTACAGCCAAGCTCGTAGCCAATCGCCATATCATCGATATCAACTAAAGATGTCGTTATCATGATAGGAGCGTTTGGATTTAGACTTCTTATATACTTGATGACCTCGTGACCATTTACTCCAGGCACTTTTATGTCAAGTATAAAAAGGTGATAGAAATTTTTCTCTATCAAGTCGCAAGCCTCTTGACCGTCGCTCACCGCTGTAACTTCATAACCAAGCGTCTGCAAAAACTCACAGACGCTCTCTTGAAACCCCAAATCATCTTCTAAAAGCAAAATCTTCAAAATGCTCTCCTAAAAAACAAACTTTAATAAGATTTTTATCTATTGTAATACTTAATAGGTAAATTTCAAATTAAAATTCTTTTTTAAGTATTAAATAAAAATTTGTCCTGCATAGACTATGTAATATCTTAGCAAAAAGACGCCACAAATGACTAAAATAGCGTTTAGCACGGCAAATTCGCGTTTGAAATCATGCACCTTTAAAACGCTTAAGTCTAAAATGATAGGCACAGCCATACCAAGGCCTATGACGCCGATATAAAACATCAGCCCAAGTGAATTTGCGCTAAGTGCGTTTGCTACGCTCTGCGCACCACTTGCGCTTACACCTTTTACAACCATGAAAAGAGTGACTATCAGCAAAAACTCAACTATTATCGCTAAAAAGTCAAATTTTAATAAAAAGTGTGCAGTTTGGTTTTGCGCTCTCTTTTCATCTTTTAGCACACCAAGAAGTAACGTAAATGCACCAGCACAGCTTAAGCCAGAAACTAAGAATAATAGTGGCAAAACTGGCGTGTTCCAAAGTGCGATCTTGTGAGCTGCGCTTAGCAAGAAGCCTGTATATGCGCCAACGCCGATGCCTAAGATGAAAAGTAAAACTCCGAGCAAGCCTGAAATTTTACTAGCCAAATTTGTAAGCGCGTCAAAAAGTGAAATTTTAAGCATTGCTATCTCATTTTTAAACGCACCAAGCGCGTATATAACGCTAAGAGGCGTATAAACTAGAAGCAATGCAACGCCTATTGACATAACTGAGTCAAAGTTGTAAAGCAAGAGTATCCAGTAAAAGCTAAGCGGCTTGCCAAGATCAACCACCAAAAGAGCAAGTCCAAGGACGATCGCCACTGGAGCGATAAGAGCGGCTGCTTTAAAGTAGTAGTTATCCTTGCCAAATTTATTTGAGATAAGCACAGCAACGATGCTAGCACCTGCACTAAGTCCTGCTAAAAATAGATAAAAAGCTATCGGCCAGCCCCAGTAAATTTCTGTGTATTGAGCTAGGCTTCCTGACATGTTATTCATGGTGTGCTCCTTTTGTATTTGCGATCATCGCAAGTGAAGGTTTTGTGTTTAACTCCGCTTTTGGCAAGTAGTATTTGCTCTCTTTTAGTTTCTTTGAAATTTTAGAGTTTTCATCATTTACGTCGCCAAAAGTTAGGGCATTTGTAGGGCAGACGCTAACACAAGCTGGGTCTTTGCCCTCTTCTAGCCTGCTCTCATAGCAAAATGTGCATTTGCCTATCTCGCCATCTGGCAAGACGTAGCGAGCGTCGTATGGACAGGCTAGGATGCAGTACTTGCAACTAACGCAAATTCTGTGATCAAGCAGCGTCACGCCATCAGCCGTTTTAAAGCTAGCGCCAGTTGGACAAACCTCAACACAAGGTGCATCTTCGCACATAACACAGCTTTGACGTAAAAAGTCAGTCTTTAAATTTGGAAATGTCCCGCTCATCTTTGCATGCACCTGCAAGCGGTAAAGTCCCCTTGGCACGTTGTTTGCACTTCTGCAAGCTACCGAGCAGCCTTGACAGCCGATGCATAAATTTTCATCATGTATCATCATATATTTTTTCATTTTCTATCCTTACGCTTTACTTATGCTAACGCCAACATTTGTAACCATAGTCGCAGCCACTGGACCCTCAGCTGGATCAAGAAGCACGCTTGTGTTAAGCCCCACGTGATCTATACTCTTAAGGCCTGGCGTGATGTGTCCAAAGCCGTGATAGATAAAGAGCGTATCTTCTCTAATGCCCTCAGTCACCATAAGCTTGCCCTTTTGCTCGCCAAATTTATTTTTGACCAAAACCATGTCGCCGTCACGTAAATTTTGCTTTTTAGCGGTGTTTGGATTGATCCAGATAGGGCTATCGCTCATGAGGTCATTTAAAAATGGAACTGCCTGAGTGTGGCCGTTGGTATGAATAGGCGTTTTGCCGCAAGTCAGGCAAAGCTCGTGTCCGTCAAATGTGTCCATATCTTTGTCATTTAGCGCGCCATATCCTGCAAACTGTGCCTCAACGTCAGGTAAAAATAGCTCTATCTTGCCGCTTTTTGTTTTAAGTTTGGCCATATCGTCCATTAGCCCATTTTCTCCTACAAATTTAGCAGCGACTGGATATTTAGCGACAAATTTATCGATCATGCCTTTTTCCCTAAACAAAATTCCCGGCTCATCCCACGTGATAAAGCCATCTTTTTCTAGTGCGGCAAGTAAATTTACATCTCCGCCAGCTTGCTGCATCCTAAACTCGCGTATGTCGTTCCAAGTGTAAAGCTCATCTATCTTCATGCGGCGTGCTAGCTCTCTAAAGATAAACGCCCCATCTTTCGTATCGCCAACTGGATCAACGACTTTATTTCTTATCATATAAGCTGGTTTTAGACCCGACTTATCCTCTATGCCCTCGTCGCGCTCTAGGTAGCTGCTCTCAGGCAAGATGACATCAGCAAAGGTCGCCATATCGTTTAGATAGACATCGCTCACTACGATGAGCTCAAGCTTCTTCATCGCCTCTATGCTCTTCATCGTCTCAGCCACGTTTATGAGGTGGTTAAAGCGGATGTTAAACCACCCTTTTATGGCGTAAGGCTTCTCGTTTAAGATAGCGTTATCTATATCCATCAAAACGCCATGTTTTCTGCTTACAAATTTATGCGCTCCAGCCTCGCCAGCGAAGTCTAGTCTAGTGACTTTTGGCACTTTAAATTTCTCATCTGGGTTTTTAAGAACTGGAAATTTATCCTCACCAACTAGTTTGTTAAAGGTCTTTGCATTTTTGCCACCAAAAAGACCGCCCTTAACCTCCCAGTTGCCCATCATCGCATTTGCCACCATTATAGCTTTTGTTCTCATATACTCAGCTCTTGTGGTGGTTGTCTTATGCCCAAAATCAAAAATAACTCTTGGAGCAGCTTTATAAATTTCATCAGCGATGCGTCTAACATCACTTGCTTTTATGCCAGTGATTGTCTCTTGCCATTCAGGCGTTTTGCCCTCTACGCTTTTAACGATCTCATCAAAGCCAGTTGTAAATTTTTCTATAAATTCTTTATCGTAAGTGCCATTTTGTATCCAAGTGTTGATAAGTGCTAGCACAAAGGCAAGGTCAGTGCCTGGTTTAACTGGTAGCCACTCATCAGCCTTTGAAGCTACAACGCTAAATCTTGGCTCAAGCACAAGTAGCTTTGTATCCTTGCTAGCTGCAAATTTAGCAAGCTTTTTAGCATCAGCTATGACGATGCCCTCAAAGAGGTTGTGACCAAAATTTACAACGTATTTTGCATTTGCAAAGTCTCTTTTTAGCTTAGCGATGCCATACATCTGCTCGCAGACCATTTGGTAGGTGATCGGACAGCATGAAAAGTGTGAAAAGCAGTTTGGCGAGCCATAAGCTGAGGCAAAATTTACCATTAGCTTGTGTGTTTGCGAGCTTTTACAGGTAAAGACAAAGCTTTCAGGGCCATACTTTTGCTTGATATCAAGCATCTTTGAGGCGACATAGTCAAGCGCCTCGTCCCAGCTAACCTCGCGCCATTTATTTTCGCCTCTCTCGCCAGCTCTGATTAAGGGCTTTTTGATCCTATTTTCATCATAGAGCTGACTTAGTCCTGAGCCACCCCTTGCACAAAGAGAGGTAGCCGTGCCGCCAGCTTTTGGATTGCCACTTAAAAAGCGAACTTTGCCATCAACGACTTTTGCTTCGATAGGACACCTTGAAGAGCACATCTCACAAAAGCTATGAACATGCTTTTCGCCTTCATTTGCAGCACCTTGCAAAGCACCACCTGATAGAGATGATGCAGCTGCGCTAACTCCTGCACTGAATTTTAAAAATTCTCTTCTATTTAAGCTCATCTTTCTCCCTTTAAAAGAAATTTTACTTTTGTTATTTTATTATTTAAAGATAAAAGTAAAATTAAATTTTATTTAATAATTTTTTTTAATTTTAATTTTTTATGATATGTGAGATTAAATATCAAAATAGAGCAAATTTTAAAAATGATAAATTAAGGAGGATTAAATTTTAGTGCGATTTTTGTGTGATTTGTAAAAATAAAAAATTTAAAATTTAAAAAGAGATATTATTTAAGAATTTGATATAAAAATTGAAAATTTAAAGTGTGTTAAAAAAGCCGAGAGAGATCTCGGCTTAAGTTTTATATAAGAACTGGAGCTACTATAAATCCAAGGATAACTGATAATGCAACCATTATAGTTCCTGGGATGAAGAATGAGTGGTTAAATACAAATTTACCAACTCTTGTAGTTCCTGTATCGTCCATCGCTATCGCACCTAGTGTTGTAGGATATGTTGGCAATACAAATAGACCAGAAACTGCAGCAAATGAAGCTACAAGGATCCAAATTTGACCTGAATTTTCAGGGCTAGTCATACCAAGAGCAGCAGCAACAGCAGGCATCATAACCTTTGTTGTAGCAGCTTGTGAGTATAGCAAGCAGCTTAAGAAATAAAGCGCAACAGCTAGGATAAATGGATACTGAGTAACGAAGTCTTTTGCAACCTCTTTGATAGCGTCAAGGTGTCCATTAACAAATGTTGTACCAAGCCATGCGATACCAACAACGCAGATGCACGCATTCATACCACTTTGGAAAGTGCTAGTTGATAGAAGTTTGCCTGTCTCAACTTTGCAAGCTACTGCTATCGTAAAGCCGATAGTTAGCATAAAGCTAATGATAGCTGCATCTCTTGAAAGGATAGGTTTTTCTACAAGACCTAAGCTCTTTGAAATGCATAGTGCATAACAAACTACGATCAAAACGCCAATCGCAAAGATAGCGACTGATCTTTTTGCGTATGGTTTTGGCTCGTGATATTCAGCAGCTTTAACCTCTTCAACCAAACCTTTTGCAAGTCTATCTTGATAGATAGGATCTTTTGAAAGGTCAAGATCGTAAAATTTATTGATGATAAACGCAGTGATAATCATCGCTACAAATGTAGTTGATATACAAATAAATAGCAACACTGGATAGCTAACACCTAGCTTTTCACATAGACCACTCATAGCAACAAACGCAGCTGAGATCGGGCTTGCAGTAATCGCTACTTGAGAAGAGACAACTGAAAGCGCAAGTGGAGCTGAAGGTTTGATGTTTTGAGTTTTTGCAACCTCAACGATAACAGGGATCATAGAAAACGCAGTGTGTCCAGTACCTGCAAGGATAGTTAAAAAGTAAGTAACTATCGGAGCAAGAAAGTTGATCTGTTTTGGATTCTTGCGTAAAATTTTAGTTGCTACTTGAACTAAATAATCAAGTCCGCCCGCAACTTGCAAAGCTGTGATCGCTGAGATAACTGAAGCGATGATCAAGATAACATCCATAGGGATGTCTTTCATATCGACTTTCATACCAAGCAAAGCAAGCACAACAACGCCTAGACCACCTGCGTAGCCAACGCCCATACCACCTAGTTTGACACCAAGATAGATGCCGCCAAATAGGACTATAATCTGTAAGATCAGCATTATATCCATCGAAAACTCCTTTATTAAATTTTATTACTAAAATCACCACTTAAGCGTGCCAGAATTTTGGCACGCTTTTAATAATACTTTGCTTAAATTTTTACCTAACCATGCTCGGATTTAGCATATTTTTAGGCTCTAAAATCTTATCGATCTCTTCTTTGCTTAGATAGCCTCTCTCTAGGCAGATATCGCCAACTGCTTTACCTGTTTGAAGAGCCTCTTTAGCGATGCTTGCTGATTTTTCGTAACCGATATATGGGTTAAATGCTGTTACGATACCAACTGAGCCAAGAACTGATTTTAAGCAAGCCTCAGGGTTTGCAGTAAGTTTTTTGATAGCTTTTTCAGCTAGTGTTTTCATAGCATTTTCAAGGATAAATATAGAGTTAAATAGCGCATAAGCGATGCCTGGCTCAAATGCATTTAGCTCAAATTCGCCTCTTTCAGAGCAAAGCATGATAGTTACGTCGTTACCGATAACTTCATAGCAAGCCTCGCCTACAACCTCAGCGATAACTGGATTTACCTTACCTGGCATGATTGAGCTGCCTGGTTGCATTTGAGGTAAATTTATCTCGCCAAGGCCACATCTTGGACCTGAATTCATCAAACGAAGGTCATTTGCGATTTTTGAAAGTCTAACAGCTGCAGTTTTTAACGCACCACTTACGTGAACGAAGTCTGCTGTATCTTGAGTAGCTGCGATGAAATCATCAGCTTTTTTGAAATCAACACCAGTGATATCTTTTAACTTTTTAACAACTACATTTTTATAATCAGGGTGGCAGTTAATACCTGTACCAATCGCAGTTGCACCCATATTTAGATATGTCATTGACTCGCGTGCAGCTGTGATCTTTTCGATATCGCTTTTAATGTAGCTTGCAAATGCATTAAATGTATTTCCAAGTGTTGTAGGAACTGCGTCCTCAAGCTCAGTTCTACCCATTTTAATGATATCTTTAAAATCTTTTGCTTTTTTATCAAGTTCATCTTTTAGTAGATTCATCGCAGCAAGCAAATCAGTAAGTTTTGCGTAAGTTGCTACTTTTATTGAGCTTGGGTAAGTGTCATTTGTGCTTTGTCCAAGGTTTGTATGATCGTTTGGATGGATGTATTGATACTCGCCTTTTTTATGACCCATGCTCTCAAGCGCGATATTTGTAATAACCTCGTTTGCATTCATATTTGTACTTGTTCCAGCACCACCTTGAACCATATCAACCACAAATTGATCTAAAAACTCGCCAGCTATTACTCTATCAGCAGCTTTTGCCAAAGCATCAGCTATCTTTGGATCTAAAACGCCAACCTCTTTATTTGCAAGCGCAGCAGCTTTTTTGATCTGCGCAAATGCCTTTACAAAGTATGGATACTCTTTTAATGTTCTACCACTCATGTGGAAGTTCTCGGTAGCCCTAAATGTTTGGACACCATAGTAAAAATTGTCAGAAATTTCCAACTCGCCAATAAAATCATGTTCTCTTCTGGTTGCCATAACAGCTTCTCCTTAGTAAAAATTTGTTACCGAGTGAAATTATATAGGTATTTGAGATTTTAAATATTAATGACTACTTATTTTTTTTAAGCTTTAAGTTTTTGACTTGATATGGCGCTCTTTGAAAGAAAATTATATTTCATATTTAAGCTGATTTTTAGGAATTTGCTTGTCTAAATTGTTATATTACTAATAATATCACTTTTTTATTATATAAAAAGGGTCAAAATAGCTCAGATTTGTCCTACACTTTAAGTTTAAAAGCCATTTTTGAGAAAATTTAACAAAATATTAATATAAATTCAAAGTTATCAAAATAGTAAAATAAAAATTCTAAGTTAAATTTTCTTTATAATATTACTTCGTGACACATTTATATGATGAAAATTTAAAATTTGCGGTTCTATCTAAATTTACAAACTTGCTTTGAATAGTAAATTTATGGGGATAATTTTAAGCTGCCCCTAGAAATTTCCTAGAGGCAAAGTGAATATTTAGCCTTCAAGTCCTAAATTTGCTCTATACTCTTCGTATGTGCCTTTAAAATCAACGACTTCGCCATTGCCTTTTAGGTGTAAAATTCTATTTGCAAAGGCATCTATCAGCTCCCTGTCGTGGCTTACGCAGATGACTGAGCCATTAAAGTTATAAAATGCCTCGCCAAGTGCGATGATAGCCTCAAGATCGAGGTGGTTGTTTGGCTCATCCATGACAAGTAAATTTGGCCTGTGAAGCATGAGCTGAGCTAGTCTTACTCTGTGTTTTTCGCCACCGCTTAGCGCGCCTACTGCTTTTTCTTGCTCAGCACCGCTAAAGAGCATCCTGCCAAGGCACTTTCTGATCTCGTCGATGTCCTTGTTTTTGGCATCTTGTAAGTACTCATAAAGTTTTAGCTCGCCATCTATCTTATTTACCGTATCTTGCGCAAAATATCCTAGCTCGATGGTCGCGCCTATATGCACCTCGCCCGCGTCAGGCTTTAGCTCGCCCATTATGATCTTACAAAGTGTGCTTTTGCCAACGCCGTTGTGGCCGATGATGGCTAGCTTGTCGCCCTTTTCGAGCTTAAAGTTAAAATTTTCAAATATCACTTTATCATCAAATTTCTTACTTACGTTTTTAAGCTCAATTAGCTCATTGCCTATCTCGCGGTTTGCACGAAATAGAATGCTTGGATCACGCCTACTTGAAACTGCGATCTCTGCGATATCTAGCTTTTCAAGCTGTTTTGCACGTGAAGTCGCCTGCTTTGCCTTGCTCGCATTTGCTGAAAATCTCGCGATAAATTTCTCCAGCTCCTCTTTCTCTTTTAGCTTCTTATCACGCTCCATCTCATGCTGCTTTGCGATCAAATTTGCAGCCATGTACCAGTCGTCATAGTTGCCTGAAAACTCGCGAATTTTCTTAAAATCCACATCCAAAATATTTGTGCAAACTCTATTTAAAAAGTGTCTGTCGTGGCTGATAACAACAAGCGTGCCCTCGTGGCGGTTTAGCTCGTTTTCTAGCCATGCGATCGCGTCTATATCAAGGTTGTTTGTTGGCTCGTCTAAGAACAAGATGTCTGGCTTTGGAAAGAGCACTTGAGCTAGCAAAACCTTAACTTTATCTGAGTTTTCAACCTCGCTCATCAGCTTATCAAATTCATTTAGACCAAGCGAGCTTAAAATTTTTTCTATCCTAGTCTCATACTCGTAGCTTGGATCCTCCTCAGCGCTTATCATCTCAAGCTCGCTTAAGCGCTCATTTATCTCATCTGTAAATTCCTCGCTCATATAGAGCTTTTCTTTCTCTTTGACAGCGTCATATAGGCGTTTGTTGCCATAAAGCACCGCATCTTTTAGAGTGAAATTTTCAAACGCAAACTGATCTTGCCCAAGCACGCCAACTTTTAGTCCATTTTCTATGATGATCTCGCCGCTAGTTGGCTCGATAGCTCCGCTTAAAATTTTTAAAAATGTCGATTTGCCAGCGCCATTTGCGCCGATTAGTCCGTATCTGTTGTGGCGATTTAGCTTTAAATTTACATCCTCAAATAGCAAACTGCTTGCAAATCTTTGAGTAAGTCCCCTAACTTCTAACATTATTTTTCCTTGAATTTATTTTTTGCGATTTTGCCTAAAATTTGATTAAAAAGCCATTTTGCTACTTTAGCCTAAAATGCCCCGTGATCTTATGCAAGCGGTATTAAACGCACCTGTGATAGATGTTTTTAAGCCCCATTTTTAGGATAGCTTGCGAAATTTCTACTCAAATCTTTTAAAACGAGCCTTTGTAGATCCATATCCTGATGACGTAGCGCCCTTATCACAACGTCTGTGCAAACGCCCTTTTTGATATCCACGTCGCCCATTGGGTAGGCGAGCCGCTCATAGCTTGGATCGTAGTTTAGCGTCACGCCGATCTGCGACCTAGCGTCATTTACAAATTTACTCGCCGAAAAGGCAAAAATTTGTGTGGCAAAAAGAGCCAAAAGTAGAAATTTCTTCATTTTCTACTTTAAAAGCATAGTTTTTAGGATACGTTTTCCTATCTCAACGCCTGGCTGATCGTAGGTGTTGATGCCTAGCATGATGCCAGTGGCTGAGGTTAGTAGCTCGTAGTAAAAAATGAGCCAGCCAGCGTGAAACTCATCAAGCCTCTCAAGTGTGATCGTATCGACACTTATGCCCTCTTGCACCAGCGCCATAGCCGTCGCGTCGCACTGCAAATTTATAAGCTCATTTAGGCTTAGACCCGCTACAAAATCGCACTCTTCAAGCCCTTTTAGGCTTAAATTTGGGATAGTCTTGTCGCTCGCGTGATCTTTTATCTTTATAAATGTCACACTCTTATCTTTTACGCCGTCCATGATAAGCTGCAAAAAGCTGTGCTGATCGCGGCTACCAACAAGTCCAACTGGCGTAAGGCCGACCCTTTTATAGCCTCTTTTTTTGCCAAGGCTCTCCGCCCAAAGCTGCACGTACCAGTCGTTAAATTCAAAAAATCTATCGCAATAGCTAAAAATGACATTTATACTGGCATTTCTACTAGTAGCGTAGTGGTAGGCTTTAGCGACTATGGAGCTATCTTTTTGCTCGATGTATTGCTTTTTGCAAGCAAGCGCACCCTCCAAAAGTGCCTTTATATCGTAGCCGCAGATACCAAGAGGCACAAGACCGATCGCACTTAGTACGCTAAATCTCCCGCCAACATTCTTTGGGATGTTAAAAAATTTAATGCCATTTTCTTTGGCGAAATTTTCTAAATTTGTCCCAGGATCAGTTATAATGAGGAAATTTTTGCCTAAATTTTTAGGCTTAAAGTCATCAAGCAAACACTTAAAAATAGTTATCGTCTCGATCGTGTTGCCTGATTTTGAGCTTATTACAAAAAGCGTTTCGTCAAAATTTAGCCCATCAAGCGTGCTTTTGTAGCTGCAAGGATCGACGTTATCTAAAAATAAAAGCTCTCTTTTTATCCCCTTTGTGCCTTCAAGCATCGATTTTAGCGCCTTTACGCCAAGACTGCTACCGCCAATGCCAACAAGTACGACGTTTTTGATGTTAGCTAGCCCCTTTTCATACTCCTCGATCTCGCCAAGCAAATTTTGCCCGAGCACTGGCAGGTGGTAGTAGCCTATCTCGCCGCTTTCGTATTCGTCGTTTATGCGTTTGGCGTAAGAGTCGATGACTTCGCTGCTTGCAAAGTTAAATTTAAATGAAGTTTCTATCATTTACTGCGCTCATAAAAGAAATTTGTAGCCTCGACAAAGCCATCTATGCTGCCACAGTCAAATCTCTTGCCCTTAAATTTATAAGCTAGCACCATGCCATCTTTTGCCTGCGTTTTTAGCGCGTCTGTGATCTGGATTTCGCCGTTTTTGCCTGGTTTTGTTCGCTCTAAGATGTTAAAAATATCTGGCGTTAAGATGTAGCGACCAATTATCGCTAAATTTGTCGGAGCCTCGGCAGGATCAGGCTTTTCAACCATATCATCGACCATTATGAGATCATCTTCTATAAACCTACCGCTTACGACGCCGTAAGATTTGGTCTGCTCTTTTGGCACCTCCATCACTGCAACGACGCTGCAGCGATACTTTTCATAAATTTTAACCATTTGCGAAAGCACGCCCTCGCCATTTTCATTTATACATAGATCATCTGCCAAAATGACCCCAAAAGCTTCATCTCGAACTAGAGTTTTGCCCGTATAAATGGCGTGTCCAAGCCCTTTCATAGCATTTTGCCTAGTAAATGAAAATGTGCATGAGCTCATCAAATTTCTAACTTCGCTAAGCAACGACTCTTTTGAGCTGCCTGCGATCTCTTTTTCTAGCTCGTAGCTGATGTCAAAATAGTCCTCAAGCGCCCTTTTTCCGCGTCCTGTGACAAAGGCCATATTATCCATGCCAGCCTCAAGCGCCTCATCAACGCCGTAGTGAATGAGCGGTTTTGTAAGGATCGGCAACATCTCTTTTGGGAGTGATTTTGTAGCTGGTAAAAACCTCGTTCCATATCCAGCCGCTGGAAATAGGCAAGTTTGTATCATTTTAGTCCTTCGTGAAAAATTGCAAAATTCTACTATCTTTTCCTTAATAATATAAATTTGTCTGAATTTACAAGGCTTTAATTAGCAAATTGATAAGATTTTTAAAATTTTAAAAAAAGAGCAAATTTGCAGACGATTGATAGGATTTTCAAAGCCCAGCTTGATATAAAAAAGTCAAATTTCTTAGCATTTTTGTGCCCGATAAGCTCGTTTAAAAGCTTGCACGAACACCTAAAAGAGGAGCATTTTAAGGCTGTTCATGTAGTTTGGGCGACAAGGGAGCTAAACAAATATGGACAAATCGTTGAAAATCAAAGTGATGACGGCGAGCCAAAGGGCACTAGCGGCCAGCCAAGCCTAAATGCGCTAAGAGGAGCGGGGCTTATAAACGTTGGTGTCTTGATAGTTCGCTACTTTGGCGGGATAAAGCTTGGCACTGGAGGGCTTGTCAGAGCCTACTCAGGGGCTGTCAATGAAGCGATAAACGAGGCGATAAAAGATGGTGGCGTGATGAAATTTGAGATAAAAGATGAGGTTAAATTTTTTACACCATTTTCGCTGATGAGCCGCTTTGAGCACTATTTTGCCACTAAAAATTTAAGTGAGTTTGAAAGAGATTTTAATGACTCTGGAGCGATCTGGAGCATAAATTTAAACGAAGCCGAGTTTGCTGAGCTATTTAAATTTTGCAAAGAATTTGAAGCAAGCGAGTTTAAATTTCTAGCCTTGTCACTTGGCAGCAAAGCGCTGTTTATTTATTAATTGTAAAATCGCATAAATTTAAAAAGAAAGTAAAAAATGGAAATTTGGAACGACATTTATAACCACTTTAACCCAGTCGCCTTTAGCCTCTTTGGCTTTAGCGTGCACTGGTATGGGCTTATGTATATTTTAGCCCTTGTTTTGGCGCTTGCCATGGCAAAGTATCTCGTTAAAAAAGATGATATCCCTATCTCAAATCAACTTTTAGACAACTACTTTTTTTGGGTAGAGATAGGTGTCATTTTAGGCGCTAGGCTTGGCTGGGTTTTGGTTTATTCTGGCGAAGCGGGATACTATCTAACGCAACCTTGGCAAATTTTTAATCCAATGCACAACGGCGAGTTTATAGGAATTCGCGGCATGAGCTATCACGGCGCTGTGGTTGGCTTTTTGCTAGCGACGATTTTATTTTGCAAAAGATATAAGCAAAACGCATGGCAGTTACTTGATCTTTGCGCCATTTGCATACCTTTTGGCTACACCTTTGGCAGGATAGGAAATTTCTTAAATCAAGAGCTTTTTGGACGAGTCACAGACGTGCCTTGGGCGATAAATGTCTTTGGTCAGCCAAGACATCCAAGCCAGCTTTATGAAGCATTCTTAGAAGGTTTAGTTATTTTTGTCATTTTATTTTTATATAGAAAATATAAGAAATTTAATGGCGAGCTCATAGCACTTTACGCCATTTTATACACATTTGCAAGATTTATTTGTGAATTCTACAGAGAGCCTGATTCTGGACTTGGATTTATTATTTTTGGTCTATCAATGGGGCAAATTTTATCACTTATTATGTGCGGGTTCGGAATTTTTGTCTATATTAAACTCTATAAGAGATTTACGAAAATTTAATGTCAATATTTAAAATTTATTAAAGTAAAGTTCTGATAACATTAGCTTTATCAATTAATGCTAATGTTTAAATTAGTATTAAGAAATGATAACTTATTTCAAATTTCTTAGGAGGGCTCATGACCGGGCTTATAGAAGGTTTTTTGGGGAAACGGTCGGACGGCAAAAAAAGCCGCACTCCAGCCGCTTGGGATAGATGGCAAAGTATTACAGGATTTATTCTAGCCTGTTTCATATTGTGCCATATGGTTTTTACTTCTACTATACTACTTGGCAAAGACGCATTTAACGCTGTCGTAGGATTTGCAGAGGCTAAATTTTTATTTGGCGAGGCTACTTGGTGGATCACAAATGTTATAGCTGCTGTTATCTTTGTAGTTTTTGTAACTCACGCCTTCTTGGCAATGAGAAAATTTCCTGCAAATTACAGACAATACTTAATGTTTAGAGGCCACAAAGACCGCATGAAGCACCTTGATACCACACTTTGGTGGTTCCAGTTTTTAACAGGCTTTGCTCTATTTTTTGCAGCAAGCGCCCACATAATCGACATCATCTTTGGTGGTCACATCACTGCTGACAAATCAGCTGCTGCTTTTCACAAACTAGAAATTTTCTACTTTGCACTACTTGTTTTCATGGTCGTTCACGCTAGCGTTGGCATGTACCGCTTATATGTCAAATGGGTAAGCATTGATGGCGTAAATAAACACGAAATGTTTGCCAAAAGAAATAAGGCAAAGACAGTTGTATTTGTCATTTATGGCATACTTGCTGTGATCGCTTTGATCGCTGATTTCGTGTGGATCAGCCATTAAAAAGGAGCTAGAAGATGAATGTAAAATATTATGACGCATTGGTAATTGGTGGCGGTCTAGCTGGTCTTAGAGCTGCTGTGGCTGCTGGAGAAAAGGGTTTAAGCACCGTAGTTTTGAGCCTCATCCCTGTAAAACGCTCTCACTCTGCTGCTGCACAAGGCGGCATGCAAGCAAGCCTTGGTAACTCTAAAATGAGTGAAGGCGATAACGAAGATGTCCATTTTGCTGACACGGTAAAAGGTAGTGACTGGGGTTGTGATCAACAAGTTGCACGTATGTTTTGTCAAACTGCTCCAAAAGCGATTCGTGAGCTTGCAGCTTGGGGTGTGCCTTGGACTAGGATCACAAAAGGCGAAAGAAGCGCTATCATCAACGCTCAAAAGACAACTATCGTTGAAAAAGAAGAGGTTCATGGCCTTATCCACTCACGTGACTTTGGTGGTACAAAAAAGTGGAGAACTTGCTACACAGCTGACGCAACTGGTCACACCATGCTTTTTGCTGTTGCAAACGAAGCGCTTAAGCACAATGTAGAAATTCACGACCGCAAAGAGGCGATCGCTTTGATACACCAAAATAACCGCTGTTACGGCGCGATCGTTCGTGACCTAGTAAATGGTGAGATCACAGCTTATGTTTCAAAAGGCACACTTATAGCAACTGGCGGTTATGGTAGAGTTTATAAACACACTACAAACGCTGTTGTTTGCGAAGGTATCGGCGCTGCGATCGCACTTGAGACTGGCGTAGCTCAGCTTGGCAATATGGAAGCTGTTCAGTTTCACCCAACTCCGATCGTCCCATCTGGCATTCTTTTAACAGAAGGTTGCCGCGGTGATGGTGGAATTTTACGTGACGTTGATGGATACCGCTTTATGCCTGATTATGAACCAGAGAAAAAAGAGCTAGCTAGCCGTGACGTCGTTAGCCGCCGTATCATGGAGCACATCCGTGCAGGCAAAGGTGTGCCTAGCCCTTATGGCTATCACGTTTGGCTTGATATCTCTATCCTTGGACGCGAGCACATCGAGAAAAATTTACGTGACGTTCAAGAAATTTGCGAAATTTTTAACGGCATCGATCCTGCTGACACTGAAGTATATACTGACGAGACAGGACATCAGCGTGGCAAAGGTTGGGCGCCGATCCTACCTATGCAGCACTACTCAATGGGTGGCATCAAGACAAAACCAACTGGCGAGAGCCCAACACTAGCTGGTCTATTTAGCGCTGGTGAGGCTGCTTGCTGGGATATGCACGGCTTTAACCGCCTTGGTGGTAACTCAGTTTCTGAGACAGTCGTCGCTGGTATGATCGTTGGTGATTATTTTGCAGATTATTGCGCTAGCCACGAGATCGAGATAAACACAGCTGATATCGAGAAATTTGTTAAAAAACAAGAAGACTATCTAAATAGCCTCGTCACAAAAGAGGGCAAATTTAACGTCTTTGATATCAAAAACAAGATGAAAGAGGTAATGTGGGAACACGTTGCGATATTTAGAACAGGCAAAGGTCTAGAGCTTGCTGTTAAAGAGCTTGAAGCACTCTACAAAGAGTCACTTGATGTAAAAGTAAGCAACAAAGCACTATTTGGTAACCCAGAGCTTGAAGAGGCTTACCGCGTGCCAAAGATGCTAAAACTAGCGCTTTGTATCGCAAAAGGTGCGCTTGATAGAACAGAGAGCCGTGGTGCTCACTGCCGTGAAGACTATCCAAAAAGAGATGACCTTAACTGGCTAAACAGAACGCTTACAAGTTGGAAAGAAGGCGACACTATGCCAACTATCACTTATGAGCCACTTGATATCATGAAGATGGAGATGCCGCCAGCATTTAGAGGTTATGGTGCAAAAGGAAATATCATCGAGCATCCAAACAGCGCTATCCGCCAAAAAGAGGTCGATGAAATTCGCGAGAAAATGCAAGCAGAAGGCAAGAGCAGACAAGAAATTCAAGAGGCTTTGATGCACTATGACCTTCAACCAAAATATAAAGCACCAAATGAAAGAGCAGGTATAGGAAATGAGTAGAAAAATAACCATAAAAGCTTTTAAATACAATCCTTTAAGCAAAGTTTCAAAGCCTCATTTTGCGACTTATGAGCTTGAAGAGACTGATGGCATGACGCTATTTATCGCGTTAAATCAAATTCGTGAAAAATTTGATCCAGATCTTAGCTTTGACTTTGTTTGTCGTGCGGGAATTTGCGGAAGTTGTGGCATGCTAGTAAATGGCAAACCAAGCCTAGCTTGCAGAACCCTAACAAAAGACTTTGAAAGCGGCGTCATCGAGCTTATGCCTTTGCCAGTCTTTAAACTACTAAAAGATCTAAGCGTAGATACTGGCAACTGGATGAACGCTATGAGTAAGCGTGTCGAGAGCTGGATACACACAGATCATGAGACAGATATCTCTAAGCTTGAAGAGAAAGTTGAGCCAGAAGTCGCTCAAGAAGTTTTCGAGCTTGATCGCTGTATAGAGTGCGGAATTTGTGTCGCATCTTGTGGAACAGCTATCATGAGACCTGATTTCATCGGCGCTGTCGGTCTAAACAGGGTTGCTAGATTTAAGATAGACGCACTTGATAAGAGAACTGACGAGGACTTTTACGAGCTAATCGGCGATGATGATGGTGTATTTGGTTGTATGACTTTGCTTGGCTGCGAAGACAACTGCCCAAAACACCTACCACTTCAAAGCCGCATAGCTTATATGCGTAGAAAAATGGCTGCTATAAAGTAGCAAAGGGGCTGTAAAAAGCCCCAAATTTATTTAAAAACTCTACAAACTGACACCAAGATACAGATACAAATATCTAACGCTGCAAATACTAAAAACACAAATATTAAAAGCGGAAACGATAAGGCTAGGCCCATTATATAGCCAAGCGGCAAGGTAATAAAAAATAAAAGATCAAATCCAGTGCTAAAGCAAAAAAATAGCGCAAATAATGAAGCGATCACGTTCATAAATAAGTTGATATTATCAGAGAAAAACTCTGTTAGGCTTATATATTTCATGCGGTGATTATAGCTTTTAAGATTACAAAAATTGATGAAAATTTATCTAGCATTTTAGAAAAAATAAACTATGAAGCCGGAAGTTTTACAAACAAAGGTCCAGATGGCGGGATAGATGGCATAATAGACGAAGATGAGCTAGGACTTTCTAAAATTTACATCCAAGCAAAGAGATATAAAGATGGTAGCAACATAGGTAGGCAAGAGATACAGCAGTTCATCGGCGCCATCTCAAATAAAAATACCAAAAAAGGCGTCTTTATCACTACAGCGAAATTTACAAAAGAAGCTCAAACGTTTGCCAAAGATAGTCAAAACTTTAGCGTAGTCTTGATAGATGGCGACAGACTGGCTGAGCTAATGATAAAGTATAAAGTAGGCGTTCAAACAAGCCAGATATATGAAATTTGTAAGATTGATACCGACTTTTTTGACGAAAATAATTTTTAAATATGCTAGCTAATTTAAAATTTGCAAGGCGCTCACATGTGTAGTTCGAAGTCAAATTTCACTTTAATATCGCCGAACTCTTTTGCAACTTTTCTAGCTTTAAAATTTGCTCTTTTGGCTTTGCTTTTAGGCGTTCAAGCATCGCTATTTTTTGGGCGTAAATTTCATTAAATTCGGTCTTTATATCAAGCAAAGTTTTATTTAAAAAAGAGTTATTTGAGCACATAAGATCATCAAATTCATACAAACTAAAGGCATTTAGCATGCGCTCATAAACCTCTTTTGCACTTGGGATGTAAAGTGGCGTGCCCATTTGCAGGTGCGAATTTAGCGAGTTTTCGATCTTTTGCTTTAGAAAATAAACCGCAAGTTTAAGCGCATTTTCGTAGTTTGATGCGACCTTTACGTCAAGCTTTTCAAAAAAGAGCGATATCTTTTGCGTCGCCTTAAATTTGGCATTTTCATACTCTCTTAAGAAATTCTCATAGGTCCTGCCAGCGTAGGTATTTATCGATTTTGTCTCGTAGTTTGAGGCAAACTCATCAAATGGATTAAAGCTCTCATAGCGAGATTTATAAACGAAAAGCTCATCTTCTAAGCTCTTATAAAGCCCATCAAAAGCCGATATGATCTCGTTTTCAAGCTCTTTTAGATCTCTTTTGTAGCGTTTAAAAAATTTAGAAAAGACGATATCTTCGTAGATGAGCTTTGAAAAGACCTCGTCCGTGTCAAGGCTTATCATCTCAAAATTTTCGCGTTTATAAATTTCTTTGTTTAAAAGCGTCTTTGCTGGATTAAATTTTGTCCTAGAAAATGGCTTAAGCAGCTTAAAAACTTCATCACTTGCAAGCTTGATAGCCTCACTCATATCGCTGTATCGCAGGGCGATTTTAGGCTTAAACTCCTCTTTTATCGCTTCTAGTTTTTCTTCAAGCGTGGCATTAAATTTATCCAAAATTTCACCAGCTGCGCTATAAACTTTTAGGCGGTTTTTTTGCTCGCTAATCAAAAAATTTACTATCTTTTTCGCCCTTGCTTTTATGAAATTTTCTTTAAAGCTCGCACTTAAAAACGTCTCTTTTACCGCGCTTAGTGCTTTAGCGAAATTTGAGCTTTCAAGCTCGCTCTTGTTTTCATTTGTGATGCCAAGGAGTGCTTGCTTTGATGAGATGGCGATGATATTTTCAAAAAGCTCGCCATAAGTTTGCCTAGCGTGCTTTAGCAAGCTTTCAAGCTCATCCTCGCTTAGCTTATCCTTTTGGTTGATGAAGCAAAGAGCCTTTAGATCGTTTGTCTTTAAAATTTCTTCTACACTTTCAAGCTCACTAGCCTTTGCTGCGTTGTTTGCGAGGCTTAGCCAGATCGCGCCACAGACCTTTTTTAGCGTGTTTTTGGTCTCTTTTGTATCGGCATCTCGTAGTGAGTTTAGCCCTGGCGTGTCGATGAAATTTACCTCTTTTAAAATTTCACTTGGCGCATAAAGTGTCATACTTTTTATCTGCTCGCTCATGGCGTTTAGCTCTGTAAGTTCGCTGCTAGCTAGCAAGCTCTCGCTGCCATTTGTAAATTTCACGCTAAGAAGCGGCATCTTTGCAAATTTTAGCCGCACAGCCTTTGCTGTGACAGGCGTTAGACCTGATGGCAAGATGTTTTGTCCAAGCAGAGCGTTTAAAAATGTTGATTTGCCACTTGAAAACTGCCCTATAACAGCGATGAGAGGTGGCTCATTTAGAGTGTCGATTAGTAAATTTAGGCTCTCTTTTATCTCATCGCTTGCGTGCAGGCTTGGATCATTTAGCTCATTTACCAGCCTTGCTAGCTCACCCTTAAAGTCGCTTGTAAAAACCTTAAAATATCTCGCCTTATAGGCATTTATGAACTCATTAAACATTTTCTAGCTCCCCTAAAAGCGAGCAAATTTCATCTTGCAAGGCGTTTTGCTCTTTTAGTTTTAAAAGTGAGTTTTGATTTTGCGAGCTAAGCTTTTCTAGCTCACGATCTAGCTCTTTTAGCCTCTGATCAAGCGTGGCTTTTTGAGCGTTTTCATAGGTTTTTATGAGGTTTAAAAGGCGATTTTTTTCGTGGTCAGTTAAAATTTCACAAAATTGAGAGATATTTTTATCTTTTAGCAAACCCTCTTTTAAGCTTAAAAGTGCTTCACTTGCATCACTTGAAATTTTAGCTCTAAATGCAGCTAAAAGCTCCTTAAATTCAAGCTTTACGCCCATTTGCTCTAAAAAGTCATTGATGTTAAAAATCTCATCTTTACTCATAGTGTAATCATCAAAATTTAAAGCGATGTTTTGCTCGCACGATCTTGTTTGCACCAAAGTCTCGTTTCTAGCCTCTCTCATAAGCGCTATCACACCGTCTCGAAGCGTCGTTTTTGCGATTTGCTCTAGGCGCTCAAAATTTAAACTTTGTTTTTTACTTTTGCAGTAGGCTATCTCGCTTTTTACCTTATCGTTTAAGTTTTGCAAAAGCGTCTCAAGCCCCATTTTATAGATGTTTTTGGTGTTGCTACTTTCAAGCTTTGCAAGCTCATTTTGAGCTAGGTTTTCAAGTTTAGAGAAATTTTCACTAAGTGCGTTTTTGACGTTTGCCTGCTCATTTTGAAGCTTTTTAAGCTCCACTTCATAAGCTTTGAGCGACAAAATTTCAGCCTTAGTGGCCTCAAGCTTGCTATTTAGGATATTTTTTAGCTCCTTTTGATATGAGCTTAAGATAAGGGCTGATTTTTTAGAATTTTTGCCAAAAAGCACCTCGTAAAGATAGTCCTTAAACTCCTCTACACCGCTATTTGCGGCGCCTTCTAAAAAGCTTTTTGCACTAAGCGCAAAATAATCAATCTCAACGCCATTTATCTGCTCGCCGATCGCTTTTTTAGTGTAGTTTAGCGTCTCGTTTAGCTCTTTAGCGCTTAGCTCATCAGCGTGAGTTAGCACCACAGCAAGCCTTACGATGTGCGAGTTTTCAAGGCATTTTTTTAAAAATAGAGCGTCCTTTTGCGTGGCACTTTGCGAGGCGTTCATGAGGTGGGCTAAAAGGTCGCACTCTCTCATAAAATTTGTAGTGATCTGCTCCCTTAAAACCACCGCATCATCGATGCCTGGCGTGTCTATGATGCAGACGTTGTCTTTTAAAAGCTCTAAGTCGTCATAAAGCTCGACGCTTTTTACGAGATTTGCTGTTTTTGAGCTTGAAGAGGTGTAGCTTTTTATCTCGTCTATACCGATATCTACGCTTTTGCTTGGTAAATTTTCGCTTGGTACGCCAAGTGCTAAAAGCTCATCTAAGGTGTAAAAATTTACCCTTGCAAAGCTATCTTTGGAGTATTTTAAAATGGTTAAATTTATCGTTTCTGGCACGTTTGAAGCGCCAAGGACGGATTTGTTTAAAAGGGCGTTTAGAAGGGTTGATTTGCCAGAGTTTATGATGCCACTTGCAGCTATGTTAAAAAGTGTTTCGTTTGATCTTTTTTTGGCTGCCGCAAGTGCCTCTAAAAAAGTTTTTTCATTATCAAGCAAGCTTGCTTTTTCGTTTATCTCATTTAAAAAGTCTAGGTTTTTATGGAAGTGATCTTTTGGCTTAGTATGAGAAATTTTAGCCTCATTGGCGCCTTTGTTTTTGCTTATGATCTTTTCTAAAAAGGCAAATTTCTCATCATCTATGATCTTTTCATCATGTAATTTTTCTAGATATTTTACTATCTCATCACTTGAAATTTTAGCCTCATTTAGCGCTTTAAGAGTCGCAAGCTGTGCACTTTGTATGCTAAATATATCAAGCTCAACCTTAAGCCTTTTTAGCACCGCTCTAAACTCATCAAGCGCCATAAACTGATCTAAATTTCTCTCGTCGCAAACTAGAAGAAGAGCTAGCAGATCTGGGTAAAATGGCACGCTAGCAGCAGCATTTGTATAAATTTTATTTGCACGCCAAGCCTGTTTTAAAAACTCATCCATAAAGACTCTTTTTGTTGATATTTTAGGATTTTATTAAATTTTTACTTATGAAGCTATCAAAAATTTAAGCACAAAAACTTTATGTTTTTTATAATTAAATTTTAAATTTTTTAAAACTAACCCGTGGATTTATAGTTAGCTCACCGTGCTTTATAAACTCTTTTTTTAGAAATTTCTCACGCCCAGCTCTTGCTATCATCAGCGCGTTATCAGAGCAAAACGCAAGTGGGGCTAGCAAAAGCTCGCACTCATTTTTTTGGCAAAGAGTTTCAAGCCTTTTGCGTAAATTTAAATTTGCACTCGCTCCGCCAACCACGCCAAATCGCTTGAAATTTCTTATTTTAAAGACCTTTTCAAGCTTATTTAAGATGTGCTCACAGGCCGTATTTTCAAAGGCGTAGCAAATATCTGAGATATCTTTTTGTGTGATAGTTTCAAGCTTTGAAATTTCAACTCTGACTTGGTTTTTAAGCCCTGAAAAACTGTATTCAAGGCGCTTGTCGTGAAGAAGTGGGACGGTAAATTTAAACCTATCTTTGTCCTCGCACAAAAGTGCATTTTCCTGCACCACAGCACCTCCTGGATAGCCAAGATCAAGCATCTTTGCTACCTTGTCAAAGCTCTCACCAAAGCTATCATCGCTTGTGCTTGCAAGCTCTGTAATTTCGCCATTTTCGCTAATCTCAAGAATCATCGTATGTCCGCCACTAACTAGCAAAACGCCAAGCGGAAAGGTAGCTTCGTGGTCTAAAAAAAGCGAGTAGATGTGGCCAACTAGGTGATTTACGGCGATTAGTGGGATATTTAGGGCGATACTTAGCGCTTTTGCCATGCTGACGCCACCTATCAGGCTCACGCTTAGCCCTGGCTCGTTTGTCACAGCGATGGCGTTTATATCTTTTAAATTTGGCAAGATATCATTTAAAAGCGCTGGCAGCGCCTTTGTGTGAAGCCTCGCTGCAAGCTCTGGGACCACGCCACCAAAGATAGCGTGCTCCTCTTCTTGCGAGATCTTTTTATAATAAATTTGCTCCAGCGTCTCTTCATCTATGAGCGCGACAGAGCTGTCATCGCAGCTACTTTCTATGCCAAGTATCATCTAAACTCCGCTAGTATCATGCCAGCAAATTTCTCTTTGCCATTTTCGCTTTTGTAAAACTCAACTCGGTAAATTTTGCCATCTTTATCTATGCTATAGCTTTTGTTTAGACTGTTTTTATCGATCTCTTGCTCGCTCTCATCAACACTTTTAGTGCCGTATCCTATGACATTTACGCGAACGTTTTTGAGCGCTTTTATCTTAAAGCTCTTTTTAACGCTAAATTTATCGCCACTTTTTAGCACCTGCTCGTTGCCATCGCTCAAGAGAGAAATTTTATCAAGCGGCTTTGTAAACTCAAAGTATTGCGGCTTTAGCCTTGTGACAGAGCGGTTGCCATACTGCACTTTGTAAGTCTCTTTTTCTTTTATGACGGCGATTAGCGGATTTGGCGAGTGGTAGCTTAGCTCGCCCTTTTTAAATGGCACGAAGCTTATCGCTGGTTTTAAATTTTTAAGGCTAAGAGCGTAGCTGTCAAACAGCTCAAGCCTGATCTCTTTTTCGATCGCCTTTTTTACGCTTTTGACATCAAGCTCAAAGGGCCTAGTAAAGCTAATGCCAGCCTTTTTCATATACTCCTCGATCGCTACTAGGTGATAATATGTCCTTTGCTCGGCGTTTAAATTTTTACTAGCTTCGTTTGCAAAGGCAGACTTGTTTTGCGTGATAGCATAGTAGGTGAGGCTTTTTAACATCTCTTTGTCGCCCATCGCTGTGTGCGTATTTTTGACGTGATACTGATGTTTTGGGTTTATAAGGTGCTTATTTAGCACGTCTTTTACGCTTGATGCGATAGTTTCAAGTTCTGGGTACTTTGAGTCTGGCAGTGTGCTTTGGTCGATGATGCAGGTGTTGCCCCATTTGTCTGGATTTTCGTCCTTGCTTATAAATTTATCTCTGTAATATCCGCTGCCATCATGTAAATTTAAGATGAGAGTGACGTTTTTGTCAGTGATGACGTCTTTTATCTTCATCACCGAGTTGTAGTCTGGATCGTCCTTTTCGACGTGGGCAAATTTTCTATTCATATCGCCCTTTGTGCCGCGACTTCGCTCGATGATACTTGGGAAATTTAAATTTGGCACGACCCAAAGCGAGCCTTTTGTGATGTTATAGTCAGTCGCCACGATAGAGGCCGCCAAAAAGCCGCCTGGCTCGTCGCCTTGGATGCCACCGATTAAGAGCATAGTATTGCTACTTGGCTCACCTTTTTTGATAAGTGCATAGTCCAGTGCGCCTGCATTTGCAAGGCTTGTAGCCGCAAGGGCTGCTAGAAAAAGTCTAAATTTACGCATTAATATCCTTCGTAATGCTTTGTTTTTGGTAAAAGCAAATTTAAAACTATACCAGTAACCGCGCCAAGTCCGATACCTGAAAATTTAACCGCTCCAAGGTCAAGCACCATGCCACCGATGGCAAAGATGAAGATGAGGGCTACGATTATCATATTTCTAGGATCGGCAAGATCGACTCTGTTTTTTATAAGTGTCTCCATGCCAACGCTTGCGATGATGCCAAAAAGTAGCAGCATGATGCCGCCGATGACTGGAGCTGGTATGGTCGAGAGCACCGCGCCAAGCTTGCCAACAAAGGCTAGCACGATAGCAGTGATCGCTGCAAAGGTCATGATCGCTGGATTATACGCTTTTGTAAGGCTAACTGCGCCTGTGACCTCTGAGTAGGTGGTGTTTGGCGGACCACCAAAGGCAGCAGCAAGCGAGGTGGCTAGGCCGTCGCCTAAAAGGGTGTTTTTAAGGCCTGGATTTTTCAAAAAATCCTCTTTTGTGACGTTTGAGATAGCGAGCATATCGCCGATGTGCTCGATCGCTGGGGCGATGGCGATAGGTATCATGTAGATAATCGCTTCGAGTTCAAATTTTGGTGCGCTAAAACTTGGCACTCTAAACCAAGGGGCGCTTGCGATGGCGCTAAAATCAACCATGCCAAAGCAGTAAGCCACGATGTAGCCAGCGATGATGCCAAGTAGGATCGGTATGAGCCTAAACATCCCCCGTCCTAACATCATGACAACGATAGTAGCAATAAGCGATGTGGCTGCAACTATCATCGCTACGTTTTGAGTGTAGGTATCAGTAGCTGAAGTAGCCATCTTAACGGCATTAGGAGCTAGTATCAAACCTATGGTCATGATGACTGGACCAACGACAACTGGAGGCAAAATTTTATGCAAAATTTTCTCGCCGCCAAAGCGAACCACAAGACTTAGTGCGACGTAGAAAAATCCAGCAAATATAACTCCGCCCATAGTCACTGGTATGCCCCATTTTTCGATGCCATACTGAAGCGGAGCGATGAAGGCAAATGAGCTTGCTAGAAATATCGGCGGGACATTTTTCCTAGTTATTAGCTGAAAAAGCAGCGTGCCAAGACCTGCCGTAAAGAGCGCGACGTTTGCATCAAGCCCCGTAAGGATAGGCACGAGCACGAGCGCGCCAAAGGCGACAAATAAAAACTGCACACCGATCAAGCTTTGCTTAAGATCAAATTTATACCCCTCATACCTTTGCATTTAGCATCCTTTTTGCGTATTCTCGAACCTCTTTATCAACTTCATAAATTTCATCTACACTTGAAATTTTTATATCTTTAAATTTCTTTGCTGAGCCTAAAATGAGCCTTGATATATCTAAAAATGAGCACTTTTTCTCTAAAAAACTAAATACTCCAACCTCGTTTGCAGCGTTTATGACGGCACCTAGATCAGGACTAGCTAAGACTTCATCTTTTAGCGAAAAGACTGGATATTTTTTAAGGCTGATCTTATGAAATTTAATATTTTTTAGATCAAGTAAATTTGCGTGAGAGACGATATTTTGCTCAACTTTTTCAAAGATAGCGTGTGAAATGGCTAGCTTCATATCTGCTCGCGAGAGGTGCATCGTGCTTGAGCCGTCGATAAACTCGACTATGGCGTGGATGGCTGAGGTTGGCTCTATCACGGCCTCGATATCTTTTATGCCGTAAAGCCAGTAGGCCTCCATCACCTCAAAAAGTTTGTTTGTCATCGTCGCACTATCAATCGTTATCTTTGCGCCCATATCCCAGTTTGGATGTTTAAGCGCGTCACTTGGCGTGGCATCTTTTAGAAATTTGATCGGCTTTTTATAAAATGCCCCGCCACTTGCTGTGATGATGAGCTTGCTTGGGGTAGTTTTATTTTCTAGTAAAAATTTAAGACCAAAATGCTCGCTATCAATGGGCAAAATTTCTCTTGTTTTTAAAAATTTACCGCCAACTACAAGGCTCTCTTTGTTTGCAAGAGCAAGTTTTTTGCCAAGCGCTTGTGTCTTTAGACTAGGAGCAAGTCCAGCAAAGCCAACAAGGGCGTTTATCACCTTTTTTGAGCTTGAAATTTCAAGCATTTCTAGCAGTCCAGTCTCACCAAAAAAGATGTTTTTATCTTCAATGTTTTTTACATTTTTAGCTAGCTTTTCATCGCCCACGCAGACAAATTTTGGCTTAAATTTTAAAATTTGCTCGTTTAAAAGATCAACATTTTTAGCGCAGCTTAGCGCCTCAACCTCTACATTAAATTTCTCGCAGAGCGCTAGAGTATTTTTGCCGATCGAGCCAGTTGAGCCAAGTATTACCACGATAGCGACCAAAGTAGCGCAACAACGCCAAATAAATAGCCATCTATCCTGTCAAGCATGCCGCCGTGACCTGGGAAAAGCGTGCCGCTGTCTTTGACGCCGCAAAGTCTCTTTAGATAGCTCTCAAAGAGATCACCCCAGACCGCAAAGACGCAGACTAAGAAGCTTGAAAATAGAATTTGAAAAAATCCATCTGTTACGAAATTTCCAACTACGCAGCCAACTATGGTGCCTACTACCACGCCGCCAACTGCGCCCTCGATAGTCTTGTTTGGTGAGCTTGGGCTAAATGGGTGCTTGCCAAAGGCTTTGCCAACGAAAAATGCGCCACTATCGCTTGCAACGACGCTTAAGATAAGCCACGCAAGATAGCCCATGCCATACTCTGAGTAGAGCATCCACATCATAAAGATAGGTGTCGTCGGATATACAAAAGGGGCGACTAGCTTTAAATTTTCGCTTTTTATGTGCGCAAGGATGGATGCTACCAGCATGATCGCAAGGATCGCGATGAAGATCGGATTTGTAAAATATGTAAGCACGTAAAATGCGAGCGCTGCATAAACTAGCTGTTTGTGATCGATGCCATAAAGCTTGAGCGACTCATTAAAGGCAAAGTAAAGCACAGCGCCAAGCAAAATAAAATTTAAAATATAATTATCTATAAAAAAAACTACCAAAATAGCAACAAACATCAAAACGCCAGTGATAATGCGTGAAGACATACACTCTCCTTAAAATCGTTATTTTGCCGTAATTATAACACTTAAAATTTAGACGGCGTTTATAAGAGTGAAATTTGGTTTAAAATGTGTTTGAAAATTTGATACGAGCGCAGGTCATAAGATTTTTAACGCTTGCTATTATAATATAAGAATCAAATAAAACAAAGTTGTATATTGAATATTTTATAGCATACAACAATTATAATTATACATTATTAGAAATATTTGAAATTATATATCACTGTAAGATCTTGCAATCACGATCTTCTATAGTGTATTCAAAGATTAGTTCGCCGTTTTCTGAGTAGAAAATTTCATCCAAGCTAACGCCAATGCTTAGCATATTTAAAATTTCTTTATCCTTGCAGGCGGTTCTTAAATTCTCTTTTTTTATAGCTTCGATAAATTCCAAAAGTTCTTTTTCTTCAAGCCTTTTGATCTCTTGCTTTCTTGCATGTTTGACGGCGTATCTGTAGATGAGCGTATCGCCCACGTTTAAGATATCATTAAGTGTAAGTGTTGGCGTACAGATAAATGGGAGCTTTTTTTTGTAGTATGTTGCGTGATTTTTCGCTGCCATATCTGGCGTCAGAGCCAGAGCTAGCGAGCAAAAAAACAGCGCAAAAATGGCTACTCGCAACTACTCTTATCCAGCTTCAAATCAAAAAGATGTCTGCCCTCAAAGCCGTAGCTACCACTTAGCGTGATGCCACGATTTAGCGCAGCTCTTGCCATGCCTGAGTTGCAAAGCGCCTCTTTTCCGTTTTGATAAAATTCATCTTTTAAAGCCGAAATTTGAGCCTTGTTGTAGCCTTTTAGCTTCTTTGTCTTGGTCTCGTTTAAGACAAACTCGCCATGTATGTTTAGCCCGTCGCTGCTTACATCTTTTAGCGTTATCATCTCATCGACCCTACTTGGCAAATTTGGCTTTGCAGTTTGGATGACAAAGGCTGGGATCTGCTTTGTATCAAGCTGATTTAGTATCTGCTCATAGACTTTAAACTCACTCTCTTGCACACCAAAAGCAAGGCTTGCAAGAGCTAATAAAACGATCTTTTTCACATATTACCTTTATATAAATTTTCTAGTTATATTTGGCGAGAGTTTGACCAAGATGTCGTAGTTTATCGTGCCAAAAAAGTTAGCCCAAACGTTTGCATCTTCAAAGACACAGGTCCACTCGCCACTATCTTTACAGCTAAAGCTATCCATCGAAATTTTACCAAGTATCATCTCGCCGTTTGCAAGTCTTAGCTCGCCTAGCCCATTGTATCTTAGCAGTCCGTCGCCATATCCAAGGTCGTAAGTAGCGACGTTTATATCATCTTTTGCTATAAATTTGGCCCCATATCCCACGCTTTGACCACTTTTTAAAACCCGCCTGCTAACGCGCTTTGCCCAAAGTGAAAGCACTGGCTTTAAATTTAAAGAGCCATTAAACTGAGCATATCCATACTGAGCGATACCCACACGCACCATCTCATCTTCAACCGCGCTAGCTCTTTCAAGGGCGGCTGAGTTGTGAGAGTGAAAGATCGGTTTTTTTATACCAAACTCATCGCAAAGAGCTAAAATTTTCGCTTTTGCGGCACTAAAATTTTCTCTTTGCACGAAATAATCAGCATTTAGCTCATCGCTTGCGCGAAAGTGCGTATAAGCGCCAAGAAGCTCTAAATTTCTTCTAGCTAAAATTTCAAATGCATAATCAAGCTCGCTTATATCAAGCCCATTTCTATGCATGCCAGTGTCGATGGCGAGGTTGATTTTTGTATTTTCTTTTATCTTTAAAAGTGCGTCTATGTCGTTTATGGCGTAGGTAAATTTAGCGCTCTCATCGCCTGTTGGGATGTGTGAGAGGATCAAGATATTTTCAAAGATATCAGCGATCTCATTTGCTTCAAATTCGCTCTTTACGGCGCAGTTCTTTATGCCAAATTTCTTAGCCTCGCTAGCTATGAGCCTTGCGCCGTGCCCATAAGCGTTATCTTTTAGCACGACGATCACTTTTTCTTTTCCGCCAGCTTTGTCACAAATTTTAGTTAGATTGTGGATGTAAGCTGCTTTGTTTAGGCGTATCTCAGACATTGAAATTCACATCATAAGCTTTATAAACGTCAGGCAAGAGCTTTCTTACGTTGTAGTCAAATGCATAAAATTTAGCGTAAATTTCTTTTAGATCAGCCTCTTTGACCTTGCTAAAGTCAAAGACGTCAGTGCCATTTTTCTTTGGTACTTGGCGGTCTAGCTCAGCAAAAAATGCAGACCTCGCCTCTAAAATTTTCTCTATCTTCTCTTTTACTTCTTGAGATTTTTCCACTTCTACTCCTCTATAAAAATTTTCATCTCATCGCCATAAAGCTTGACATAAAGGGTCTTTTGACCTGCAAATTTATGCGTATCAGCAGCATAATCCTCATAAAAACTCACGCGAAAGAGCTTGTCATTTTTAAGGTTTGGATAAGGCGTGATGAGAAAATTTGAAAAAGCGATATGTTTTTTCTCTTTTTTAGAAAAGATCGCTCGTTTCATATTTTTAAAATTTTCTAAGCTCATGCCGTCATATCGCTCAAAGTCTTTATCATAAAATTTCAAATAGCTATCGATGTCACTCTCACTCCAAGTCTTCTTCCAGTTAAGAATTCCAGAGATGATCACCGCTATGTCGTTCACGCTTGCTTCTGGGCGCTTGTCCTCGTAGATAAATGCGAGCGTTTTTTTGTGGTCTATAACTTCGTCAAATTTCATCAAGATGTCATTTTGCATAGCTACGCAGCCTTTTGTCTTTAGCTCATCTGTCCTTTGACCATCGAGTGGATAGCCATGTATCCAGATGCCGCTGCCATTACGTTTTGCAAGTTTATCAAGTAAATTTGGATATGAAAGAGAAAAAGCAAGTGGGCCAAGATATCTGTCATTTGGCGTAAATCTACGTGTGAGCTGATAGACGCCAACTGGCGTTTTTAGGTCGCCCTCAAGCAGTTTATCGCCATTTTTACCAACGATGACGCTTGAGCTAAAGAGTTTTTTTGTAACGCCGTCTTTATAAGAGATAACCTCAAGCTCTTTGTCAGTCTTATCAACCACGCTTATAAGTATCTCGTTGTCGTAATATCCGTATCTAACGTCCTTGTCTTTGAGCTTGTTTAGCCAGTAGTCCTTACTTAAAATATTTTTTTCAATGGCTTCTATGACGGCAGATGGGCCATTTTTTAAGTAAATTTCTTCGTAATTTTGGGCAAAAAGACAAGGCGCTAACGCGATGAAGAAAAATAGTATCTTTTTCAAGTGAAGTGTCCCAAAAAGTAAAATTTAGTGCGTAATTATAACCTAAAAAATTTCAATTTTTAAATTTTAAAGGGAATTTTAGTTTCTTTATATGTATAATATGAGAACAATTATTAAATTTACCACAAAGGAAAATATATGAAAAAACTTGTTTTTGGTGCATTGCTTGCGGCTTCTACACTAATGGCAGCTGACATCAGCCTAGAAAATGTCAGAGCAAGAGACACAAAGCCTGGCACAAACAACAGCGCTATTTTCATGAATATCAAAAACGCTTCAAATGCCGATGTAAAGCTAGTTGGCGTTCATTCAAGTGTTTGTAAAAGCACTGAAATTCACACTCACAAGATGGAAAATGGCATGATGGCTATGGTTCAGGTTGAAGACGCCGTTATCCCAAAAAATGGCGAGACAAAGCTAGCGCCTGGCGGTCTTCATATCATGCTTATGGATCTAAACAAACCCATAAAAGATGGCGACAAGGTTGATCTGGAGCTTAAATTTAGCAACGGCGAGAGCATCAAGCTTGATAATATCGGGGTAACCAAAAACTTTAAATAATGAAAAAAATTCTAATCCTTTTTTCACTCATCTTTATCGTAGCAGGCGCTTTTTGGATAGGTCATAAATTTATGGTCAGCAAAGAGGATCCGCCTGAATTTGCCGATGTAAATACATCACTTGATCCTCTAAAATGTGATCTAAACAAAGATGCTTGCGAGGTGAAATTTAATGGCGTTAAGCTAAAGATAGACATCTCGCCAAGACCGATCTTTGCGATGAGACCGTTTAGCTTTAAGATCATTAATGGCAAAAATTTAGGGCTAAAAGATCCAAATCTTGCTATTGAAGGCATAAATATGAATATGGGCTTGATAAAGGCAAGGCTTGATCAAAGAGGCGATAATCTAATAGCGCAAGTCGTGCTAAGTGCTTGCGTGGTCGATCTTATGAGGTATAGGTTTAAGCTGCTTGATGGCGAAAAGGATACTGGATTTTTTGTCGATCTTGATCTAAAAATGTAAGGGCAAATGATGAAAAAGACACTTTGGGGCTTAATGATAATCTTAATATGCGCAGGTCTTGCGATGCTTTTTATAAAGCCAAACAAGTATGATTTTAAGGCGCTTTCAGAGCATGGCGAAGTGAGCCTTAAAAATTATAACGGCAAGTATAAAGCGATATATTTTGGTTATCTTTACTGCCCCGATGTCTGCCCCACTACGCTCTCTCTTGTGGGCGATGAGCTAAATAAACTAAAAAGAGACGACTTTGAGCTACTTTTCATCACTCTTGATCCTGAGCGTGACACGCCTGAAAATTTAACCCTAATGGCAAAAAATTTCTACAAAGATGCAGACGGGCTAAAGATAAATGATCTGCCAAAAGTAGCTAAAAACTATGGCGTAAAATACCAAAAAGTGCATCTTAAAAACTCTGCTATGGGCTACTCTGTCGCTCACAGCTCTGCTATCTATCTGCTAGATAAAGAGGGAAATTTCTACAGTGAAATTTCAAATTTAACTAGCGAAAATATCAGAGAAAATCTTTTAAATTTAATAAAAGATAGACCTTAAATTTAGACAAAAAATTACATTTTTCCGCTAAAAATATCTCAAAAGCTATATAGCTCTTTTTAAACTAGCCGATATAGACAACATAAAATCATATGTAAAGGAATTCGTGTGAAGTCAATCACCAATAAAATAGCGTTAATGTTAATAGTTGCTCTATGTATTTCGTTTGTGGCTATGTCAGCTGCTAGTTACTACACTGCTCAGAACAAGACAACCGAGCTAGTCACACAAGCTCAGCGCCAAATTCTAAAAGATGTTAAAAATGCAATGGATATATTTTTTAACAATAATCTTCATATCGTGGATAGTATGTCTTCTATCCTGTCTAAGCTAGATGAAAACCGCAACGGTATCGACGCCATCTTAGCTCAAGGCAAATCGATGTCAAATAAAGAAGTTGGACTTGTTTATGCTGGCTATAATGACGGTGCGATGTACCGCTCAAATGGCAAAAACGAAACCCCAAAAGATGGCTATGATCCAAGGGCTAGAGACTGGTATAAACTAGCTAAAGAAAAAAATGGCATTACCTTTACTGATCCGTATATATCTTCTTCTTTAAAACAAATGGTAATAAGCTTCGTTGCTCCTATAAAAGATGCCGGCGTTGCAGCTACAAATGTTAGTATCGAAGAGCTAAGCAAAGAGATCATGAGTATCAGCAAGACTGATTATAGCTATGCTTTTGTTGCAGATAAAGATGGTAAGATCATCATCCACCCTGATAAAAATATAATAAATACAGCCCCTGAGCTAACCAAAAAGTTAATCGAGCGATACAAAGCAAAAGATTTTGATGAAAATGGTCTTATACTGTATAAAAATTTAAAAGGTGAAGACCTATATGCTGACTTCATAGAGCTAAACGATCGTGGCTGGCTGGCTATCTCTGCCATGCAAAAAGATGTATTTACGTCAAATACTTTACCCCTCCTAAAGATCCAACTAATCCTAGCAGTGCTATTTATAGTTATCCTCTCAGCATTTGTCTATTTCTTACTTAAAAAGTCTCTTAACCCTATAAAAATCATCCAGTCTAAGCTTGATGATGTGTTTAAATTTGTAACTTACGAAGCAAAAGCACCAAGCAAGCTAGAGGTAAGATCAAATGATGAATTTGGTGAGATGAGTAAAGCGATAAATGAAAACATCGATAAAGTAGTAGCTGGCATCAAAAAAGATAGCACTATGATAGATGAGCTAAATAAGGTAGCAAATTTAATGATCAAAGGAAACCTTGGAGCAAAGATAGGCTCAACTCCAAACAACCCATCGCTAAATGAACTAAAAGAGCTACTAAATAAATTCTTTACATCTATCTCAGCAAATTTAAAGGGCATAACAAATGTTCTTAGCTCATATACTAAAAACGACTTTACAGCAAGGTTGAGATAAACGAAGAG
>NZ_JH414887.1:672633-776707 GCF_000238755.1 Campylobacter sp. 10_1_50
CTGCTGCAGTTGAACAAATGTCTAGCTCAATGAATGCAATAAGTCAAAAAGCAGAAGATGTAACAAGACAATCCGAAGAGATAAAAAATATCATCGTAATAATAAGAGATATAGCAGATCAAACAAATTTACTTGCTCTTAATGCTGCAATAGAAGCAGCAAGAGCAGGAGAACATGGTAGAGGATTTGCCGTAGTGGCTGATGAAGTTAGAAAACTAGCAGAAAGAACTCAAAAATCACTTGGTGAAATAGAGGCAAATGCAAATGTCCTAGCTCAATCAATAAATGAGATGAGTGAATCAATCAAAGAGCAAAGTGAAGGCATAAATATGATAAATCAATCAGTTGCTCAAATAGATAATCTAACAAAAGAAAACGTGGTAATTGCAAACCAAGCTAACGAAGTAACATCAGAAGTAGATGAGATGGCTAAAGCTATAGTTGAAGAGGTTAGGAAGAATAAATTCTAAAACACTTTTGGTTTGGGGTTTTAAATAAACTCAAATTTGTTTAATGAAAAACTACTCAATAAACTCCAACCTAGTTTAGACTGGGTTGGAATTTGTATATTTTTAAATTCTGGACTTTAAATTTAATATTCAAGAACTATCTATAAATTTCAAATTTAACACTCAAAAATTATCTACCAAATTTTAAAATTTCTAATTACAAATTAAAAATATTTTTACAAGAGAAGCTCGAGTAAATTTTAAATTTTCATGAGCGAGTAATTTCGGCTCTAAAATTTGAGCTAAGCTGCAAGCGAAGTCAAATTTTAGTAGTTAATTCTTGCGAGTGAATGAAGGTTTAAAATTTGCAAAATAATAAATTAGATCGCGGACTAAGCCGCAATCCATTATAGATAAACTGGGATATTTGTATGTTCTAAGAAAAATCTTGATGTTCCGCCAAGGACCATCTCCATTAGTCCGTTTTCGCCGTATCTGCTGGCTACGATGAGATCTGCGTTTCTATCATTTGCAGCTTTTAAAAGTGCCTCACCAGGTATCATTGTAGTTGCTATGATCTCAAAAGACGCGCTAATACCATGAATTTTAAAATACTCTTCAAGCTTTTTAAGATTTAGCTCGGCGTTATCGCCAAGGCTTGCTTTTGAAGTGATACATTGAACCTTTTTAGCGCTCTTTAAAAGATCGATCGCGCCAGTTAGGGCTCTTGAGCTTTGAGTCGTTCCTGTCCAGCTTACAAGGATGTTATCAGCCTTAAATTCACGTAACTTTCTAGGGATAACGATAGCATTTTTGCCGCTTTTTAAAACAGCTGACTCAAATGTACCTGTGATCTTACCATCAAGTGGTACTGCAGCTACGACTAGATCGCAAAATTTACTCTCTTGCTCAACTATAGCGCTTCTTTTTCCGCTGTGGATCGTGAAATTTGCAGTGCAAACATCTTCAATGATCTCATCGCTTACCTTTATGCCAAGCTCAGCGCAAATTTTATTAAAAAGCTTCTCGTTCTCTTCGTGCTCAACCGCAAGCTCTGACTTGGCTGATTTTAAAAATTCCTCAAAAAGCACTCCACCACGAAGCGTCATTTTCATATTATAAACCACGCTTGGATCTAGTTGGCAAGTAAGGATCTCCATGTGAGCTTTAAACCATTGTGCAACCTTTAAAGCACCGTAAATTCTTGGCTCGATATCGTCCCCCGCTCCTATTGGAAAAAGCAACTTTTTGTATTTCATCATCTATCCTTTAAAAATTTATTCAACCAAAGAGAGCGAAATTTTGTTTCCTTTTTGCTCGCTCACACACACTTTTACCTGATCGCCTACATTTAATGGGCTCTTTATCTTTGAGATGTGAAGCAGACCATCAACACCGTCTTTTAACTCGATAAACACTCCAAAATCAACCACGCTTTTTACGCTTCCAACAAACTCATCTCCGATATTAAATGTCGGTTTTACACGGTCCTTGTCGTGTTTAAACGGCTTTTTGCCAAATGAGCGAGAGTTCTCTTTTGAAGTGATAGAGATGATGTAGTCTTTTGCTGCATCGACGTTTTTCTTAGCGCCGCCTGCGATTTTAACCTCGCCTTTTTCTCTATCAAGGTCGATCGAAACCTCAAATTTCTCGATGATCTCTTTTATAGTCTTGCCAGCTTGACCGATGATATCTACGATCTTACTTGGATCAACGTTAAATAGCTCAAGTTTTGGCAATACATCCTCGTTTATCTCTATATTTTTATCAGCCTGTGTCATTAGAGCAAGGATGTGCTCTCTGCCGCGTTTTGCTTGATAAAGCGCCTCTTTTAGCACTTCTAGGCTGATGCCTCCAAGCTTGATGTCCATCTGAAGCGCCGTAATGCCATCACTTGTACCAGCAACTTTAAAGTCCATATCGCCGTCGTGGTCTTCAAGGCCCATGATGTCGGTTAAAACAGCGTGCTTCTCGCCTTCAAATATAAGACCCATCGCAACACCAGCGACAAGTTTTTGGGTATTGACACCAGCAGCTCTAAGTGCGAGCGAACCACCGCAAACGCTAGCCATAGAGCTTGAGCCGTTGCTCTCTAAAATTTCTGAAACGACTCTTATCGTATATGGAGATGCTAGATCGATGCTTGGAGCAAGGGCACGTTTGGCTAAATTTCCATGTCCAAGCTCACGTCTGCCAGGAGCTTTAAGTGGGCTTGCTTCGCCGACGCTAAAGCCTGGGAAGTTGTAGTTAAACATAAATTTCTCAACCAAAGGAGCTTTTTCAGTTAGGATGTCATACATCTGAGCATCACTATCTGTGCCAAGAGTGGCGACAACTAGCGCTTGAGTCTGACCTCTTGTAAAGAGGCATGAGCCGTGAGCGTTTGGAAGGACATTTGTCTCGATGCTAATAGGTCTAACCTCTTCAAGCCCACGTCCGTCGGCTCTAACACCCTCGTTTATGATCTGCTCTCTTACTATTTTCTTTTTATATTTACCAAGGACATTTGAGATGACAGCCTCGTCCCAGCCCTCTTTTTGAGCTACCTCATCGCTTGAAATTTGCTTAGCGATCTTGCCAAGCTCGCTTGCACGCTCGCTCTTTGCCATTTGATTGATCGCGTTTTTAACCTCAGCCTTATAAAATTTATCGATGTAAATAGCGATATTTTCGTTTTCTATCTCTGGTTTTAGCTCAAGTGCAGCGTCCTCTTTTTTGTGCTCTTTAAACGCCTCTTCATAAGCGCTGCTAGCTCTTAGTATAGCTTTGCCAGCAAAGTCGATCGCCTCAACCATCTTATCTTCACTAAATTCATTCATCACTTGCTTTTGCGCCATGCTATCGCTTAGGCTTGGATCTATCATCGGCTCGATCGCTACCATCGGTATGAGCTGCGTAGTTTGCTGAGGCAAGCTTCTCATCTCGATCATCAAAAGCTCATCTTTTGTGCCAGCAACATAAAGATCGATCGCGCTTTGTTTTAGCTCAGAGTTGCTTGGATTGATAACAAATTTATCATCTATATAGCCAACTCTTACGCCACAAACTGGGCGATTTACAGGGATGTCACTAAGGTAAAGTGCAACTGAAGCCGCATTTAGGCTCACAACTTGCAGATCAACCTCAGGATCAGCTGAAAGCACCATGACAACGATCTGTGTTGGGTAAGCGTAGCCTTTTGGGAAAAGTGGGCGAAGTGATCTATCTATGATGCGAGCTGTTAGCGTCTCAAAGTCGCCTGGCTTGGTCTCACGCTTGACGTAACCGCCTGGAATTTTGCCAGCAGCGTAAGCTTTTTCGATGTATTGCACGGTTAGAGGTAAAAAGTCCTCTTCAACTTGCACATCTTCTCTTGCCACAGTTGCTAAAACTACGGTGTTTTTCACCCTTAAAAGCACTGCCCCACTAGCTTGTTTAGCTACTTTATTAAGGTCAAAAATTTCGACCTGATTATTGACTTCTATACTATATTGCATTATTTTTATCTCCTTGTTGTTTTTGTAACGGTAAATAGTGAGGGCTTTCTTCTAATATCGACATGATGCGCTCGCTCGTAGCCTCGATCTTTTTCTCGTAATACGAATCCACATCGATAAAATCAACGATCTTGTTTATCGTGTAAATTTCATCGACCATATCATTTAAATTTGCAAAGACATCAGTGGCTATCATCGGCGTTGCGTATGAGATGGATTTTACCTTCACATCAAGCAGCGTCTTTATGCAGATGAGTGCCGTCATGCCAGTCTCACACCCCTCATCGATCAGTAAAATATTCTTGCCCTTTAGCTCTCCTATCAAATTTCCTTTTCTGTATTTATAGACATTTTTTAAAATTTTCTCTTCATATTTTCTATGTGCTTCGCCGTAGATGTAGTCATAGCTTATGTTAAAAGCCTTTATGAGAGGATCGTTTAGCACGATGTCCTCAGTTTCGCTAACTATCGCTACGTCGCATTCGCTGTTGTTTGGCGCAGGGATTGGCTCGCTAAAGAGCATCTCGTAGCTTAAATTTAATCCCCTGCAAACCACATCAGTCAGGATAACTGACTCAAGCGACATGCAAAGAACTATCGTCTTAGCGTCATTTAGCTCTTTTTTTGGCAAGATCTCGATGAGCTTGTTAGCTGCATCTAGTTGATCTTTAAATTTAACGCTTGCCATTTATCTAGCCATCTTATTTGCTACTTGATGAAGTGGTGCTGCTTTGTGAAAAGTCATAGTGCAAGCCGCCCATCGGGTAGAAATTTATAGTAAAGTAGATGCCACTTTTCTTAGTTGAGGCTGAGCCATTTGTCGTTGTTGTCGGCTCGACATCGTGTTGATAAATTAGCCCGTAGTTCCAGCACTTCCTTTGATGAAGCACGCCAACTCTCCAGCTCTTTGTGTAGCTCCTCTCAAGGTCGTATTGCCAGCCGCCAATTAAGCTATATTGATGAGGGAGCTTCACGCCAGCGCTACTGGTAAAGTAACTATCTTTTGTTGCGCTATTTTTAGCCTTACTATCGCTCTTTTTCATCGTATGGAGCATATTTATCCAAAATAGATCGTGCGTATAGTAAAGTCCGTTTTGCACCTTTTTAAGCTCTCTGTCTTTATGCGAGTACTCAAGCTTGTTATAAACGCTAAAATTCTCAAACGGATATAGGTAGATGGCATTTTTTAAATTTGAATACTCATCATCTTTTGTGTAGTAACCTTGTGAGATGCTGTGTTTGACAACCTTTCTGCCACTGCCGTTAAAGAAATACTGCGTCAAATAGCCAGAAACTTCCTCTTTGCTCTGATCTTGAGCTAAGAAATTTTCATACTCATTTAGATCTTTGTCATAGATAAACTCGTCGTCTAAATTTCCTTTTCTGTAGCCTGGTAACAAATACTCAGCACCAAAATTTAAAGTGTGATAAAAGCTCTCATACGCCTTTGCAAGGTCTGTGTGAAGGGCAAATTTATGGTAGTTATTTACAAAATTTTCGTGTTTGTCTTCTCTTTTGTCATCAAATGAATTTATCTTGTTTTCGTAGTTTATCCTTGAAGCGTAAAGGTACTCGTAAAATGAAAACGTTAGGCTATCATCAAATAGTGGCACATGCACTGAAGCTGGCAACGTAAATTCATACTGAGTTGCTCTAACGCCTATTTTTCTATCATATCTATGCGATTGAAGATCGATTGAATATAAGATATTTGGCAAGACTATATCGTCTGTAAATTTATGATACTGAAGCGACGGAAGCTCTTGAAGCGTATCTTTGTTTTCGTTCTTTGAGCCGATCTTTTCAGTATCTATGTAGTATTTCGCATAGGCACCAAAGTAGTGATCGTCATTTGCTATGAAGTAGTTAAATTTAGAGGTCACAAGTGAGTCGTAGTCATCATCTTTGCCCTTTAAATTTAGATAGTCTATGTCATTTAGTTTGGTTGCATCTATCCACATGCCCTCTTGCAGATCGGCCTCGCTAAGGTATTTTATGAGTTTATCTCTTTCATATTTTAGTCCGACACCTTTGTGAGTTTTGTTTTTTAGCTCAGCTCTGTTTGAAGTCTCGCTTTTTTGCTTGGCTCGGTAACTGTTTTTATCAGTAAATGAACCAAAGCTGATCTCGCCTCTTGAATCAGGCGAATCAGTAAATCTAAAAGCACCATAAATTCCAGCGCCCCTGTTTGTTCTTATCTGCGGATCAAACTCCAGATCCCACTCATTATAAGGTGCAAAATAGACTGGTTGTTTGTAGTAAAAGCCCTCTGACTTGCCATATCCAAGCTCTGGTGGCAAAAGGCCTGTCCTTCTTGTAGTATCGGTTGAGAAGCCAAAGTATGGCAAGTAAAAGACTGGCACGTTTGCTATGCGAAAGACTGGGTTAAAAAGGTGCAGAAATTTACTCTGTTTGTTTAGCATGGCTGAGCTTGAGGTGATGCTCCAGTCAGGATCTTGGACGTTGCAGCTTGAAACCATCGCCTTTCTTACTCTGTAGTACTCACTATCAGAGCTGCTCTCATCGCTTCTCATCCACACTTCCATGTCTTTGTTCATCATAAAGAGCGACTCAAAAGCAGCGTTGTTGTTTTTCAAATTTAGCTTAGCGTAGTTTGAGCGAGAGACCTCATCTTTGCCTTTCATCATATTGACATTGCCAAAGAGCTCAATGACTGAGTTGTTTTGATCATAAACAGCGCAATCAGCCGTCACAAGATACTCTTGCGAATATACAACGACATTTTTGTTTGCCGTTACGATGCCCTTATCTTGTTTCACATCATCAGCCAATAGCTGCACATCTTGCACTGCTGCACTTAAACTAAAAACACAAACCGGAATTAAAAATAAAATTTTACGCATTTATCACCACTGTTTTTGCTATTTTGTCTTGCCACGTCTGCCTTGCAGGGTTTGAAAGTGCCCAAGCAAAGCCAAGATAAAAACAAGCTTCACTAACTATCCTAAATATCGCCCTAACAAGACTTTGAGTTAAATTTGGCTTATCTAAAATTTCTACATTTATACACATCGTCTTTGTTAGCATCTGCCCGAGGCTTGCGCCATAATACCAAACAAAAAATGTGTGATAGATGACTTTTAAAGCTACCACTTGCCAAAATAAATTTAATACTAAATTTCTAGCGTCATCATAGTTAGTGCTAGTAGAAAGAGGCTCCCAATAGATGATCATAAAAAGAAACGAAACTATGATCTCATCGATAGAAAACGCCATGATCCTCTTAGCAAAAGGAGCAAGTGAAATTTCTTCGTTTTGAAGCTTCTCTTCTATCTGCATACTCATTTTAGAGCCTGCCACGCTATATCTTTTCTAAAGTGCGCTCCGTCAAATTTGACATTTTCGCAAAGCTCATAGGCCTTATCACATGCCTCTTTTATGCTCTTTGCAGTTGCCACGCAGACTAGCACTCTGCCCCCATCTGCGTAAATTTCATCGCCCTCTTTGCTCACGCCTGCGTAAGCTATATGTGCATCTTTTACATCATTTAAAACTGAAATTTTAGCCTTTGGGCTGCTTTTATAAGGATAATTTTTGCTAGACATCACCACGCCAACTGCAAATTCATCTTTTAAACTAATAGGCTTTAGCTCGCCTTTTGCAGCGTTTAGTAAAATTTCACTCAAATTTCCGTCGATTAATGGCATCAAGACCTCGCACTCAGGATCGCCAAATCTCACGTTAAACTCAAGCACATAAGGCTCATTTTTCACGATCATCAGCCCCACAAAAAGCACTCCACAAAACGGACTGCCCTCGTTTTTCATCCCTTTTAACGTAGGTTTTACCACCTCTTCTTCGACCCTTTTTATAAGCTCTTTTGAAGCAAGCGGACTTGGAGCGTAAGCGCCCATACCGCCAGTATTTGGACCCTCGTCGTTATCAAGCAAGCGTTTGTGGTCTTGCGCCACTGGTAAGCTTACAAAATTTTCGCCGTCACAAATGGCAAAAAAGCTTAGCTCAAAGCCGTCTAAAAACTCTTCAACCACCACAAATTTACCAGCATCACCAAAGCTAGCCCCACTTAGCATGTCGCTAACTGCCTCTTTGGCTTCTTCTTTGGAATTTGCGATGATCACGCCTTTTCCAGCGCAAAGTCCATCAGCCTTTACGACCATCGGAGCGCTTAGAGTATCAATAAATTTAAATGCTTTTTCTTTGTCGTCTGTGTTTAAATATTTTGCAGTTTTTATATTATTTCTAGCTAAAAAGTCCTTCATATAGGCCTTGCTAGCCTCAAGTCTAGCAGCTGCTTTGCTTGGTCCAAAGATGAGCAAACCCTCTTTTTTAAAGATATCCACCACGCCTTCGCTAAGAGGTGCTTCGGGTCCCACGATGGTTAGCTCGATACTATTTTTTTTGGCAAAATTTGCTAGCTCATGAAAGTCTTTTATGTTTAAATTCTCACCAAGGCGTGAGGTCGCACCATTTCCGGGCGCAAAGTATAAATTTATATTTTTTTCGCTTTTTAGTTTTAGAGCAATGGCGTATTCGCGGCCGCCACTTCCTATTATGAGAATGTTCATATTATCTCCGTAAATTTAAAAACCCAAGTGGGCGTCGCATAGAAGAGTGGCCCATAAACAAAGCCAATCTTGCAAATAGATGGATACCAAAAGGTTGCAACTTCTCGCTGTTTAAGGCTCAAACGAAGCCACATCGCAAGGCACCCATACCTTTTCGCTAACAAAAAAGTGTTGGACCCCGTAAAATGCTGACTCGCTTCACTCAGGCAATAAAATTATATAAATTCTTTGCTTAAAGTAACGTTTTGGCAAGTGCGATACAAGCGTTTATATCTTGACTTTGACTAACAAGTGGCTTTGTAAAATTTAGCTCTTTTGCAGTGACCTTTCCGATGCTTATCGTCTGATAGCTCTCGTCCCAGCCAAAATTAGTAAGAAAATTTCTCACATTTATCGGAGATGCGAAGATCAAAATGCTATTTTTTGGCGGTTTTAGCTCCATTTTGCAATGGTTTAAGACATTTTCATAAGCGATGACCGACTTTATATTTACGCCACCATCTTGCAAAATTTCTAAGAAATTTGAAGCGCTATCTTTGCCCTTTAGATAAAGCACCTTTTTGCCTTTTAAAAGTGGCAAAATTTCTCTTGCAAAGTCATCTCCATGAGCATTTTGCCCAGTGTAAATTTCACTAAAGCCAAACTCTTTTGCAGCCGCTGCGCAACTATTTGCGATAGCAAAAACTGGCAAATTTATAGGCAAAATACCATTAAATTTTAAAGCCTTAAAGGCATTTTTAGAGGTTGCCACAAGCGCGTCAAATTCGCTTAAATTTATCTCAAATTTCAAAAACTCTATCTTGCTAACGCTTAAATTTATAACGCTCTCATCAGCCGTTTTTGTGTTTGAGACAAGATAAATTTTACGCAACTCTTTTTAGCCCTAAAAATGAGATAAAGGCAAGCACGCTGCAAGCTAAAATAGCTATTGAAGTAGAGTAAAAAATGTCACCAAGGCCAACTAGTGGCGAGATGATGCCACCTAAGAAAAATGGGCAAAAACCAAGCACTGCTGAGGCCGAGCCAGCGTACTCTCTGCCCTCGTTCATCGCAAGTGATGAGGCCGTTGGTAAGATAAAGCCAGTAAAGAGCAAAAGCAAGAAAAATGCGATGATAACGCCGATCACTTCAAATTTAAAGCAAAGCATAAACGCTATAAAAATGCTAGCAAACAAGGTGCCAAAAAGCCCAGTTTTTAGCGCTTTTCGTTCATTTAGCAAACTTGCAAGCCTAGCACCTATGACGATGGCTAGGCCATTTGCCGCAAAGCAAAAGCTGTAACTTACTGGGCTTAGCAGGTAAAACTCTTGTAAGATAAAAGAAGATGCCGCGATATAGGCAAACATCGCAGCCATCGTAAATGTCTGGATCGCGATAAATAGCATAAATTTCTTTTTTCTTAAAATTTTGCCAAAGACGCTGTAGGTCTCTAGCAAAGGCACTTTTAGGCGGTTAGCAGGGTTTAGACTCTCTTTGAAGTAAAAATTTGCGATAAATAGCAAAATGCCGATGACCGTTAGCGCCATAAAGATGCCACGCCAGTCGGTAAATTTAAGTAGCAAGCTGCCGCCTATTGGTGAAAATATCGGAGCAAGACCATTTACAACCATCATCAAACTAAAAAATTTAGTCATCTCATGACCCTTGTAAAGGTCGCTCACAACGGCTCTTGAGATAACCAGACTACCCGCACTTGCAAGCCCTTGGATGATGCGCATAAAGATAAAAAACTGGATATTTTGCGCAAAAAATATAAAAATCGTGCTAATCGTGTAGATGATGAGCGAGATGGTAAGTGGTGTTTTTCGCCCAAATTTATCGCTGATTGGGCCAACTATTAGCTGACCTATCGCAAGGCCTGCCATCGAGGTCGTAAGGGTTAGCTGGGTTGCTGAAACGCTTGTGCCAAACCACTCAGTTATGGCTGGAAGTGCTGGCAGGTAAAGGTCTGTGACAAATGGCCCAAAAGCTGAAAGCGCGCCCAAAAATAGTAGTAAAAATAGTTTGGAATTTTCTTTTTTCATAGCTCTTCTTTAAATTTTAAAGGGATTATATTATGACTTTGCTTTTTGGGTTATTAAGGGTAAATTTAATGTGATTTATAAAAGATAAAAGCCCTAAAATAGGGCTTATTTTTACATTTTGTCTTTTGTGACGATTAGAAGCATTTTGAATTTGTCTTTCACTTTTAGGCCATGTGGGATCTTACCTGGAAGCACGATACTATCGCCCTTTACTAGATGAAAGCTCTCATCAGCTATCTTTAAATCAAGCTCGCCATCAAGCGCGATAAGTAGCGCATCGCCTGGGGCAGCGTGGGTTGAGAGCTCTTGGTCTTTGTCAAAACTAAGTAGCGACATCGAGCCATTTTCGTTTTTGACAAGCGTCTTGCTAACTATCTTGCCACTCTCGTAGCTAACGGCATCTGCGAGGCTAAAGACACTCGCTTTGTCTAAATGATCTATCATAACATTCTCCTTAAAATCTATTAGTAAATATTTTGTTTTCTTTGTAAATTTAAGCTTTCGCCAGGTTTTTGCCTCGATAAGGCAGGCTTCATCACGCCCAAGCTTCATCTGCGTTTCGCCGTATTCAAGCTGCGCTTCGCCGTCTATGACAAAAGCAAGGCTATCTATAAAAAGCATCTCGTGATCAAGCTCCTCGCCCTCATCAAATGCGTATATATCTACACTTGCGTTTTTGTTTTGAAAGAGCCTTTTACTAACGACGCTTTTTTCAACTATCTTTGTATCTTTGTCAAGATTATAAATTTTGCTCAAGTTGTATCCTTTTTTGCGAAGGATTATAATGCAAGTTTTGATAACAGTTCTTAACTTATGTTAAGGAATTTGACTATTTTAGTCCTTTTTTTAGCTTTCTTATCAAAAATCTAGCAGGATGAAGATCAAAAAATAGCGATCTTTCTATGCAAAGTGGGCGTGAAAGCACAAGATCTGTTATCAAATTTGCTCCAAGTATCGCCGTGCCAAGGCCACGTGAGCCGTGAGCGAAATTTAAAAAGAGATTTTTTTCGTAGCTTGCTTTTGGATTGTTGTCTTTATTTTTACTCCAAAATAGCCCTTTGTAGTTTTGCTTATAAAACTCCTCATCGTGTAAGGCGCCGATTATCGGAAACCTATCTCCGCTATAACTTCTATATCCCACACGTGAGCCGATGATGATAGCTTTTGTGGCGTCAAAAAACTCGCTCACGTCGCTTAAATTTTTAGCATTATCCTCGTCTTTAGGCGTGTCACAAATTTCATTTCTAGCGTATGTTGCACCGATGACTTGCACACCTTTTACAGCTGGGCAGATGTAGCCTTTTGCACTTAGTGGCAGAGTGTTTTTTAGAACTGGTTTTAGGTGCGTGACTTGACCACGGACGCTGCTTATTTGCATGTCATAGTCTTTAAAAATTTCGCTACTTTTGCTACCTGTGCAAAAGACCAAGATATCAGCCTCCAAGCTTTTTTTATTTTTAAATTTAACGCTTATCTTGCCATTTTTCAGGTACGCCCTGCTTTCGTACTCATGGTTAAATAAAATTTCAAAGCTACTTGATAGAAATTTACAAATTTCTCTTGACCTAGCGTATGCTGCCTCTTTTATAAATATCCCAGGATATGGCTTTAAACTCTCATCAAATTTAAAAACATCCTCCGCGTTTTGATCCTGCCATGAAGCGTATCTTTTAACTAGCTCATCATCAAATGCATAGTCGATGCAGCCATTAAATTTGATGAGGCTTTTTGGCAAATTTGCCTTGTAAAATCTCACTGCTTGCAAAAACGCATTTATGTGCATGCGGCCTAAATTTACCCCAGGCTTCGTAACTAATGGCATCAAGGCGCCACAGTGATTACCTGAGCCATTTGTCGCGACCTCACTCTTTGCCTCGGCGATCACCACTTTAAAGCCATTTTTGGCTAGCTCTCCAGCTGTGGCAAGTCCGGCCACTCCTGCTCCTATAATAAGCGCTGTTTTGCCTTTTACGCTGGCAAATGGCTCGCACCTCGCAAACCAAGCGTCCTTTAAATTTTCATCCTTTTTCTCTAGCACGGCGCTGCTCATCTGGCGTTTTCTAGCGTAGCCCTCTTTTAGGCTCAGTAAAAAACCAGCATTTTTTAGCCCCTCTTTTACCATTTTTGCGCACGAGTAGGTTCTAACTATGGTGCCAACCCTGCTTAGCCTTGCGATCTGCTTAAAGACCTCTTCGCTCCAGATCGAGCCATTTTTGCTTGGGGCAAAGCCATCTAAAAACCATATATCAGCGGCAAAATCAAGCTCAGGCAAAATTTGATCTGCCTCGCCGTAGCAAAGATCAAGGGTGATATTTGGAGCAAAATTTATGCGGTGTATGCCTGAGATTAGCGGTGGATAGAGCGAAACTAGCTTTTTAGCATAGGCTTTAAAAATGCCTAAATTTTCATAAATTTTTAAAAGATCTTCTTTTTTAATAGGGCTTTTTTCAATACTAACGAAGTGAAGTTTTTTGTGGCTTTTTTTAAATTTCTTACAAAGTGTGAAGAAATTTAGCCCAGCGCCAAAGCCAGTCTCGGCGACTATAAAGCTATCTTTGCTCTGCCAAATTTCATCAATTGCGCTTGCAAAGACAAATTCGCTCTCAAGCCAAGGCTTGTCGGTATTAAAGTAGATATCGCCAAACTCTTCGTTAAATGGAATTTGTCCTTTAAAGCTTAAATTTGCATTTTTCATCTATTTTTTGCGAAATATCCATCTATGCCGTTTGCGATGCCGTTTGCAAGGGCTTTTTGATAGGCCTCATCAAAGAGTTTTTCGCCCTCGACTGGATGTGTGATGTAGCCGATCTCGACTAGAACCGCTGGCATAAGAGCGCCCACGAGCACCCAAAATGGCGCTTCTCGCACGCTGCCGTCGCTGGCTGCATAGACCTTTCTAGCACTTGCTAAAATTTCTTTTTGGATGTCGATACCAAGCTTGTTTGAGGCGATGATCTTCTCGCGGTTTAGCACGTTTAGAAACGTTTGCTGCGAAAAGTAGTTCATCTCTTCGATGTCTGATTTGTTTTCAAGTGCGGCTGCGTTTTTGCTGCGCTCGCTCCTTGCAGGCGATAAGAAAAATGTCTCGATGCCGTGCATGCTCTTTGCTTTAGCAGCGTTTGGAGCGGCGTTTGCGTGGATGGATACAAAGAGGTCAGCCATCTTGTCGTTTGCAAATTTTGTTCTTGATCTTAAATTTATAAAAACATCAGTTGATCTGGTGAAATAGACCTTGTAGCCACGAGATTTTAGTATCTCGCCAAGCTTTTTGGCTACACCTAAAACGGCTGTTTTTTCTTTTAAACTGCCATTTACCGCACCTGGATCTGTGCCGCCATGCCCTGGGTCGATGACGATGGTTTTGTTGCGTGAAAACTTACCCGCCGCAACTGGAGGCAAAGACTCTTCTACTGGCTCACTTTGTGCTGGCTCACTCTGTACTGACTCAGACTTTAAATTTGGCTCTACTGCGCTTTGTGCTGGCTTTTCGTTTTTATTTTTAAGCTTATGAAGTGGTGCTCTTACGTTTTCATTTGAGATGAAATTTTGAGCGCTGATTATTAGCAAATCCCCAGTCGCATTTGCTTTTATCGTCTTTTGCACCTTGTCAGAAAAGATGATCCTAACGGTGTTTTTGTCATACTGCGAGATGTGGATGTAGTCTGAGATAAAATTTTTATATGTTAGTGGGTTGCCATTTAGCCTGCCATCGATGTCCATGATATTTTTGTAGGCATTTTGCTGTTTGGCAAACGATGTTTTGAGCCTTGCGGTATCTAGCTTTGTGTTAAATTTAAGCACCAAGGTGTCATTTACCTTTGTGGCACTTAGTAGCGTTAAAGCTGGCAAAACCGCTTGCGTGCTAACACCTTTTACGCCGTTTATCGCATTTAGGTCTCTTATATATGCGCTTGAGTCAAAGCCAAGTGCCTTTGAGCTTGTTATTAGCCTAGTAAGTGCCTGCTTTTTCGTGTTTTTGTCGTTTTTAATGATCGCATCAACGTAGATATTTTTTATATCATTATGAAGCTTGATCTTTGCGCTTCTGTTTAGAGCCATAAAATTTCTATCAAATTTGGCAAAAGTTTCCGAATTTGTCGCCGCAAAAAGAAAGCTAAATGCTAGAAAAAGAGAGATTAAAACCCGTTTCATTCACCATGTACCAGCTTATGCATTAGCTCTTTTACGCTTATTAGCTCTTTTAGTTTGTAGCCGTTTGCTCCCGTGAAAAATAGCCCACTCTCCTTTTTGCCGCTATATGCGTCAAATAGCCTATCTGCGATGCAGTATCCCACCTGCTTTGCCTCTTTGCCTCTTTGGCAAGGGCTCACGCAGTTGCTTATGCACTGGATCTTTGGACCCATTCTTTTATCGACTAAATTTATCAAATTTGTTCTTATCCCGCGAGCTGGGTAGCCAACTGGGCTCTTTATAAGCTCGATGTCTTTTTCTTCAGCCGCTAGCAAGACCTCTTTAAAGCCGATGTCTGCGTCGCACTCATGAGTGCCTATGAAGCGTGTGCCCATCTGAACGCCATTTGCTCCAAGCGATATCGCCTTTTCGATGTCGTTTTTATCCCAAATTCCACCAGCTGCGATGAGCGGGAAGTCGCCCCACTCTTTGATCTCAGCTTTTACCTGCGGGATGAGATTATATAGCGAAAACTCAGGATCAAGGCACTGCTCGTATGTAAAGCCCTGATGTCCGCCACTTAGAGGTCCTTCAAGCACGACAGCATCTGGCAAGCGCTCATATCTTTGAAGCCAGCGCTTACAGATGATCTTTAGTGCTTTTGCACTTGAGACGATCGGCACAAGTGCTATCTCTTTAAAATTTTGTGTAAATTCAGGTAAATTTGTAGGCAAGCCTGCACCTGAGACTATGATATTTATGCCAGCCTCGCAAGCGTCTTTTACAACCCTTGCGTAGTCGTTTGCAGCATACATTATATTTACGCCAAGTGGCAAGTCGCCACAAATTTTACGTGCATTTTCTATGACTGCTCGAAGACCTCTTGTGGAGTAGAAATTTTCGCTTCCAAAAGGCTTTGCATTTAGCTCTTTATCTATAAATTTGCGGTTTTCATAGTAGCCTGTGCCGACTGAACTAATTATGCCAAGACCGCCTTCTAAGCTCACATTGCCAGCTAGTTTGTCCCAGCTGATGCCAAGCCCCATACCGCCTTGAAATATCGGGTATTTTATCTCGTATTTACCTATTTTTAATGGCTTTAACTCCATTTATTCAACCTTTATCTTCGCAAATTTACGTTTTCCAACCTGCAAGATATACTCGCCTGCTCCTAATTTTAACTGCTCATCACTAATTTTTTCTTGATTGATGCTAACTGCGTTTGCTTTTATATCTCGCCTTGCCTGAGAGTTTGACTCACTTAGCCCGCACTGAGATAAGGCCTCTACTATCCAAATCGGCGCTTTTAAGCTAAATTCTTTCATATCAGTTGGGAGCTGATTTTGAGAGTGAACGCTGTTAAATTCAGCCATAGCAGCCTTAGCAGCCTCCTCGCCGTGATACCTCGCTGTTATCTCATAAGCAAGATCCTCTTTCGCCTTTTTTGGATGATATTTGCCGCTATTTACGTCATTCATCAGCTCTTCTATCTCGCCAAGAGTTTTTGTGCTTAGTAGCTCGTACCAGCGCCACATAAGCTCGTCACTTATGCTAAGCGTTTTTGCAAACATATCATTTGCATTTTCAGTTACGCCTATGTAATTGCCAAGGCTCTTACTCATCTTATTTACGCCATCAAGCCCCTCAAGAAGTGGCATCATGATGACAGCTTGCTCTTTGCCGATATTATATGTTCGCTGTAAGGTTCTGCCCATTAGAAGGTTAAATTTCTGATCTGTGCCACCCATCTCGATGTCACACTTCATAGCAACGCTATCATAGCCTTGAAGAAGCGGATACATAAACTCAGAGATTGATATAGGATTGCCCGCTTTTATCCTCTTTTCAAAGTCATCTCGCTCTAGCATCCTAGCTACTGAAAATGTGCTAGTTAGCTCGATTATCCCAGCAGCGCCAAGTTCATTTGACCATTTTGAGTTAAACATTATCACAGTTTTTTTAGGATCTAAAATTTTAAAAACTTGCTCTTCGTAAGTTTTGGCATTTTTTAAAACAGTCTCTTGATCTAGTTTTTTTCTAGTAGCTGACTTGCCTGTTGGATCGCCTATTTGAGCAGTAAAATCGCCTATCAAAAACTGCACTATCGCGCCATGTTTTTGAAGCAAAGCCATCTTGTTTAAAACGACTGTGTGACCTAGGTGAAGGTCTGGAGCTGTTGGGTCAAAGCCCGCTTTTACGTAGAAATTTTCGCCTTTTTCATAATAATTTTTAACCAAATTTTCAACTCTCTCAGCATCGATCATCTCGGCAACGCCGCGGTTTATCTCTTGTAAAATATCGTCTATATTTTGAACCATTTTTCTCTCCTAATTATGATATGGGTCGCTTTGCGAAACAAAATAAATAATCTTATATCTATCTTTGATCTTCTCTTTGATCTCGTTTGCATCGATATTTTCTGCTATTTCGACGCTTATTTCAAACGTATCTCCGCTAAGATCATTTGCTTCGTTTAGCGAGATTGTAGCTAAATTTATATCAAGTCTAGCAAGATATGTTAAAAATTCAGCCAACGCACCTTTTCTGTTTTCTAAATTTAATAAAATTTTATACCTATGCGGGGCATTTCTCGTCCATTTGACAAAGATGATCTCATCGCCTTTATCCATTAGCTTGCCAGCGCGCTCGCAAAGCTTGTGATGCACTGTCACGGTGTGACCATTTTTAAAGCCAACTATGCTATCGCCCCTTTTTGGATTGCAGCAATAATCAAACTCGACATTTGAAATTTTGTGATTTGAGTAGATCACTATGTTTTCAAATTTCTGCTTTTTGATCTGGTATTTGTCGCCCAAAGAAATCATAAATGGACGCTCTTTTCTGATGTATTTTTTAAGCATATTTGCCACTTCTTGCAGATACTCGCTATCAGTTGCCGCGCGAAAGACCTTTTTGCCTAAATTTTCACTCTCTACCCACTCTAAAATTCTATCTTTTGAGACGTTAAATACTGATTTTAAGATATCTATCGCCATTTTGTAGTTTATATCTCTTATCTTTTGCTTACAAAATGACCTTATCGTCGCCTTTGCCTTGCCTGTTCGCACGCTATTTATCCACGAACAGCGAAATTTAGCCTCTTCGCCAGTTACTATCCTAACGATGTCGCCATTTTTTAGCTCCGTTAGAAGCGGCATCCTAACGCGGTTTATATAAGCTTCTTTTGCGTAAAGTCCGATCTCTGAGTGAATCTCATAAGCGTAATCAAGCGCCGTAGCACCACGTGGTAAAGTAAAGACCTCGCCCTTTGGAGAATAAACTGCGATATCTTCGATATAAAGGCTATCTTTTGCGTATTCGTATAGCTCTTCGACGTTGCTCTCGTTCTCGCTATTTTGCATACTGATGTCATTTAGCCAGTCAAGCTTTGGATTTAAGAGGCTGCCCTCGCCGTTTTTATATTTCCAGTGAGCGGCAACGCCGTATTCAGCGGTTTTGTGCATATCATAAGTGCGAACTTGCGCCTCAAATATGCTTTTGTTATCAAAAATGGTTGTGTGTATCGTTTGATAGCCATTTTGCTTTGGAAGCGCGATATAGTCTTTAAATCTAGAGATGAGAGGGTTAAAGTTTATATGTAAATTTCCAAGCGCCAAGTAGCAATCAAGCGGCTTTTGCACGATGATCCTAATGGCAAGCAAGTCAAGCACCTCTTCGATAGAAATGCCCTTTCTTTGCATCTTTAGATAGATCGAGTAGTAGTGTTTTATGCGTTTTTGTATCTCAAAAGTGCCCTCGATAAAGCCATTTTCAAGCAAAATTTGACTTACTTTTTCATTAAAAGCATTTAGTTTTAGGCTAAGCTGCTGCTTGTTTTTGTTTAGGTAGCTATCGATCTTTGCGTATTCTTCTGGCATCGCGTATTTAAAGCTTAGATCTTCGAGCATGTTTTTGATCGATGAAATTCCCAGCCTATGAGCGATCGGAGCATAGACCATAAGCGTCTCTTCGGCTATGCGTTTTTGCTTTTCAGGCCTTAGCGCTTCAAGAGTTAGCATGTTGTGAAGTCTGTCGCAAAGCTTTACGACAAGGACTCTGACATCTTCTATGGAGATTAAGAGCATCTTTCTAAAAGTTAGCGCGGAGCTTGCCAGTTTTTCGTTGCTATCTGAACTTGCTAACTTGTTTTCTCTAATGGCAACTATCTTTGTAAGCCCCTCAACTAGCTTTGCCACCTCATCGCCAAATTCGGCCTGAAGCTCACCTAACGTTACGTCGGTATCTTCGACCACGTCATGAAGGAGTGCAGCTATGACCATGCTCTCATCGCCGCCCATGTTTGCTACGATAGAGGCTACTAAGATGGGGTGGATGGCGTATGGTTCGCCACTTTTGCGGTATTGTCCAGCGTGAGATGTGACGCAGCTGTCGATAGCTTTGTCTAAAATTTCACTTCTCTCACAAAGAGAAAAGAGCAGTTTTATCGCTTCTGAAACGTTTTTACAAGCTAAAATTTGCTCTATCAACTGCTCTAAAAAAAGACTATTTTCCTTCAACTATTGCCTCTAAGCCTATTTTGCCCTCAGCCACTTCAAGTAGTGCGATGTCGGCAAATTTCATCTTTGAAGTATCAGCATCAACTAAAGCTATGGCGCCATTTGCTAGCGCTTCTGCACGCTTTGCAACGATAAGTGAAAGCTTATATCTGTCATCTCCTACTTGTTTTAGCGCTCTTGCTGTGATTTGTTCTGTTCTCATTTTTATCCTTTTTGAAATTTATTTTACAACTGAGTATAGGGCTGCTTCTTCTTCATTTATTATTTTTAATAAATTTCCAGCCTTAAACATATTACAAACTAAAATAGGCAGTGCGTTGTCCTTTGCCAAAGCTATGGCAGTATCGTCCATAACCTTGATGTCATCGCTCATCGCCTTTTCGTAGTTTAGTGATTTTAAAAGTTTTGCATCTTTGAATTTTTTAGGATCTTTGTCATAAACGCCATCAACTTTTGTCGCTTTTATGATCATATCTGAGCCGATCTCGATAGCTCTTAGCGTAGCTGCTGTATCTGTTGTGAAGAAGGGATTGCCCGTGCCTGCAGCAAAGATAACAACTCTGCCCTTTTCTAAATGGCGCTGTGCACGTCCTACGATAAAGGTCTCACAGATCGCTTCCATCTTGATCGCGCTTTGCACTCTTACTTCAAGCCCACTTCGCTCCAAAGCTTCACGCATCGCGATAGAGTTGATGACAGTTGCTAGCATGCCCATGTGATCGCCACTTGTTCGCTTGATGATACCATCTTTTGCAGCGCTCACACCGCGCACTATATTACCACCGCCGATGACGATGCCAACTTCGATATCATTTTCTATAAGCTCTTTTATCTCGCTTGCTATAAATTTAAGCACAGCTGTGTCTATACCAAAACCATTTTCTCCAGCCAAGGCCTCGCCTGAAAATTTGACCAATACGCGTTTTCTCTTACTCATTGTCATGCTCCTTGAAATTCACGCATTTTAGCCAAAAAGGCTTTAAATTTAGCTAATAACGCTTACAAAGTGACTATTTTGAGATCATTTCAAGCGGGTCGATATGGTAGTTTCTTTGCGTTACCTCAAAGGTTAGATCGTTCCTTACCCTACCTATAACATAGCCTTTTTGCACGACTGAGCCGACCTTTACAGTTGGCGCGATCTGGCTTAAGTGGGCGTAGATCGTATGGATGCCGTTTTCATTTTCGATGATGACGACATTTTCAAGCATAGGAGTCGCTTTTGCAAAGACAACCTTGCCATTTAGCACGCTTTTAACCTTCGCATCTGGCGTGCTTGAGCGAAGTATGACTGACTCGTTAAAAATTTTGATGTTATATATCGGATCTACGTAATTGCCGAATTTTTGCTTTACAGAGTAGCTATCAAGCGGAGCGATCGTCCTTGCGCCTGAGTATCTCTTAACTGAGCTTGTCTGATAGCCACCACCCATTGGCTGGCTCTTTTCGCCCTTTTTACCACCTTTGCTAGCTGCTCTTTCTTGCTTTTCTCTGGCAGCTCTGGCAGCTTCATCCTCTTGCTTTTGCATGATAGCAAGCTGCTCAAGTGTCTTTCTTAGCTCGTCTTGTTGGGCTTGAAGCTTGGCTAACTTTTTGCTGTAAATTTCTTTATCACGTTTTAGCCCGTTTATTGTATTTTTCTGCGTGCTCTCTAGGCTTTGTAGATCATTTTGCTTGCGCCTATAGTTTTTTATGCTTGAGTTTATCTCATTTATCTTGCTTGATTTATTTTTTATCTTCTCAATCGTATCTTCGTAGTTTTGGCTAAGCCTTTTAAAGTCCTCTTTTGCTATGGCGTTTAGCTTGGTTAAAATTTGAGATGAGATGATGCTCTCTTCGCTTTGTTTGCCCTCGCTTGCAGACATCATAAGATCAAATGAGAGGTCTTCTGCGATGATCCTTATCATATTTTGCTCTAGCTCTTTTTGGGTGCGCTCTAGCTCTTTGTTTTGCTTTGTTAGATCATCAAGCTCAAGAAGCGCTTTTGAAGCATTTGTCTCAAGAACTGAAATTTGACCTTTTAAATTTGTGATATCGCCGCTTATGCCACGAAGTTTTTTCTCGCCATTTACGATATCGCCAGCCAAGTCATCAAGCTTTTTACTAAGCTGCTCGCTCATCGCCTGCGTCGATCTTAGCGAGTTTTTAGAGTCTTTTATCTTCTCTTTAGTATTTGATGCAAAAGCTAGACTAAATGCTAGCAAAAGTGTAAAAATTCCTTTTTTCATATCGTGCTTTTTCTAGCCTTACTCATCACTAAACTAACAGCAAAAATGCTTAAAACCACAGCCACGCCAAATAAGATAAAAATATCTCTTGAAAGATCAAGGCTAGGCAAGACTACATCGATGCTTGCGGCATTTTCTCTAAAAATTTCAATGCTAGGCAAGAAAAAGAAAAACGCACCAACAACAATGGTCGCAACTATGCTATCAACCATAGCTGATTTATAGAGCATGGCTGATTTTAGCCAAAATGGCGCGCCAAAAAGCGTCATGATCTCGATGCGCTCTCTATGCTCAAATAGCCAAATTTTAGTCTGCTTAAGCATAAGCATAAGCCCCACAACACAAAGTATCGCCATAAATGCATACGATATGCTTTTGGCTAAATTTAGCATCTTAAAGACCTTATCATGGGTCTTTGAAAATGTCTCAACCTTGCTTATACCATCAAATTTCAAAAGCTTTTGCTTTATCTCCTCCATATATTCTGGCGATGGAAATTCGCTTAATCTTAGCGAGTAAAATTTAGGTAAGGCATTTTGCAGGATGGATAAATTTTTAGCCGAGATATCGTTTGATAGGCGGTCTATGATCTTTTGTGGGCTTAGTGGCTCGACGCTAGCTAGCGTGCTAACCACTGGCTTTAGCACTGGCTCGCTTAGCTCTTTGTTTGAAACCACCACGATGTTGTAATCATTTCCCATAAGCCTCTCATACTCTCTTACGATCTTGTCTGCTGTGAGGCTAAACTGCACTGAAAATAAAAGCGCGATTAACGGCAGGATAAATCCAAGGTGGTTTTTAAGCGATCTCATGCACGCCTCCATTTTCTATGACGAAGTGGCGGTATGGGATGCGAAGCGTTGAGGGGATGTGGTGTGTCACCACGACTACGCTTGTGCCTAGAAATTCTCTAGCTGATTTTAGAAGCGACCAGATGACGTCGCTTGAGTATTCGTCTAAATTTCCTGTTGGCTCGTCGCATAAGAGCAAATTTGGATTGTGCGCGAGTGCTCTTGCCATGGCAACTCTTTGCTGCTCGCCGCCACTTAGCTCGCGAGGGTATTTATCGGCTTTGTGAAGCATATTTACATGTTTTAAAAGTTTAGCCACCTGCTTTTTGCTCACATTTTGATTGACGCCTTTGATGATGAGTGGCAGCATTACGTTTTTTTCGACATTCCACTCATTTATCAAGCGGTAGTTTTGAAATATAATGCCAACTCGCTGTCTAAGCTCGCAAAGTCTTTTGTCATCGATATCGTCCATTTGCGTCATGCAGACATTTAGCTCGCCAGCTAGAGGCGAAATTTCTCCGTAAAATGACTTTAAAAGCGTGCTTTTTCCGCTTCCACTCTTGCCTGTGATAAAGACAAAGTCATTTGCGTAGATGTCTAAATTTACGCTATTGATCACAACCTCGTTGCGCTCATAAGCTAGGCTTAAATTTCTTGCGCTAATTATCTCTTGCATCAGCCAAATACTCCTTCAAAAGCTCGTGTGCTGCTAAATTTTCACGTATTAAGATCGGTTTTTTTATAAAATATTCGCTTTTCTCATCGCTTATTTTAATGAAACACTGCTCTGGTTTGTTAAACGCTCCAAAGGCGACTTTTAGCAAAATTTCACTCTCGTTTATAGTATAAATTTCTTCAAAATGTAAAAAGTGATCCTCTTTTTTTATGATGAAATTTTTAAAATTTTTAATGATATTTTTTACGCTTGTCTTTTCTTTAAAGCTAAAATCCCCAGCCAAAACGCTCTCGCTACTTTCAACCTCACAAGTATAAATGACATCGTAAATGTCCTTATCTTGGCGTCTCCAGCGGTCTTCATACTTGCTAGTTACTTCTAAATTTCTATTTTTAAAAGCCTCTATCTTTGAGTTTGCGGGCTCTAAAAATTTACTCAAACTAAAGTCGCAATACTCCTTGCTATCAGTCCGTAGCTCAAATTTACCGCCAACTTTTAGTATCCTCTCGCACTCAAGCGCAAATGCCGATGAGACCACGCGTCTATGCTCTGCCTTATCCCACGGCACTGGGAAATGTAAAAACACTCTATCAACTAAATTTGATCCAACTAGCGAGAGTAAGAGCCTTGCGTCGGTATTTATTAGACGCACGTTTTCTAGGGCATTTGCCTTAGCAAGCTTTGCTACTTGCTCGATGCTTGGTTTATATACTTCTATGCCGACAACTAGGGCATTTGGATTGTTTTTAGCCTGATAGAGCAAGTGCCTGCCAGAGCCAAAGCCGATCTCGATAAAAATCTCTTTAAATTTATCTTTTAGCTCGAAAAATGCTGGCACAAACTCTTCAAGGCTTAAAATTTCACTAACTTTTTTGGTTAAATTTGTCTTTTTCACGGCAAATGCTTGGCTGATGATGCCATTGCAACTTTGCTCTTTAAAAAGCTCAAGTGCTTCTTGTAAAAGTCCGACTTTAGCAGGCTTTGTAAGCTTTTCTCCCTTTATGACGACGCCATTTTTGCCTGTCTTTACGACTAGAAAAAAGCCTTCATCTTCATTTTTTGTGTAGATGAGCCTCTCATTTCGGCCACTTGCTTGCCAAAGAAATTTGATCTTGTCGTTACCAAATGGAAACGAGAGCTCTTTTAAGGATGAAGCGATGAAATTTGGCATTATTTTATGCTAACTTCTGCTTTTGATGACTTATCAGAGGCGATGCCGTATTCATCGACTGCTACGACGCTGTAAGAGTAGCTAGCACCCGCTTGGACGCTGTCATCTCTAAGCCCAGTATCACTTATACCGCTAAAGACTTTCTCGCTAGCACCGCTTCGATAAACTGTGTATGAGCTAGCTCTATCAACTGCATTCCAGCTTACATTTACGCCGCTACCATCGTAGCTAGCGCTTATGCTTGGAGTTTTTGGTGCGCCAAGTGTGCTACCAACGATCGGCTCTTCTTGCTTCAAGCTCTCAAGACCGTCTTTATCGACAGCTGTGACTCTATAATACCTTGTCGCTGCGTTTGTATTTATGAGATCCTCATAGGTGTTGCTAGTCGTTTTTGCTAGGTATGTGTAAGGCAAAATTTTACTTGTCGTTCTATAAACCTTAAAGTATGAAAAATCCTCAGCCGGCGCGTAATCCCACGTTAAGATGATCTTTTTTGGCGCGTTTTTAGTCGCTTGGACGTTTGTTACTGATTTAGGGTAACTCCTTTGTTGTGGCGCTTATGTTTTGGCTTGGTTTTGAGATGACGCCAGAAGAAGTTTTAACTAAGATCCTATACTCATAAGACCTGCCAGGTTTTACCTCAGTGTCGATATACTCGGCATTTAGTCTGCCATTTACCTCTGCTACTTGGCTAAATTTATTAGCTCCTGCATCGCTTCTTTGGATGATGTAGCTAGCCACTGTGCTATCAGGATGTGGTCTCCAGATCACTTTTACACGGCCTGGAAGCCCTGTGATAGCTTGCGCAAATGGCACAGAGTCAAGTAGTGGCTTAGTTGTTGCAGTTGCGATCGCACCTGGTTGAGAGATGGCGTTGTTTGAGTAGGTTCTCATCTGATATGAGTAAGTTGTTTCTGGAGCTAGATCGCGATCTACATAGTGCGTAGCAAAGCGGTCTTTTATGTTTGCAACTAGTTGCATTTTTGAGTTTGCATCGTTTGGATTTGAGCGGTAAAGGTAGTAGCCAACGACGCTCTCGTCGCTCACTGGGTTCCACTCGAAGCCAACTTCTGTCATATCTGAAATAGTTCTTAAGCTTGTAATCGTTGGTAGTGACGTGCTTTGCTGAGTTGGTACGCTAGAGCCGCATCCCGCTAAGAAAGCTACTAAAAATGGTGTCAATATGCGTAGGGCAAATCTTTTCATCAAAAATCTCCTTGGGAATTTTTTTGTAAATTATTTGGTTAAAGTCATCATACGTTTTTGCGGTAAATTCTACCCTTTTGCCAGTTCGCGGATGGATAAAATAGAGCATATAAGCGTGAAGCATAACCCTGCTTATTTTATCGCCTTGGCTCTTAAATCCGTATAAATCATCGCCTAAAATGTGGCGATTTATGCTAGCAAGATGCACTCTTATCTGATGCGTCCTGCCTGTAAAAAGCTTTGCCGCTATCAAATTTACTCCGCCTTCACTTAGCAAATTTACAAAGGCGCTTTTTGCAAGTTTAGCGTCCGCAACGATCGCTTTTTTTAGGCGGTTGTTTGGATTTCTACCGATTGGCTTGTCGATGATGACGTCCTCTTTTAGGGGCAGGTCGGTGAGCGCTAGATAAATTCGCCCCATGCTTTTATCGCTTAGCTGCTCGCTTAGTTTTGCGTGGGCGAAGTTGTTTTTAGCAACGACGATAGCGCCGCTCGTGCCCTTATCTAGGCGGTGGACGATGCCAGCTCTTACGTCGCCGTTTAAATTTGAGAGCATAAAGCCTTTTTTGTTTAGCCACTCAACAAGTGTCGCCTCTTTGACGCTTGGGGCTTGGTGAACGACGATTTGTGGGGGCTTGTTTAGCACTATGAGATCGTCGTCTTCATATATAATCGGGATATCGAAATTTACTTCGTATTCGTTTTGCACCTCTTTTTTTGGGGCAAAATTTACGCAAATTTCATCATTTTCATTTAACAAAAAGCTTGGTTTTGAGACTGGTTTTAAATTTACGCTTACAAGGGAGTCTTTTATCAAATTTAAAGCTTGATTACGTGAAATTTGAAGCTCTTTGGCCACTGCAACGTCGAGTCTTGAGCTATTTAAAACATTAAATTTAACCAAAATCAAAGCCTTGTTTGTGATATAATCTAGCCCAAAAATTAAGGTTTGCTTCTTGATAAAACTAGATCGGCGTATTTTAACACATTTTGATTTTATTCAGCCGTTTTTAATCATCCCAATCATAGCCATCTCATACGTCCTAGTCTCCGAAGCAAACGATATTTTGGCAAACAAACAACTTGTATATTTTGGCATAGGATTTGTCTCATTTTGCATCGCATTTTTGCTGCCTATTAGACGTATCGACTGGATCATCCCGATGTTTTACTGGGTCTGCATCGTGCTGCTTTTAAGCGTTGATATCTTTGGCGTTAGCAAGCTTGGAGCTAGGCGCTGGCTTGAAATTCCTTTTGTTCACTTCACGCTTCAGCCCTCAGAGCTCATGAAGCCAGCCTTTTTGCTGATGCTAGCCTATCTAGTCAAGCAGCGCCCGCCAGAGGCCGATGGGTACGGGCTAAAAGACTTTTTAAGGCTTAGTTTTTACATACTTTTGCCATTTGCGCTCATCATGAAAGAGCCTGATCTTGGCACCGCGCTCATACTTTTGATAGTTGGCTACACAATCCTTTTTGTCATCGGCGTAAATAAGAAAATTTGGATCTGCATCATCCTTGCCATAGGCTTTTCGGCGCCGGTTTTGTATGAAAATTTGCATGATTATCAAAAAAAGAGGATCCACGACTTCATCGCCGAAGAGCCAAGCTATCACGTCAAGCAAAGCATCATCGCCATAGGTAGCGGCGGGCTAAAGGGCAAGCCAAAGGACGAGGCGACGCAGACACACTTTAAATTTTTGCCAATCGCCACTAGTGACTTTATCTTCGCATACAATATCGAGCGTTTTGGCTTTTACGGCGCGCTGCTTTTGTTGGGGCTTTATGGAGCGCTTATAACGCACTTACTTAGCCTAAACTACGGGCTTAAGAATGATTATTTCACGCAGGTGACCGCCACTGGCATAGCCGCGCTCATCTTTGTCTACGTGGGGGTAAATGTCTCGATGACGATCGGTTTTGCACCGGTTGTGGGCGTGCCGCTGCCGTTTTTTAGCTACGGCGGAAGCAGCTTTGTCACCTTCATGGTACTTTTTGGGATACTGCAAAATCTGCTAACGTTTAGGTTTGATCAGACCTACCGCTCTGTAAAGATTAAATTTTAAAAATTTATCTCGTCTTTTTTATATTTTCTAAGTAGCTCATTTATCTGGTTTTGAAATTTACCCCACCTTGCTTCGCTGCCATGCTTTGCGAAGAGCCTTTTGGCATGAGAGATCAAAATTTCACTTTTATCTTTTATCAAAAGATATTCGTAGAGCTGATTTATCGCTGCAAGGCCATTTTGTTCGAGCATTAGCTCTATTAAATTTTCTTCAGAGCTATTTTGCTCAAAAAATTTAAAAACAAAGCCAAGGTCATTTATTAAATTTTTATAAATTTTAGCCATGTCACTATCTGGCTCTAGCTCATAGTATGCAGCAGCTGAGCTGGAAATTTCATGTGTTCTGGCCCTAAAGTGGCACTCATACTCTTTTGGCTTGCTAAGCGCTTCTTTGCCAAGAGTAGCCTCTATAAAAGGAGCATAAATGCCGCAATTTATATAAAATCTCGTGCGCTCTGAGCTATTGCCACTACTTTTTTGAAAATTTATAACGCAGATAAAATTTGGAGTATTTTTGTAGAAATTTAAAGCGCTCTTGCTAAAGCCATTATCCTTAAATAGCAACTTTAGCAGAGCGATAAGCTCGTCAAATTTCTCTTTCATAAATTTAACGCGCCAGATGTATGGTTATTTATTTGCGCGCTCGATATACTCGCCACGAACTGTATCAACGCGGATAACCTCGCCCTCAAGCACGTGAAATGGTATCTGAACTACCGCGCCACTCTCGAGAGTAGCTGGCTTTTTGCCGCCTTGTGTGTCGCCCTTGAAATTTGGTGGAGTTTCAACTATCTTGAGCTCGACTACTTGTGGCACTTCAACGCCGATTGCGTTGCCGTTGTGAAATAAAATTTCAACCATCATGCCATCGATCATCCATTTTTTAACATCGCCCACATCCTCGTCGCTGATCGCAACTTGCTCGTAAGTAGTCGTGTCCATAAACTGGCAAAACTCACCATCATCATAGAGGTACTGCATCTCTTTTTCTTCAAGATGCGGCTGCTCGCACTTATCGCCTGCGTGAAAAGTCTTTTCAAGAACCTTTCCGTCGACAAAAGACTTGATCTTTGCACGAACAAAAGCTGCACCCTTGCCCGGTTTAACGTGTTGATATTCTACGATTTTATAAGGAACGCCGTCGATCTCGATCTTTAGTCCCTTTTTTAGATCGCCCATTGAATATGAAGCCATTTTTTATCCTTTCAAATTTGTTTATATAACTGCGTATTGAGCCCAAACACAAGCTTCAAGTGCGTTTAATCTCTCTAGCGTTTCTGTTTTTATATGTTCATCAACCAAGATGACCGCAAGCGCCATGCCGTGCTCATCTCTACCAAGGCGGAAGTCTGCGATGTTTATCTTCTCGTCAGCTAAAATTTTACTGATCTGAGCGATAACGCCTGGTACGTCGTGGTTTTTAAAGATGATCATCTTACCTTTTGGCTTGAAGTCAGTCTTAAAGCCATTTACGGTTACGATGCGTTGTTGATTTTCACCAAAGACCGTGCCACCAACGCTTACGATGCCGTTTTCAGTCGTAAGACGAACTGTGATCTTGTTTTTAAAGATACTATCTCCACCTGTGCTAGTTTCGGTAGTTATGCCTTTTTCGTCACATAAAAATTTAGCATTTACGTAGTTTATCGCATCGCCAAGACTCTCTTTTAAAGCGCCTACGATCGCAAAAGTTAGCATTGAATTTGCATATTCGCCAATTTGCCCGTGAGTCTCTATGCGAATAGCTTTGATGGCACTTTTGTTTATCTGAGCTGCGAGAAATGCCATCTTACTTGTAAGATCGATATAAGGCTCAACAAATGGCGGTAGATCTTCTGTTTTGATAGGTAAATTTAAAGCGTTTGGATAGCTTATGCCGCGTGCTGCCAAGATAGCTTGCTCGACTGCCTCTACTGCGATGTTGCGCTGCGACTCAAGGGTATTTGCCCCGAGGTGTGGCGTGACGCTTACATTATTTAGATCAAGAAGTGGATGGCTTGTCGCTGGCTCTTTTGTAAAAACATCGATACCAGCAAATGCTATCTTGCCGCTTTTTAGCCCTTCATAAAGTGCCTCTTCGTTATAAAGACCGCCTCTAGCGCAGTTTATAAGCCTTACGCCATCTTTCATCTTTGCTATCTCTTTAGCGCCGATCATATCGGTTGTCTCTTTGGTCTTTGGAGTGTGGATCGTGATGAAGTCGCATGCCAAGATGTCATCAAAATTTTTAGTATATGTGCCACCCATATCGATAACTTTAGATGGATCTGTATATGGGTCGTATGCGATGATATCCATGCCAAAAGCTTTTGCGCGAGCTGCTACTCTTGAGCCGATGTTGCCAAAGCCAATAACGCCCAGCTTTTTCTTAAAAAGCTCAACTCCGTACCACTTCTCGCGTTTCCAAATTCTATCTAGCTTTAGGTCGTTGTGAGCGTACTCAAGTGATCTTGCAGCTGCTAGCATGTGTGCCATAGTTAGCTCAACTGCTGCGATAGTATTTGCAGTTGGGACGTTCATGGCGATGATGCCTCTTCTTGAACAGCCATCTATATCAACATTATCAACGCCAACACCAGCTCTAACGATAGCTTTTAGTTTTTTACCAGCTTCTAAAAATGCCTCATTTACCTCAGTCGAGCTTCTAGTGATCGCTACATCAGCCTCGCCTAAAATTTTTAAAAGCTCATCTTTTGGGGTATTAACTGCGTCTATTACATTTATATCTTGTTCTTTTTTTAAAAGTTCAAAACCTACTGGGTGTATCGCATCGCAAACAATGATAGTTTTCATAATTTTACCTCTCTCACACTTGAGTGGATATCGTAAACTCTTAGCTGCAGTATGATATTTTGAAGCAACTTTGAGTCTTGAGTATTTAAAAAGATCTGGCTTTTGGCGCCGTCCTTTACAACAGTGAAATCAACCTCGCTATTTCGCAAAGTCTGCATCAAACAAAACATAGAGTAGATGTCATTTTTATCTATCATAAGTTCATATGCTGTGATCTTTGGCTTTTCTATCTTAGGTCGGTTGTATTCTATAAAAATTTCGTTTACAGGCAATACGTAATCTTTTTTCTTAATAGTTGCCAGCTCGTTGATCCAGTTTTCACTGCCAGCTGTGTTTTTGCTTATATTTTGCTCGTTTGTTATATTGTTTTCTGGGATCTGGCTGAAATTTACGCTTGCAAATTTAACAAGATAAATTCCAACCAAACCTAATATCACAAAGAGCAGAACAACTACTAATAAAAGTGTGCGTCTGCCCATTTATACTAGCGTAATTGTTCTTTTATGATGTCGCCAAGTGTTACTTTGTCGTCGTTGTCGTTGATCTCATTTAACACTTCACGCTCTTTTTGTTTTGCTAAACGGCGTATGCTTAGGCGAATTCTATTTTTCTTCTCATCGATAAATGCGATAGCAGCTTCGATCTCATCGCCGATCTTTAACGTGCTAGCATCTACGCTGCCTAGATCTTCTTTGCGTATTAATGCATCGACATTATCGCCAAGTTCAACAAATACGCCAAAGTCTTTAATGTCACGGATCGTTCCTTTTACGATGTCGCCTACACTAAATTTATTAGCAAATGCTTGAACAGGGCTTTGTTTTAGATCTTTTAGGCTTAGAGAAATTTTTTGCTCAGCGCTGTCGATTTTGATGATCTTTACTTCTAGCTCATCGCCAGCCTTAAACATATCTTTGCACTTGTCATTTCTATCCCAAGATGCATCTTCATTGTGTAGCAAGCCCTCAACGCAGCCTACTCTAACAAATGCACCAAAATTTGTGATAGTTGTCACAACGCCTTTTACTACGTCACCCTCTTTAAATTTAGCTTTAAATTCATCAAATGGCTTTGGAAGTAAATTTTTAAGGCTCACTCTTAAGCGGTGTCCTTTTGCGTCTATTTCGATAACCTCAACATCGATCTCTTGACCTTCACTGATGTGATCTTTTGGATTTTTGATATTTTTATCCCATGAAATTTCAGATATGTGTAAAAATCCTTCAATATCATTTCCAAGATCAACAAATGCGCCATAAGGCTCGATATTGCTAACTGTTACTTTTATAGTGTCACCAACTTCTAGACCATCATTTATGATCTCTTCCCAAGGATCTGGAGTAGCTGCCTTGATAGATAGAGATAAGTGGCGTTTTTCGTTGTCATAGCTGATAACTTTAACTAAAACTTTATCGCCTTCTTTGTATAAAGAACTAGGATTTACTGGGCCTTTGTAGCTTATCTCGCTGTAATGCACAAGTCCGTCTACGCCGCCAACATCAACAAACATACCATAAGTTGTGATTTTCTTAACTGTGCCCTCTATAACACTATCATTTTCTACTATGTTTGATAGAGCTTCTTTGCGTTTTTTGCGGTCGTCATCTAAAATTTTCTTTCTTGAGACAACTATGCTGTTCTCTTCTTTATCAACTTTTATAACTCTTACTTTGTATGATTTTCCAACTACGCCCTCAGCGTTTTTAAATCCGCTGTGCGTTCTTGGTAAGAAAAATTCTACCCCATTTGCGTCTTGAGTAATAAAACCACCTTTATTTTTTCCAACTACTTTTACGTCGATTTCGCCAGAATTTTCAGGATCGTAAGCTTCGATGAAAGCTTTAACTTTCTCTTTTCTAAGTGCTTTTTTGTGCGACACTATAGGTCTTCCATTTCTTGATCCAGTTATTACAACTTTGATCGTATCGCCAACTTTATGCGTCAGGTTGCCGTTTGCATCAGTGATCTCAGAAACATTTAAAATGCCTTCTGACTTCTTGCCAACGTCGATTAAAACCTCATCACCATTGATACTGACGATCTTTGCGTCACTATCTTCTTCAGTCTTTTTAAAAGACTCCTCTAACATCGCAGCAAAATCGATATCTTCGATATCTTCGTCTTTTGCTTTTCCTAATTGAACACTTTTGTTCACAGCCATCTTGATCCTTTAAATTTTATTATGCCAGTAGAGGCAAATTGGCTTATTATAGTTAATTGTGGCTTTAGCTAGGATAAATTTTATACTTTTTTGATTCTGTCAACGACTTTTTGTATGATCCAGTCAGGCGTGCTAGCACCTGCACTTATGCCACACAAATTTTTGCCATCAAACCATGATCTTTCAAGCTCTTCTTCGCTTTCAATGAGATAGCTATCTTCGCAGAAATTTTTAGATATTAGGTAGAGTTGCTTTGTGTTTGAGCTGTTTTTACCGCCAATTATTATCATCACGTCAGCTCTTTTTGCTAAATTTTTAGCAGCCTCTTGGTTTTCAAATGTCGCGTTGCAGATCGTGTTAAAAACGCGCAGCTCTTTTACATGAAGCATGAGATAGTTTGCGATCTGCATAAATTTCTCAACTTTTCTAGTAGTTTGGCTAACGAGCGCGACCTTTTGCTTAAATTTAACGCCCTCTAGCTCGCTCTCTTCAAGCACGACATAGACGTTGCCCTTGGCATACGACTTCACCCCTTTTACCTCTGGGTGATGCATGTCTCCAAAGATCACCACATCATAGCCCTCTTCGCTCATTTTTTCGCAAATTTGTTGTGGCTTTGTCACAAATGGGCAAGTTGCGTCGATCACTTTTATATCAGTCTTTTTTAGCTCCGCAAGGTCGTTTTTAGTGATGCCATGAGTGCGGATGATCGCCTTTTTCTCATCTTTTAGCTCATCTATGCCCTCAAGCGTCTTTACATTGTAGTTTTTCTCAAGCCTGTTTATCTCTTCATTATTATGTATGAGTGGACCGATAGTTGCAGCATCTCCAGCGTTTTCAGCTATCTTTATCGCCCTTTTTACGCCGAAGCAAAATCCATAACTACTAGCAAGCTCGATCTTCAACCCTAGCTCCCATTTTCTTTAAAATTTCAGCAAAATTTGGAAACGAAGTGGCAATAAATTCGCTCTTTTCTATCTGCATGCCACATTTTAGTCCAAGTATGGCAAAGCTCATGGCGATCCTGTGATCTCCGTGGCTATCTATCGTGGCAAATTTAGCCTCAGAGCCATTTATGATAAAGCCATCTTCAAGCTCACTAGCATCGACACCACACTGCTTTAGCGCATTTATCGTGACAGCAATTCTATCGCTCTCTTTTACACGAAGCTCTTTTGCATTTGTTAGCTTGCTTTGACCCTTAGCGCAGGCAAATGCGATGGCTAAAGCTGGGGCTTCGTCGATGAGCCACGAGATATTTTCGCTAACCTCTACACCTTTTAAATTTGGCGAGTATCTAACCTCAATATCGCCTATATCTTCGTATTTGCTTGAGGTTTTGTGAAATTTTATCTCAGCGCCCATCTTTTCTAAAACTCTGTAAGCTTCGATGCGAGTTTTATTTAGCAAGATATTTTTTAAAATGATATGCGAATTTGGGATGATTAGAGCTGCGACCGCGAAGAAAAATGCCGAACTTGGATCATTTGGTACATCTATATCAAGTGGCGCAAGTGGGCCTTTCATCGGCTCTACAGTGATCTCTAGCTCGTCACGCTTTATATCAGCTCCCATGCCTGCAAGCATACGCTCAGTGTGGTCTCTGCTTAGCTCTGGCTCGCTGAATTTGCAGCCATTTGAGTAAAGAGCCGCTAGCAAAAGCGCGCTTTTTACCTGAGCTGAGGCGATCTTGCTCTCAAAACTAAATCTTTCAAATTTAGTCCCTCTTATGCAAAGAGGAGCGTTGTTTGCGTCGTTTGCACCATCTATCTTTGCACCCATATCATTTAGAGGCTTTGCTATCCTTGCCATCGGACGAGAATTTAAATATTTATCACCACTTAGCACAAAAAAGCCCTCCTGCGCGGCTAATAGCCCCATAAAAAGCCTCATTGCCGTGCCAGAGTTGCCACACTCTAAAATTTCATTTGGCTCTTTTATCTTTTGCGGTGGTGTGATCGTTATTTCAGCGCCGTTATCTTCGATCTTTGCGCCAAGGAGCTCAACTATTTTTAAGGTATTTAGCGTATCGCCTGCTCTTAGGTAGTTTCTAACACGAGATGGCTTGTCGCTTAAAAGCGAAAAGATCGCACATCTATGCGAGATAGACTTGTCAGCTGCGATGTCATCGATGGTTAAATTTAGATTTTTTTCTAATGGATAAATTCTCATCTTATTCCGATATTTAGTTTCTCTTTTAGCTCACTTAAAATTTTATCCATAAGCGCGTTTATATCGTCATCTTCGAGCGTTTTTTCCATATCTTGGAATGTAAATTTAAGGCTAAGGCTAATCGCGCCGTTTAGTTTTGCATCTTTATAGATATCAACCGGTAAGAACTCTTTTAGCTCTTTTAAATTTAGCCCTCTTATGCACTCATAAATTCGTCCTGCCTCGAAATTTTCAGGCACGATGAGGCTAAGATCCCTTGTAGTGCTTTGGAATTTTGAGTATGGCACTGCTAAGATCGGCTCAAATTTAAGCTTTGAAAAATCAATCTCACAGACATATGTTTTTGGTAAATCCCTTTTTGCCTCTACTCTTGCATCGACCCTGCCGATATAGCCGATCTTTTCGCCGTTTTGATAGATGTGTGCCTGCTCGTATGAGCTAAGATACGATATTTCGCGGCAAGGTTTTAGCTCAAATTTGCCTATGACATTTTGCACCATCGCTGCAAATGCGTAGAAATTTGCCTCTTCGCCCTTTGCGCCGTTTATAAGTGTTGGCTCTTTTAAAAGTCCAGATACGACAAAGCCTAAATTTAAGCCTTGATTTGCATTTTCATCAAAGACTTCGCCAAGCTCAAAAAGTCTAACTGAGCGTTTTGAGTTTTTGATATTTTTCTCGCTTGAGCTTAGGAGGTGATTAACAAGTGCTGGTCTAAGCGTATTTAGCTCGCTGTTTATAGGATTTAGTATCTTGATCTTGCAAGGTTTGAAATTTAGCTCACTTAGCTCATCAAGGCTGTCAAATACGTAGTGCACGCTTTCAAAAAAGCCATTATCAGCTGCGCGGCGTCTTAAATTTAAAGCATTTTTATAGTCAAAATATGTCTTATTTAGCCTATTTTTCTCAGAGAAATTTAGTGGCGTTGAGGCGATATTGTCGATGCCTATTATCCTTACTATCTCCTCGCAGATATCATGAGAATTTACGATGTCATGGCGAAATAACGGCACTTTTACGTTAAAGCTCTCTTGCTCAACATTTACCGCGATCTCAAAGCCAAGTTTCTTTAAAATTTTAACGACGTCGTTTCTTGCAACCTCTTGACCGATCATATTTTTAAGCTCGCCAAGTGAGATACTAAGCGCGATAGGTTCGGTGTTTAGAAGTGATTGTTGTGATCCTGCAAAAAGACTTAGGCTATCTTTAAAGCTAGCTAGCCTTTTAAAAAGATAGTCCGCCCCGTAAGCTAAATTTGGCTCGCTACCACGGCTTGAGCGATACACTTGATCGCCTTTTGGTAAATTTTTATTTTCAAAAATGGCTTTTGAGACAACATCTGGTTTTACATAGCTAGCCTCTACCAAGATCACCTTTGAGCCCTCATCGACCCTAGCCTCATCGCTTTGGTAAATTCCAGCAACACCTAAATTTTTATCCTCACAAAAGACCACGCACTCGCCATTTTCGCCATTTTTTATGTCAAAAACTGCTTTTTCGCCCTCGCCCACAAGCTTAGCGTGATCATAAGCTCTAAACAAGACGCCCGTGCAAAATGTCGCGTATTCAAGCAGTCTTTCTACTAAATTTGTCTTTTGACAATCAATTAGAGCTAACCTCAACCTAGTTAATAAATTTTCACTTAATGCATTTTTTAGCTCAAATGCTTTATATAAAAACGAGCCATTTACCTTATCTTCAGTTCGCACAGACGCGATCCTACCGATGCCTAGTAAATTTTCGCTATCTTCATTTTCGTGGCTATCTTTCATATTTAGATCAAGTGCGGTGTAAATTTCTCTTGCGATGCCGTGTAAATTTTGGCAGTCGCCCCTATTTGCTGTGACATCAACCTCGATGATCACATCTTTAAACGCTTCAAATTCGCCAAGGCTTGTGCCAAGTTTTAGCTTGCCGATACTCTCATCAAGTGGCAAGATGCCGTCATTTGTCTTAGGTAGTCCTAGCTCAGTTGAAGAGCAGATCATGCCGCATGACTCGATGCCTCTTAGCTTTGCCTTTTTGATCTCAAGACCATTTGGCATCGTCGTGCCAATGAGTGCAACTGGCACAAACTGACCAGCCTCGACGTTTTTAGCCCCACACACGATCTGAAGCGTTTCGCTGCCAACATCAACTTGACAAACGCTTAGCTTATCGGCGTCTGGGTGCTTTTCTCTACTTTTTACGTAGCCAACTACGATGCTCTTTGGTAAATTTATCTCTTTATAGCTATCAACTTCTAAACCGATTGAATTTAATGTCTTTGAAAGTGTCTCGCCGCTAACCTCACTAAGGTCGATCCACTCGTTTAACCAATGCTTTGAAATTATCATTTAAACTGCTCCAACAATCTTAAATCTCCCTCAAAAAGTGACCTTAGATCAGGCACTCTATGAAGCAACATCGCAAATCTCTCAACGCCAAGGCCAAAGGCATATCCACTTACATTTTTGTAGCCAACCGCCTTAAATACATTTGGATCAACGACGCCGCATCCAAGCACCTCAAGCCAAGTAGTCTGCTTGCACACCCTGCAGCCCTTGCCATGGCAAAATATACAACTAATATCAACCTCTGCGCTAGGCTCCGTAAATGGAAAGAAGCTAGGGCGAAAACGCACTTCAACGTCGCCAAACATGTGCTTTAAAAAGCCCTCTAGCATTGATTTTAAATTTGCAAAGCTAACTTTCTCAGCATCCTCCACCACAAGGCCTTCTACCTGGTGAAACATCGGTGTATGCGTTAAGTCCATATCGCGTCTAAAGACCGTGCCTGGCGCTATCATGCGGATAGGTGGCTTTTGATTTAGCATAGTTCGCACCTGAACTGGGCTCGTATGCGTCCTTAAAAGTCTAAAATCATCTAGGTAAAATGTATCTTGCATATCCCTTGCTGGGTGGTATTTTGGTAAATTTAGCGCCTCAAAGTTGTGAAAATCATCTTCTATAAGTGGCCCAGTTTCAAGTGAGAAATTTAGCGCCAAAAAGTACTCAATTATCTTATCCATCGTGGCCATCACAGGATGCAGAGCCCCACTAGCAACAGGCTCGTTAAAGAGCGTGATATCAGCGGCCTCTTTTTTCATCTTGTTATCTATCTCTTGCCTGCCAAGCTCGGCCTTTTTAGCTTCTATAAGCGCGCTTAGCTCATCTCTTTGCTTGTTTAAATTTGCTGCAAATTCCTTTTTCTCATCCTCGCCAAGCTCTTTTAGCTTTGCAAAGCCTTGTGCCAAGATGCCCTTTTTGCCAAAAATTTCTACCCTGACCTTCTCAAGATCATCAAGAGTTGAAATTTCATTTTTGATTTTATTAATGAAATCTTGCAATTTTTTACCTTTATGAATTTTTGCATCGATTTTATAGAAAAAGAGTTAAAATCAAGATAAAAAGCACGAAATTTAAGCACACTTTGATATAATTTCTCAAACTTTCAAAGGAGCTAAAATGACCATATTTGAAAAGATCGTTGCTGGTGAAATTCCTTGTAACAAAGTGCTTGAGAGCGAGAAATTTCTAGCTTTTAACGACATCAACCCAAAAGCGCCGATCCACATCCTCATCATCCCTAAAAAACACTACAAAAACTTCCAAGAGATGGATCCAGTTTTGATGGGTGAGATGGCTAAATTTATCCAAGAAGTAGCGAGCTTAATGGGCGTTGATAAGAGCGGTTACCGCCTCATAACAAACTGCGGCGAAAATGGCGGTCAAGAGGTTATGCACCTACACTTTCACCTACTTGCTGGCGCAAAACTTGGCTGGAGCGAAGGCGTAGCTGATCCACAAAGCACATTTTAAAAATAAAATTTAGACTCTTTTTGAGTCTAAATTTCACTTCGTATTTTTACTTTTTAAAACATCTAAATTTAAATAAATTTATTTCCTAGCAGCTTTTACCGCCTCAAGTAACTCTTCAAAGCCTGCTTTACTTGAGTGCTCGACGTCTTTTAGTATCTCGACACCTGTTAAATGTCCATTATCTTTGTCAGCAAAAATCGCCATAGCCTTATCTAGTCCGTGATGGACATTTTCGTGGTGCGCAGCTATGCTTGAGAGAGTTCTTGGATCTTTTATGATGGTATTTTTCACATCTTTTTCATACCACTTGCCAAATCTACACTCATGCACGTCTTGAATTTTATTTATCTCGCCAAGCAAGACGCCTCGGTAGCCATTTAGCTTCATGTTGATGTGATCTATCTTGCCGTTACTTACATTGACCTCGTTTGTTACGTTTAGGGCTTGATTTAGGATGTTTTGCGTGTTGGCATTTACGCTTGAGATGTTGCCCTCAAAACCGCCTAAAATTTGCATCGCATTTGCTGAAATTTTAGAGAAACTCTCACTCATTTCGATCATTGTGTTTGCACTTTGCTTAAGGCCATTTATATTTACTTCAACCTCAAGCGTCGCCTTTTGCGTGCGCTCTGCAAGCTTTCTAACCTCATCTGCAACGACAGCAAAGCCTCGTCCATGCTCACCAGCACGAGCCGCCTCTATAGCAGCATTTAGCGCTAGCAAATTTGTCTGATCTGAGATGTCTTTTATGAGATTTATGATCTCAACGATAGAATTTACGCTTCCATCAAGCGAAGAGGCGTCGTTTGAGAGATCGCCGCTCATCTGGCTCACTTGCTCGATCGAGCTTAAAATTTCAGCCGTTTGAGACTTTAGCTCGCCTGTTTCTTTAAAAGTTTTCTCATTTAAATGGTTTATATTTTCAAGCATTTTTAGGTTTTCTTCAATGGTTGATTGCAAGAAATTCATACCATCTTGATAGCTAGTAAGCAGCAAATTTACAGCCTCTTGCTTATCCTTAGCTTGCTCTTTTGGCTCGCAAGTTTTGGCATTTTTTAGCTCATTTTTAAGTGCTAAAATTTCAGCCCTTAAAGCTTCATTTTCTCTCTCTAAAGCTTCATTTTTACTACCAAGCTCTTTGCTTTTGCTGTCAAAAAACATTTTTCACCCTTTAAAATTTGTAAATTACACGTAATTATAACTCTTTTTACTTAAGCCAGTCGTCTAAAATTTGAATTTGCTCTTTAACACTTTTATTTGCCGTGCCACCTTTTGAAGTGCGAGCCTCTTTTGAAGCGTGCAGATCTAGAAATTTGATGGCATTTTCATCTAAATTTTCATCGACACTTTTTAGCTGCTCTTTGCTTAGCTCACTTAGATCAAGCCCCAAGCTTTCTGCCTTTGCAACAGCCTTGCCGGTGATAAAGTGCGCCGTTCTAAATGGGATATCTTTCTCACGCACTAGGTAGTCCGCTAGATCAGTGGCACTTAGATGCCCTGTTTTTGTCGCTTTTAGCATATTTTTTTCATTAAATTTAGCAGTTTTTATCATCTCGTTTAGGATAGTAGCCGAGCTTAAAATGGTCGCAACACTATCAAAAACGCCCTCTTTATCTTCTTGCATATCTTTATTGTAAGCAAGTGGCAAGCCCTTCATCGTAGTTAGCAGCGCTACTAAATTTCCATTTACACGCCCAGTTTTACCGCGTATGAGCTCAGCGACATCTGGGTTTTTCTTTTGAGGCATGATGGAGCTGCCAGTGCTATAAGCGTCGCTAATGCTTACAAAGCCAAATTCTTGCGAGCTCCAGAGTATGAGCTCCTCGCAGAGCCTAGAAGCGTGCGTCATAAAAACGCTAATGTTAAATAAAATCTCCAGTGCATAGTCGCGGTCGCTCACGCTATCCATAGCATTTTGTGTGCAGCCAGCAAAGCCAAGCTCGCTTGCAACGACGCTCCTATCTATCTTATGAGGCGTGCCTGCAAGGGCTGCTGAGCCAAGCGGACTTAGATTGTTTCGCTCATACGAGTTAACAAAACGTTCAAAATCCCTCTTAAACATAAACGCGTAGGCTAGCAAATGGTAGCTAAGGCTTACTGGCTGGGCATGCTGAAGGTGCGTGTAGCCTGGCATTAACGTATCTTTGTGGTTTTTGGCTAAATTTGCAAGTGTGGCGATGAGCTCTTTAATGAGAGATGAAATTTCTAAATTTTTCTTCAAAACATAAAATTTAAAATCAAGCGCAACTTGGTCATTTCTACTTCTAGCCGTGTGTAGTCTGCCACCAAGCTCAGCTCCGATGATCTCGCTAAGGCGCTTTTCAACGGCCATGTGGATATCCTCATCCTCTATCTTAAAAGCAAATTTACCAGCTCTTATCTCAGCCAAAACCTCATCAAGCCCTTTTATGATCGCTTCTGACTCGTCTTTTTTTAAAATTCCGCAAATTCCTAGCATTTTAGCGTGCGCCTTACTGCCAGCGATATCCTCTTCAAAAAGATTTTTATCAAAATTTATAGAAGCGTTAAATTCCTCAAGCAACTTCGAGCTAGCCTCGCTAAATCTGCCCTCCCACATCTTTTTATGTGCGTTTTCATCTTTTTTCATAGCTTTGCCTTTGATTAGTTTTGCGTGATTTTAACAAAATAGTACTTAAGGCGCTCAATTAGCTTTAAAAGTAATGTAAATGCTTTGAATTGACTTTATTTTTATAAGCTTATGATATAAATCAAGATAAAAAATTATATTAAATTTTATATAAAGCAATAAATAAAAGTTTAATAGCTTAAGGAAGAATAATATGCAAATAGATGCTAATATAAGTTCAAATATTTTTTATCATGATGGTTTTGCGTCTTTATCATCAAGTAGCGCTAAAACCAGCATATTAGTATCTTCTGGCTATGGTACAAAAGATATCGTTAGAAGTAATGATGTGCATGTCGAACAAAGAGAAGAGGTTAGACAAAAACCTACAATTATTAGAAAAGAAGATGTCACAGAGTTACAAAAAAATTTAGAAAAATTACAAGATCAAAGAAGCGATATAGCTGATCAAATTTCAAGCATTCAACACCTGAAAGATCGTGATTCTATGCAGATGCTTCATCATCTAAATTTAGAACAATCAAGCATTCAGAATAACATTTTAAGTATTAAAACTCAAATGACAGAAATGGTACAGGCTTAAGACTAAGCCTTACCGATAATAGTTTTTAAAACCAAACAAAAATCCTCTAAAAAGTATCCCATTGACTTATAGAAGTTACTGCTAGCATTTTGTTCAAGCTCTTTTGCGAGAAGCTCGGCATAAGGTAAGAAAAATGAGAGGCTAAAAGCAGCAAGAAGTTGCATAGACTCTTTTGTCGCTTCTTTTTTTAAGATATTTGCTATCAAAATGAGCTGATTTGAGATGCTATCAACCTCACCCATTTTTGGCTCAAAATTTATAGCCTTGTAAAATTGTGCCAAATCATCTTTTGCACTCGAGAAAAAATAGCTTGCTTCAAATTTTGCCTTCAAAATGATAAAATCATCACACAAGGCCGCACTACTCTCATCTTTGATAAATTTAGCGTAAAGCTCATTTCCTTTTACATTCGCATCGCTCTTTGTCTGCGTTATCCACGCATTTGTCTTTTTGATACGCATAAAAGATGAGACACCCAAGATACCATTAAAATTTGTAGCAAGTGCAGCCGCTACGACGCTGTAAAGCTCTCCAAGTCTCAAATTTAATCCTTAAGTTGCAAATATCTAAGTCTAAGTGCATTTAGCACGACAGTAACCGAGCTTAAGCACATCGCCATCGAGCCATAAACTGGACTTAAAAGCAGTCCAAACACCGGATAGAGCACGCCAGCAGCCACTGGTATGCAAATGGCGTTATACATAAATGCCCAAAACAAATTCTCTTTTATGTTAGCAATAGTCGCATTTGCAAGCTTTACAAGCCCGCTCACGCCACGCAAGTCATTTTTTACAAGCACGATATCGCCAGCACCTTTAGCGATGTCTGAGCCTGAGTTCATAGCGATGCCAACGCTTGCCTCTTTGAGCGATGGCGAGTCGTTTATGCCATCTCCCACAAAGATCACGCCACCTCGGCTCATTAGCTCTTTTACCTTGTTAAATTTATCCTCAGGTAGCATATTTGCGTAGTATTCGCTCACATTTAGTTTGCTAGCGATATTTGCCACTACTTTTTTATCATCGCCTGATAGGATCACACTTTGTAAATTTAGCTTTGCAAGCTCATTTATAACGCTATTTGCCTCATTTTTTAGCTCATCACTTAGCGTTAAAAAACCACTAAATTTTTGATTTACAGCGCAAAGTATGACGCCACTTCCATCACTTGTAGCCTCTTTTATCGCCTCACTATCAGCTTCATTTAGCAAGATATTGTTTGCTGCGAGCAGTTTTTCGTTGCCTATTATTATCTTGTTGCTCTCGTCTTCATAGACGATGCCTTGACCAACTACGTTTTGAAATTTACCATTTAGCTTTTGTAAATTTATGCAATTTTGTTTTGCATATCTTACGATCGCCTTTGAGATCGGATGCTCGCTTAAATTTTCAGCAGACGCCACTATCTCTAACTCTTTTTCACTCAAATTTGAGCTTTTGACGCTAATTAGCGCCTTGCTTAGCGTGCCAGTTTTATCAAATGCTACAAATTTAGCATCTTTTATCAGCTCTAAAACTTCTGGGTTTTTAACTAAAATTCCAGCTTTTGCGCCACGCGCGAGGGAGCTTACTATTGCTATTGGCGTGGCAAGTCCAAGCGCACATGGGCATGAGATGATAAGCACGCAGATCGCGCAAGAGATCGCATAGGCGAAATTTCCACTAAAAATTATCCATATCAAAAATGTAAGAACTGAGATCGCAACGACGCTTGGTACAAAGATGTTTGCTATCTTATCAGCCAGCCGTCCGATAGGCATCTTTTTGGAGCTAGCGTCGCTTAACAAGCTTAAAATTTGAGATAGTAAGCTTTCAAAAGAGCTCTTTGTTACCTTGACGCTTATGTAGCCATTTGTGTTTAGAGTGCCGGCAAATACGCTATCTCCTACCTCTTTATAAACAGGCAAGCTCTCTCCTGTAAGCATAGAAGCATCGATCTCAGCGCCACCTTGGACTATCACGCCGTCACTTGGGACGTTGTAGCCATTTTTTACGATGACGATATCGCCTACTTTTAGCTCATTTACATTTACCTCTTTGCTCTGCCCGTCTGGCATGACCAAAAAGGCGGTCTTTGGTGAAATTTTAAGTAGCGTCTTTAGGTAGTCGCCAGCTTTTGCCTTTGAGCGCTCTTCAAGGTACTTGCCAAGCAAAACAAAGGCTATTATCATCGCTACGCCTGAGACATAGACGTTTTTTAGATCATCTGGGATGAAATTTGAAAAGATCACAACAAAAAGCGAGTATAAAAATGCACTGCCGCTTCCAAGAGCAACAAGCACGTTCATATCATAGTTTTTGTTTTTAATAGCCTCTATGGCGTGAGCAAAGAAGTCTTTGCCGCTAAAGGCTAGAACCAAAAATGCTAAAACTAGCATGAGTAAATTTACTAGCAAGCTGTGAGGTGTGAACATCTCAAGCGCCATTATCACGATGCTTGCGATAAATGCAAATATAAATTTGTTTCTTATCGATGTTATATGCTCGTCTCTTTTGGCTTCAAATTCATCGATATTTGTCGCCACAAAGTAGCCAAGCTTCTTTATCTTTTGCTCTAAAACTTCACGCACGCTGGCGTCTTTTAGGACAAACTCACCGCTTGCGTTTGCAAAATTTACATTTGCATCAAGCACGCCATCTATCTTTTTAGAAACCTTTTCGATAGCGTTTGAGCAGTTTACGCAGCTCATTCCCGCTATATTTAGCTTGACTTTTAAAGGCATATCAAAGCTCTTTTATAACGTCAAATCCCAGATCAGCCATTTCTGATTTAAATTTCTCTACATCGCCATCTTTTATATCGACGCTTACTTGTCTTGGCTCTTTGCTAAGATCGACTTTTATCTCGCCAAAGTCATCCTCAAGTGCGTTTTTTATAGTATTTGCGCAGTTTTGGCAATGCACGTTATTTACCTCAAATGTTTTCATATTATCTCCTTTATCATGTGGTCGTATTCGTGTAAATTTATGATCTTTTTGGTGTTAAATTTAAAGCCAAGGCTCTCGTAAAATTTACGAACTTTTGGCTTATTTACATCAACTATCAGCGAGACCTTTTTATGTCCTAGCTCTTTTGCTCTTGCAAATGAGTGCAAGATGAGCTCTTTTGCAAGCCCTTGACCTCTAAATTTCTCATCTACAGCGATGCTATCTATATAAAACTCATCATCAAAGCACTCTTTTTCTATCTGGGCATCTTTGCCAAGAGCCTTTAGATGCTGTGAAATTTCACTATCAAGCTGAGCTACGTCGCCACCAAAGTAAGCACATATCGCAGCGATGATCTGCTCGTCACGCTTATAGACATAGACATTTTTATAGCTAAGTCTATTTATCTCGCTTACAAAAAATTTCTCTAAAATTTCATCGCTTTTTGCAGGATCATCGTAGCCACTTAGCTTGTAGGCGATATCCTCCATCGCTAAATTTAGTAATTTTATGCAGATTTTTGCATCTTGTTTTTGAGCATTTTTTATCATGGGTATGATTATATGCCTTTAGCTTAAATTTTTACCAAATATTATTTTCAAATTTACAAATTAAGCGTTTTAGCAGGCAAACTAAAAATGTTTTAAAAAAGTATAAAATTTTTTTAGTTATAATCCGTAAAAAATTTATTTAAGGATATTTATGGGACGAGCATTTGAGTACCGAAGAGCGGCAAAAGAAGCTAGATGGGATAAGATGAGCAAGGTATTTCCAAAACTTGCAAAGGCTATAACAGTAGCGGCAAAAGATGGCGGATGTGATCCAGATATGAACCCAAAACTTCGTGCAGCCATCGCAGCAGCAAAAGCTGAAAATATGCCAAAAGATAACATCGATGCGGCTATAAAAAGAGCAAATGGCAAAGATAGCGCTGATATCAAGACTATCTTTTATGACGGCAAAGCAGCTCACGGCGTGCAAATCATTGTTGAGTGCGCGACTGATAACCCAACAAGAACAGTTGCAAATGTAAAAGCGATATTTAGCAAAAATGGCGGAGAAATTTTGCCAAGTGGCAGCCTTAGCTTTATGTTTACAAGAAAGAGCGTTTTTGAGCTTGAAAAACCAAGCGCAGATATCGAAGAGATCGAGCTTGAGCTCATTGATTATGGTCTAAGTGACATCGAAGAAGACGAAAACGCACTATTTGTTTATGGCGATTACGCAAATTTTGGCACACTTCATGAAGGCATAGAGAAGCTAAATTTAGTAGTTAAAAAAGCTTCACTTCAGTACTTACCAAATCAAACCGTAAGCCTAAATGAAGAGCAAATGCTTGAGGTTGAGAGGCTTCTCGACAAGCTAGAAGACGACGATGATGTCCAAGCAGTTTATACAAATATCGAGTAAAAAGGAGCAACATGCGTTTTAATGAGTTAAAGGTTTATGATATAAATTTAGACGAGCTAAAAAAAGATAAATTTGCAGTTTTAAAGACAGAAAAAGGCGATATCAAACTTGAGCTTTTTGCCGAGGATGCACCGCAAGCTGTTGCAAATTTTGTCCATTTGATAAAAACAGGCTTTTATAATGGCCTAAATTTTCACAGAGTTATACCAAATTTCGTCATCCAAGGCGGCTGCCCAAATGGCACAGGCACAGGCGGTCCTGGCTGGAGGATAAAATGCGAATGCGACAACCAAAAGGTAAAACACGAGCGTGGCAGCCTTAGCATGGCTCACGCAGGTCGCGACACTGGCGGATCGCAGTTTTTCATCTGCCACAGCAAGCAACCTCATCTTGACGGCGTGCATACAGTCTTTGGAAAGTGCGTTGATGACGAGAGCTTAAAGGTGCTTGATGCTATCAGACAAGGCGACAAGATCCTCTCAGCAGAGATCAAAGAGAGCCTATAAAAGGGGAATTTATGGAGAGTGCAAAAATGCAAAAAAGTCTCTTTGTGAGGCTATTTACCAATCTCGCCATTTGGGTTGTGATAGGTATAGTTGGCGGTGTTATCGTCGGTATGGTCGCACCTGAGCTTGGCATAGCGAGCAAGCCAGGCATTGATTATTTTATAAAAGCCCTTAAAATTTTAATCGGCCCTATCATCTTTTTAACGATCGTCTCAGGCATCGTCGGACTTGAGAGCTTAAAAGATCTTGGCACCATCGGACTTAAGGCGTTTATCTACTTTGAGATAGTTAGTACGCTTGCTCTTGCTGTTGGTATCATCTTTGGCGAGACGCTTCGTCCAGGACACGGCATGAACCTTGACTACACTCAGCTTGACGCCTCAAGCGTGGCTAAATTTACATCTCAAGCTGGCAACATGGACGCAAATAGCGGCTTTTTAGCGCACACACTTCATCTTTTAAGAGGCGCTGTGCCAGTAGATGACATCTTCCCTTACGTACACATACTTGATCCATTCATAAAGTCAAACACACTTCAAGTGCTTTTCATGGCGATAGTCGTTGCCATCGTGCTTTCACTACTTGCTCATGATAAAAAGCAAGCTTGTCTAAAACCGCTTGAATTTATCCAGCACTACGTCTTAAAGCTACTTACTTGGCTTATGCTATTTAGCCCAGTGGCGGCCTTTTCGGCGATGGCCTACTTGATCGGTAAATTTGGCATCGGAACGCTTCTTGGTATGATGGAGCTTCTTGTCGTTATGGCACTTGCAAGCTGCTTTTTCATCTTTGTCGTGCTTGGCGTCATTTGCTACTTTGCCAAGGTCAATGTCTTTAAATTTATGCGTTTTATCTCAAAAGAGGTCTTGGTCGTTTTTGCGACAAGCTCGAGCGAGACAGCTCTTGCACCACTTATGCAAAAGCTAGAAGCAGCTGGCATAAATAGAGGCGCAGTTGGTCTTATCATCCCAACTGGCTACTCATTTAACCTTGACTGCACCAACATCTATCTAAGCCTAAGCGTTATCTTCCTAGCTCAAGCATTTAATATCCCGCTAAGTTTTGAGCACCTAATAAGCATACTAATCGTGCTAATGATCACAAGTAAAGGCGCGGTTGGCGTTACGGGATCTGGCTTTGTTGTCCTTGCTGGCACACTAAGCGCACTTCCAAGCACTGGCATACCAGTCGTCACTGTGGCTGTGCTACTTGGCGTTGATAAATTTATGTCAGAGATGCGTGCTGTTGGTAATCTTTGCGGTAATGCCGTTGGCTGCATGATCGTTTCTATCTGGGATAAAAAGGTCGATATGGAGAAATTTAGATACGCACTAGATCATCCAGACGAATTTCACTTCCACTCATAATAGAATTTTTTAAGGGGCAAATCGCCCCTTTTTATCTTAAAATTTACTTCAAAACTTAAAGTGCTTACTCCCTATTTTTACAATACCCAATGAAAATTTAGAAATTTTATTTTTAAATATAGAAACTAATATTATAATTATTGAAAATTTTAATTTGGAGGAGCTATGAAGACATTAGGCATCATAGGCGGCATGGGACCACTTGCCACGGCTGATTTATACAAAAAGATCATCGATATAACCCCAGCAACTTGCGATCAAGAGCACCTACACATTGTTATAGACTCATACGCTCAGATAGAAGATAGGACAAAATTTATCATGGGCGAGGGAGAAAGTCCGCTTCCAAAGCTAATTCAAAGTGCTAAACTTTTAAAAAATGCTGGGTGTGAGGCGATGCTAATGGCTTGTAATACAGCTCACTACTTTGCCCCAAGCATCGAAAAAGAGGCTGGAGTGAAAATTTTGCACATCGCAAAGGTTACAGTAGATGCCTTGCAAAAGAAATATCCGCACGCTAAAAATATCGCTGTAATCGCAACAAGTGGCACAAAAAAGGCTGGCGTTTATGATCAAATTTTAAAAGAGCGCGGGCTAAAGAGCGTGGATTTTAGCAAAGAGACGCAAGATGTCATCATGGAGTGCATCTACAAGGGCGTCAAAGCTGGCAAGCTAGAAGAGTATGTGCCAGTGTTTTACGAAGTGCTTTCTAACATTGAAGCTGACGTTTATATCGCAGGCTGCACCGAGATACCGATGTTTTTGCCATTTATCAGTAGCGAGTACAAATTTATAGATGCGACATTTGAGCTGGCAAAAGCTGGCGTAGAATTTGGACTAGAAAAGAGAGTATTTTGATTAAATTTAGCCAGATACCTGGCTAAATTTTCGTTTTAACTGCAACTTACACTAAATACAACAGCGGCTTTTTATAGTAGAAATTTGATATCAAATTTAGCTAGTGTGTTTTGGCTAAATTTTAAATTTTTAACTACAAAGACCACACTACTTACAATAAATTTAACAATAATTTTTTATATTAGAAATTTTGAGATTTAAAGAGATTACAAAATATTTTAAATTTAACTGGAGCATTCAGGCTGAAATTTGTTTTTTAACTAAAAGGATCGCTTGTATTAAAATTTCTGATATCAGGCGATTAAATTTTTCGATCATTTATAAAGAGTAATTTTTTGTGTAAGAAAATTTTAAAAAATCTATTTAAATTTGATCGAGCTAGTTCGCAAAATGTTTTAAATTTTATATTAGAAATTTAAAAAAAAGAGCTATATTTCACAGCTCTAAAAATTTTACTATTTGATAGTTTAAATTTAAAAAGCCTTGCAGGAATTTCCTACAAGACCATAAATTTAAGCTGTTGGGCCAGCTTTGGCGTACTCGACGCCCTCTTTTACATCTTCGTAGCGTTTGAAATTTTCGACAAACATTTTAGCAAGCTTATCGCGTGAAGCGTTATACTCATCTGAATTTGCCCATGTGTTTATAGGATTTAGCAGTTTTGTCTCGACACCATCAAGCTCTTTTGGAATAGCGAAGTTAAATTTATCAAAATTTTCAAATTCGCATTTTGTGATGCTACCATCAAGGATCGCATTTATGCAAGCACGTGTTGCTTTTATACTCATACGCTTGCCAACGCCGTAAGCACCGCCGCTCCAGCCTGTATTTACAAGATAGACATTAACGCCGTGTTTATCGATCTTCTCACCAAGCAGTTTTGCATAGACAGTTGGGTGAAGTGGCATAAATGGCTCGCCAAAGCAAGCACTAAAAGTAGCGACTGGCTCGGTGATACCGCGCTCTGTGCCAGCAACTTTTGCTGTGTAGCCACTTAAGAAATAATACATCGCCTGCTCTTTTGTCAGCTTTGCAACTGGAGGAAGCACGCCAAAAGCGTCAGCGCTTAAAAAGATGATATTTTTTGGATGACCAGCGCTTGAGCTTGGCTCGTAGTTGTCGATGTGATAGATCGGATAGCTCACGCGTGTGTTTTCAGTCTTTGAGCCATCTTTATAATCAACCACGCCCTTTTCGTCAGCCACGACGTTTTCAAGTAGCGCGTCACGCCTGATCGCTGCGTAAATTTCTGGCTCGCTGCTTGGATCAAGGTTGATACATTTTGCATAGCAGCCACCCTCAAAGTTAAACACGCCATCATCGTCCCAGCCGTGCTCGTCATCGCCTATTAGTTTGCGTTTTGGATCGGTTGAAAGTGTCGTTTTACCAGTGCCAGATAGACCAAAAAATAGCGCCGTATCGCCCTTCTCGCCTACGTTTGCAGAGCAGTGCATGCTTAGCTTGCCCTCAAGTGGCAACCAGTAGTTCATCATAGAAAAAATGCCTTTTTTCATCTCGCCACCATACCACGTGCCACCGATCACCGCGACATTTTCCTCGACATTAAAGATAACAAAAACCTCTGAATGTAGCCCATCAGCCTTGTAGTCCTCATTTTTTGTTTTGCAAGCGTTATATACTACAAAGTCAGGCTCAAATTTAGCCAGCTCCGCTTCACTTGGGCGGATGAACATATTTTTCACAAAGTGCGCTTGCCACGCTACTTCGGTGACAAAGCGGACTGATTTTTGACTCTTTTTGCTAGCTCCACAAAATGCATCTTGGATAAAAATTTCTTTACCACTTAGCTGATCTTTTGCTTTTTTAAGAAGCTTGTCAAAAAGCTCTTTTGTGATAGGCTGATTTATCTTGCCCCAAGCGATGTATTTTTGGCTTGGATCTTGCTTGACAAAGTACTTATCTTTTGGGCTTCTGCCAGTAAAAATACCAGTATCAACCATAAATGTGCCGTTACTTGAGACTCTGCCCTCGTTGTTTGCCTTTTCAAGCTCAAAAAGCTCGTCGTAGCTTAGATTGTGATTTATCTTTTTGATCTCTTTTAGACCTAGCTCGTCTAGTTTATTTATCATGTTGTTTCCTTTTAAATTTTCGTTTCTTTATAAATTTGACCTAAAAGTCATCAAAATGTTAATCAAATTTCGCTTAACACTATCTTTTTAAAAGTGGCAAATTTATTTAAATCTAGCCACCACTTGATTGTTCGCGACACTTTGACCTTTGCTAACCTCGATAGAGCCTATGATGCCATCTTTTGGGGCTTTGACCTCTATCTCCATCTTCATCGCTTCAAGCACGACTATGGCCTGACCTTTTTTGACATGATCTCCTGCGCTTACTAAAATTTTATGCACAGCGCCTGGCAAGCTTGCGACGATATCGTTTTCTGTTGCACCTGCTGCTGCACTTTTGGCATTTTTTACGCTCTTGCCTTCAACTTCAGTGATCGATTTTACTTGGATACTGTCGTTAAAGCCTTCGCTTACTTCGACATTGTAGCGGCTACCATTTACGACGACGCTATATCTGCCGCTTTGAGTTTGTCTGCCCTCATTTGCCTTAGCATTTGGATCTACTTTTCTTACATTTACTTTAGCTTCGCCTTTTAAGAATGCGATACCTTTTTCTTTACAAGCTGCTGCTATAAAGACGTTTTCTTCGGTAACTTTGATCTTATTTTGTTTTAAAATTTCTTTTACATGTGCAAGTGACTTGCTCTCATCTTTATCAGCTATATCAACTGCGTGTTTTGTGGTTGGTTTTAGCCCTAGTTGCTCGCTAGCAAGCTTAATGATCTCTTTATCAGGCGTAACTGGGGTCTTGCCAAAGTAGCCAAGCACCATTTTGCCGTATCCCTCAGCGATCTTTTTCCACTTGCCAAACATCACGTTGTTAAAGGCTTGTTGAAAGTAAAACTGGCTAACAGGAGTTACTGAAGTGCCGTATCCGCCCTTTTGCACCACCTCGCGCATCGCAAGGATGACCTCTGGGAATTTATCTAAGATGTTGTTATCTCTCATCATCTGGGTATTTGCAGTGAGCGCGCCACCAGGCATCGGTGAAAATGGTATGAGTGGGCTTACTTGCACAGCTTCAGGCGGCAAGAAATACTCTTTTAAACAATCATTCAAAACGCTTTCGTATTTTAAAATTTTCTCCACGTCAAGGCCGCCAAGATCGTAGTTTTTGCCTTTTACTGCGTGAAGCATGGTTAGGATATCTGGCTGACTTGTACCGCCACTTACTGGGCTTGCAGCTAGATCTATACCATCAACGCCAGCTTCAAGCGCTGCAAGGTAGCAAGCCACGCTTACACCTGCAGTTTCATGCGTGTGAAGTCTGATATGAGTTTTTTCTGGTAACAATTTTCTAGCCATTTTTATGGTTTCATAGACCTTTTGTGGGCTGCTTGTGCCACTTGCATCTTTAAAGCAAACGCTGTGATAAGGGATATTTGCATCTAAAATTTCTCTTAAAATTTTCTCATAAAATTTAACATCATGAGCTCCCACACAGCCACTAGGCAGATCCATCATAGTAACGACGACTTCGTGTTTTAGGCCGTGATGAGCGATCCTCTCGCCTGAATATTTTAAATTTTCAACATCATTTAATGCGTCAAAATTTCTAATAGTAGTTGTTCCGTGTTTTTTGAAAAGTTTTGCGTGAAGGTCGATAAGCTCACGGCTACCAGTGTCAAGTGTGACGGTGTTTACGCCTCTGCTTAGGGTTTGAAGGTTTGCTTTTGGGCCAACGATACTTCTAAATTTATCCATCATCGCAAAAGCGTCTTCATTTAGGTAAAAATAAAGGCTTTGAAATCTCGCTCCTCCGCCAAATTCAAAATGCTCTATGCCAGCCTCTTTGGCTGCTTCAAGCGCGGGCAAAAAGTCGTTCATAAGCACTCTAGCGCCATAAACTGACTGAAAGCCATCTCTAAAGGTTGTATCCATAACATCGATAAATTTCTTTGCCATATTTCACCTCATTAAATTTATAAATTTACTAAAAAGCGGTCATAAAAATGGCTAAGTTGGGCAGAAACTCAAATTAGCCATTTTGCTTGTTTTTGGTATTTTACAACCAAAAACTTTTATATCATTTAAAAAGTGAGAGTAAGAAGTTAAATAATCCGCCGTGGCTCGCATCTAGCATCGGCTTTATCTCCATTAAAAAGACGCAGAAAAAGACTAAAACTGCTACTTGGATGATGATGTAAGGCACTACACCTTTATAAATAGCAGATGTTTTTATCTCAGCAGGTGCGACTGATCTTAAGAAAAATAGACTAAAACCAAATGGCGGCGTCAAAAATGAAGTTTGTAAATTCATAGCAACTAGGATCGCTAGATAGACTGGGTTTATGCCTAGTTTTGCGGCGATTGGCACCAAGATAGGAAGCACGATATATGAAATTTCAACAAAATCGATAAAAAAGCCAAGCACAAAGATAACAGCCATACTAAAGATGATAAAGCCCCACTTCTCACCTGGTAAATTTGTCATGAAATTTTCAACTATCTCATCGCCTCCAGTGTAGCTAAAGACCATAGAAAAGGCAGTCGCACCAACAAGTATAGCAAAGACTAGAGCTGTAGTTTTTACGCTCTCAGCCAAGGCCTCTTTCATCATAGAAAATGAAAACGTCCTATAAAATATTGCTAGGATAATAGCACCAACGCAGCCAAATGCTGAACTCTCAGTCGGTGTAGCGATACCTGCAAAGATAGAGCCAAGCACACAAATAACTAGTAAAAGTGGCGGAAAGATCGCAATTAGCGCTTTAGTAATCTGCTTAAATTTACTAACGCCACTCTCATCTTTTACTATAGGAGCGACATCTGGTTTAAGATAAGCAACTATCAAAATATAAACTATATAAACGGCAACTAGCGTAAGTCCTGGCACAACAGCTTGGTGAAAAAGCTCGCCAACTGGCACTGAAAAGATATCGCCCAAGATGATAAGCACGATAGAAGGTGGGATGATCTGACCAAGCGTACCAGCAGCGCATATCGTGCCACAACCAAGGGATTGATCGTATTTATACTTTAACATTACAGGTAAGCTTATAACGCCCATAGCAACGACGCTAGCTCCTACGACACCAGTTGATGCTGCAAGAAGCGCACCAACCAAAATGGTGCTAATAGCGATACCGCCTCTGATTTCTCCAAAGAGCATACCCATACTCTCAAGCAGTCTCTCAGCTAGTTTTGACTTTTGAAGCACTACGCCCATGAAGACAAAGAGTGGAACTGCTATAAAAATTCTACTCTCCATGATAGAGAAAATTCTATAAGGCATGAAGTTAAACATATCTTTAAACACTTCTATACTGCCAAGCAGGCCATCGCCATCGCCAATGCTCTCTACAACGCTGCCAACCATGCCAAATATCATCGCAACCGCACCAAAGGTAAATGCCACTGGAAAGCCAATGCCAAGCATCAATAGTGCGGCTATAAACATTATTAATCCCGCCATATTTTCTCCTTACTAGCTTTCTTATAGCGATTTAAATTTCTTATAAAAAAGCCAATCGCAAAAAATACAAGTATGTAAAATGAAACAGGGATCATCGCTTTTATGATCCATCTGTGAGTAAGACCGCCTGGATCCGCGCTAGCTTCTGCGGAGCTATAAGCATCACCTACAAATCCAAATGATAAATTTGAAACCAAAAGCGCAAATGGTATGACAAAAAATATAGTGCCAAGCATATTTACAAGGGCTTTTTGTCTTTCTGAAAATTTAGCATAAAAGATATCAACCCTAACATGTGCGTCCTCTTTTAGAGCATAGCTCATGCCAAGAAGAAATATCACAGCAAAAAAGTGCCACTCAAGCTCCTGAAATGCAACGTTGCCGTAAGAGAAAAAGTATCTTGCCACAACGTTAAAAAATACGTCTATTATCATCAAAGCCATAATAAACATACAAATATAGCCGACTATATCGCCAGCCTTGTCAAAAAATTTCTCAATCTTATCCATTAAAAACCTTTAATAGTTCATTTATCATGATAATGAGCACACAAACTGGTGCTACATATCTTAGTAAAAAATACCATGCGTTAAATACAAAATCACTCATATATGGGCTAAATAGCACATATAAAGCATCTCTTTTCATAAAATATCCTACAAATATCGCTCCACCGATACCACTAATTGGTAGCAAAATATTTGAAGCGGTAAAATCAAGAAAATCAAAGAAATTTTTACCAAAGAGCATAAATTTATCGCCAACATTTTCTATATTTGATAAAAGACACAAAAATCCCACTATGAAAATCCCAGCTCCAACTATGCTAAGAGCTTTTCTTCTACTCATGCCATACTCTCTGATCAAGAAAAATACAAATGGCTCAACGATGGAGATGGCTGAGGTGATACCAGCAAAGATAAGCGCAGCAAAAAACGCCACAGCCAAAATTTGACCTATCACACCAAGCTTAGCAAATAGCGTTGGTAGCGAGATAAAAACAAGACCTGGTCCTTGAGACGGAGTAGCTCCAAATTCAAATATAAAGGTAAAGATAACAAGACCTATCATAATAGCAAGTGCAATATTTATAAAAACGATACTAAGCGTTGAAGTGGCTAAATTTGTATCATCACTTAGGCTGGCTGAATAGGTAATGATCGCTGCCATGCCAAGAGATAGCGTCCAAAATGCAAGTCCAAGAGCTAGTAAGAGCGAGTTAAACGAAATTTTACTAAAGTCAGGTATGAGTAAAAACTCGGCTGATTTAGAAAAGCCATCCATCGTCATAGAAAATATAAGCATAATTAAAACCATGATAAATAGGCTTGGCATCATCCAAACATTTAGCTTCTCTATGCCGCTTTTTACGCCTTTTGAAAGGATGTAAAAGCAAGCTGCAAATGCTATAACAAAATATAGCGTCTGCTCGCCAAGACCATGCGTCAAAAGATCATTAAATATCACTTTTGAGCTATCTATATCGCTTGGCAAGCCAGAAAAAGATAGGACAAAATACTTAAAGACCCAGCCGATTATCACGATGTAATATGACGAGATGATAGCTGCTGTGACCATGGCTAAAATTCCAACCAGCTGCCATAAATTTTTATTTTTAGCTGCTAGCTTTCTAAAAGCATTTACACTGTCGCTCTCGCTAAGCTTGCCAATACTAAGCTCCGCCATAAAGATAGGCACGCCGACTAGAAAAGTTATCAAAAGATATAGGATAATAAACGCCGAACCGCCGTTTTCACCAACCATGTATGGAAATTTCCATGCATTGCCAAGTCCGACAGCCGATCCTGCGACTGCTAGGACATAGCCTATTTTAGAAAATTGTTCTTTTGCCATATTATGAGATCTCCCTTATTAACACCACCAGAACTAAAAGTGGAGCCACAAATCTAATTAAAAAATACCAAATTTTAAATACAACCTTGCCCATATAAGGCACAAATAGCTCTTTTAAAAGCTCAAATTTCATAAAGTAGCCAACAAAGATAGCAAACAAGATGCCACCAAGTGGAAGCATGATGTTTGAGCTAAGATAATCAAGCAGGTCAAAAAAGCTCTTACCAAAAAATGTAAGTGCATCTTTAAATTCGCTTGTGCCACTTAATGCACATAAAATTCCTAAGATATAAACCACGCAAGCAACGATTAGAATTGATTTGTTTCTACTAAATTTTAGGCTTTTGCTTAAGAAAAATATAAATGGCTCAACCATCGAGATAACCGAGGTGATGCCAGCAAAAAATAGTGATATAAAAAATGTAAATGCCAAGAAATTTCCAAGCAAACCAAGCTTTGCAAATAGCGTTGGTAGCGAGATGAAAGCAAGCCCTGCGCCTTTTGATGGCTCTGAGCCAAACTCAAATGTAAATGTAAAGACGATAAGGCCGATGATGACGCTTATGATGATGTTCGCAAAGACGACATATAGCGATGAGGTAAATAAATTTGTATCATCACTTAGACTTGATGAGTAGGTAAGGATGCAGCCGATACCAACGCACATCGTAAAAAAAGCAAGTCCAAGAGCATTTAAAACAGCTGCTTGATCTATCTTTGAAAAGTCAGGCACTAGTAGAAATTTAGCCGCTTTATCAAAACCCTCCATGCCAAAAGAGTAGCCAAGCATAAGCAAAAGCAAGATAAAAAGCGCTGGTATAAGATAGACATTTATGCGCTCGATGCCGCTCTTTACGCCTTTTGTAAGGATGAAAAAGTAGGCAAAAAACGCGATACTAAAGTATAAAATTTGTTCATTTATGCCATTTGAAGTGAAATTTACAAAAAGCGTCTCTGAGCTTGCCATATCTTTAGGCAGCTCGCCAAAGCTTAAAATGACGTATTTTAAAACCCAGCCAATGATGAGCGTGTAAAACGAAGCGATAAATAGCCCAGTCACCATGATAACGCCAGCAAATTTCCAAGAATTTGCCCCTTTTGTGGCTAGACTTTTAAACGCTCCAACCGTATCAAGACGTGAAATTTTACCCATCGCCATCTCAGCAAAAAATATGCTAAGACCAACAGCAAAGGCAAAAAATAGATATATAAGGATAAATGCTGAACCGCCGTTACTGCCGACCATATATGGAAATTTCCAAGCATTACCAAGACCGATAGCCGCTCCAATTATCGATAAGACAAAGCCAATTTTACTAAATCTCTCTGCCATTATTTACCTGCCATCTGGTAGATCATTATCGCGCAAATGGCAACTGGCACGACATATCTTAAGAAAAAGTACCAAATTTCAAAAAATGCTCTTCCCATAAAATCGCCAAATAGTAGATATAAACTCTCTTTTTTAAGTTTATAGCCAACAAAAAAGCTAAATACGATAGCGCCTATTGGCATCATGATATTTGATGTGAGAAAGTCAAGTGCGTCAAAAAATGGCTTGCCACAAACGCTAAAAGCACTTGATGTGTCTGAATAATATGAAAGTATGCAAAAGATACCCAAGATATAGACAAAGGCACCTATATAAAGAAGCGCCATCTTTCTTGAAATTTCAAATTTTCTAACCAAATAATAAGCAAAAGGCTCGATCATCGAAACCGCGCTCGTAATGCCAGCAAACAATAGCGATATGAAAAATGCAACCGCCATGACATTGCCAACGACGCCAAGCTTTGCAAAAAGCGTGACAAGCGAGATAAAGATAAGGCCCGGACCACTTGCCGTGCTATCAGCCCCATAAGCAAATATAAAGGTAAAAACAACAAGCCCCATCATAATGCCTATTAAGATGTTTATAAAGATGATAGAAAGCGTTGATTTTATTAAATTTGTGCGCTCTGGTAAATTTGCAGCATATGTTGGTATGACGCCAACGCCCATAGATAGCGAGAAAAACGCAAGGCCGAGAGCCTGCAAGATAACATCTGGCGTGATCGCACTAAAATTTGGTACAAATAAAAATTTAGCCGCCTTCACAAAGCCATCACCCATGCTAAGCGCGTAAAAAAGCATGCAAACTAGCAAGACAAAAAGGCTTGGCATCATCCATATATTTAGCTTTTCGATGCCACTTTTTACGCCTTTTGAAACGGCAAAAAAGACCATCAAAAAGACCAAGCTAAAGCAAAGCACGGCACTGCTTAGATCATTTGATAAAAGCGTGTTAAACTGCTCGCCTGCCGCTTTTGTGTCAGATAAAAGTGGCGAAAAACTAAGATAGATATACTTTAAAATCCAGCCAATAACAACCATATAAAATGAAGCTATAAGTATCGCTCCGATCATGAAAAAGCCAGAGAGCGACCAGGCTTTTTTATTTTTTGGAGCAAGCTTGTAAAGTGAGCTTACGATGTCGCTTTCGCCAAGTTTGCCGATGCTAAGCTCCGCTAAAAACGCTACAAACGCGATAGCAAATGTAAGAAGCAAATATAAAATTATAAATGCCGAACCGCCGTTATTTCCCACCATCGTAGGAAATTTCCAAGCATTGCCAAGACCCACAGCAGAACCAGCCATAGCAAGGACAAAGCCTATCTTTGAAAATTTCTCGTTTATCATTGAAAACCTAATATTAAGAATAAATTAAATTCTTTCAAAGATAGCATAAAAAAACTTTCATTTTTCTAAGCCAAGAATTTTTTATAGGCAATTTAAATTTTTAGTGTTTTTATTTGAAACAAAGTTTTGTTTTTGTAATATTACGGCTCATAAAGTTTAAGTAGGGGACAGATCCGAAAGAGCTTTAAAATTTTAAAGGAGCAACGATGAAAAAGATCGTGTTTTTAATTCTTGGTCTTGCTGCATTCGCGTTTGGCGCTGACGGCGAGATGATCAGATCATATTCAGTTATAGCTGGCGGTATCGGCCTTGGCCTTGCAGCTCTTGGCGGTGCTATAGGTATGGGTAACACAGCTGCTGCAACTATCAGCGGAACAGCTAGAAACCCAGGTGTAGGCAGCAAACTTATGACTACAATGTTTATCGCTCTTGCGATGATCGAAGCACAAGTTATCTACGCACTTGTTATTACACTTATCGTTCTTTACGCAAACCCAATGCTTGGCTAAGCGTAAAGCTTAAATTTAGCCCCTCTTTTGGGGCTTTTGTTCTTTTTTGCGATCATGGTGGAATTGGTAGACACGCTATCTTGAGGGGGTAGTGCCGCTAGGTGTGCGAGTTCGAGTCTCGCTGATCGCACCATCTTATCTCTCTTTCTAAATCAAAATCTTAAATTTCTAAGCTATAAAAAAGGAAAATTTTATGTTAGACAAAAAACGTGCTTTAAAGCAATTACAAAACGAAGCAGACGATGCTGCTATATACTCACTTCTTGAAGCTAGCGAAAAAGACGAAGAGAACAAAAAAATACTTCGCAAATTAATCACCGAAGAGAGACGCCACTATGCTTTTTGTCAAAAGATAACTGGCGAAAGCAGAAGTGCAAATTTATTCAAAGTCATCTTCTACACGATACTTGTTAAAATTTTTGGTACCTCTTTTACTCTGAAATTTATGGAGTCACGCGAAGAAGACGCTGAGAAATTTTATCTTGACATCGTAGATGAATATCCTGAGGCTAAAGACATCTATGATGAAGAGGTTAATCACGAAAATAGCCTAATCTCCATGCTAAAAGACACAAAACTCGTAAATGCTGGTGGTATCGTACTTGGCATGAATGATGCGTTAGTAGAGCTAACAGGCACACTTAGTGGCATCGCGCTTGCCTTTTCAAATACAAAATCAGTTGGCGCAACAGGCCTTATCATGGGCGTGGCAGCTGCACTCTCTATGGCTGGCTCAGCATATCTCGAGTCAAAAGAAAATCCAAGCGACGAGATCAAACCACTTACCTACTCGCTCTACACAGGCGGTTCGTACATCATAACAACGGCATTTTTGATACTTCCATTTTTCATCTTTACAAGCGGTCTTTACGCCGTCCTATCGATGTTTTTCTTTGCACTGGTTGCCATCATCACTTACAACTTTTATATAAGCGTGGCAAAGGAGCTTAAATTTTTACCAAGAGTGATTGAGATGTGCGTGATAACTTTTGGTGTCGCGATAATATCTTTTGGCATCGGCTTTTTAGTCAAACACTATTTTGGACTAGATGTTTAATCCAAAATTTCATACCAAGTGTAACTATCGTCCCCAAAATTCCCACTAAAAAGTGGTTTTAAATTTAGATCAAGACTCAAATTTTCACCAATTTTGAAATTTGAGCTTTGATAGATAAGTAGCCATTTTACATTTGCTAGCTTGCCCTCTTTTGCAAGTTTTAAAAACTCGTCAGCTCCTTCAAACATGCAAAGTCCTTTTAGATTTAGCTCTTTTTGAATGCAAACTTTGCGATCTGGCACGCTAAAGAGTGGCAATGTTTCATCAAATTTATCGCTTCTCGAATAGATTATGACGTCTGGGTTTTTGCCATTTTTTATAAGTCTGGTATCGAGCCTTGGTCGGTCTATTCGCACTGTGTTACCACCGATCACCAATGTATCTATGACGCTTCTTAGTTTATGCACATGCGTGCGGCTAAGCTCATTTGTGATGATGCCACCACTTGCCACGCCGTTTTTACTAAGAGCTATTTTTAAAAAGCTAAATCCACCATTTTGATATGCCAAAAATGGCTCAAGCAGCTTATCACAGCGCTCTTTTAAAACGCCAAATTTGACATTCACTCCAGCACTCTGAAGTAAATTCCCGCCGCCACTTGCTATTTTATTTTCATCATGGCTACCAATTATCACCTCGCTAAAGCCAAGCTCTTTTAGCAAATTTGCGCAAGGTGGCGTTTTGCCGTGATGCGAGCAAGGCTCAAGAGTGACATAGGCTTTTGCATTTTTTAGTAAATTTGAGTGGTTGTTTAGTATAAATTCGTAGGTAAATTTTGGCTCTAAAAGGCCAAAATCATCATCTTTTATATTAGAGCTAAATTTAGCGTTATATGCTTTTATAAAATCATCTTTAAATTTTTCACTTTTTTTGCAAAGCGCAAAGAGTATCGCTGTCGGTTCAGCGTGTAAATATCCAGCCTTTTCATGAGCCTTGCAAGATAAAATTTCTCCATTTTCATCAAGGATAAGGCATCCAACGGCTGGATTCGGATAGGTCAGGATCTGAAATTTCCAACCCTCGCTTAAAGCAAGATCCATGTAAAATTCGTCGTTCATCCATGCCTCTTAGCAAAACACACCAGCCTTTGGCCAGTGTGTTTTCATAAATTTACGACAAGCCGTCGATCTTGCCCTCTGCGTCTATCTTCATATTGACCGCAGCTGGCACTTTTGGAAGTCCTGGCATCAGCATGATCTTACCGCAAACCGCGACGATAAAGCCAGCTCCTGTTCTAATGTCAAGGTCTTTTACGCTAAATGTAAAGCCCTTTGCCCTGCCCAAAAGCTTCGCATCGTCACTAAATGAGTACTGAGTTTTTGCGATACAAACTGGCAAATGGCTCAAATTTAGCTCTTTTATCATCTCAAGCTTTTTAAGAGCGGCCTCTTCAAAGACCACCTCGCCAGCTCCATAAATTTCCTTAGCGACCTTTTCTATTTTAGTTTTTGTATCGTCACTCATCTCGTATGTGAAATTTATCTTGCTTGGTTTCTCGCACGCTTTTAAAACTAGCTCAGCTAGCTCAAGCGCACCTTTGCCACCTTTTAAGAAATTCTCGCAAACTGCCACTTCTACACCAAGCTTTTGGCAGTACTCTTTTACGAAATTTATCTCTTCATCGGTGTCAAAGCCAAATTTATTAAGCGCCACAACCACGTTTTGACCAAATTTACCTTTTAAATTCTCGATGTGGCCACCAAGGTTTTCTATGCCTTTTTTAAGGGCGTTCATATCTGGTTTTGTGATCTCGTCTTTATTTGCTTCGCCGTTATATTTTAGCGATCTGATCGTGCTTACAAGCACCACAGCGCTTGGTTTGATATCAGCAACCCTGCATTTTATATCTAAAAATTTCTCCGCGCCAAGCTCTGAGCCAAAGCCAGCTTCTGTTATGACGTAGTCGGCTAAATTTAGAGCTGTTTTTGTTGCGATGACTGAGTTGCAGCCGTGTGCGATGTTTGCAAATGGACCGCCATGCACGAGCGTAGGTGTGTGCTCTAGTGTTTGAAATAAATTTGGTTTGATCGCATCTTTTAAAAGTATGCAAACAGCGTCTTCGCAGCCTAGATCACGCACGTAGATAGGCTTTTTATCGCTATCGTAAGCGACCATGATGTTTGCCACGCGCTCTTTTAGATCTGATAAGCTTGTTGCTAGACAAAGTACAGCCATGATCTCGCTTGCGGCGGTTATATTAAAGCCATCTTCTCTTGGCACGCCGTCCGTTCTGCCACCCTGACCCACAGTGATAAATCTAAGCGCGCGGTCGTTCATATCCATACAGCGCTTCCATAAAATTTTCTCTATTTTTAGTGGGTTTTCTTGATAGAGGCTGTTATCTATCATGGCAGAAATTAGGTTATTTGCCGATGTTATCGCGTGAAAATCGCCAGTGAAGTGTAAATTTAGATCCTCCATCGGCGCAAGCTGCGAGTAGCCACCACCTGCTGCTCCACCTTTTATGCCAAAAACTGGTCCCAAAGATGGCTCGCGAAGTGCTAGGCAAACCTTTTTATTAAGCGAATTTAATGCGTCAGCTAGACCGATCGACATAGTCGTTTTGCCCTCGCCATACGGGGTTGGATTAGTCGCTGTGACTAAGATGAGCTTTGAGTTTGATGGCTCAAGTCTAGGGGAAATTTTAGCCTTAAATTTGCCGTAAAGCTCAAGCTCGTCTTCGTTTAAGCCTAGTCTTGCGGCAACTTTACTGATGTGTTCAAGTTTTGTTTGGTGAGTTATCTCGATATCGCTTAGCATTTTACCACTCCAAATATGTTTTTGCTTTTTTTATCTCACTGATGTTGATCTCAAAAATTCCCTCTTCGTTTTCTACTGCGATGCTCTCTTCGTTCGCTTTTACGAGCCTTCCTGCAAATTTCTCAGCCTCGGTTTGAACTTTTACAAGCTCGCCAACGCTCGCTTTAAAGTGTGAAGGCTTGCTAAGCTTTCTCTCAAGGCCAGGCGAGCTAACCTCAAGGTTGTAATCCCCGCTAACTGGCGGAGTCACGTCAAAGATAGGCGAGAGCAGACGGCTCACTTTTTCGCAGTCATCAAGGCTCACTCCGCCATTTTTTGTGATATAAACTCTAAAAATAGCCCTGCCATTTTCATTTGCGATCTCGCTGTCGTAAAGCTCAACGCCGCATTCGCGTACTAGTTTGTCTAAATTATCCATTTTTGTTTAAATCCTTTGAAATTTTATCAAACAACTTATCCATATGGTTTTGATACTCTAATCTATCGTCAAATTTAAAGTGAAAATTTGGACATCTATACCAACCCTCAGCCGCCATGCAGTGGTTTTGCAAGTGCCTGCAAACGCGCTTTAGATGCCCCAAAATATACTCTTGCTCGCGCTCGTCAAACATCATCTTGTCAAGATAGACAAAGGCGTCGTATCTGCCTTTTTTGCACTCGACATCAGTGACGCAAAGTCCCTTTAAAATGCTATCTTCAAGAGTAGCTAGAGCCTCTGGTATGAGCTCTTTTAGCACACTCTCTGTTCTCATACGCTTTATTTCGTTAGCGTTCATAGAGTAGCTTTCTCCTTGACTTCTTTGAAACTTTCGATGTAGTCATTTTCTCTGATGTCGTTGAAATTTTCGATGCCAACGCCACACTCGTAGCCTTTAGCAACCTCTTTTACGTCATCTTTGAAGCGTTTTAGTGAGCTAACTAAGCCCTCGTAAACGACCACACCTTCTCTAATAAGGCGAATTTTTGCCCCTCTGTTTATCGTACCCTCAGTGACGATACATCCAGCGATAGTGCCAACTTTTGGCACGTGGATCACTTGACGAACCTGTGCTTGGCCAAGCTGCTCTTCTCTAATGATAGGTGACATTAGTCCGCCTAAAATCGCCTTCACGTCGTCGATTAGATTATAAATAACATTGTAAGTTTTTATCTCGACGCCGCTCTCTTTTGCCTTCTCTTTTATCTCGCCAGTTGGCCTTATGTTAAAGCCAAGGATGATACAGTCGTTGCTTGCGCTTGCAAGTGCAACGTCGCTTTGCGTGATGCCGCCAACACCTGAGTGGATCACATTTACTCTGATCTCATCATTTGCTAGTTTTTCTAGGCTTGCTTTTAACGCTTCAAGCGAGCCACCAACGTCAGCTTTGATGATAACCGGAAGTGTCTTTAGCTCGCCCTCAGCGATTTTAGCGCTAAGCTCATCGATACTAACCTTTGTGCTCTTGCTAAGCTCTTTTTGACGGATATATTCGGCCTTTTTCTGTGCGTATTCACGAGCTTCTTTATCGGTTTTTACGCCTATTAGCGTCTCGCCAGCCTCTGCTATCTCGCTAAGACCCACTATCACGCCACATTCGCCTGGTTTTATCTCTTTTAATGGCCTGCCCTGATCATCAAGCAAGCTTCTTATCTTACCGTATGCAACGCCAGCTACGACTGTGTCTCCGACATGAAGTGTGCCGTTTTCAACGATGATGGTAGCTACTGGACCACGGCCTTTTTGAAGTGAGCTCTCGATGACAGTAGCTTTTGCGTTTGCCTTTGGATTTGCCTTTAGCTCCAAAAGATCAGCTTGTAAAAGCACGATCTCAAGTAGATCATCTATGCCCATGCCTGTTTTTGCAGAGATCGGCACAAATTCATACTTGCCACCCCACTCTGTTGGCATGATGTCAAGCTCAGCAAGACCAGTTTTTACTAGATCAGGATTTGCTGACTCTTTATCCATTTTGTTTATCGCAATGATTATTGGCACACCAGCGGCTTTTGCGTGGCTAACTGCCTCTTTTGTCTGTGGTTTTACGCCGTCATCTGCCGCAACAACGATGATAACTATATCAGTTACACCAGCTCCCCTTGCACGCATAGCTGTAAATGCCTCGTGGCCTGGAGTGTCGATAAATGTGATGTTTCTGCCATTTTTATTTACCATATAGGCACCCACGTGCTGCGTGATACCGCCGGCCTCGCCTGCTGCTACGCGAGACTTTCTTATGTAGTCAAGTAGCGAGGTTTTGCCGTGGTCGACGTGACCCATGATGGTTATGACTGGTGCTCTTGACTGGAGATTTTCATCATCTTTTATCTCCTCTTCATAGGCTGCTACATAGTCAAATTCTTTTTGATCATCGATGATATTTACCTCGACGTTAAACTCATCAGCCAAAATTTCTATCGCATCTTCATCCAAAAAGTCGTTTTTAGTTGTCATCATGCCAAGCATAAATAGCTTACCTATGACCTCGCTTGGCTGCTTATTTAGTTTCTCAGCAAATTCATAAACGCGAATTTCTTTTGGGATATTTATCGAAGTTACAGCTTCGCTATTTTGTTTATTTTCAGGCTTTTTGTGTTTTTTTCTAGCTCTTCTTTGTATGCCACCCTCGCCAAACGAATTTATCGTGTTATTGACGGTTGTCTTCATCGCACTTGGCTGTTTTGTCCTTTGCATCGGAGCTGGAGCTGGGGTTTTAAAGCTAAAATCAGGTAGCACCACCACATCTTCATCTTCAAGCACGATGTCACCAAAGTCGCTTCCGCCAAGCAAGTCCATCTTCTCAGCGCTATCTTTTTTGCTTACAACTGTTACTTTTTTCTCTTTTTTCTTTTTTCTAGCCAAATTTTCATCACTAGCAGAGAACATACTCTTAAAATCACTAATGTTAGTAACAGCCACCTCAGCCTTTTTCTCCTCTTTTACAGGAGCTGGCGCCTCGTAATCTTTTTTCTTTTTAACTATCACAAGGCCGCGTCTTTTTTGAGTCACGTCAGCCAAGCTCTCTTTTGGCTTTGGTGCTTCAGCTGGCTTTTGCTCGACCTTTACGGGCTCTTCTTTTTTAGGCTCAGCTTTAGGTTTTTCTTCTGAAATTTGCACCTCTTTTTTAGGCTCTACTTTTGCCTTTTCAGGCTTTGGCTCAGCCTTAGTAGCTGCCTTTTTAGGCTCAGTTTTAGGTTTTTCTTCTTTTTTTGCTGGCTCTTTTTCTGCCTCTTTTTTAGGCTCTTTTTTTGCCTTTGGCTCGCTCTTTTTCTTTTTAAATTTATCTGGTATTACGCCAGTTTGAACGTATTCATATATTGCTTCAGCCTCTTCAAGGCTCACAGCATTTGAGTGAGTTTTGACCTTTAGGCCTAGTTCTTGAGCTTTTTCTACTATCTCTTTACTTGGGTAGCCAAGCTCATTTGCGATCTCTGAAATCCTAACATTGCTCATTTAAGAGTATCTCCTTTAACTTCGGTGCGTCAAGTCCAAGGGCACCTTTAGTTTGTTTATCAATTATTTTTTTTAAAATTTTGTCGTCTTTTTGCAAACAGCCATCACATAGATAGAAACTGCGGCCATCTCCTTTGCCGCACTCCAAATTCTTGCCTATCAAGCGGTATCTTTTTAGCAAGTTTTGAGAAAATTTAACTTTGCAAGCGACGCATGTCCTTACTGGATTATTTTTATTCATTATACCTTTTTAAACTTGTTTTTAGCTTTGCGTAATTTCGTATCCATCGTTATCAAATGAAAAAATCTCAACTCTAAAATCACAAAATTTGCTCTTTAAAACATCTTGTAAATTTTTAGCATCATCTTTATAGGCGATGTTTAAAAAGCTTGAGCCTGAGCCTGAAAGTGTGCTCATTAGCGCTCCATTTTCATAAGCTACCTTTCGCAACTCAAAAAGCTCTTTTAAAGCGCTCATTCTACGCTCTTCATGCATCATATCTTCGCTTGCTACCCTTAAAAGATCATATCTTTTTTCATAAAAACAAGATGTCAAAAATGCAGCGTGAGAGAGGTTATTTACGCACTCTTTCATAGTGTAGTTTTTTGGCAAAATTTGCCTTGATGATGCAGTGCTCATCGGCTTATTTGGGATAACGACGACCGCTTTTATATCATCACTTAAATTTATTTTATTCGCATAAACATTGCCGTTTTTTACAACCGCGCTAATAAATCCGCCATGAACTGCTGGCGAGATATTATCTGGATGGGTTTCATAGATGATCGCTTTATTTAAAACGACGCTTTTGCTGGCCTTAAACCCAGCCATCTCGTAAGCTGAAGCTATGGCTCCGACGATCACTGCAGAGCTGCTACCAAGCCCTCTTGAAAACGGGATATTGTTTTCAAAAACTATTCTAAAGTTTTCATTTTTGCCGGTTAGCTCTAAAAAAATTTCATTAAAAATGCTTAGAAAAATGTTGTTTCTTTTTAAATTTGTGCTATCACTCCCCTCGCCATTTATAGAGACTGAGCTAAATTTAGATGGTTCGATCTTTACGCTATTAAAAAGCTTTAAACTAAGTCCTAAAGCGTCAAAACCAGGTCCTAAATTTGCACTTGTGGCAGGGATTAAGATATTCAAATTTTCTCCTAAACAGCTTGAATGATATAATTTGGAAGTGTATCTGAATTTAGTTTTAATTCATCTAAATTTAAAGGCAACACAAATCTCACAGGCTCAACTTTTTCAAGCGAAATTTCGCCATTTTTTAAGACAAAACTTAAATTTTTATTTGCTCTGATCGCTTGGCCGCCATTTAGATTAAAGCCACTTACTGCGTAAAACTCGCAGCCCTTCGCCAAAGAAAAAGTCTTTAAGATGACGTAGGCCACCTTTAGCCCCATAAAACTGCCTGGCGTGTTTGCGTAGATGATCTTTGTGATGTTAAATTTAGAGGATAAATTTTCTAGGATTTTTATCAAGGCTTCGCTGACATGCTCGTCAGTTGTGATCTCATCAAATTTTACGCCATCTTTATAGACTCCAACTAAAAGTGGAGTCGATAAAGAGACTACTAAAATTTCAATATTTTTTATGCAAATACCTTTTGATACTCTTTTAAAAGCTCGCCACTAAGCGTTGCGATCTCATAATTTTTCTCATCTGCCATTAAAGCAAGTGTTAGCTTGTGGTTTAGATCGTGGCTGCCCGCAAATGCTGTGTAGTCCCCTAATAAAGGTGCTCCAAGCAAGCTTAAATCGCCAACCGCGTCTAAAATTTTATGTCTTACAAACTCATTTTCAAATCTCAAACCCTCTGGGTTTAAAATATGCGTATCATCGATGGCCACGGCGTTATCAAGCGATGCACCAAGGGCTAAATTTTGAGCTTGTAGGCGTTGCAAATCTTTTAAAAAGCCAAAAGTTCTAGCGCGAGCGATATTTTTTACAAATGAGCTCTTGCTAAATTCAAAAACATATCTTTGCTCGCCGATAACTGGGTGGTCAAATTTGATCGTATAGTCAAATTTTGGATTTCTTGAAGGCGAAGTTCGCACAAATTTTGACCCCTCAACCACCTCGACCTCGCGGCGGACAAGGATGACTTTTTTACCAGCGTCAAGATGTCTTATACCAGCTTCATCAAGCAACATACAAAAGCTTATTGCACTGCCGTCCATGACAGGAATTTCATTTGCATCAACTGAAATTCTAATATTATCAATGCCGTATCCATTTACAGCTGCCATTAGGTGCTCTATCGTGCTGATAAAGCCCTTTTCGTTGCCAACGACGGTTGCCATTTGCGTATTTATAACGTTTTTAGGCTCAGCTTTAAAACTAATACCAAGATCTTCGCGGTGCAAAATAATACCTGAATTTGCATCAAGAGGTTCTAGTATAAGTCTTATCGGCTCACCCTTATGAAGCCCTATACCAACGGTCTCAACGCGTCTTGCGATAGTAGTTTGTTTCAAAAATTTTCCTTATATTTTTTTGTACGCTTATAATAGCACTAAAAAATCAAATTTGCAAATTTAATTCTTATCTATCATCGCCTTTGCGGCATCTAAGACACTTGTCACATTGTCTTTTATCCACTTTTTATCCATCCATTGCTGAGGCCTTACCTCTTCGCCTTGGACCAAAATTCCAAAGTGAAGGTGATCTCCAAGCGCAAGACCGCTCGTTCCAGTTGTGCCTATTTGATCGCCAGCAGCAACCATGTCGCCCTCTTTTACCTTTGCACTTGAGCAGTGACCATAGAGCGAATAAAGTCCAAACCCATGATCGATCACAATGTTTAAACCATAAATTCCATTCTCAGATGCTAGCACAACGCGACCTGCATTGCTAGCTATTATCGGAGCTGATGCCACGCTTGCAAAGTCAATACCCATGTGCCATGACTCACTTACTTGCTCATTATTATATGTATAGAAACGGTGGTCGGCAAAATCAGCTACTTTCTTGCCATTTCTAAGCGGATAAAATGGGATGATATTAAAGCCATTCGTGATGTCAGTATCTACGTTTGAAGTAAGTGCTGTTATCTTCTCTTCGTTTGAATTTCTTAGTGTTTCATTAACAAATTTCATCTTCTCAAGCCTTGAAAGAGCGTTTGGATCTTTGGCGTATTGATCTGTTAGATCAACGATCTTTCCGTCTAAAAATCTATCATTTAAAGCAATAGTTGAAGTTTTGTATTTTACATTTTCATAAAAATATCTCACATGAGATTTGCTCTCATTGCCTGCAAAGTCTCTTGCGATGACCTCAGCACTAAAGTTTTCAACCTGCACTGGCCAAGCAACAAGTGCTGCATAAAAGCCCTCTTTGTAAAATGGCACGGCCTTAAATTTCTTACCAAAATTTGTCTGGACATAGACCTCTTTTAGCTGATTATCAGTCGCTCTAAAGACAACAACTGCGCTACCGCCTTTTGAGATAGAATAAGACTGAGAAAGCACGTAAAGATCAGGCTTAGAGGTATCAAGCACGACTTCAACTTTTTTGCTTGCTTTATTGCCTGTAAAAAAGCCCCATTTGCTAGTATCGACCGCTTCTATGCTCATCTCATAAGTATCTTTTTGAGCAAAAAAGCCAGTTTTTGGGAAGGTTAAATTTACATCAAGCTCAGTGCTTGGATTTTGTATGATTTGATTTAGTAAATTTAGGTCATTTTTGCCGTCATTTATGCTGATGCGCACAAATTTTATACCGCTGTCATCTTTAAATTTGATATTCATAGGCGAGCGAAGGTTCCAATAAACCTTATCAGCAACGCCGATAATTGGCTCGTTTCGCTCAAAGTCTTTCGACATCAAAGCATAACCAAAGCCACCAGCTAATATCAAAACAAGTAAAACTACAACAATACCAAAACCGCCTATTCCACGTCTATACATATATTATTACCTTAAATTTTATTTGCGAAATTTTACATTTAATCAATAAATTTTTAGTTAATTACAAAATTTCTCTTACAGCTCTAGCTTCGCTCATCCAGTCAAAAAGCTCATCCCAGCGCTCATCTTTTATGAGATCTTTGCATAAATTTAGCTCTTTTTCAAACATATTTATCGCGGCAACAACGTTGTTTTTATTTTGCTTAAAGATATCGCTCCACATAAATGGCGAACTCTTTGCGACACGTATCATGCCCTTAAATGTCGGCCCTCCAAGTGCAACGATATGCCTTTTATCCTCTTCTTTTAATATCCCGCTAGCAAGCGAAAAGGCGATGGCGTGAGGCAAATGCGAGATGAGACCCACGTGATGATCATGCTCTTTTGCGCTCATGAAAATGATCTTCATGCCAAGGCAAGAAAATAGCTCAACGCTTCTTTTCACATGCTTTTCTGCGCTCTCAGCAAAGTCGCAAACTATGACAGTAGCCCCTGTGTAAAGTGACTTAAATGCAGCTTCTGGACCAGAGTACTCGGTACCTGCCATCGGGTGAGCTGGGATGAAATTTTTACGAATTTTTTCTGGCACGGCTTCTATTATCTTTTGCTTTGTCGAGCCAAAATCAATGATCGTCGTATCTTCGCTAATGTCAGTTAAATTTTGCACGATGCTCACGATAGCTTCGACTGGCACGGCCAAAAAGATGATGTCACACTTCTTTTTCATCTCATCAATGCTTAAAATTTCATGTACCAAGCCAAGTTCGAGCGCTTTTTTGCTGTGATTTTCATCTTTATCATATCCGCTGACACATGAGATCAATTTTTCATCTTTTAACGCAAGACCAAGCGAGCCGCCCATAAGACCAAGTCCGATGATACCTATTTTCATAAAAACCTTTAAAATTATAAAATTTAAATTTTTAAAATAAAATATGATATTATACGCACTTATACTAAAACTCTAGGTTAAATTTAATGAAAAAGAAATTATTTTTACTAGCATTAGCTTTAAGCGGTCTAAATGCACAAACAATTCAGTCAATAAATTTCAAAGGTCTAATCCACCTTTCACCTGATGTAGCCACGCAGATAATGGGGCTAAAAGTCGGTCAAGAGCTAACGCCAAAGCTTAGCGACAAGGCTATCACAAATTTATACAAGCAAAATTATTTTGATGATATCTACATAGAAGATACAGGTAATGGCAATCTTTTAGTAAAAGTAAAAGAGAAGCCAAGCGTGGCTAGAGTCGATCTAAAGGGCGTTGTGACAAACGACAAAACTGCGATCGAGTCGCTAATCAACATCAAACCTGGCAATATGTATGATGAGCTAACTATCGAAAAAACAAAAGAGAGAATTCGCCAGTACTACGAGTCAAAGGGTTACTTTGACACAGTTGTAGATGTAGAAAAACAGCCAGTTGCAGACAACGACAGCTCACTTTTCATCACTCTAAATATAAACCGCGGCGAAAATATGATAATCAAAAAGGTAAATTTAGTCGGCGCAAAAGAGTTTGACTATGATGATATCGAGCCAGTAGTTGCAAACAAAAGTAGGGAATTTATGGGTTGGCTTTGGGGCAGAAACGACGGAAAAGTTAAACTTTTCGAGCTTGAAAACGACCCAGCAAGGATTCAAGATAAATATTTTCAAAAAGGTTATCTAGACGCGACTGTTTCGTCACCTTATCTAAATGCGTCATTTGATAACTATACAGCTGATCTTACATACTACATCCACGAGGGCGAGCCTTATAAGGTTTCAAACGTAAGCATCACAGCACCTGAAGAGCTAGGACTTGATACTAAAAAGATCATAGATGACTTTAGACTTGAAGCTGGCGATACGATGAACTCAGCAAGACTTCGCCAAGATATGAAAAAGCTTGACGATATGGTCGCTGACAAGGGTTATGCATTTGTCAAAGTCTATCCAAAGACTGATAAATTTGATGAAAATAAAACAGTTGATATCGACTACGAAGTTGATCCTGGCGAAAAAGTATATATAAGAAACGTTCAAATTTCAGGAAACGATAGAACAGTTGATCGTGTCGTAAGACGTGAGCTATATCTAACTGAGGGAAATTTATATAGTAGAACCGACCTTCAAGACTCAAAAGACGCACTAAAAAGAACAAGCTACTTTGACGATGTCGAGATAGAAGAGGACCCAGTTGATAAAAATACAGTCGATCTAAAAGTAAAGGTAAAAGAGGCCTCAACTGGCTCTATAAGTGGCGGTATCGGATACGGAAGTAGCGACGGCTTGCTACTAAACGCTGCACTTTCTGACACAAACATCTTTGGCTCTGGTCTTCAAGGACAAGTAAGCGTTGATAAGAGCGATAGAGAGCTTTCAGGTCAAATAAGTCTTACAAATCCAAGAATTTTTGACTCAGAGTATAGCCTTGGCGGAACACTCTATGCAAACGACTATGACTGGAGAACATATAAAGAGAGAAGCTATGGCTTTAGCACAACGCTTGGTAGAAAATTAACCAGAAATTTAAGCGCATCACTTACTTATAATATCGAGCAAAGTAAAGTTACTCTAAAAGATAATGAACTAAGAAATATAAATAAAGACACAGGAAAAGAAATTTATAGAGAAGGCAAGGCTATAAAAAGCGCTATAACTCCAGCTTTGACATATAACAGCACTGATGATTATTACTTACCAAGACGCGGCATCATAGCTAGCACATCATTTGAGATAGCAGGACTTGGCGGTGATATGGACTTTGTTAAAAACCGCACAAATTTCAACTACTATCTAGGTCTTAGAGAGTACATCGACTACGATCTTATCTTAAGATATAAAGCAAGCTTTGGCAAAATTTGGGAGAGAGGCTATACTCCGATCAACGAAAGACTTTACCTTGGTGGTATAAGAAGCTTACGTGGCTACGAGAGCAGAACCGTATCTCCAAAAGTAAAATATAATGGCGATTACTATGAATACGGCGGCGAAACATCATTTAACAACTCAGTTGAGATGAGCTTCCCTATAATAGAGCGTGTCAAAATGCGTGGCGTTGTATTTTACGACTATGGTATGATCGGCGAAAATAGCCTAAATGAAATAAAAAGATCATCAGTTGGTACAGGTATCGAGTGGATAACTCCAATCGGACCACTTCAACTAATATTTGCAAAAGCTCTTAAACCTAAAGAGGGCGATGATACAAATACATTTGAATTTACTATCGGAAGACGCTTCTAACAAGATACTTTTAAGGGGCTAGTTTGCCCCTTAAATCCCCCGCAAACAAACAAACTTTAAATCATATAAGAAAAAGCAAGGCTAACATTAGATATAATCCCACAATTTTTAATATAAGTGGGTAAAAAGATGAATTTCTCAGACATTTTTTCAAAGATAAGAAAAGCTCAACCTCGTCCAGAAGAAGCACCTACACACTGGGTAAAATGCGACAACTGCCACTCACTGATGTATTACAAAGAAGTTGAAGCTTGTTTTAATGTATGCCCAAAATGCGGCTACCACATGAGATTAAAAGCTGATGATCGCATAAATTTGATCTGCGATGAAGGTAGCTTTGTAGAATTTGACGCAAATTTAAAACCAGTAGATCCTTTAAATTTTGTCGATAAAAAATCATATAAAAAAAGAATCACAGAAAATAAAGAAAAAACAAGGGCGCACAAGCTCAGTGATATGCGGCGAAGGCAAATGCAATGGACAAGAGATCCAGCTAGTTGTTTTTGACTTTGGCTTCATGGGCGGCTCACTAGCTTCAGTCGAGGGCGAAAAGATCGTAAGAGCGATAAAACGCGCGATCGAAAAACGCCAAGCTTTGATCATCGTAAGTGCATCTGGCGGCGCTAGAATGCAAGAGAGCACATTTTCTTTGATGCAGATGTCAAAGACTTCAGCAGCCCTAAAACTTCTTGACGAAGCCAAACTCCCATACATATCAGTGCTTACCGACCCTACAATGGGTGGTGTTAGTGCATCATTTGCATGGCTTGGAGATCTAATAATCGCTGAACCTGGCGCGCTAATAGGTTTTGCAGGACAAAGAGTCATCAAACAAACCATAGGCGCTGATCTTCCAGAGGGCTTTCAAAGGGCTGAATTTTTGCTTGAGCATGGTCTTATAGATGACATCGTGCCAAGAAGCGAGCACAAAAAATATATAAGCGATATGGTCAAATTTCTTACAAACAACAAAGCTATGATCTCTAAAAGCGAAGTGACTACTCCGAGCGAAACTAGCTTTGAACTAAAGCTAAAAACCAAAGGGTAAGTTTGGAAATTTCGGTTTTTAGCATTCAAAAATCATCGCGTGACAACTTTGAAAACGAGATACAAGAATATATAAAAATGAGTGCAAAATTTGCCAAGATAAACGACAAAATAATATTTAATGAAAAAATAGCAAAGGCTCAAAGCAGCGGTAGAAGCGATGCGCTAAGAGCTTATGATGAAATTTACGAGCCAAATTTAAAAGGCTTTTGCGTGATGCTTGATGAAAATGGCTCACAGCTTGACAGCCAAGAATTTGCTCAAATTTTAAACTCAAATTCACAGATAAATTTTTTCATAGGTGGAGCTTATGGGCTTAGCCAAAATTTAAAAAACAAGGCACAAAAAGTCGTAAGCTTAAGCAAGATGACTATGGCGCACAAAGTCGCCAAGCTCGTACTTTTTGAGCAAATTTTTAGAGGACTTTGCATAAATGCAAACCACCCATATCACAAATAAAGGAATATAAAATGACTCAAAACGAGCTAAATTTTTTCAAAAAGCTACTTGAAGAGCGAAAATTACAAATCAAAAAGAATATTTATGACTCATCAGTTGAAGTAAGCGGTTTAAGAGATAGTGGCGTAAGCGATGAATTTGACATAGCTTCAGTAAATACCGACCAGCTTATAGAGCAGTCTATCTCAACCCAGCAACGAGCCGAGCTTCACGAGATCGACGAGGCGCTTGAGAAGATAGCAAACAAGACTTATGGAATTTGTGACATGTGCGAAGAGGAGATCGGCATCCCTCGCCTAAAAGTAAAACCGCATGCAAAATACTGCATAGCTTGTCGTGAGATAATAGAAAAAACAGCAAAAAACTAAGGAGAAAATATGAAAACCAGAAAATTTCTCGTCTACTGCATCATCTACACAGCAGTTGTTGCAGGACTTACCTATTCTCTTAATAGTTCAGACTTCACCTTCGAGCTCTTAGGTCAAGCCATAACCTTGCCAGTAGCTGTCTGGGTGGCACTTCCAGTAGCCCTTTTGGCGCTCCTTGCCCTACTTCACATCGCATATCATGGATACGCCTTTTATAGATATAAAAAATGGATAAAAAAAGATAGCCAGCTCTACAAAGACCTTGCAAAAGAGACACTTCTTGGCTTTGAGAGCAACAAAGACTTTAAAACCGATACTTACAAGATCGCCTCACAGCTCACTCGCTCTATCTCACCAGTAGGCGAGCTTAAAGACGTTGGCGTTGATGACGGTGAGATAAACAACATCTTACAAACCATAAAAAGCATAAAAAACAAAGAGATCGTCGATCTAAAGAAATTTAGGCTAGCAAAAGATAGCAAGCTAAACATCCTAAACGAGCTAAACAAGATCGAGCAGCTGCCTACTTACTATCTTGACGTGCTTAAAAACCAAGAACAAAACGAGAGCCTTAAAAAGGCAGCCTTCGATAAGCTCATAAAAACAGCTTCATTTAGCGAGATCAAAAAAATTGATCCAGAGCTAGCAAGCGAAGATATAATGACCATTATTACGCGTTTTGTAAATGATGAGATCGACCTAAGCAGCGATGAAATTTTTGGTCTTCTAAACAACGCAAAAGTGACAAAAGCACAATACGACAAAGCAGCCATAATGCTTAAAAACAAGCTAAAACCAGATGCGTTTATCGGCATTTTTGAGAAGCTAAAAAGCATCCATGCTGACGCTGATGAGGCCTACGTATATGCGTTATTTGAGCTTCAGATGCTTGATAAAGTAAGAGAAGCCATCGAGGGTAGCGACCCTGATGAGTTTAAAGAGATAAAGGTTTTACTATTTTTACGAGATAACGGTAAAATGGTGCCTAGCTCGCTATTTTTTAAATGATAGACTTTAGTAAAAAGCCACTTTTCTTAGCGCCACTTGCTGGCTTTTCTGACCTGCCGTTACGAAGCGTCGTCAAGAAATTTGGCTGCGATGTCACTGTTAGCGAGATGATCAGTGCAAACGCTCTAGTATATGAGAGTAGTGACAAAACGCTTGAAATGATTAAAAAATCCCCAAATGAAGATCCATACGTCGTCCAAATAGCTGGCAGTGATATAGAAAATATAAAAAAAGCCGTGCAGATAATCAATAAATTTGATGGAATTTATGGGCTTGATCTAAACTGCGGCTGCCCTGTGCCAAAGGTCGTTAGACAAGGCGCGGGATCGGCTTTGTTAAATGATCTTGACAAACTTCAAAGCATCATCTCAGCCATAAAAAGCGTCTCAAACAAGAAGAGCCTAAGCGTTAAATTTAGACTTGGCTTTAACGACAAAAATGAAGAGAAGATCGCAAAAGCCTGCGAAGAAGCTGGCGCAGACTATATCGCAGTGCATGGTCGCACCAGAGCTGGCGGATACAGTGCAAAGGTTGATTACGAAGCGATCGCTAGAGTAAAGGCGAGCGTAAAAATCCCAGTCGTCGCAAATGGCGATATAAACGCACAAAATGCAGATGAAATTTTAAATCTCACAAAATGCGACGCCCTTATGATCGGTAGGGCAAGCATCGGCAACCCTTGGATATTTCACGAGATAAAGACCAAAACTAGCGTGGATAAGGCGCTAAAGCAAGAGATCATCCTAGCTCACTTTGATGCGATGATCGAGCACTACGGCGAGCACGGACTTTGCATATTTAGAAAGCACCTCCACCAATACAGCAAGGGCATAGACGGCGCAACAACCTTTAGAAACGATGTAAATTTTATCAAAGACGTGACAGCGATGAGAGAGCGCATAAGGGAGTTTTTTGCCTAGATGCAAGGCTACATCCTGCGCGTGCAAAAGGTCAGAGACGAGGACCTTTTAGTCTTTGTATTAACGTCAAATTTGCTCGTAAAGTCATATAGATTTTTTGGCGCTCGCCACTCAAACATCATGACTGGCTACAAGATCGACTTTGAGCTAGAGCAAGAGGCGAAATTCCTACCAAAGCTTAGAAGCATACTTCATCTTGGCTTTAAATGGCTGCTAGAGCGTGACAAGCTCATCATTTGGCAGCAGTTCATGCGCCTACTTTATGATCATCTAAAAGAGGTCGAGCAGCTCGATGAAATTTACTTTAACGAGCTTGATCGCTGCGCCAAACAGATGCAGCTGCAAAATCCAAAACGCCTCATCATCGAAAGCTACGTCAAAATTTTAGAGTATGAAGGCAGACTTCACAGCGAGCTTGAGTGCTTTATCTGCGACGAGGAGATAGAGAGTGAGCTATGCTTAACTCGTGGCTTTTTGCCCTCTCACAGGCACTGCCTTGATAGGAGCGAATTTGACGCTAGCAAGATCAAAAATTTATTTGATACAAAAAGCACGATCGAGCTAAACGACGATGAGATAAACCGCCTTTATAAAATTTTACTTGACGGGCTTTAGGCTTTTACTTTCATCCTCTCATCAAATTCTTTTAAAACATCCATTATCTTGCTTGCTAGTCCCTCGAGCGTGTGATCTTTTTTAAGCTCTAAATTTCTAAGCTTTAAAATCCTAGCTAGTATATTTTTTAGATCTTTCTTACCAGGTATCTCATTGTAATAAATTATAAGTTTGTGCTCATATTGCCAGTGTTTAAACATGCAGTAATTAAGTTAATGTAGGCTTTATTTTTAATACTTTGGTTTTGTTAAAATAGAATTTTAGTTATTCAAATTTAGCTCAAAAGGGCAAAAATGAAGAGTTAAATTTACTCTTCACTGCCTTCGTTGATACCAAAAAATGTATCTGTGTGGATGTTTTCAAATGCTGCTTTAAGCGATGTAAAGAGCTTTGGATTTTCTTTCTCTAAATTTGCTAGAAGTTGCTTGGTCTCATATCTAGCGTGTGGCATCTTCACGTCAAATCTCATCGCAGGACACGCCTCATCGCCAATAACTCTTAGCTCATTTTTGATCGCATTTTCGCGAAGCTGTCTCTCACGCACAAAGATAAATGGCCTGATCACGACGATGCCATTTTTTGCTTTGTATTTTGGAGCAAGCGTCCTTAGCGCGCCATTGTAGGTGAAATTCATAAAAAAGCTCTCTGCCGCGTCATCTAAGTGGTGAGCGATCGCAAGCTTGTTAAAGCCGTGCTTTAGTGCGTAGGTGTAGAGATACCCTCTTCTCATGCGCGAGAAAAAGCTGCAAAAGCTAGAATTTTTGCGGATCTTCTCCTTTGATATCTCAAATATCGAGCTATCGATCACCTCGTGCTCTATGCCATGCTCGTTGCAGTGCTTGGTAAGATAAGCGTAGTCTTCGCCCATGCCGTAGCTTAGCGTAACCGCCTTAAACTCAAATTTCTCAGGTGTGACATTTTGGATGTGCTTTAGCACGTGAGCGAGTGCGAGGCTATCTTTGCCGCCGCTAAGACCGAGCAAGATCTTATCCCCGCCCTCTATCATCTTGTATCTAGCATTTGTCTGGCCAACTTGCCTAAGCAGTCTCTTGCTAAGCTCTATCATAAGCTCTCCACCATTTCTAGGATAAATTTAGCGCTGATGTTTGCTGAGTCTTGTAAGAATTTATCAAAGTCAAATTCAGCCTCATTGCCAGCTCCGTCGCTGATGGCTCTAAGGATGAAAAATGGCACGCCAAGCGTCTCACAAACTAGCGCAACGCTCGCACCCTCCATCTCGGTAGCACTTGCGTTAAATATCTTTTTGATCCACTCTTTTTTCTCGTTGTCGCAGATAAACTGATCGCCAGTTGCGATGATGCCTGAATTTAGGCTCATGCCCTTTTTACTAGCGACATTTTTAGCTAGTTCATTTAGTGTTTCATCGCTTTTTACAAATATGCTAGTCCCTGGCACAAAGCCGTATGGATGACCAAACGCCGTGATGTCAAGGTCGTGCTGCGCAAGGCTAGTGGCATATAGCATATCGCCTATCTTTAAGCTCTCATCAAGTGAGCCAGCAACACCAGTAAAAAGCAGCTTTGAGGCCTTAAATTTCTCTATCATCAAGGTCGCAGTGATCGCCGCATTTACCTTGCCGATCTTCGAGTAGGCGATGACTAGGTCTTTGCCTTTGTAGTTTGCCTCGTAAAATTTGTTATTTGCATATTCGGTAGTTTTATACTCGCCAACCATCTCAAGGATCGGCGTTATCTCCTCTTGCATCGCTCCAAGTATCGCTATCATCTCTCCTCCAAAATCTTCACAACCTCTTCAAGGCTCGCCATGTCAGTGACGCTGTATGTCGGTTTTTCTGTGATCTTTTTGTTTATGCCTTTTAGTGTCGCAGCACCTAGTTCGATAAAGCAATCAACCTCGTTTTCGTAGTTATTGATGCTTTGCTTGTAACGAACTGGATGCGTTAGCTGCTCTTTTAAAAGAACTAGCGCTTCGTTTTTATCAGTGTAAATTTTTGCATTTACGTTTGAAACGACTGGGGCAAAATTTGCAGCCAAAACGCCCTCAAGCTCGTTTGCTAGCCTAACGCTAGCAGGCTCAAGTATCGGGCAGTGGCTAGCTACTGACATATTTAAAAGCATCGCTCTTTTTGCACCTGCTTCTTTAAATTTTGCCTCGTATTTAGCAAGATCAGCCCTCACGCCAGCTACAACTATCTGACCGTCGCAGTTGTAGTTCGCAGCGTAAATTTGTAAGCCCTCATCCTGTGCGTTTTTGCAAATTTCCTCAACAACTTCATCGCTAACTCCAAGCACTACCATCATGCCAGCATCTTTGCCAACGCAGGCTTCTTGCATAAATTTACCACGTAAATTTACAAGTCTAATCGCTTCAACAAAGCTAAATGCGCCACTAACCGCAAGGGCTGTAAATTCGCCTAGAGAGTGACCTAGGCTAAACTCTGGCTTAGCTTTTATGCGCTCACTAAAAGTTAGATAGCTCATAAGCGAGTTTAAAACGATGGCAGGCTGAGTAAATTCTGTCTTATCTAGCTTATCATTTTGTGTAAATAAAAGCTCCTCAAAATCAATGCCTGTGTCGTTGCAAGCGTCATTTAATAGAAGTTTTGCCGAAGAGAAATTTTCATAAAAATCTTTCCCCATGCCAACACTTTGCGAGCCTTGACCCGCAAAAATAAAAGCAAATTTTTTCATTTTGGCTTCTTAGTGGTGGTGATGTCCGTGACCACCGCAACCGCAACCACCTTCGCCATGTCCATGGCCGCCGCAGCACTCATGCTCGTGATCATGATCGTGCCCGCCACAACCGCAAGTATGAGCGCCTGCTACCATGCCAGTTGCTTTTTCATCTTCAGTTGCGTCTCTAACTTCTAAAATTTCAACATTAAATAGCAAATCTTTGCCAGCGTATGGGTGGTTAAAATCAACTGTTACTTCGTCATCTTTGATCTCTTTAACGATGACGCGAACGCTTGAGCCATCTTCATTTTGACCAAAAAGTTCCATGCCTTCATGTAGGTCTATACCAGCAAATTGTTCTTTTGGAAGTGACTGGATGGCATCTTTATTGTATTCACCACAACCCTCAGCAGCTTTGATATTTATAGTAGCCTTGTCGCCTGATTTTAGCTTGCTAACTTCTTCTTCAAGCTTTTCTATAATATGGCCATGTCCTGTAATAAAAGAAATTTGACCACCTTCTTGCATATTTGACTCTAAAATTTCGCCAGTATTAGCGTCTTTTAGCTCATAAAACATTGTTATAACTTGATCTTTACTCACAATAATCTCCTTGGAATTTAGTTTTGATTAATGTGAGATTATATCTAAAAAAGAGTAAATTTTAGTTTCTGTTGGGAGCGGCTTTGGCTTCTTTGCTATCTGGATAGCCTACTTTTAAAGCCTTATAAAACCTGTTGGCACTTTGAGTATCACCGATCTTATCAAAGCTTATAGCTGTGTGATACAAAAGTTTTGGAGTGTAGTCAGCCTTATCTTCACTTTGTATACTTTTTTTATAGTATTGTATGGCTGTGCTGTATGATTTTTGACTATAAGCAACTTCACCTAGATAATAATTTGAAGCACCAGTTTTATAGCCTTTTTTGTTTAAATATTCAAAATACTCAGCTGCTTCTGTGCTATTGCCAGAATTTAAAAGCTTAATACCATCAGCTAAAATATCCTTGTCGCTTTTGCCACTAAAATTTGAAGTTGGCTTATTTTGTTGTTTTGGATTTGCATTTTGCTTTGGTTGAGCAGCATTTTTATCCATTATCGCACCTAATTTATTTAAGGCAGCAGTAATGTTTTTATAGTTTTTATCTTGTATATCTCTAGTCTCATCAACATAAGCTTTTAACGATGTCAAACTTACACCAGAATCGCTTATACCGCCATTGACTTTGGTTTCGATATCGTTCATTCTTTGCTCAAGCTTGTTCATCCTAGCACTCATGCTCTCGATCAAGCTTTGCAAACCTTGAAGTTGTTCTGAAACATTATCCATGTTTTCTTCGATATTTTGAACGCTTCTTTTGTTGCTTAGAGTTGCCTTTTCATCATCTGTTAGTCCATATGGATTTGCGCTATCCATATTGCCTGCATCAAATGCTGAAACTTCTTGAGCTGAACTTATAGAGAAAGCGGCTCCAAGAAGAGCCGCAATGATTATTTTTTTATTCATTATTACTTACAGATTAAGGAAGTACTTTGAAATCTGCACGTCTGTTTTGAGCGTCGCAAGCTTTTGTTTTGTCTGTACAAACTGGGTTGCTTTCGCCAAAGCTTACTACAGCGATTCTATCAGCACTAACGCCATTTCTTACAAGAGCGTCTTTAGCACTTTTAGCACGTTTTAGACCAAGAGCATAGTTATACTCATCTGTGCCCCACTCGTCGCAGTTACCTTCTACTTTTATAGAAAGAGCTTGAGCGTCAGCTTGGTTAAATACTGATGCATTTGAGCTAACAACACCTTGTTGGTCAGCTTTGATATTAAATTTATCAAAGTCAAAGTATACACTTTTAACTTGGCTCTCGATGTTAGCAATAAGAGCTGCTAATCTATCAGCATCACTCATGCTACCTGAGTTATCTGCAGATTGATTTGAATTTGCATTCATATCAACTTCAGGGTTTTTAGAGCTACAACCGCTCAACAATAAAGTTGCAACTGCAACACTTGCTAGAACTACTTTTTTCATTCCATATCCTTTTTGAAAAATTTGGTCGAATTATAACATATTTTTTTTAAATATTACCAGAATATTACCAATCAATAGATTGAATTTTACCTACTTTTAGTGGAAATTGGAAACTTCTGTTCTCATTTAATCTAACAACGCCAAGCGAGCTTTGACCGCCAAGTTCTTTGATAAAAACAACACTTTGGCCATCACTTGAAAACCTTGGATAGTTATTTTTACCATTTGCTGTAAGCTGGCGAATAAAATCAGTTTGAGTTGAGATTAGATAGATATTAAAGCCACCGCTAGCCTCTCTACTTGAATAAACTACATAGTTTTCAAAAGTGCTTACTGAGTTGTTGTTTTTGCCATGAAACACCATTTGCTCAACGCTTCCGCCTGAAGTTGCAGGTGTTGCAAAGATATTTGGATATCCAAGTCTATCTGAAACAAAAACTATTCTGCTGTCATTATCTACGAAATTTCCATTTACATCAATGCCTGGATAGTTTGTGATCTGAGTTAATTTTTTGCTACCTGTATTATAGATGAAAATATCTGGCTGATCTTTTGGAGCCATAGTTAATAGAATTTTACTTCCATCTTTACTAACATCAGATGCTATAAGCATACCCATACTATCTATTATCTTTGTTTTGGTGCCTGAATTTAGGTCATATCTAAACAAAGTTGGTCTGTTATTTACATAAGATGTATAGTAAAATTTACTCTGATCAGCGCCTGCCCATTTAGGGAAGATATTTAGGCCGCCACTTACGATTGTCTTTTGATATGTAAGTGTGTAATCAGCCACTATAATAGAGCTTTGGCGAGCTGAAGTGTATTTTGCTAGGATGATAAATTTCTCCATCCAGCCAACTGGTGGTAAATTTAGCTCATTTGTTAGCTCAACTATACTTTTGTGTGCCAAAAATGGGTACTTTGCACCATCAGGCATGTTATATACTCTCTCATACCTTGTAGTTGCAGTCTTTGCGTCGATGAGTTTTACTCTTAAAGTAAGAGGTGAGCCCATAGAACCTTCAAGAGCATATCTAAAGATAAGCTCAACACCTTTGTCGCTCATTGTATTTGTAGCTGCTGTTCCCTCATAGGTTGAAGGCACATGATCTTCGATAACCTCAAAGTCTGAGCTAACTTTCAAGTCGCCTAGCATGATCTTAAAGAATTTATCTTTAAAGCCAGCATCACTAACGGCTGTAGTTGCATCTTGCAAAGCTATCTTTGGCAAAGCAACACCTTGGTTTATAACAGATATCGTTGCATCAGCAGCATAAAGCCCTAGAGCAACGCACAAAAAAAGAAAAATTTTCTTCATCTCTACTCCGTAAATTTATAAATTTTTAGTTTATTTTATCTTCTAAATTTAAATTAAAAGTAGTACTTTTGTCTGGATTAAATGGAAATTTCTCTGTAGTAAGCTTTTCCAGGCACTCTCTAACCTTTGCATTAAACTCTTCATTATATGATAGCTCTAAAATTTCATAACTAAAATTTCCACTCTGATCTATCATGACTTTTACTTTGGCAAGGTTTGCAGAGTCAGCTTTATAGCTTTGCCATCTTCTTTGAATTTGTTTTGTTATGGCTCCCATCAATGGATCATAAGTGCCTGTCATTTGTGACTTTGGAGCTGTTGGGTTTTGATCTATCTTTAGGCTCTTGATGATATCACTAGCCTCTTTTGCAGCTTTTGAGCTAGAAGCCTCGCTTTTTTTGCGGCTTTGTACTTTATTCTCAGCCTTTTTTATACCATCATCTTTTTTAAGTTTAGTCGAGTCTATGTCGCTAAAGAGATCTTTTATATTTGGCTCTTTTGGTTTTGGCTTTTCAACTGGCTTTGGCGTAGGTTTAGGCTCAGGCTTTGGCTCTGGCTTGACATCCTCTTTAGGCTCTTCGCTAGGTTTTGGGATTTCAGGCTTTGGTTCTGGTTTTTTAGGCTCAGGCTTTGGCTCTTCTTTTGGAGGAGTTGGCAAGCTTGGGGTTGGCAATGGCTCATCTGGCACAACAGGTTTATTTGTAGTCTCTTGTTTATCTTCTTCTGACTCTTTTTTAGGTTCTGGTTTTGTCTCTTTTACGACCTCTTTTGCTTGTTTTGGCGCTTTTATGGTTTGATCAACTTCTCTATCAACCATAACTACGTCCATAATAGCATCTTTGTCATCAGTATATTTTTTAGGAGGTTCGCTAAAAAAAGTAAGCTTTATAAACAAAGCAAGCACAATGATAATGTAAATGCAAAACGCTACAAAAAATGAACTAAGCGTTGGAAATTTAACTTTATTAGGCATCTTAACCGTTTGTCTCTAAAGCTACTTTATTAAAACCAGCACCTTTTAAAGTCTTTAATACAAACATAACATCATCGTATTTTAAATTTTTATCAGCCTTTATGTATATAGGCGAGGTTTTGTCATATTTTGCACTCATTAGTGCAATGTTATCTGGAAGTTCTGCAAGGCTCATTGTACTTTGATCTATTCTAACTTGTCCTTGTGCATTTATAGACACTATAAGATCTTTTTGTTTAGACGTAGATGTTTTTGCCTTTGAGCCATCTGGCAATGTTATATCTTCTTGATATGTTATAGTTGGCATTGTAACCATTAAAATAGCCAACAAAACAAGCATGATATCAACAAGAGGCGTTATGTTTAGCTCTGGTGTTTCGTCATCAAATTTAAGAGCCATCTATAACGTCTCGTCATCTTTTTTAAGTGCTATCATAACGTCAGCTTGACGCTCGATAACGCTCATTAGTTCGTAAGCTTTTCTTTTTATAAGCAAGTTAAATGTATATGCTGGGATCGCAACAAAAATTCCGCATCCAGTAGCGACAAGCGCTTCAGAAATAGCTGGGGCTATAACTCCAAGAGACGAACCTGCACCATTTCCTAGCTGTGAAAATGTCTCCAAGATAGATACGACTGTTCCAAAAAGACCGATAAATGGAGAAGTAGAAGCTATTACGCTAAGCCATGTAAGCCCACTTGTAGCATTTTTTTCGGCAATACTTATGCAAACATTTAGCTTTTCTTTCGAAATTCTACCACTTGCACACTTCTTTAAAGATGAGTCGTTTGGTATATTTTTAGCGCCCATAAGTAGTGCTTCAAGCGCATTTTGCTCGCGTTTTTGCCAAGCTCCTATGCCAGCCATTCTTGAAAAAAGAATTGTAAAACTAACTATAAAATATATTGACAACCAAGTTAAAACTATAATTGTAATAAAACTACTTCTTTGAATGTAATTTAAAAATATATCTATTCCGCCCACTTATCTTGCTCTCACTACATTTTCCATTTTTGATATAGTTGCTGCAAAAGCATTTGTATCACTGCTCATACTCTCTATCAAATTTCTAGCAGCTTCTAATGAATTTGCAAGCTCACTTTCGCTGTTGCCAGAGACATAGACCGCACCATCAGCTAGTATAACTACTTTGCCCTCATCGATCTTTGCATAACCCCAGTTAATAGCAACTACATCATGCTTTTTATGCTTATCTTCTATATCTATAATACCTGCTTTTAAAAGAGATATTAATGAGGCGTGGTTTGGCAAAACACCAAACTCACCCTCGCTACCTGGAAGCACTACACTACTCACGTCATCATTAAATATCTGACCTTGAGGAGTTACGATCTCTAAATGTAATTTATCCATTACGCTTCCTTTTTAAATTTAAGCCTTAAGTTTCTCAGCTTTAGCTAAAGCCTCATCTATATTTCCAACCATATAAAATGCTGCTTCTGGCAAATGATCATATTTACCTTCTAAAATTCCCTTAAAGCCAGCGATATTTTCGTCAAGACTTACATATTTGCCAGGGCTACCTGTAAATACTTCAGCAACGAAGAATGGCTGAGATAAGAATCTCTCTATCTTTCTTGCTCTATCAACTGTTAGCTTATCTTCTTCGCTAAGCTCGTCCATACCAAGGATAGCGATGATATCTTGAAGGTCTTTATATTTTTGAAGCACAGCTTGAACGCCGCGAGCTACCTTATAGTGATCTGCTCCTAAAATTTGAGGATCGAGCATTCTTGATGTTGAATCAAGTGGATCAACAGCTGGATAGATACCTTTTTCTGCGATCGATCTGTTAAGAACTGTCGTAGCGTCAAGGTGAGCAAAAACAGTTGCAGGAGCTGGGTCTGTAAGGTCATCAGCTGGAACATAAACAGCTTGAACAGAGGTGATCGAACCTTTTTTGGTTGATGTAATTCTCTCTTGGAATTTACCCATCTCACTTGCAAGGGTTGGCTGATAACCAACAGCTGACGGAATACGTCCAAGTAGAGCTGACATCTCTGCACCTGATTGAGAAAAACGGAAGATGTTATCGATAAACATCAAAACGTCAAGTCCCATCTCATCACGGAAGTACTCAGCCATTGTAAGACCAGTTAGCGCGATACGGTTTCTTGCTCCTGGTGGCTCGTTCATTTGACCATAGCACAAGGCAACTTTATCCAAAACGTTACTTTCTTTCATTTCGTGATAAAGGTCGTTTCCTTCACGAGTTCTCTCACCAACGCCTGCAAATACAGAATAACCGCTATGTTTAAACGCAACGTTGTGGATAAGCTCCATAATAATAACTGTTTTGCCAACACCAGCACCACCAAATAGACCAACTTTACCACCCTTTGCATAAGGAGCTAGAAGATCAACTACCTTGATACCAGTTTCGAAAATTTCACTCTTCGTGCTTTGCTCTTCAAATGGAGGAGGATCACGGTGGATAGACCAGTTCTTATCAAAATTTATACCCTCGCCCTCGTCGATCAAATCGCCAACTACGTTAAAAATTCTACCCAAAACTTTTTCACCAACTGGCACACTAATAGGTGCACCAAGTGCTTTAGCCTCTAAGCCACGAGTCAGACCCTCGCTCATATCCATAGCGATCGTTCTAACTCTATTATCACCTAGGTGAGCAGCAACTTCTAATATTAGTTTATGTTTCTTGCCCTCAACCTCAAAGAAAACTTCGATAGCTTCATTGATCTTCGGCAAGTAGTCATTAAAGTCAACATCGACCACAGGGCCCATAACTTGACTAATAACACCCTTCATTCATACTCCTTTTATTTCATTGATTCAACACCACTGATGATCTCGATAAGTTCAGTGGTAATAGACTCTTGTCTTGCTTTGTTGTAAGCAAGATTTAACTGTTTGACGCGTTGTTTAGCATTGTTTGTTGCATTATCCATGGCTTGCATTCTAGCGCTGTGCTCAGCAGCCAAAGAGTCAACTAAAGCATAATACATACTATACTCAAAATATTTATTGAGCAATTCATCCATAATCTTAGTATAGTTGTCTTCTGGTTCAAATTCCATCAAAGAATTTGTCTCAACCGCAACTATCTTAGACGGCTCAATAGGCACAATATCATTTACTCTAATCTCTTGAGAAATCATATTTTTATAGCCATTGTGTATTAGCACAACCTTATCTGTTATGCCGTTTGTAAAATCATCAATGGCATCTTTTATGATCTTTTGAGCTTTTTCATATGTAGGTGATGAGCTAGCTCCGACATAAGTCTCAAGTAGTTCAACGCCTTGGAAATTGAAAAATTCTATGCCTTTTTTACCAACAGCTCTTAGTCTAACTTTGATCTTTTTGGCTTTTAGCTCATCGATCATGCGCCTAACTGTTTTTATAGTCTGGACATTAAAGCCACCGCAAAGCCCTTTATCAGCGGTAACGAATATAATATCAACCTTTTCTACACTCTTTGTTGTGTTAAAAAATTTACTCTCAGTCATAACTGAAGCGTATTGATTGATCTTATAAGCTATCTCCGATAAAACCTCATTGATCTTAAGTGCGTAAACTCTAGAGTAGCGTGCAGCCTCTTCAGCTTTGCGAAGCTTTGCTGTTGAGACAAGTTTCATCGCACGCGTCGTCTTTTGAGTGTTCTGGACGCTCTTGATCTTTCGTTTTATATCTTTTAAATTTGACATATCTTAGCCCTAGTTAGCGGCAAAAGTCGCTTTAAAATCTTTCAATGCTTTATGTAAAATTTCTTCTACTTCTTTATCAAGAACTTTTTTAGTTCTGATCTGCTCAAAAATTTCAGGGTATTTTGCCTCGATATATGGATATAGCTCTGCTTCAAATTTTGTTACATTTGCAGTTGCAACATCATCTAAATATCCCTTAGCACCAGCAAATATAATAACTACTTGATTCTCAACTGGAAGCGGAGAATATGGAGGTTGTTTTAGTACTTCAACCATCTTTTGACCACGCTCTAGTTGTTTTCTTGAGCTCTCATCAAGGTCGCTTGCAAACTGAGCAAAAGCTTGTAGCTCGCGATACTGAGCAAGGTCTAGTCTTAGTGTACCAGAAACTTGTTTGATAGCTTTGATCTGAGCTGCACCACCGACACGAGATACAGAAAGACCGACGTTGATCGCTGGGCGGATACCTGAGTTAAATAGATCACTCTCAAGGAAAATTTGACCATCTGTAATAGAAATAACGTTTGTTGGAATATAAGCTGAAACGTCGCCCGCTTGTGTTTCGATAATAGGTAGAGCTGTCAAAGATCCAGCGCCTAGTGCGTCATTTAGCTTACTTGCTCTTTCTAGAAGTCTTGAGTGAAGGTAGAAAACGTCACCTGGGTAAGCTTCACGACCTGGTGGTCTTCTTAAGATCAAAGACATCTCACGGTAAGCAACCGCGTGTTTTGACAAGTCATCATAGATGATTAGCGCGTGGCGAGAGTTATCTCTAAAGTATTCACCCATTGTTACGCCAGCATATGGTGCAAGGTATTGAAGCGCAGCTGCGTCACTAGCACCAGCATTTACAACTATTGTGTAGTCCATAGCGCCATATTCTTCAAGTTTTTTAACGACTTGAGCAACGGTTGATTGTTTTTGACCGATAGCTACGTAGATACAAATGACATCTTGACCTTTTTGGTTGATGATAGTATCGATAGCAACTGTTGTTTTACCAGTTTGGCGGTCGCCGATGATCAGCTCTCTTTGGCCTCTACCAATTGGCACAAGTGCGTCGATAGCTTTGATACCTGTTTGAAGTGGCTCATGAACGCTTTTTCTAGCCATGATACCTTTTGCTTTTTCTTCGACGAAGCGAGATTCAGTAGCTTCGATTGGACCTTTTGCATCGATTGGCTCACCGAGTGAATTTACAACACGGCCGATCAATGCGTCGCCAACTGGCACACGTAGAAGTTTTTTAAGTCTTTTTACAGAGCTTCCTTCTGTGATACCGCTAGTTTTTCCAAGGATAACTATACCAACACTGCTCTCTTCAAGGTTAAGAGCCATACCCTTTTCGCCGCTTTCAAACTCTACCATCTCACCAGCCATAACGTTTTTCAAACCATAAACGTTAGCAACGCCATCAGCGACTGAGATGACTTTACCGGTCTCTTCTACATCAACACTTAAATCAAAATTTTCAATACGCTCTTTGATTATCGTGCTAATTTCGTCAGCTTTAATTTTTGCACTCACGCTTTCACTCCTTTTTAAATTGCTTTTAATATATATTCACTCATTTGACTTTTTAGTCTGTCGATAGAGAAATTTACCTCGACACCTAAATCGTCTAACTCAACTTTTACACCGTTGTAATCGCTCTTTGAGCTATCAAGCTTGATCTTAGAGTTAAATTTCTTAGAGAAATTCTCTTCCAAAGCTTTTAGTTGCTCAGCGCTTAGATCAAAATTTCCAACAACCTCGCCGCGATATGTATTTTCAAGCAAAGATTGCTCTATCTTCATCTCATCTAGTATCGCAGGTATAAGCTCTAGTCTTTTGTTTACACCAAGAAGCTTTATAAAATTTGCAAATTTAACATCTTGATTTTTAACCAAAGATAGTACAAATTCAACCTTTTGTGAAGCCTTTAATGTCGGCAAACTTATAATGCTTTTAAATTTATCGCTAGCAAAAGCAGCAGCTAGCTCTGATAAATTTTCAACAAATGCATTAAGTTCATTGGACTTTACGTCGCTTAAGATCGCCTTTACGTATTTTTTAGCTACTACTTCATTCATTAGCTAACCTTTTTAAGTATGATATTTACAAGCTCTTTTTGATCGACTTTTAGGCTATCACTTGAGAAAATGTCGCTCAAAATTTCATTTACAACACTTTTTGTCATCTTGCGCTCTTCAAATTCTTTTTGCTCTTTGTAGCCTTTTTCGATATTTGCGATATCGTTTTGAGCCTCTTTTTTAACTTTAGCAGCTAAATTTACAGCCTCTTTTTTCGCAGTTTCGATTAGAGCATTTGCATTTTGCTTAGCCTCTTCTACACGCTTTAAAACGTCATCTTTTTTAGCTTTTGACTCACGAAGCTTCTCTTGGATGCTCTCAAGCTTATTTGCGATCCTATCGATCCTGCTTTGATAAAGAGCTTTTAGTGGCTTAGCAGCAAAATAGACCAAAATAGCAAAGAAAAGTAAGAAGTTTAACGTTCTCTCGACTATGTCGTAGTTTGTTCCACCATGCTCGCTAGCGTATGCTAGAAATGGAAGTGCTAGAAAAAATAAAATTTTTATCTTCATAAATTTCCTTTAAATTTTAGAGAGCTTAGCGTTTAAAGCTGCTCTAAGCTCAGGTAGTTTAGCTGATAGATCTGCCTTTAGGCTATCTTTTTGAGAGCTTAAAGCGTTTAAAAACTCATTATAATCAGCCTCTAGACTACTTTTTACCGCATTTATCTCTTTTAAAGACTCTTCTTTTGCCAAATTTAAGGCCTCTTGTCTTATTTTGTTAGCCTCAGATCTTGCATTTTGTATGATCTCTTCGATCTCTTTTTCATGAACGCTTAAGTCGCTTGCATTTTTGCTAGTGCTCTCTTCGTCATTTTTTATAGAGGCATTTCTGTCATCTATAAATTTAAGCATTGGCTTGTATAGCAAAGGATTTAAAATGGCGATCAAGACAAAGAGAACGATAGCCGTTAAAAGCATTAATGGCACATCTATTTCTAACATCCACTCTCCTTATTTTGTTATTAAGTTTTATTTAATATTCAAATCAAAGTCTGATTTTACAATAAAATACTAAAAATAAAAATAAATTTGTAATTCTATTTTAGCTTAGCGATAAATTCTTCTACCTGTGAAATATCGCTAAATTCTAATATTAAATTTTTAGATTTTACCTTCGTCTTTATCTTTAAATTTTTAAAAATTTCTTGTAAATTTGATAATTTTTTGCTCATTTCCTCTGAAATTTGAGGCTTTGGCTCTTTTACTTCTTCTTTATTTTTTATCTTTTTTACTAAGATTTCTGTATCTCTAACACTTAGCTTTTGCCCGATGATCGTATCAACGACCATTCTTTCTTCTTCGCTACTAAGTCCTACGATGACTTTAGCATGGCCTTGCGTGAGCTTGTCTTCTTGCAAAAGTCTTTGTGTGTAGTCGCTAAGCAGCAAAAGTCTCATTGTATTTGTTATCTGGGTTCTGCTCTTATGAATGATGTTTGCTAAGCCATCTTGCGTGATCTTATACTCATTTATGAGCTCTTTATATGACTTTGCAAGTTCGATTGGATTTAAATTTTCACGTTGTATGTTTTCGATAAGCGCAAGCTCTCTTAAATTTTGAGACTTGATATCAGCGATGATCGCCTTTATCTTACTTGCTCCAAGCATCTTTGTGGCACGGTATCTACGCTCACCAGCTATTAGCATGTAGCCGTCATCTTTTTTGATGACGATTATTGGTTGTATAAGACCGTGTCTTTTGATGCTGGCACTTAGCTCTTTTAAAGCCTCTTCGTCAAAATGCGTCCTTGGCTGGTAAGGGTTTGGTAAAATTTCATCTATATTTATCTCTTCGACTATCTCAGAGTCGTTTAAATTTGCGATCTCTTTGCTGTAGGCCTGCTCTACATCTTCAAGTATCGCGCTAAGTCCGCGCCCTAATCCACCTTTTTTCGCCATTTTTTTCCTTATTTTTTAGTTTAAAATACAATATGCCAAATTTTGATATGCGATCGAGCCTGGTGACTTTATATCATAAAGTATCACTGGCTTACCAAAACTTGGGCTTTCAGCAAGTTTTACGTTTCTTGGGACGACTACAAATTCGTCCTTGCTGTCCTTGCTCTTAAAGAGCTTATTTTCAAAATGCTGCTTTAAATTTGCAATGGTCTCTTTTGAGAGATTGTTTTGCGAGCTAAACATAGTCGGCAAAAAGCCCTTTATATTTAGCTTTGGATTTATCGTTTTTTTTATGATCTTAACTGTGTTTAGGATCTGTGCCAAGCCCTCAAGTGCGTAAAATTCGCACTGTATAGGGATGATCACACTATCACTTGCACTAAGAGCATTTATCGTGATGCTACCAAGTGCTGGAGGACTATCGATGATGATAAAATCATAGTCGTCTACAACTTCTGAAATTTTGTTTTTAAGGATTAGTTTATAGTCTTTGCTTTGATCGTTAAATTCTTGCTCGATGCCGACAAGTCCAATGTTTGACGGAGCTAGAAAAAGCGTTGGGATCTCAGTTTTTAGCACGATTTGTGAGAGTTTTTTTCTATCTGTTAAGACGTGATAGATGTTAAACTCATAGTCGCTTCTGCTAAAACCAAGTCCAGTCGTCGCGTTTGCCTGTGGATCGATGTCTATTAATAATACTTTTTTCTCAGCAACCGCCAGTGATGCGGCTAAATTTACGGCCGTTGTGGTCTTGCCAACGCCGCCTTTTTGGTTAGCTATTGTTATTATCTCGCTCATCTTAACGAATATACCTTTTCCCCGTTTAATAATATCGCTCCATCCTCGCAAATTTCAGCATCCTGAAGCGAAACAGCTCTATTTGCAATATGCGTAATAAAACTTTTTGACTTGCAAAAGTCTATCCTAAATTTGCTAAAAATTGGCTTCCATAAAATCTTTTTGTCAAGCATGCTAACAAAGCCCCAAACTAGCTCATCTACACTAGTTTTGATATCCAAAATGCCCGCGTTTTCGGGTGCGCTAGCTAAATTTATCCCCATGCCGCAAATGTAAATTTCATCCACTTTATTTGTCAAAGTGCCGCCTATTTTACGCTCGTCCACGTAAAAATCATTTGGCCATTTTAGCCAGCACTTTGAGCCAAGTTCGCTCAAGACTTCACGCATCAGCATAGAAAAATATATCGAGATCGAGGGCGGAGGTATATCGCTTGGCAGCTCATCTTCGCTTATGCAAAATGACATAAATAAATTTCCGCCAAGCCCCTCCCAGCTGTTGCCACGGCTGCCGACTCCTTTAGTTTGATTGTGCGCCACGATCATGTGTGGTGGCTTTATCTCGCCATTTTTTAGGGCTTCTATCAAAAATTCCTGCGTCGAAGGCAGACTTTGAAAAAACTCTACTTTCAAATCACACCTTAAATTTATAGAAGTGATTTACTGGATTTTGCCCGCCGCCGATGATAACCGCGTTTTTGATAGCGTTAAAGATATAATCATGTGCGTTTTTCACGCTCTCTTTTAGACTATGTCCATTTGCTAAATTTGAAGCGATCGCGCTTGATAGCGAGCAACCTGAGCCATGTGTCGCAGTCGTTTTTATGCGCTCGTCGCTAAAAATTTCATACTCACTGCCATCATAAAATATATCAAGCGACTTGCCTTCTATCTCGCCACACTTTAGATAGACGCTTTTTGTGCCAAATTTCAAAAGCTCCTTGCAAGCCTCTTTTAGCTCGCTCTCGCCTTTTAACTCACGCTTTAAAATTTCGCGCGCTTCAAAGATATTTGGCGTGATCACGCTTGCAAGTGGGAAAAGCTCCTCCACGATCGCGTCTTTTGCAGCGCCCTCTAGCCAGATGTCGCCATTTTTACAGCTCATGACAGGATCAAGCACGACTGGCGGTAAATTTTTGATCTCTCTTAGCGTTTTTGCGACGCTTTTGATGATCTCAACGCTTGGGACAACGCCTATTTTTATCACATCAACTCTTATATCATCAAATATCGCTTTTATCTGATCCTCGATGAGCTTTGGCTCAACTAACTGCATGCCAAATATGCCCTTTGTATTTTGAGCAGTGACCGCCGTGATCGCTCCCATCGCATATACGCCGTGTGCTATAAATACCTTTATATCAGCTAAAACTCCAGCTCCGCCACTTGGATCAACCCCTGCTATACTTAGCGCATTTTTCATAACCGCTCCTTTAAATTTATTTTAATTCATCGCCAACACTAAGGCGCTTACCATTTATATATGCTTTTGCGTTTGTTGGCTTTTTACTTGGCTCTTGAAGCTCGTAAATTTTGACCGCTCCACCCTTGCAAGCTACCACAACGTGATCTTTTTCTATGCTTAAAATTTCTCCGCTTTTGCCACTTTTTTCGCTTAGATCAAGAGATAAAATTTTTAGTCCACTTGCTAGATAAAGCCCTGGCCAAGGTGTGAGCGCGCGAAATTTATTATAAATTTGCCCTGCCTCTTCATCAAAGCTAAAAAGTCCGTCGCTCTTGCTTATCTTTTTGCAGTGCGTGGCCTGCGCGTCGTCTTGCTTTTGTGGCTTTAAATTTTCAAAATTTTTAAGCACTTTTACGATTAGCTCGCCGCCAAGCTCGCCTAGCTCACTAAAAAGCTCGCTTGACATCTTGCTCTCGCAAGGTGTATAGATGAAGTCTAGCATATCGCCAGTGTCAAGGCCAGCGTCCATTAGCATAGCTGTGACGCCAGTTTGCTTCTCGCCCGCTAGGATCGCGCTTTGAATGGGGCTTGCGCCTCTATATTTTGGCAAGATCGAAGCGTGTAAATTTATACAAGTCGCCACGTCAAGCACACTCCTAGGCAAAATTTTGCCATAAGCTGCCACTACGATAAATTTAGGTTCAAATGCCTTTAACTCAGCAACCACCGCCTCATCTTTTAGCGTATTTGGTGTAAGGACTGGCACGCCTACTAGCTCGTTTTGTGCGTAAATTTTGACCTCGCTTGGGGTTAAAATTTGCTTTCTGCCAACTGGCTTATCAGGCTGGGTAAAGACTGCTTTTATGTTAAAGCCAGCCTCTTTTAGGTGCCTAAGTATCCTAACGGCATAATCAGGCGTCCCCATAAAAACTACATTCATCACTTTCCTTTAAATTTCAACGACTTTTATTTTGATCTGCGTTTTGACTGCTTGGCGGCCAAGAGGCGCATGGATCTTTCTGCCAGCTAATCTTTTGCAATACTAAATTTCTTAGCTCATTAACGCTAACTTTGCCACTACGATCAAGATCCAGCCTTTTAAATTCCTCACTAGTGCATAAATCTGGCGCTATTTTTAGTTCAGGTGGCGCCTTGCACGCCACCCACTCATCTAAATTTAGCATGCCATCGCGATCTATGTCATTAAAATCCAAAAGCATATATATTGGATCCGCTGGATCACAGCTATATGCACCAAGACAAAATAGCATAATGCAAAAAATTTTCTTCATTTTATCTTCTTAAATTTCTAAGTTCAAAGTGCCAAAAAGTCGCAACTCAAAGCTCTTTTTTAAGCAGCTCAAGCAGTGCAAATTTAAGCTCTTCAATGTTCTCATTTGTCGCTGATGAGATTGGCAAAACAAAGTATGGTTTTTTCGCGTCAAAGCTGTATAGGTCTTGCTTATAGACAAATTTACCAACTTGATTTGGCTCTAAATTTATACTTTTCATAAATTCTTTTATATTTTCATCTAAATTTTCAGCCGCATCGACTCTGGTGATAGCGATCGCATAGTCCCTGCTAGCAAGCACACTTGAAAATTTAGCGACCTCCTCTTTTAGCACGCTAAACTGCTCGCTCATGCTTCTGTAGTTCGCACTATCTATCATAAAAAGCAAAATTTTATTTCTCTCGATGTGCTTTAGAAACTGCACGCCAAGGCCGCGTCCATCACTCGCTCCATCGATGATGCCAGGGATGTCAGCCATGACAAAGCCGCTAAACTCATCGACCTCAACAAGTCCGAGCTTTGGCGTAAGCGTGGTAAATTCGTAGTTTGCGATCTGTGGTTTGGCGTTTGAGACGGCTGAGATGAGGGTTGATTTGCCCACATTTGGAAAGCCAACAAGACCCACGTCAGCTATTAGCTTTAGCTCGAGCCTGACCTCTACGCTCTCTTCTGGCATACCCTTTTGAGCGTATTCTGGAGCTTGGTTGATAGAGTTTTTAAAGTGAAAATTTCCTAGTCCGCCCTTGCCACCTTTTAAAAATAGCGTCCTTTGCCCCTCTTCTACCATGTCGCAAAGCAGCTCGTTTGTCTGTGCGTCATAGACCGCCGTTCCTGGTGGCACGATAAGCTCTAAGCTCTCACCCTTTTTGCCAGTCATTCTTTTGCCCATGCCAGCCTCGCCGTCGCTTGCTCTCATCGCCTTTTTGCCCTTGTAGTTTGCTAGTGTGTGGGTGTTGTTGTCGCAGACAAAATATACATCACCGCCATCACCGCCGTCACCGCCGTCTGGGCCGCCTAAAATGACGTGCTTTTCGCGGCGAAAGCTTACTGCACCAGCTCCGCCATGGCCTGAACTTAGGGTTAATTTCACGCTATCTATAAACATTTTTTACCTTAAATTTATCTATTATTTAGTTTGAATTTTAGGCGAGATTATATCTTTTAAATGATTAAAATTTGTTTTGCGTTTAAAATCTCACTTTGCTTTTAGCATCTGATAAATTTATAAAATCAGCCAAATTTTTGCCTAAATTTCATAAAATGGCGCAAAAGGATAGAGAATGAAAACACTTACGATTATTGATACTTTTGGCTTCTTTTTTAGGCTTTACTACGCTATGAGCGGGCTTAAAAACAGGGAGGGCAAACCAAGTGGCATGATAAGTGGCTTTGCAAATTTCATAGCGAGCCTAAAAGATGAGTACCAAAGCGACTACCTCATCTTCGCACTTGATAGCAAGGGCAAGACTCTGCGCCATGAAATTTTGGGCGAATACAAGGCAAACAGGAGCGAGCCGCCAGCTCAGCTAAAAGAACAGCTGCCAGTTTGCATAGATATGATAGAAAAAATGGGACTTTACAGCCTTAGCCGTGAAGGCTACGAGGCCGATGATATCATCGCAAGTGCGGTTAAAATTTGCAAAGATAAAGATATATTTGTGCGAATAGTCACGCATGATAAGGACCTTTACCAGCTCATAGAGGACGGCAAAGTGAGCATCTACAGCCCACAAAGCAAGATCGACCACGATAGCGCTAGCTGCTTTGAAAAATATGGCGTCTATCCAGCTCAGGTAAGGGACTTTTTAGCCATCGCAGGAGACAGCTCAGACAACATTCCAGGCGTCAAAGGTATCGGCGCAGTGGGAGCTAAGAAGCTTTTAGCTGAGTATGGTAGCTTAGAGGGAATTTATGAAAATTTAGCCCTTCTTAGAAACGAGCGCACCAAAAATATGCTAGCAGCCGCAAGAGACGAGGCGTTTTTGAGCAAAAAACTAGCCACACTCTTTGATGACGCGATCACTTCGCTTGATCTTGAGCAGTCTAAATTTCCAGAGCAAAATCCTTTGATAAACATCTCAGAAATTTTAAAAGAATACGATCTAAACAGGCTTCTTAAGAGCTTGCAAAAAGAGGAAAATGCTGAATTTAAGCTTGGCTTTAGAGCAAATTTACTACTTGATGAGGCAAGCATCGAAAAGCTACTCTCTAGCGTCACACCAGAGACCATCGTCGCCTTTGACACTGAGACCACGGGCGTTGATAGCAAGAGCGCAAAGATCGTTGGTTTTAGCTTTTGCTTTAACGACGAGGACGCATACTACGTGCCAGTGGCTCACAACTACCTAGGCGCGCCAAAGCAAATAGACCTAAAATTTGCCACTTGGGCGGTAGGGCAAATTTATAAAGGCTGCGTGATCGGACAAAATTTAAAATATGACTTTGAGATCGTGAAAAACAACCTTGGGCTCAACCCTCCAGCAAATTTTAAAGATACGATGATACTTGCGTGGCTTAGCGATCCAAACTCAAGTGTCGGCATGGATGCGCTGGCAAAGAGGCTTTATGACTACGACACGATCAAATTTGAAGATGTGGTCAAAAAGGGGCAAACTTTTGGCGATATACCGCTAGAAAATGCCGCTAAATACGCGAGCGAGGACGCTTGGATAACGCTTAAATTTTATAAAACTTTTCAAAACACACTTGATAAAAATTTACTGACCCTTGCCGATACGCACGAGTTTCCTTTTATCCTCACGCTCTTTGACATGGAGCAAAACGGCATCAAGATAAACGAAGCTAAGATGCAAAAGCTCATCCTTGAAAACGACACCAAACTAAAGGCGCTAACAAGTGAAATTTACGAGCTAAGCGGCGAAAATTTCAACATAAACTCCGTAAAACAGCTTGGCGTCATACTTTTTGAGCACCTAAAGCTTCCTACTAAAAAGAAGACAAAAACAGGATATAGCACCGATGAGAGCGTGCTAGCTGAGCTTACGGACGCTCATCCAGTGATAGAGAAAATTTTAGCTTACAGAGAGCTATATAAACTGCAAAGCACCTACTGCGAGCCACTTTTAGCACTTGCGAAAAAGGATGAGGGCTCACGAATTTACACGAGCTTTTTGCAAACTGGCACGAGTACTGGCAGGCTTTCAAGTAAAAATCCAAATTTACAAAATATCCCAGCACGCGGCAGCCTCGCAAAGGACGTCAGAGAGTGCTTTGAGGCGCGCGAGGGATATAGCTTTGTGGGGCTTGACTACAGTCAGATCGAGCTTAGACTGCTAGCTCACTTTAGCCGTGATCCTGCGCTGCTTGAGGCGTTTAAAAATGACGAGGATATCCACGCAAGGACGGCTATTAGCATATTTGGTAGCAGCGACAGGCAAAATAGAGCCGTGGCAAAGAGTATAAATTTTGGCCTCATCTACGGCATGGGCTCAAGCAAACTAGCAAATCAAGTAAATATCACAAGAGCTGAGGCAAAAGAGTATATAGAGCGCTATTTTAAGGCGTTTGCGACGATCAAAGAGTTTTTAGAGAGCATAAAAATTTCAGCCAAAAACGATGGCTTTGTGCAGACACTACTTGGCAGAAAGCGCTACTTTGACTTTAAAAGTGCCACACCTATGCAAATAGCCATGTTTGAGCGCGAGGCGGTAAATACGGTCTTTCAAGGCTCTGCGGCAGACCTTGTCAAGATGGCGATGGTAAAAGTTAGAGCAAATTTAGATGAAAAAGCGAGTATGTTGCTTCAGATACATGACGAGCTAATCTTTGAAGTAAAAGACGAGTTTGCGCAGGAATTTGGCAAGGTGACACAAAAGACGATGGAGGAAATTTACACGCTAAATGTGCCACTTAAAACATCACTAAATATCGCGAAAAACTGGGGCGAGCTAAAGTAAAAGTTTATATAAAAAGTGCTAATTCTTAGCACAGATATTGACTTTACACGAATATAGTTTTACCTGCAAAATTACCTTAAAAGAAAGGAAACAACTATGGTAAATGCAGTAGAAAGCAAAATTACAGAAGGTATTAATAGTGCGCTAACAAGCGTAATTAATAGTAGGGAAGAATATTATGAGAATAATCCGCTTCCAAGTGTCAGCGATGTGAATGGCCTAATATCTAGTTGCAGCTACAAAAATGCTGCTATTTCTGGAGGAGTAGGTTTAATACCAGGTCCTTGGGGTATGGCTGCAGCTGTGCCTGAAATCATAGCTATAATTAGAAACCAAATGACTATGGTAGCTGATATTGCTAAGGCTCACGGTAAGACAGCTAGTAACGAACTGATTTTAGATGTGCTATTTGGTGCAAGCGGTAATGTAGCAACTGGACTAGTCGTGGTGCATGGACAAAAAATTTTAGTAAAACGTGCTGGAGCTAGAGTTATACAAAAAATAGTAGCAATGCTAGGTGGCAAAATAACACAACAACTGGCCAAATCTATGGTTGCAAAATGGCTTCCAGTAGCTGGTGCGGCGGCTATGGCTGCATGGTCAAAAATAAGTACCGATAAAATAGGCAAAAAAGCCGATTTTATTTTTTCAAAACAGATAGAGTATGAAACCACATCTGATGATCTAACCAAAATTAGTGATGGTGTTGCACAAATTCAAATGGCTGCAGATGATTTAAAATCCGCATACCAAGATTTAACACAAGGCACAAGTATTATAAAAACCAAAATCCAAATTTTAATAAATTTGATGAAAATAGACGGAAAAATAGATGACAGCGAAGTAGCACATTTACAAAATCTTATAGAAAACTCTTTATTGTCTAACGAAGACCAAATGCAACTAATTGAACAAATTGGGTTAAAAGAGAAAGTTGCAGTGGATTATTCGGTTTTTAAAGAGAATTTTGATGAGTCTCTAGCATTAGTGTTAGATATGATAGCACTTGCGAACATAGATGGAAATTTTCACGTAACTGAAAAGATGTTTATTAAAAACGTTGCAAAAATGATAGGATTTGATGACAACGACTTAAATGAACTTTTAGAAAACAATACAAAATAATCTAAATATGATGTGAGATAAATAAAACCCATCTCACATCTACAATTTCACATAATCTTACTTTATAAACCCAACCTGCGGTAAAATTTCAGCTAATGCCTCGTCCTTTTTCTCGTTAAATTTGACCTTATTTTGCTCAAAAAGATTATTTCCGTGCGCATCGATCGAGACGATGAGCGGGCCAAACTCCTTCACTCGGCACTTCCAAAGAGTCTCAGGCATACCAAGCTCCGTCCAGTCAGCACTCTCGATCTCCTCGACTTGCGTCGCAGCCACCACCGCACAGCCTGCAGGAAACACGCAGTGAATAGCACCAAACTCCTTGCAACCGCTCATCGTGCCCTCACCCATGCCGCCTTTACCGACGATGAGACGAACTCCAGTTTTTGCGATAAATTCTCGCTCAAATTTCTCCATTCTCATGCTGGTTGTAGGTCCTACTGAGACCATTTCAAAGCCCTCTTTACCGCCATCTTCTGTTTTTCTGATGATCGGCCCTGCATGCAAGATCGCGCCACCTTTGATATCAACTGGCAGCTCCCTACCCTCCTCTACTACGCGTCTATGCGGTACGTCGCGGCAGGTGACGATGTGCCCGGTTAGATAGATCACGTCGCCGATTTTGATATTTGAAAGATCCTCGGCGCTTATTGGCGTGGTTAAAATTTTCTTACTCATAGCGCGAACTCCTTGTGCGATTTTACGTCGAAATTTAGATCTGCGTCCCAGACGATATGGCCTTTACGGTGCGACCAGCAGCCCACGTTTACGGCGACGGCTATGACGCTTGGGTGACGGGCGCAGTTTTCGATATGCACGCCCATCACGGAGCTTGCCCCGCTCATGCCCTGCGGGCCCAGGCCGATTTTATTTATGCCCTCTTCGAGTAGCTTTTCAGTTAATGCAGCGCGTTCGTTTGGATTTTTAGAGCCCAAAGGCCTCATAAGCGCCTTTTTAGAAAGCAAGGACGCTACGTCGATCGAAGTGCCCACACCAACACCAACTAATAGCGGCGGACAGGCGTTTATGCCGTAACTTGTCATTATATCCATAACAAATTTAACAACACCCTCATAGCCCATGCCAGGCATCAAAACGGTCGCTTTGCCAGGCAGGCTACAGCCGCCACCTGCCATATAGGTGTGTATCTCGCACTCGCTGCTACCTGGCACAATATCCCAAAACACACTTGGCGTGCCCTTGCCGACGTTTTTGCCTGTGTTATACTCGTCAAATGTCTCGACGCTGTTATGGCGAAGCGGGGCTTCACGAGTAGCCTGCAGTACCGCCTCTCGCAGCAACTCTTCAAGCTCGCCGATGAGTGGGAAATTTGCGCCACATCTTACGAAAAACTGGATCACTCCAGTATCCTGACAGGACGGGCGGTTTAGCTCCTTTGCAAGGCGCTGGTTTTCAAACATTGTTTTATAGATCTCCTTTGCCAGTGGCTGCGTCTCGCGCTCGGCGAGCTCCCTCAGCTTCGCCGTCACGTCATCGGGCAGTACCTTGCCCGTGTAGCCGACAAATTTCGCCATGACCTCAGTCATCTTTTTTATGGATTTTTCTTTATCCATCGCTTCTCCTTTTTTCAAATTTTTCATACACGCCCGCCAAGATACAGCCAGCCGCGTAGCAGAGCAGATCAGCAAGATCAAACGTCCCACCGATCATTATCTTTAAAATTTTATTTTCTATACCTAAAATTTGCACCACTCCAAAATACTGCGCAATCTCCAAAGCCGCCGCAAAAGTAAAAATTTTAAGCGGCAAATTTGATGGTGGCACGCTAAATATAGCCCTTGCTAAAGCGTAAAGCAAGATAACAGCCAAAACGTCGCCAGCGTAGTGCCGCACAAAGCCACCCTTTACGCAAACTGCGATGTAAATTTCAGTTACTAAGATCACACCAGCTATAGCCAAAAATGCTAGCCTCGTTTGCAAGCTTTCTCTTTTTGCTAAAGTTTCTTTTTGCCAGCTTAAATTTAACTCTCGCAACGCTTTACCTATAAATTTAGCCAATTTTTGCCGCATTGCAAGTATAAAATTACAAATGATTTATCAGGCTTGCGTTATATGCAGCACCGAAGCCGTTGTCGATATTTACGACACTTATGCCATTTGCACAGCTATTTAGCATCGCTAGCAGTGCTGCTAATCCTCCAAAATTTGCCCCATATCCCACGCTAGTAGGCACTGCGATCACAGGCACGCTCACGAGGCCAGCTAACACGCTAGCAAGTGCGCCCTCCATGCCAGCAACGGCGATCACGACCTTTGCGCCGCGTATCTCGTCAAGCTTTGCGACCAGCCTATGTAGCCCTGCCACGCCGACATCTGTAAATTTTTTCACGTCATTGCCTAGAAATTTTGCCGTCTCGTAGGCTTCCTCCACGACTGCGCCATCAGCAGTGCCAGCAGAGACTATCGCGATGTAGCTTTTTGTGAGTAGTTGCTCTTGAAATTTAACGCTGATCACACTTCCGCGAGCATTAAAATTTGCCTGCGGAAAGATCTCCTCTATGCGTTTAAAAACGCTCTCTTTTGTTCTTGTGATCAGGATATTTTCATTTTTTTCGCCGATCGCACTAGCGATTTGCAAAATTTCATCATCTGTTTTATTCGTCCCGTATATCACCTCACCAGTGCCATTTCGCAAAGCGCGCTGAGTGTCGATCTTAGCGCATCCGATGTCGTTAAATGGGTAGTTTTTTAGATACTTTAGCGCATCTTGCTCACTCATCTTGCCGTTTTTTATACCAGCGATAAATTCTAAAATTTCAGTCTCGCTCATACCAAAACATCCTCTCTAAGCCCCTTTAGATCAAGCGTTACCTCTGCCACGCCAAGTGCAACTAGCTCTTTAACGATAGACTTAAATTTCACGTCGCTCAAAAAGGTTTGCATGCTAGAAAATGGCATTTGCAGCTTCATTTTTCTATCATCAAGCCTTGCGCGCACATTTGCGTAGCCGCTTTTTATCAGTAAATTTTCAGCCGCTTCTACTAAATTTAGCCCATCTGCGCTTATCTCTTTTTCATGCGGCAAACGAGTTAGCAAGCATGCATAGCTTGGCTTG
>NZ_JH414887.1:776958-807778 GCF_000238755.1 Campylobacter sp. 10_1_50
ACGAGTTAGCAAGCATGCATAGCTTGGCTTGTCTGCTGTTGCTAAATTTAGCTCACGTGAAAGCTCGCGGATCTCAAATTTACGTAAATTTATTAGAGGCGAAAGCACACCAAGCTCCTCTTTTGCCTTTAAACCTGGGCGATATTCGCCAAGATCGTCTTTGTTTGTGCCATCAGCCAAATTTGTAAAACCAAGCTCTTTTGCACGAGCAAAAAGCCTTGAAAAAACTGCTTTTTTGCAAAGATAACAGCGATTTTGCGGATTGAGCTTTATCTCATCAACGATGCCCACTTCAAATATCTCGTGCCTGATGCCATAAAATTTAGTAAATTCTACCGCCTCGTCTATCTCGCGCAAAGACATATAAGGCGATTTTACCGTGAGTGCTAGCGCATTTTCGCCAAGCACGTCCGCAGCGACCTTTAGCAGTAGTGAGCTATCCACGCCGCCGCTAAATGCAACGGCTAAATTTCCTAGCTTTTTTATATCATTTTTTAGAATTTCTAATTTCGTCATACTTTTTAAAAATTTCTTTTTTTACCTGAAATATCGATGTTTTATGCGCAAGTGCTGCGCTTTTGCACTCGTCAAATTCAGGCTTTACCCTTTCATCATCGCCTGAAATTTTTAGTCTTATGTCGCCAAATTTCGTTTCAACACTTACAAATTTTCGTTTCAACTCGGTTTTTACAACATCTATCTCGCGAACGCCAATGGCCGTCGTATGCGTAAATATAAGCTCTTTTAGCTTTTTCGCATCTTCACTTTTACACAAAACGTTTAACTCAAAGCCGATGCGCCCTTTTTTCATATAGATAGAGTGACTAAAGACGTCTAGCGCGCCGTTTTCACGTAAAATTTCACACGCAAAGGCAAAGCTTTCTGCGTCCATGTCGTCTATGTTTGTAGATATCATTTTTTGCACCAAATTTTGGCTCTCATCTACCTCGCAGATCATCGCGCGAAGGGCATTTGCAAAATTTGGCGCATTTTTTTCGCCAGCCCCGTAAGCTACTTTTTCTATTTTAAAATTTCTCTCACTCACAAACTCATCTGCGCATGCTTTTAGTATCGCAGCACCTGTTGGCGTAGTCATCTCAAAATTTGCTCGCCCAAGACTAACTGGCACATCTTTTAAAATTTCACAAACTGCTGGCGCTGGGACATTAAGATAGCCGTGATCACACTTTACTACGCCGCCACCAAGCTCGATCTTTGAGCTAACAATCCTAGAAATACCAAAATTTTTAGATAAATACTCAAAGCAGATCGCCGCTCCAACTACATCTACTATGCTATCAATCGCTCCAACCTCGTGAAAATGCACCTCATCGATGCTAACTGCATGCACTTTTGCTTCAGCCTGAGCGATCACGTGAAATATCGCAGCGACCTTTTTCTTGCAAATCTCGCTCAAATTTGAGCTAGCCAAAATTTGCTTGATATCAGCGTAGCTTCTAGCGTGAGGCTGTGATTTTAGCAGCACAACGTCTATTTTAGTCGCAGCGATGCCATTTTTTACTACGTTTTTTTGCTCTAAGTAAAATTCTCCGCTCAAATTTAGTTTCTCTAACTCAGAGCAAAGATAGTCAAAATCCACACCAAGCCCGACAAGAGCTGCTAAATTCATATCGCCGCTGATGCCAGAACTTGCGTCATAGTATAAAATTTTAGCCAAACTCACACCTTAGGCACAGTCATAGAGCCAAACGGCAAGATGATTATTTTTGCATCCGCGCCTTTTTGAGCCAGCGCCTCATCTACAGCCTTTTGTAGGTCGTGATACGGCTTTAGATGCACAGCTTTCATCTCATCATCGCTTAGATCAGTCACAGCCCAAGTCTGCGCCCAAAGCGAAATTTCAGCCATTTTTGCAGCTTTGTGATAACCAAGCTTAAAGCCAGAATTTATCTTTTCTAACACTTTTTTTGGCGTATCGGCCGATGCCATAAGCTCAAAGAAAGGTTTTGGACCGATGCCTGTGCGGCATTTTGCGACCATTATTAAAATTCCGTCCTTTGCAAGCGCTAGTTTGCCGTTATCCAGGGCTTTTTGCGCCTGATAAAGATCGACATCCATAGGATATGGTGCCACCGAGATCACGATGTCAGCCTTTTGTGGGATATTTACGCAGAAAACCTCATCAGCCTTTTTCACGCAGTCATAAAAGCTATCGTTTAGATCGCCAGCACTCGCGTAATAGACGCCATGCTCGCTATCAAGCACCGTCTGGATCGAAAAGACATCGATATTTGAAAGAACTTTCATCGCATCGATCATATCTTCATGCACAGGGTTGCCCTCTAGGCGCAGTGCCTGAGCGTCGGCGCTAAGCGCTAGTTTATGGTTTTGCGTGATACTCTCGTATGATGCGGTACCTGGCAAAAAGGCCTTTCTACCACCGGTGTAGCCTGCGAAATAGTGAGGCTCAACCGAACCTATGACGATCACTTTTTTGGCCTCTGCTACGATCTTGTTTAGATACATCTGCGTGCCGTTTTTGCTCTCGCCTAAAAAGACCATCTCATCGTGCTTTGAGTCGTGGTCGTGAACCTCGTTTTTAGCTCTGATCTCTGGATAAATTTCTTTAGAAAATATCATATTGTATTCATCTAGCGTGCCCTCTCTGTGACAGCCAGTGGCGATGATGAAAATTTTATTTTTATCGCGAAGCTTTGGGTAAATTTGCTTTAAAATTTTAGCAGTTGGCGTAGGTCTTGTGCCGTCATTTACGATGATAACGATCTTTTCATCGCCAGCGATAAACTCATCAAAGCTCTTTTGATTTATCGGATTTGCTAAAGCCTTTGCGATAAGCGCTGCTTCGTCAAATTTAGCGACTTTGTTTGGATCAAAAACACCAAGCAGATTTTTTTCGTCTATTTTTAAATTTATATGGTCATCTTTACCATAAGCGATAGGGATTTGCATGCTTCTCTCCTTAAATTTAACTATTAGTTGTTTCCTTTTAGGATTTTATCTCAATCTTTCTTTTAAATATATTTATTTTTCCACAAAAATATAGATAAGATAACAAGAATTAAATGTAATATTAAATTCTACATATCTTTTTTAATTAGTATTTAATTTTAATATTTATATACTCCGTGCGTAATTTTCGAAAAGGGAGAAATCATGGAATTTCTTACAAGTTTGTCTGAGAGTACGCAGTTTTTCTTACAATTAATTGTCGTACTCGGCTGTTTGTTCTACGGAGCAAAAAAAGGTGGTATGGCACTTGGTGTCCTTGGTGGCATCGGTCTTGTTATTTTGGTATTTGCATTTAATTTAAAACCAGGTAAGCCTGCTATTGATGTTATATTAACTATTCTTGCAGTTGTTGTAGCAAGTGCTACACTTCAAGCAGCTGGTGGTCTTGATGTTATGCTTCAGATCGCTGAAAGAGCGCTTAGAAAACATCCAAAAACAGTTTGCTATCTTGCGCCGATTTGTGGCTGGACGCTAACGGTGCTATGCGGTACAGGTCACACAGTTTATACACTTTTACCGATCATCTATGACGTATCAATGAAAAGTGGTATCCGTCCAGAACGTCCGATGGCAGCTACTACGATCTCATCACAACTTGCTATTATCGCAAGCCCAGTTTCAGTTGCTGGTGTGTCTATGGTTGCTGTTCTTCTTGGTACTGGCACAGTTCATATTGAGGGCTTTACAAGCTATGTTGATCTATTAAAAGTTACCATTCCTTCTACATTTTTGGGTGTGCTTTGCATAGGAACTTACTCAGTATTTAGAGGTAAAGATCTTGATAAAGATCCAGAATTCCAAGCAAAAATAGCCGATCCAGAGCAAAGAAAATATATATATGGTTCTGATGAGGCACATTCATTGATCGGTGTGCATTTACCAAAAAAACAATGGAATGTTATGTGGATATTCCTAGCTACAATCGCTGTCGTTGCGGTTTTGGGTTATTACAAACAACTTCGCCCAAGCTGGACAAGCAATGTTCCTGGTAAATCAATAGAAATAATCGTAGATAAAAAAACAGTTAAAAACATCACAGTTAAAGACGGACAAGTTGTTTCTATGGTTGGCGATAGCAAAATCGTTTCAAACGTAAAAGACAATAAAGTAAAAGACGCTACTAAATTTACAAGCGTTCAAGTACTAGATAAAGACAACAAGGTAACACAAAGCATTGTTTCAAACGGCGCTGATGTTGTTATCACTGCAGGTGATAAAAGCGAAACTATCGCAAATGCGAGCATTGTAGTAAAAGATACTATGAAAAAGACTGCACCACTTGGCATGGTTGATACGATCCAAATTTTCATGCTTTTAGCAGCATCTATCATGATGATCTACTCAGGCATTAAAGCAGCCAAAATTGGTCAAAATGAAATTTTCCACAGCGGTATGGTTGCACTTGTTGCGATTTACGGCATTAGCTGGATGGCTGAGACAATGTTCAACTCACACATTGATATGCTCAAAGGCTCACTTGGCGAGGTTATGAAAGCATATCCTTGGATGTATATCATAGTTGGTATGCTTATATCAAAATTCCTAAACTCTCAAGCTGCTGCAGCTGCGACTTTCGTACCACTCGCTGTTCAAATAGGTGTTCACCCAGGCGTTATTGTCGCGTTTGCTACTGCTTGCTATGGATACTTCATCCTTCCAACATATCCAAGCGATCTTGCAGCCGTGCAGTTTGACCGCTCAGGCACAACACATATTGGTAAATATGTAATCAATCACAGCTTTATCATACCTGGCTTCATAGGTGTATTTAGCTCTTGTGCAGTTGGCTGGGTGCTAGCAAATATATACGGATATCTTAACTAAGATTTTATTTCTGACAAGCTGTTTTAAAGGCAGCTTGTCTTTTTTATACAAAATTTACTACTATTTTTATAAATTTTTTGGCTTAATGCTCTCAAAGTTTATCTTGAAATTTCTGCTTATTGCTCATATAAACAAAGCTTAGCACTTCAGCTACTGCTCTAAAAAGGTGCGCTGGTATCGTATCATCGACCTCACAAACCCTATAAAGCTCCCTTGCAAGAGGTGGATTTTCATAAATTTGCACTCCGTTTTCAACCGCTACCTTTTTTATCTGAAGCGCTAAGAAATCAACCCCTTTAGCAAGTATTATCGGTGCTTTGTCGCGGCTTTTGTCGTATCTGATCGCCACGGCGTAGTGAGTTGGGTTTGTGATGACGACGTCAGCTTGTGGGATATTTTGCATCATACGGCGCTTGGCTGCACGCATTTGCGCTTGGCGGATCCTGCCTTTAACCTGCGGGTCACCCTCCATCTGCTTGTACTCGTCCTTGATCTCTTGCTTGCTCATGCGAAGATCCTTAAAATACTGAAAACGCACGATAAGCAGGTCAGCAAGGCCGATCACAAAAAGTATAAAAAGCATGACGCTAACTAGGATGATGAGCTTCTCTTTTAGCCACGCGAGCTGATCAAACATAGAAAAAAAGAGCGTGTGCGGAAGCTCCTTTATAAACTGCAAGAAAAAGTAAAATCCAACTCCAAAGACGATGCTTACCTTAACGACGATCTTGACGCTCTCGATCGCCTTTTTCATAGAAAATAAATTTTTTAGCCCTTTTAGCGGATTTATCTTGCCAAAATTTGGCGTTATGGGCTTTGTGGTAAATATAAAGCCAAACTGCATTACATTTGCGATTATGCCGGCAACCGCGACGCAGATGCAAACTGGCAGGATCATCAAAAGCGCCCTGCCAAAGGTATTTACAACGATCATTTTTACCGTTGGCAAAGTCAGTGGCTGACCGATAAATTTAGAGTAGTAGATGTAAAGCGAGATGACCTGATCTTTCATAAAATTTAGCATCGCAAGCAGCGCACCAATAGCAATAACTAGGGTCACAAAGCCTGATAGATCCTGACTTTTTGGGACGTTGCCGTCCTTTTTGGCGTCTTCTATCTTTTTAGGGGTCGCTTCTTCGGTTTTTTCCTGATCTTCGCCTGCCATCTTTGTCCTAAGCTCGCTTAAATTTGGGGCGATTATAGCCAAAATGCGGTTAAACTATCCGCTAAATTTAACTTTTGCAATTCAAAAAAATAAGCCATTTTAGGCGTTTTTGGCTAAAATTAGCAAAAATAAGGAGACGCAAAATGTCATTTTTAGAAGGCTTGTTTAACATTTTTAGAGCCAAAAAACCACCAAAAAGCGACGAAGAGCTACTTTTAGATGAGTATGCAAGCATTTACGCCGAGATAAAAGAGAAAAATTTAAACGAATACGACTTTTTATGTGAGCTCATACGATTACTCTCTTTTTCAAGAGCTAGGCGATACGACTTTTGCCTTGAGAAGTGCCTAGCTGATGGCGACGCCGAGGCACTAAATGATCTCATCTTTCAATACGCTAAGCTAAATTTACTCCCAGGATGCAGCGGTGGATATGATCAGTGCGAGAAGCTCATACCGGCATTTTTTGCTATCGCTTGTGGCGACACAGATAGTATGGCAAGCATCTTTCCAAAAGGCCTGCCACCAAGCAAAAACGGCTATAAATTTCTATGCGTTATGCATGATTTGCTCACGGCGATGCTTTGGCAAGATGAAAATTTACTTGCCCCTGCCCTAGAAAAAGCTCGCACCTTTGCAGAGTCTAAAAAGCCAGCAAATGAAAGAGAGGCGGTTAAATTTGTGCTTGCCTTGCATGAAAAAGATACGGCTGCTATGAGCGAGCATTTGCAGAAATTTTGCTCCACTTTTGGCAGGACAGATGCACCCAAATTTGAAAAACGCCTCTACATTTTTGCGCACGGACTTCATGCCTTGGCGCGCTACTTTTTACCACTTGAGCTTTTTAAAGAGATAAAGCTACCAAAAAATGAAAATTTCAGTAAATTTTACGCAAAGAGGCTCTTTCAAAATGAAATTCCCAAGCCAAAACTTTATTTTACTTTTCCACCTGAGCTTGAGCTGATAAATGTGATCTTAAGCGCACCAGTAGCTAAAACGCTAGTATATCAGCCACATTTGCCAAGTGACAAAACATTTTTCTTAGATCATAGCTCTATGATAAGAAATTTAGCTGATGAGATCATAAGATCAGGGGTATTAAAGTAGAATTTATAAACTTTTGGCTAATATTCACACCTTACAACCAACAAAGCTCCATAAATCTTTTGCAAAAAAGTGCTTTTTGGTCTTACCAAATTTTAGAAAGGTAGAGTATGTCAAAATACGCTATATTTAAGCATGGCGGTAAGCAATATCGTGTTAGCGAGGGCGAGTTCCTTAAGCTAGATCACTTTAGTGCTGAAGCTAAATCAACCGTTGAGATTACAGAAGTTTTAGCTGTAAATGACGGCGAAGTAAAGGTAGGTGCGCCATTTGTTAAGGGTGCAAAAGTTGTTCTTGAGGTCGTTAATGAAGGCAAAGACAAAAAAGTAGTTATCTACAAAAAACGCAGACGTAAAGACTCAAAACTAAAACGCGGCTTTAGAAGACAATTTACACGTGTAAAAGTCGTAAGTATCGCAGCTTAAGGAGATAAGATATGGCACACAAAAAAGGTCAAGGTTCAACCCAAAATAACCGTGATAGTATCGGACGCCGATTAGGTGTTAAGAAATTTGGTGGCGAGTTCGTTCGTGCTGGAAATATAATCATCCGCCAAAGAGGAACAGCAACTCACGCTGGAAACAACGTAGGTCTTGGTAAAGATCACACTATTTTTGCATTAGTCGATGGCTTTGTAAAATTTGAAAGACTTGATAAGAACAGAAAAAAAGTATCTGTTTATCCAGCTGCATAATCCCAGGGGCGTTCGCCCCTTTTTCTTTTTAAATCCACTCAAAATTTAGCAATTTTAATTTATCTCACTTATTATATAGCTTGGCATTTTAGACAAACACCAAACTATTAAATTTATTTTATTTCGCTTTTAACAAAGCAAGCTCTTGCGCTAGAAATTCCCCAGTGTAGCTGCCAGTTTTTTTGTAGTTTTTAGCTACCTCTTTGACGCTGCCACAAGCTATCACTTTACCGCCTTTTGCGCCGCCTTCTGGCCCCATATCTACGATATAGTCGCAGTTTTTGATAACATCCATATTATGCTCGATCACAAAGACTGAATTTCCAAGATCGACTAGGTGATTTAGCACTTTTACCAACCGATCGACGTCAGCAAAATGAAGTCCTGTCGTTGGCTCATCAAGGATGTAAAGCGTATTTCCAGTGTCGCTTCTACTAAGCTCTTTCGCTAGCTTCACGCGCTGCGCCTCACCGCCACTAAGTGTGACTGCATTTTGTCCAAGTGTGATGTAGCCAAGCCCTACGTCCTGCAGCGTGGTGAGCTTTGAAGCGATCTTTGGCACAGCCTTAAAGAACTCAACCGCCTCATCTATGCTCATATTTAGCACCTCGGCGATGTTTTTGCCTTTGTATAAAATTTCCAAGGTCTGAGCGTTATATCTAGCGCCATTACAAACGTCACAAACCACGTTTATATCAGGCAAAAAGTGCATCTCGATCGTGATCTCGCCCTCGCCTTGGCACTTCTCGCAACGCCCACCTTTGACGTTGAAGCTAAAACGCCCTATTTTATAGCCTCTAAGCTTGGCCTCTTTAGTCTGCGCAAACAAATTTCTTATCTCATCCATCACGCCAGTGTATGTCGCTGGATTTGAGCGTGGTGTGCGACCGATCGGGCTTTGATCGAGGTATATGACCTTGTCTAAATTCTCAAGTCCGCTTAAATTTACACCAGCTATCTTTTTTACTTTTTTGGCTCTATTTAGCTGCTCCTGCGCCTCTGGAAGCAAGGTCTGAAGCACTAGCGAGCTCTTGCCAGATCCTGAGACACCAGTAATGCCCACGAGATTTCTAAGCGGAAATTTAGCGGTTAAATTTGAGATATTGTTGATATTTACATTTGAAATTTCAAGCCACTTCTCAGCTTTTCTATTTTTTTGATAGTCGATCTTTTTCTTACCATTTATGTATTGTGCGGTCTGGGTGTCTGAGCCCAAAAGCTCTTTTGCCGTGCCTGCAAAGACCACGCTACCGCCAAATTTACCAGCTCCAGGGCCGATATCTACGATATAGTCAGCCTCCTCTATCGTCTTTTTATCATGCTCGACGACGATCACGGAGTTGCCTTTAGCTTGCAAATTTCTAAGTGTTTTTATGAGTTTTAACGTATCTCGCTCGTGAAGGCCGATACTTGGCTCATCAAGCACGTACATGACGCCACTTAGCCCACTTCCTATCTGGCTTGCGATCCTGATGCGCTGTGCCTCGCCACCGCTGATCGTCCTAGCATCGCGTCCAAGCGACAAATAGCCAAGTCCCACGTCGTACAAAAAGAAAAGCCTTTCGTTGATCTCTTTTAAGATAGGCTTTGCGATCGCCTTGTCGTAGTCGCTAAGATAGGCAAAATTTTTCTCATTTGAGAAAAATGCGGTGCAGTTTTCTATGCTCATATCCAAAATTTCACCAAGCCCAAGACCAGCGACCTTTACCGCTAGGCTTTGAGGCTTTAGTCTGTGGCCGTTACAAGCGTCACAAATTTTCTCACTCATATACTCGTCAAAGTCCTTATAATCCTTCAAAAGTCCGTGTGAAATTTTAACTACTCCGTCAAATTTTCTAAGAAGCTTATTTCGCTTCCAAAAAAACGAAACTTCCTTGACGTTACCGTATAAAACGAGCCTCTTTTCATCTTCGCTAAGCTCGTAATATGGTTTTTTGATATCGATGCCGTTTTGCTCACAAAAAGCAAGTAAAAATTTATAGTAATAGCTCATGTTATAGCCGTAAAGTAGCTTTATTGCGCCGTTTTCTATCGACTTTTCCTCGTCGATAATCTTGCTCATATCTAGGCTATATCTTATGCCAAGTCCGTCGCAGTGCTCGCAGGCACCCTTTGGTGAGTTAAAGCTAAAGCTTAGTGGCTCAAGCGGCGTAAATGAAATTTTACAGTCAAAACAAGCCATGTGTTCGCTGTAGTGTATAAAACTCTCTTTTAAGCCCAGCTCGTCGGCATTTGCGATCTCTATCTCGACCTCACCAAAACTCTCATTTAGCGCCTTTTCCACGTCGCTTGCAAGGCGTTCGTGATTTTGCTCGTCGATGGCGATCCTATCAACGATGACCTTTATCGTATGTTTTTTCGTTTTTGCAAGCTCGATCTCCTCATCAAGCCTCACCACCACGCCATCTATCTGCGCCCTTACAAAGCCTTTTTGGCGTAAATTTTCGATCAGATCCGCCCATGTGCCCTTTTTCTCACGCACTAGCGGCGCATAGATGATCACTTTTGCGCCAAGCGGGAGCTTTGAAATTTCATTTATGATGTCGCTCGCACTCATTTTTGAGATAGGTTTGCCGCATTTATGGCAGTGCTGCACGCCAACCCTTGCGTATAAAAGCCTTAGATAGTCATAAATTTCAGTGATCGTGCCAACCGTTGAGCGAGGATTTTTTGAAGTTGTCTTTTGATCGATCGCGATTGCAGGCGTTAAACCCTCGATCTTATCAACATCAGGCTTGCCCACACGGTCTAAAAACTGCCTAGCGTAGCTGCTAAGGCTCTCCATATACCTTCTTTGCCCCTCGGCATAGAGCGTGTCAAAGGCTAGCGTGCTCTTGCCACTGCCGCTAAGACCGGTAAAAACTACTAATTTATTTTTAGGAATTTCAAGGTTTAAATTTTTAAGATTGTGCTCGCGCGCGCCAGTTATTTTTATAGTATCATTCATTAAATTTATACGACCTTTTTAAAATTTTAATCTGTAAATTTAGTCTAAAAGTGATAAAAACTTTATAAAGTAGTTTAGAGAAATTAAGCATGTTATGAAAATTTAAGAGTATATTTATATCATTTTCAGTTTTTTTTGATATTCTACGCCAAAATTTTATTTAAGGAGAAAAAATGTCTGTAAAAATAACCGATATATGCATAAGCTGTGGTTCATGCATCGATGAGTGCCCAGTTTCAGCTATTGTTGATGATAGCGACAACCCAACTGGAGCAGATACATACTATGTTTATTCAAACAAATGCGTTGAGTGCGTAGGTTACAACGACGAGCCAGCCTGTGCATCTGCCTGTCCAACTGATGGTTGCATCGTTTGGGACGCCGTAGTAGCAGGACAACCTTCACGTGATCAAATCGGTGCTGACGCTCGCACTGGCAGCACTCCAGTTATCCAATAAATTTACAAAATTTAGGCTCAAATTTGAGCCTATTTTATTTTTAAGCTTTATTTGATATAATTGCCAACTTCATTTAAATAACCTAAATTTTAAGGAAAATTTATGCAAAGAACACTTTCTATTATTAAGCCTGACGCTGTTAAGAAAAATGTTGTTGGAAAGATTATAGATAGATTTGAAAGCAATGGCTTAAGAATCGCAGCTGCAAAGAAAATCAAACTTAGCAAATGCGATGCAAAAGCATTTTATGCAGTTCATAAAGATAGACCTTTCTTCAACGATCTAGTTGATTTTATGGTAAGCGGACCAGTTGTAGTTATGGTTTTAGAGGGCGAAAATGCAGTTGCTAAAAACCGCGAGCTAATGGGTGCAACTAACCCAAAAGAAGCAGCTCCTGGCACTATTAGAGCTGATTTTGCTGATAGCATTGACGCAAACGCAGTTCACGGAAGTGACAGCCTAGAAAACGCTGTAAATGAGATAAATTTCTTCTTTGCTTCAAGAGAAATTTGCTAAATTTGGACTAAAATTTGATTATTTCGTTTTCTAAAATAGCAAACAAAGAGATAAACTTTGAGCTAGTAAGAAACAATGATCTAGTTTTTAGTGGAATTTTAAAAAGAAAAGACCCTTTTTTAGTAAAATGCCAAGGCACTATAAAGGGCGAGATAAAATATATTTGTGACCGATGTGGTGATGAATTTATGCTACCTATCGATCAAGACGTAGAGCTAAATTTAAGTGATGGTGTCTATAAAGACAGAGAAAATGAGCTTAGTGATACGGTTGAATTTTTTGATGGCAATATTGATTTAAAAGAAGTTTTTGAAAGTGAGCTAGAAGCTTTTAAGAGCGATTATTTTTATTGTGAAAAATGTAAAAATTTATAAAGGAGAGTAAAATGGCAGTACCAAAGCGAAGAGTGAGTCATTCTCGTGCAGCAAAACGTAGAACACATTACAAAGTTACACTTCCAGTGCCTGTAAAAGACAAAGATGGTTCTTGGAAAATGCCTCACCGCATAAACAAAACAACAGGTGAATACTAAAATATGATTCGCATTGCTATTGATGCTATGGGTGGTGATTTTGGTGCAGATCCTATAATATCTGGCGTTATTGAAGCACTAAAAGAGACAGAATTTAAAGCTGTATTAGTTGGCGATAGCAATGCCATAAAACCACTCATCCCACAACCCTATTTAAAAAATATAGAATTTATAGAAGCTACTGAAGTCATCTCTATGGCTGACGGAGCGACAGACGCACTAAAAAGAAAAGATAGCACGATCTACAAAGCTGTTGAGCTTTTAAAAGAAAAAGAAGTCGATGCTGTCGTTTCTGCTGGTCACAGCGGTGCTACTATGAGTTTAGCTACGTTAAGAGTTGGTAGATTAAAAAATGTATCTCGTCCAGCGATCGCAACACTTATGCCTAATTCAAAAGAAACAGCTACTTTGGTTTTGGACGTTGGTGCAAATGTTGATTGCAGAAGCGAGCACCTTTTTCAGTTTGCCATAATGGGCGAAGCCTATGCAAAAGAAATTTTAGGCAGAAAAGAGCCAAAAGTAGGTCTTTTGTCAAACGGCGAAGAAGAAAGCAAAGGCAATGAAGTCAGCAAAGAGGCCTTTAAACTAGTTTCTAGGCTTGATAGCTTCGTTGGTAATGCAGAGGGCAATCAAATTTTTGATGGCAGCATTGATGTCATGGTCTGCGACGGTTTTATGGGAAATATTCTACTAAAAACGAGCGAAGGTGTCGCTGACGCCATAGGTAAGATCATCAAAAAGCAAGTCAAAAAATCGCCACTTGCTATGGCTGGATCAGTGCTTATGAGAAAAGTTTTTAAAACTCTAAAAAAACAGGTCAGTTACGATGAGTACGGCGGTGCTCCGCTTCTTGGTGTAAATGGCTGCGTCATCATAAGCCACGGCAAAAGCAACTCAAAAGCTATAAAAAATGCAATCTTTCAAGCAATTAAATTTGCTAATTCAAATATAAATAAAGTTATAGAAGAAGAACTTTCACACTTTGCAAGGTAAAATATGCCAAAAGCTTCATTGATCTCCATTGCGTCATATGTCCCAGAAAAAATTTTAACAAATTTTGATTTTGAAAAAATGGTCGACACGAGCGATGAGTGGATAGTGAAGCGAACTGGTATAGAGCAAAGACACATCGCAACGACTGAGATAACAAGCGATCTTGGCACAAAAGCTGCCGAGCTAGCTATAAAACGCTCAGGACTTGAAAAATCACAAATCGACGCGCTAATCTGCGCTACGATATCCCCGGATCATCTTTGCATGCCTTCAACTGCTTGCAAGATAGCTTCAAATTTAGGCTTAAATTTTGGCATTACAGCTTTTGATATAAGTGCAGCTTGTACAGGATTTATCTATCTTTTAGAGCTTGCAAATTCTCTTATCGTAAGTGGTGCTAAGAAAAATGTCTTGATCATAGGAGCTGAAAAACTAAGTTCGATAATCGACTACACAGATAGAAGCACCTGCATACTTTTTGGCGACGGAGCTGGCGCTGCTGTGATAAGCGCTAGCGAAGAAAACGAGATCATCGACATCCACACTGCAAGTGATGGCAGACAGGCTGAGCTTTTGATAACTCCGGGATGTGGTAGTGCATTTCCAGCTAGCGATGAGACGCTAAAAAATAGGCTAAATTTCATCCACATGAGCGGAAATGAGGTCTTTAAGATAGCGGTTCAAACGCTTAGCAAAAGCGTGATAGAAATTTTACACGCAAACAAAATGCAAAGCGAAGATATCGACTTTTTCATACCTCATCAAGCAAATATCAGGATAATAGACGCCGTAAAAAATAGGCTAAATTTTACAGACGAGCAGTGCGTTTTGACAGTTGCAAAATACGGCAACACAAGCTCCGCTTCTATCCCAATGGCGATGAATGATGCTTATGAGGATGGACGCATTAAAAATGGTTCAGTTTTGCTTCTTGATGCATTTGGCGGTGGCTTTACTTGGGGTTCAGCGATACTAAAATTTGGCGGTAGAAATTTTAGCGATCTGTAATTAGCCGCTTCTATACCTAAAACTCTAAATTTAATAAATTTTCTACAACATCTTCTATAAATTTTTAAAAATTTCCATTCATTTTCAAATGCATATTAAAATTACAATGTTTTAAATTTCTAGACCTATTTAATTAGAATTTAAATTTTTATGGATATAATTTCGCAATCAATAAAATTTATTATTAAGGAGAAAAAATGTTAGTAACAAAAAAAGCACCTGACTTTACAGCTGCAGCAGTTTTAGGAAACAATCAAATTGTAAATGATTTCAACCTTTACAAAAACATCGGCGAAAAAGGCGCTGTTGTATTCTTCTATCCAATGGACTTTACATTCGTTTGCCCAAGCGAGATCATCGCGTTTGACAAAAGATATGACGAGTTCAAGTCACGCGGTATCGAAGTTATCGCAGTTTCTTGCGACAACCAGTTCTCACACTTCGCATGGAAAGAGACTCCAGTAAACAAAGGCGGTATCGGCAAAGTTCGCTTCCCGATCGTAGCTGACATGACAAAATCAATCGCTCGTGGCTTTGACGTACTTCTAGAAGACACTGGCGTAGCACTTCGCGGATCATTCTTGCTTGACAAAGATGGCACAGTTCGCCACGCAGTTATAAACGACCTACCACTTGGCAGAAACATCGACGAGATGATTAGAATGGTAGACACTATGCTATTTACAAATGAGCACGGCGAAGTTTGCCCAGCTGGCTGGCACAAAGGTGACGCTGGTATGAAACCAAGCACAGAAGGTGTTGCTGACTACCTTTCACACAACGAAAGCAAACTATAATTATTCAAATTTCTAGGCAGCTTTGCCTAGAAATTTCCTCTCTACACAAATTTAAATATTTTTTTAATATAACTTTATATATGATAGCGATGTTTTAATAAACAACCTTTTTTGGAGACCCCATGGAGTTTAAGGGCAGGCAAGAACTTGTCGAAAATTGCGAGGATTGCATACTTGGTTTAAGAGCTAAATTTATAGATGAGGGCATCAAATTTTGCAGACAACTAACCCTTGTAGTGCCACACGAGCAGATGAAAATTTGCCTTGAGAGTATTTTTGACGCGCTACTCATCCAAAAGCCAAATGCCACACAAATTCGCGACGACTTAAACAGCCTAATACCAAAACTAAATGCAAAAGATGAGCTAGTAAATTTCTTGCTCTTAAATTTGACACTAAATTTTAGTCATGCCTGCGATGATGCAGTATATGTGGGCTATTTTGTAAATGCCGTCTCAAGGATGAAAGAAATTTTATATAACACGCAGGATCACCAAGAAGCCACGGTAAAAACGATGATCGATACTGGCTCATTTTTCTACGAAGATCCGATCAACACATTTACACGCATGAAAAATGCCAAGGTCCGCCCTGAGTTTTTAAATTTATACGACGGACTAAATATAAAATACGAAGCCGAAATTTTAGAAGTTAAAGAAGATAGCGTCGTTTTTCGCGTAGATATGATGCAAATTTTAGCTATGAAGCAAGATGGCAAGGGCTTTATCCTGCCAAATAGCTTCTTCTCAAAGCAACTTCGCGCCGACATCATCGACTACAATATCGCCGATAAAAGCGTCACCCTTTCAAATTTCTCACGCACAGCAACCATGCATGCAAATAAGAGAAAATTCCAGCGCGTCTTGCCAAACCGCTTTACCAAAATTTCTCTAAAAGGAGAGCAAGGCGAGCTTGTTGGCAGCCTTTATGACATCTCAGAGGGCGGTATGAGTATATTAAGCTCACAAGCTACAAATTTTAAAGACGGAGAAGAGCTAGAGGCAAATTTTGACATCATGCTCTCACCAGATGAAGTAAAAAACGTCTCTTTAAAGCTAAGGCTAGTCACCGAGCTAGCATACAAGGGCTACATCAGATACTGCATGCAGCTAGTTGATGATGACAAAACGATAAAAGACTTCACGCAAAAACGCGTCAAAGAGACACTTGACGAGCTTCGCTCACGCATAAATTTATACGAATAAGGCAATTAGTGAAAACCATACAAGAAAATTTAAAACTTTTTTACATCGGACTAAAAGATAAAGAGCCATTTTTTTATAAAAACAAGGACCTGACCACTCATGCAGCTATCATTGGTATGACTGGAAGCGGCAAAACAGGCCTTGGTATCACGCTTTTAGAAGAGGCCTGCATAGACAACATCCCCTCTATCATCATCGATCCAAAGGGCGATATCACAAATTTAGCCCTAACTTTTCCGCAGATGAGAGCGGAGGATTTTTTACCTTATGTCGATGAAGCAGAAGCGGCAAATAAAGGTCAAAGCGTAGAGGAATTTGCTGCCGCTCAGGTCGAGCTTTGGAAAAACGGTATAGAGTCTAGCTTTCAAGACCTTGAGCGAGTAAAAATTTTAAAAGACAGTGCTAGCTTTAACATCTACACACCAAAAAGCTCATCTGGCTTAAGCGTGGCGCTACTTAGCGACTTTGCCTGCCCAAATATTAGTGACGATGAAATTTTTAGTAACTATATAAACTCACTCGCAGCGTCGGTGCTATCACTCATTGGCATGAGCTCTGAGGATATGAGCTCAAAAGAGCAGCTACTTATCTCCACTATATTTGAGACTAAATTTAAGGAGCAAAAAGACGTCAGCATCGAAGAGCTTATCAATTTCATAGTAAATCCGCCGTTTAAAAAGATAGGCGTTTTTGACGTGGATACCTTTTATCCAAGCAGTGAACGCCTAAAGCTTGCCATGAAGATAAACGCGCTCATCGCAAGCCCAAGCTTTAAGGGCTGGACGCAGGGCGTTAGACTTGAAATTTCAAAGATGCTTTTTGACGAAAATGGCAAAGCAAAGTGCAATATCTTTACGATCTCACACCTAAATGATGCTGAGAGGATGTTTTTTGTCACACTTTTACTAAACGAGATCATCGCGTGGATGCGCGGCACAGAGGGCACTAGCTCACTTAGAGCGATCCTATACATGGATGAAATTTTTGGCTTTTTTCCGCCAAACGCAAACCCTCCGTCAAAAACACCTATGCTCACGCTTTTAAAACAAGCCCGTGCATTTGGTCTTGGCTGCGTATTAAGCACGCAAAACCCAGTCGATCTTGACTACAAAGGCCTTAGCAACATCGGCACTTGGTTCATCGGCCGTCTCCAAACAGCGCAGGATAAAGCCCGCGTGATCGATGGACTAAGCGGCATCGCAGGCTCAAGCTTAGACAAAGCCTCACTTGAAAATCTCATATCAAATTTAGCCAAAAGAAATTTCTTACTCAAAAATATAAACGAGAACGGCCTAAATGTCATCTCCACGCGCTGGGCACTTAGCTATCTAAAAGGTCCGCTAAGCCGCGAGCAAATTTCAAATTTAATGAAAGATAAAAAAGAAAATTTAAGTAGTCAAAGCGTGGATAAAAGCGAGATGAAATTTAGCGCAAAACCTATCATCTCAAGTGCGATCACACAGCTTTATGCTAACTCAAAAAGTCTTACACCAAATTTGCTAGCAAGCGCAAAAGTGAGAATTTACGACGCTAAAAAGAGCATAGACAGCGTTTGTGAGGTAAGCTATCTTTACGAGCTTAGTGAAAATGACAAAGAGCCAAACTGGAGTGAGGCTAGCGAAGGCATGCGCGTTGATGCGAGCGAAAATGAGCCAAGCGGCGCAAGCTTTGCAGCTGTGCCAAATTTCATAACGAGCGCTAAAAATTTTGACGCTTTAGAGAAAGATTTTAAAGAATTTTTGTATAGAAATTTCAAATTTAACACCTTTGAGGCGATGGGAATTTACTCAAAAGAAAACGAGTCAAAAGAGGAGTTTTTCATAAGACTTCAAGATAAGTGCAATGAAATTTTAGAAGAGCAAACCGCAAAGCTCACGGCTAAATTTGAAAAAGAGCAAAAAAGCTTGCAAGATAAGCTAAACAAAGCCCTTGCAAAGCTTGATAAAGAGCAAAAAGAGATGACTACAAGCGGCCTTGATGCGGCTATAAATATAGGCGCAAGTATATTTGGAGCGATATTTGGCAACAAGCTCTTATCTCGCCAAAATGCTGGCAAGATCGCATCAAGTGCTAGAAGTGCAAACAAGGTCTTAAAAGAGCGAAGCGACGTCAAGCTTAGCGAGCAAAGCGTAAATGATATAAGCTTAGCCATAAGCGAGCTTGAGGAGAAATTTGCACAAGAGTGCGATGCGCTAAAAGAGGCAAATGATGTTAAAAACATCACGATAAACGAAACGCAAATTTCGCCAAAGAAAAGCGACATCTACGACGAAAAAATCGTGCTTTTGTGGAGATGATTTATAAAAAAATTAGTATTTTTTTAATATCATTTCTCTTTAAATTTAAAAGGTAAAATATGCAAAATTTAATACTTTATGCCGTTAGCTACCTGCTTGGCAGCATCCCATCAGGGCTCATACTAGCAAAAATTTTCGGACATGTTGATATAAAAAAAGAGGGCAGCAAAAGCATAGGCGCGACAAATGTTTTAAGGGTTTTAAAGCAAACAAACCCAAAACTCGCAAAAAAGCTAGCCATTTTAACCGTAGTTTGTGACGTGTTAAAGGGCATTTTGCCACTCATCATAGCCTCATCTCTTGGAGCTAGCCAAAGCGTGCTTTGGACGATGGCAGTTTTAAGCGTTGCGGGGCATTGTTTTTCTATATTTTTAGGCTTTCAAGGTGGCAAAGGCGTGGCAACTGGGGCTGGCGTGCTCGCATTTTTCTTACCAGTTGAAATCATCATCGCTCTTGTCGTTTGGTTTTTGGTCGGTAAATTTTTAAAGATAAGTTCGCTTGCATCACTTTGTGCGCTGATAGCTCTCATCGCATCAAGCTTTATCATCCACCCAGAGCTTGATGAAATTTACACTCACGCACCGATCCTTATCATCGCATTTTTGGTAGTTTATAAACACATACCAAATATCGTTCGCCTGCTTTCAGGCAAGGAGCAAAAAGTCGTATGAAAAGTGAAATAACAACGATCATTAAGGATTATAAATTTCAAACCGTTATCGGGATGTTTAACTTTGAGCGAGTTGCAAAGCAAGAGGTAAAAGTAAGCTTAGAATTTCGCTCAACTAGCTTGATTGATTATGTTTTGGTGGCGGATTTTATAAAAGAATTTTACAATGAGATGAAATTTCAAAGCGTAGAAGAGTCACTAGAAGCAACCTGCAAAGCGCTAAAAGAGAGGTTTAGCTCGCTTACTAGCTTAGATATGGAGATTTTAAAAACCGAGATTTTACCAAATGCAATTGTCGGTGCAAAAATCAGCACTGTTTTTTAAAAATTTATTAAAGTATCTTGAAATATTTCTTAATTTATGATACAATCGACCATAAATTTTAGTTTAAGGAAAAGAAATGCGTATTTTAATAGTAGAAGACGAAGTAACGCTAAATAAGACGATTGCTGAGGGGTTGCAAGAGTTTGGTTATCAGACAGATAGCTCTGAAAATTTCAAAGACGCTGAGTACTACATCGGCATCAGAAACTACGACTTAGTTTTGACTGACTGGATGCTTCAAGATGGTGACGGCGTCGATCTTATAAACATCATAAAACATAAATCTCCACGCACTTCAGTTGTAGTTCTTTCTGCAAAAGACGACAAAGAGAGCGAGATAAAAGCACTTAGAGCTGGCGCTGATGACTACATCAAAAAACCATTTGATTTTGACATTTTAGTAGCTAGACTAGAGGCTAGACTACGCTTTGGCGGCACAAATATCATCAAAATAGACGAGCTCATCATCAACCCTGACGAAGAGAAGATCACATATCTTGGCCGCGACATCGAGCTAAAAGGTAAACCATTTGAGGTGCTAACTCACCTTGCAAGGCACTCAGACCAGATCGTCTCTAAAGAGCAACTACTTGACGCTATCTGGGAGGAGCCAGAGCTCGTAACTCCAAACGTTATCGAGGTTGCTATCAACCAAATTCGCCAAAAAATGGACAAACCGCTAAATATTTCAACAATAGAAACTGTTAGAAGACGCGGATATAGATTTTGCTTTCCCAAAAAAGCTTAAGAAATAGATTTATACTGCAATTAGCATCTGGTGCGATGATGCTAATTGCCGTTGTTTCGGTGATGCTCTATCACTACATAAGAGTCACCGTTTTTCAAAGCGTAGTTAGTGAGCTAAACCAGCAAGCCACAGCTTACAAAAACAATCCACAAAATTTCAATCCTAACAATCTAAAAACTTTCACTATAGAAATCCCAAACAAAACTCTAGCCACCGTAAAAGCGGGCGAGCTTAAAGGCGAAAAGCCCTACCTTGTGATGCAAAAGATAAAAGATAAGAGCATAACCACTCTAACAACAAGGCTAGATGACAGTAGCTACTTAGTCCTAGAAAAAGAGACGACGCTTCAAAGCCAGATAGTCGAAGAAATTTTTATAGATATTATAATCGTAAACGTCACAGCGATACTTTTGGTGCTATTTTATGCACTATTTTTATCAAGAATGCTTTTAATACCTATAAAAATTTTAAGTCACAAGCTTACAAATTTAGATGAGAAATTTCTAAAAGAGATCGACATCAAAAGCTTGCCAGACGAGTTTTTGCCACTTGGTAATAGCATAAATAGACTAATTTCTCGCATACAAACTTTTGTCTTATACCAAAAAGAGCTCTTTGTAGGCGTTGCACACGAGCTAAAGACGCCACTTGCCGTCATGAAAACCAAAAACGAAGTTACGCTTTTAAAACCACGCGAGAGCGAAAAATACATAGAAGCGCTAAAATCAAACAACGAAGCAATCAACGGCATGAACGCTATGATAGGCTCTGTCCTTGAGATAGGTCGTCAAGAGGGCGCGCAGTTTGAAGAGCCGGTAAATACCGACGTGATCGCATTTTTGAAAAAACTAGGCAAAAACTACGAGGTACTCGCAAAAGGTGAAGAAAAAAATCTCGCACTCGATCTAAAGCCTGAAATTTTTAACCTAAATATCCAAACCAGCCTACTAACTCACATCGTGCAAAATTTCGTCCAAAATGCTATCAAATTTTCTCCAAAAAATAGCACGATTACGATTAGCTCAAGGGTTGAAAAGAACAAATTTATCATTGAAGTAACCGACGAAGGCGTGGGCATAGACGAGAGCAAGGACTTGTTTGCTCCATTTAAAAGATACGGCAATAAAGGTGGTGCTGGACTTGGACTATTTCTCGCAAAGGGCGCAGCACAGGCACTTGGCGCTGAGATATCTATCAAAAATAGAGAGAACACAAACGGAGCAGTTGCAAGCCTCGTTTTAAATTTAAAAGGATAAAAAATGGCAAAGAGAACCGCAGTGATCGATCTTGGCTCAAATTCTATGCGTATGGCGATATTTGAGCGCACATCACGCTTAGCATTTTTTATACTAGCTGAATACAAAACCAAAGTGCGACTGGGCGAAGGTGGATACGGCTCAAACAACGAAATTTCAGAAGCTTCAATGCAAAAAGCGATCAAAGCTTTTGGCGAATTTGATAGCATCATAAAAAGCTACAAATGCTCCAAAGTCCTATGTGTCGGCACTTCAGCGCTTAGAGATGCTCCAAACTCAGGCGTTTTAATCTCGCTTTTAAGAAAAAAACTTGGCATAAATTTAAAAGTAATTGACGGCAAAGAGGAGGCTACTTTTGGAGCGATAGCGGCTAAAAATTTACTTCATAATCTAGCCGAGTGCGTCACTATCGACATCGGCGGAGGCTCGACCGAGCTTGCTAGGATAAGTAACGGCAAGATAATAGATGTCCTCTCGCTTGATATAGGCACAGTGAGGCTAAAAGAGCTATTTTTTGATAAGAAAAATTTAAACAAACTACCTAAATTTCTGTCGCAGATCACAGCGCAGATAGATGAGCGATTTAAGTGTCCAAATTTAATAGCTATCGGCGGCTCTTTAAGAGCGATCTCATCGGCCATAATGAGCAAAAATTTATATCCGCTCTCATCACTACATGGCTTTTGCTACAAACTTAGCGACGAGCAAGCCTACATCGAGAGCATCGCAAACGTTAGCGTGCTTGAACTAAATAAATTCCCTATAAAAAAAGATAGATACGATACCATCAGAGAGGGCGCACATATATTTTTAGCCCTTGCCAAGGCGCTAAATGCCAAAAATGTCATCACAAGTGGCGTTGGCGTAAGAGAGGGCGTCTTTTTAAAAGACTTTTTGCGTCCAAGTCTTAAATTTCCAGAAAATTTTAACCCAAGCGTCAAAAGCCTACAAGACCGCTTCATCCTCTCTTGCAACAAAGCCGTGGCAAGATACGCAAAGGATATTTTTGTGGCGCTTAAAAAGCTTCATGGGCTGAATGAGAGCTATATTGAGACGCTGCTAATTGCTGCAAAGCTCCACAACGTCGGTCAAGAGATAGGCTTTTACGGCGATCACAAAAACTCGGCTTATATCATACTAAATGCCCTAAACTACGGCTTCTCACACGAGCAAAAGGCACTAATAGCCGCAGTCATCGGCACAAATGGCAAGAAAAATATTTATGAGTTTGAAAAGTATAAAAATTTATTGCCAAAGGCTGAGTGTGTAAGGTGGCTAAGCTTCATCCTTGCGCTAGCCAAGGCACTTGATATAACCTGTGAGAAGCTAAATTTAAGCTTTGAGTTTAGCGGCCACACACTAAAAATAGATGGCGCAAAAGAATTTGCCATGGCAAAAGAAGAGATAAAAAAGATCGCAAAACCTGAAATTTTTGCCATTTCGTTTGTATAAGTCAAAAAGTTAGCGGTCAAATTTATAAATTTATTTTCTAAAAATAGGAGGTGGGTAAAGGCTTCTATTTTGCTTTGTAGGCTTGCAATGCAAGTCAAATACGAAGTTCGTACGCCTTACCCACTCTTTTTATCCTTCAGCACACGTTCAAAGTATGCAATAGTGCCAGAGAGCCATGTTTTTAGTGTGTCAAACAAATTTTAAAATTTCATGAACGAGTAATTTCGGCTCTAAAATTTGAGCTAAGCGGTAAGCGAAGCCAAATTTTAGTAGTCAATTCTTGTGAGTGAGTGAAATTTTAAAATTTGCAAAGACAGCTTGACTAAATTTGTAAATTTCTTTTTATTCAAAAGGGAGACAAGGGGACTTGAATTACGAAGCCGTCCCCTTATCCCCCTTTTTAAATCCCCTGTCTGCTTGCAGTTACGAGACGAAGTCGAAGTAAAAACCCCTCGCACATTCAAAGGGGCATGCAATAGTGCTAAAGCACTGCATGCGGTTTATTGAAATTCTAGTAAATTTTCAAATTTATGAGCGAGCATATCACGGCTCTAAATTTAGTGCTAAACGAAGTGCAGCCTAAATTTAGTAGTCTGCTAAGGCGAGTGAGTAAGATTTTAAAATTTCATGAACGAGTAATTTCGGCTCTAAAATTTGAGCTAAGCTGTAAGCGAAGCCAAATTTTAGTAGTCAATTCTTGCGAGTGAATGGAATTTTAAAATTTGCAAGTATAAATTTAGATTTTTGTTTCTCTGTTAAGGGGGAAGAAGCTTGAATTACGGTCTGCTTACAGTTGCGAGCTAGCGAAGCAAAGAAGCTCCCTCTCTCTCCTTAACAATCCCTTGTCTGCTTGCAGTTACGAGACGAAGTCGAAGTAAAGCCCGACGACGTTAGAGGTGCATGCAATAGTGCTTCGCACTGCATGAGCCTTATATGAGAGAATTTATAGCAAATTTTAAAATTTGTGAAAATGCTCTTCTAAATTTTTAAATTTAGTAGCGAAGCGCAACTAAAATTCCCCGCTCATTTTGTCTTTGTAGTTATTTAGGCTATTTTGGCGCTCTTGCAAAAATGAGCCAAGTTTCTTCTTATTTTCTTCAAAGAAAACTGCAAAGTCCTGCTCATTTTGGATCTTCTCCTCGCCAAAGTTATCAAGCATGACGTTTGAGCTGCCAACTATCACTAGATAGCGTCTATTTTCGTAGCTTAGAAGCATTAGCTTGTTTGTGCGATCAAGGTATTTTTCATAGATGATATTGACGCCGCTATTTTGGTTTTTAAGCAGCCAGTTCATCGACTTTGTGTCGTTTTGTGGTTGATTTTGTGGCGTTTTGAACCCGCTAAAATCACTACTTTTTGAAGTGATATATCTTTTAAAAACATATAAAAATATAAGAAGCGCGATGAGCACACTTAGGACGATGAAGTATCTCGAATCAATATTAACCATAGGTTCATTTTCTGTCTTTGGCGTGCTAGCAGTTTCTATCTTTGCGCTAGCTTGTGGCATATTTTGCACTTGCGTTTTTGTGTTTTTTAGTGTCACTCTGATGCGAAGCCCGAAGCTATCTGTTGTCTTTGAAGCATTTACGATGATCGCATCGTTTGAGCGTAAATTTAAAACTAAAGAGTTTTGCTTTGGCTCTATCTCAAGCTCTTGAATGATCTTTGAGTTTATATCCTTGCTCGCGCTTTGATCGTAGCTTAGAGAATTTAGTATCAAAGAGGTCGTATCTTTTTCACGCTTTTGAAAGATATTGCCCTCATACGGCGCATCAAAGCTAAGCATGATATCGACCCTGTCGATGCGCTCATAGATGTTGTATGTTAGCAAGTTTGAGGCAAAGATCTGCGTAGCAAAAAGCACAAAAAATAGTATAAATTTCATAAAAGTTCTTTTTTGAAGTACTGAATAACTGACTTTGAGTCCAAAATTTCATTTATCCTGATGGCTAAATTTTTCTCATAAACCATTACTTCGCCTTTTCCAAAAATTCTATTATTTATATATAGCTCCACGCTCTCGCCAGCTGGTTTTTCGAGGTCTATGACCGAGCCAGCTTCAAATTTCAAAAGCTCATTTATGCTAACTGTGGTAGTTCCTAGCTCAGCTATAAAATCAACGCTTATATCCATAAGCTCGTCATAGCTCTTAAAAAGCCCTAGCTGTTCTAGTGTCTCTATCGCACCTTCGTCGTTCATTGTATCTTGTAGCCTATTTGAAATGTTCTATTTTTTATCTTATATATAAATTTCTCTTTTAGCTTTATGCCAAAATTCTCAACCTCACCTAAAAACTCAGGCGTTCCGAGTTTATAAGCATTTGGCTCTTTTTCATTTAGTAGATTTTTAGCCTTGCCGATGATTTGATTAGCTATCTCTTTGCAAAGATCGTCCAGATCGCCACCATCAACATCTTCGTGACCAAAAAAGGCATTCATGAAAATTTTTAAAGTATCTTTTTTAAAAAATAGATAAAACTGATACTCGCTTTTGCCCTTATAAACTGGTATGCTAGCCCCGTAAAATCCCTTACCAAGGCTCTTGCCAAACTCTAAATCCAGCCCCAAAGTATCCTTGCAAAGATAGCTCGTGGCTTCATCTATAACTTTTCTCATATCTCTTCCTTAAGACTTGAAATGCGCGTTAATTATACTTTGGCTTTACTAAATTAGCTATAAATTTATTAAGCATTTTAAAAGAGTTTATCGACCTCTTTAACTAGCTCTTTTGCGCTAAATTTGGCGCAAAGCTTGACTATTTGCGTGCCTATGATCGCAGCGTCAGCATATTTTTTCACTTCACTAACATCATCTTTATTTTTGATACCAAAGCCCACAGCCACTGGCAGATCGCTCTTTTTCTTAAGCTCTAGGACTAAATTTTTTATCCTATCTTCATCGGCTCTTTTTGAACCACTAACGCCGATAGCACCTAGCACGTAGATAAATCCTGAGCCAAATTTTAATATCTCATCCGCCCTGTCCCCAGAGGTGACGCTGATAAGTGGCACAAGGCATAAATTTAGCTCCTTGCACTTTAGAGCAAACTCCTCACACTCCTCACAAGGCAGATCCGGCACGATAAAGCCACTAACTCCTGCTTCACGTGATCTTTTTAGAAATTTATCCACGCCATAAGCAAAGATGATGTTGTAATAAACTAGAAAAACAAGTGGCTTTGTCACTTTTGCCTTGCAGCCCTCAAGCATATCAAAGACAACGTCGGTATTTACGCCACTTTGAGCTGTCTCAAAGCTAGCTTGTGCGATGAGCTTGCCATCAGCCAGCGGATCAGAGTATGGGATGCCGATCTCGACTAGATCAAGCGTGCTCTCATCTAAATTTTCTAAAAATTCCTTCGTTTTTTCTAGGTTTGGATATCCAGCCACGATGTAGCCGATGTTTGCCTTTTTGCCGTTAAATGCGCTTTTGATCTTATCCATAAATTTTTCCTTTTTCGTAGCCGATAACTGTGTTTATATCCTTATCGCCCCTGCCTGAGATATTTACGACGATGACGCTTTTTTTATCAAGTTTTGGGCAAAGTTTCTCCAGATACGCCACTGCATGCGCGCTCTCGATGGCTGGGATGATGCCCTCCATCTTGCTTAGAAAATACAAGGCATTTATGCACTCATCGTCGGTTACAGCTTCATATCTTACCCTTTTGATGTCGTTTAGGTGGGCGTGCTCTGGACCGATGCCTGGGTAGTCAAGGCCTGCTGAGATGCTATGCACTGGTGAGATCATGCCGTACTCATCTTGCAAGACGGTCGTTTTCATGCCGTGGATGATGCCGGTTTTGCCTTTGCTAAGCGTAGCTGCGTGATAAGGCGTATCTATGCCAAGGCCACCAGCTTCTATACCTACTAAATTTACGCTCTTATCGTCCAAAAACGCACTAAAAATGCCAATAGCATTACTGCCGCCGCCAACGCAGGCGATGACGTAGTCGGCCTTTTTGCCGTAGTCTGCAAGCTGAGCTTTTGCCTCTGTGCCGATCACGCTTTGAAAGTCACGCACGATCTTTGGATATGGGTGTGGGCCAACGGCTGAGCCGATGACGTAAAATGCGCTCTCTATCTCATTTACCCACGCTTGTATGGCCGCTGTGGTCGCCTCTTTTAGTGTTTTTAGCCCGTCTTCTACGCTCACCACCTTTGCACCAAGAAGCTGCATACGAAAGGCATTTAGCTGCTGTCTAGCCACGTCTGTAGCTCCCATATAGACGTCGCACTCTAGCCCCAAAAGTGCCGCTGCAGTCGCTGTTGCCACGCCGTGCTGACCAGCTCCAGTCTCAGCTAAAATTTTCTTTTTACCCATTTTTTTAGCAAGCAGCGCTTGAGCTAGGGCGTTATTTATCTTGTGCGCGCCCGTGTGGTTTAGATCCTCACGCTTGAGGTAAATTTCATGTCCGTAGTGCTCGCTTAAGCGCTTTGCAAAAAAGAGCGGACTAGGCCTACCAACGTAGTTTTTCAAAAGATCATCAAGCTCGTCTTTAAACTCTTTTGTCTTTGCGATGCTCTCATAAGCATTTTCTAACTCATCAAGGGCAAACATCACCGTCTCAGGCACAAACTGCCCGCCAAATTTTCCAAAATATGCTTTAGTGTTCATCTTCTACCTCACCTATGATCTTTAAAATTCTCTCTATCTTTTGCGCATATTTTATGCCGTTTTCGTCCTCGACTTTGGAGTTGATATCGACTAGATATGGCCTAAATTTCAGCGCCTCTTTTATGTTGTGCTCGCCTATGCCACCAGCTATGCCAAATTTAAATTTAACCTCTTTTAAAATTTCCCACTCAAAGCTAGTGCCGTTTCCTCCAGCATTTTCACCCTTGCAGTCAAAAAGCGCCATGTCAAAATGCTTAAAATCAACCTCTGGCAAGCTATCTTTCACGCTAAAAACCTGCCAAATCTCAAGCCCCATGTCTTTTAAATTTGCACCTAAATTTTCACTCACCACTCCATGCACCTGAGCCACGTCAAGACCAGCAAACTGGCAAATTTCCATTATCTCACAATCACTTTGCTCCGCAAAAACACCAACCACTTTTTTGCCCTTGCTGTGAGCAAATTTCGCTATCTGCCTAGCTAAATTTAGCTCGACCTTTCTTTTGCTTTTAGCAAATATCAGCCCTATAAAATCAACATCCAAAGCACAAACCGCACTCGCCTCATCTAGCGTTTTGATGCCACAAATTTTAACTAGCGCCATTAGCCCCAGCCTTTATAAACTCTTCATAAAATTTATACGCCTTGCCAGAATTTATCGCTTCAAGCACTATTTTTTTGGCTTCGTCTGGGCTCTTTGCGCCATCAGCCGCGTAGAGCGCAAACATCGCGTTAAAGACCACGATGTCAAATTTCGCCCCCTGCTCCTCGCCTTTTAGCGTGCGTATCAAAGTTTTAGCGTTTTCTTCAGGTGTGCCGCCCTCGATGTCGCTATGAAGCGCTCTTTTAAAGCCAAACTGCTCTGGCGTGATGCTGTATTCAAAAATTTCGCCATTTTTTAGCTCCACAACGCTTGTTTCACTACAAAGCGTTATCTCGTCTAGTCCGTCATCGCCGCGGACGACCAAAGCGTGCTTTCTGCCAAGGATCTTAAGCGTTTGGGCGTAGAGTTTTAAAACAGGCTTATGATAGACGCCAACTAGCTGGTTTGTAAGGTTTAAATTTGGATTTAAAAGCGGTCCAAGCACGTTAAATACGGTCCTTATGCCAAGTCTTTGGCGTACCTCTCTCACCTCACCAACTAGCGGGTGGAAAAATGGCGCGTGGAAAAAGGCTAAATTTTTACTAGCTAAATTTTCACGCTGTTTTGCCAGTGATTTTTCACTTTTTACGCCTAAAATTTCAAGCACATCAGAGCTGCCTGACTTGCTTGAAACTGCCTTGTTACCGTGCTTTGCAACCTTTATGCCAAGGCTTGCAAGGATAAATGCAACTGTAGTTGAGATATTTATCGTCTTAAAGCCGTCGCCGCCAGTGCCGCAAAGATCGATCATAGGCGTATCGTCGCGGTAAGTTTGCGAGTATTTTAAGATATTTTTTGCAAGCGCAGCAAGGCTTTTTGGGTAAAGACTCTTTTCGCTAATTAGCACCAAAAGGGCTGAAAGCTGCACGATCTCGTACTCTTTGCTAGCTATTATCTCGCAAATTTGCTCAAAGTCGCTATCATCAAGCGGGATGTTTTCTTGAAGCTTGATAAGATATGGCTTAAGTGAGCGAATTTTTGGCTCTTTTACCTCTTCTTTTGCCTTGTAATTTACAAAATTTTCAACGATCTTTTTGCCGTATTGCGTGAAGTAGCTCTCAGGGTGAAACTGGATGCCAAATATCGGCTTATCTTTAACGCTAAGCGCCATAACTACGCCATCATCACTCACCGCATCAGCGCTTAAGCTAGCTGGGAGCTCATCGACATAGAGCGAGTGGTAGCGCATAACCTCAAAGTGCTCAGGCAGCCCTGCAAATAGCGGCTCTTTGTTTTTCACGTCGATAAATGAGGTCTTACCGTGAAGTGGGTCGTCTAGTCTTTTTATCTTTGCGCCAAAACTAAGCCCTATGGCTTGGTGTCCAAGGCAAATGCCAAGCACTGGCACGCCAAGGTCTGCTTTTAAAATTTCTAGGCAAACTCCGCTATCTTTTGGGTGCTTTGGTCCTGGGCTTAGGATGATCTTACTTGGGTTTAGTTTTTTGATCTCTTCAAGCGTTATCTTGTCGTTTCTAACGCATCTAACCTCTTCATTAGTGAGCTCTTTTACGTATTGCTCGACGTTGAAGACAAAACTATCGTAGTTATCTATAAGTAAAATCAATCTCTATCCTTTTAAATTTAGCGGCGACCGCACGGACTAAATATTATAAATTTAGGTGAGATTATAACTAAAAGAAATTTTAATTAGGCTTTTGTGCGGCTCTCGTAGGCTTTTAGGAGTGAGAGCATATCGACATTTTCTAAATTTACGCCAGTTGGCACGCCCTGAGCGATCTTGCTAAATGAAATTTCACTCATGCCAAGCTTATCCTCGACGTAAAGCATGAGCGCGTCTGAATTTAACCCCGGCGTAAAGGCAAAGACGACCTCTTTTGAGCCATTTTGCTTGATAGCGCTTCGCAGCCTCTCTATGGCGTCCTCGTCGATCTCGTCAAGCACGAAGTAAAGGCCGTTGTAGATGCCATTTTGCTCAAAAACCAAGATATCTTTTGGGCTCTCAACTAGCAAGATGACCTCGCTGTCCCTGCTCTCGTCGCTGCAAATGTCGCAAATTTCATTTTCGCTTAGCCCACCACAACGCTCACAGCGCTTGATAAACCTTACCGCATCTTCGATATTTTGCGCGAGCCTTAGCCCTGCAAAGCTATCTTGCATGCAGACAAAGTAGGCAAATCTCGCGGCTGATTTTTTACCGACACCTGGCAGCTTGGCAAATGACTCAGTTAGCTCATTAAATTTCTCTAAGCCCCTTTTCATGCGCGTTTTGCCTTTGCTCGAAGTAAAATTTTAAAGACGTGATAGCCGTCTTCGTAGTCGTAAGTAAGCTCAAATTTTTGCATCTGGCAAATTTGCTCGATGATGTAAAGTCCAAGCCCCATGCCACTCCCAGCACTCACCTTGTCACCACGCACAAAGGCTTGTTTGTAGTAATCAATCGGGTGATTTAGCTTTTTGCCTAAATTTTTAACCGCTATAAATTCGCTATCGCAGATCAAGATGGCTTTCTTATCCTCCGCGTATTTTAGGGCATTGTCTATCAAATTTTTAATCGCTAAGCTAAAAAGCTGAAAATCCACTCTTAATAAGCCCCTTTTCATGCGCGTTTTGCCTTTGC
>NZ_JH414887.1:808002-850648 GCF_000238755.1 Campylobacter sp. 10_1_50
TGAAAATCCACTCTTAATAAGCCCCTTTTCATGCGCGTTTTGCCTTTGCTCGAAGTAAAATTTTAAAGACGTGATAGCCGTCTTCGTAGTCGTAAGTAAGCTCAAATTTTTGCATCTGGCAAATTTGCTCGATGATGTAAAGTCCAAGCCCCATGCCACTCCCAGCACTCACCTTGTCACCACGCACAAAGGCTTGTTTGTAGTAATCAATCGGGTGATTTAGCTTTTTGCCTAAATTTTTAACCGCTATAAATTCGCTATCGCAGATCAAGATGGCTTTCTTATCCTCCGCGTATTTTAGGGCATTGTCTATCAAATTTTTAATCGCTAAGCTAAAAAGCTGAAAATCCACTCTTAATATGACGTCATCTCTGATATCACAGCTCACACGCTCCTCAAATTTATCAAGCATAAGCATATCTTGCACCTGCTCTAAAATGAGCGAGAAATGGCACTCTTGATAGTTTAGCGCGTAGCTTTTTGAAAGGAGCTGCTCGACCTTGCTAAATTCATTTATCAGCATCTCAAGACGCTCAAAAACATTTATGAGTCTCATCTTTTGAGTGTCGTTTGCCACCATCTCAGAGACGATCCTGCCCTTGCCTATAGGCGTCTTTAGCTCATGCATGATCGCACGTAAAAATAGCTGCCTTGAGCGAATTAACTCTCTGATCTTGCAAACGGCGTTGTCAAACTCGACCGCCACCTGCCCGATCTCATCTTGCTCGTTTTCATTTAACCTAGCAGTCATCGCCATCTCCATGTTTCCGCTGGCAAATTTTCTGATATCTTTGCTAAGTCTTCTAAGCGGCAAAAGGCTTCTAAGCACCGAGACATAAAGCGAGATGAGTAGAGCCGAGATGATCAAAAATGCCACCCAAAGCGGGTCATTTACGTGTCTTGCGTCGTTGCTCTCAAGCAAGAGCTGAAAAGATGGATTTTTGATAAGCAAATATAAATCGCCTTTGTAATTAACCGACTGCATCATGCCAAGAGGTGTGTGCTGCGTAAAAATGGCGTTTCCGCTTGTAGTAACAGAGGTGGCTAAATTTTTGTTACCGACATATTCTAGGTTAAAATTTTTAAAGTAGTGCTCTAAATCTCTTGGAGGATTGCCACGCTCGTAAAGCGCCACAAGATAGTTCATAGCGCTTATTTGTTTATCTTTTAGCTTCTCAAGCGCACTTTCTTGCTGAATGTTTGCAAATGTCACAAAAAGCAAGCACATCAGCGAGAAAGCGATGGCAAAGATGATAGTTATCTTGGTGGTTATGGAGTATTTCATCCGATAAGCTTATATCCTATGCCTCTAACTGAAAATATATGTTTTGGCGCTTTTGAGCTGTCACCGATCTTTGTTCTAAGGCGTCCGATGATGACATCTAAGCTCTTTGAGTCCTTATCTTTTAGGCTCTTGCAGTTATAAACTAGCTGCTCTCTTGATACTGAAAAGCTGTGCTGTTTGATGAGATAGGTTAAAATTTCATACTCAGCTGGTGTAAGAGCAAGGGCTTCATTATTAAAGTAAATTTCATGGCGCTTGTCGTCTATCCTAAATGCGCTATCAACGACCTCTTCTTGCACTTCGTTTGTCTTTTTATATCTTCTTATAAGACTTGTGATACGAGCATACATCTCTTTTGGATCGTATGGTTTTGGCAAATAATCATCCGCTCCAAGCTGAAGTCCAACGACCTTGTCACTGATGTCACTGCGAGCTGAGCTTATGATGATAGGGATGTCGTATTTTTGGCGAATTTCTTTGCAAACCTCAAGACCATCAATACCAGGTAATGTAAGGTCAAGTATGAGCAGGTCGTAGTTTTTTATCCCTGCGCTTAGCCCTAGATATGGGTCTTCAAAGTTAGTCACTTTTATATTAAAACTATCAAGATATTCAGATAAAATTTGTGCAAATTCTGGATCGTCTTCTATCATTAAAACGTTAATCATAAATCATCCTTTTCATTGAAAAATAGTAGAGATTATACGGCAAAAATGTAAATTTTTTTTAAATTTAAACTTTTTTGGATAAAATCTCACATTTAAAATAAGCTTAATAAACAAGGAAAAATGTGGAGTTTGATTATTACGAGATCCTTGAAATTTCAAGAAATGCAAGTGGCGACGAGATAAAAAAAGCCTTTAGAAAGCTCGCTTTAAAATACCATCCAGACAGAAACGCTGGCGACAAAGAGGCTGAGCAGAAATTTAAACAGATAAACGAAGCCTATCAGGTCTTAAGCGATGAGCAAAAGCGCTCAATATACGACAGATACGGCAAAGAAGGGCTTGAGGGTAGATTTGGCAGTAGCGGTGGATTTAGCGCTGATTTTGACCTTTCAGATATTTTTGACTCGTTTTTTGGAGGCGGTTTTGGCGGTGGCTCTAGACAGAGAAAAAGACGAAGCGAAAAATACTCAGCCGACCTTGAAATTCCTATAAATTTAGAGTTTAACGAAGCTGTTTTTGGCTGCGAAAAAGAGATCAAATTTGATCAAAAAGTACCTTGCCCAACATGCAACGCAACAGGCAGTAAAGATGGCAAAAACAAAACTTGCCAGCACTGTGGGGGAAGCGGCAGGATCACACGTGGAAATGGCTTTATGAATATCGTTCAAGAGTGCCCATACTGCCACGGATCTGGCGAAGTGATAAGCGAACCATGTCCTGATTGCAACGCAAAAGCTTATAAAATCCAGCAACAAAGTGTCAAGATCACGATCCCAGAGGGCGTTGATAGTGGCATGAGGATGAGGGTCGCTGGCAAAGGCAACATCGGTGCAAACGGCGTTCAAGGCGATCTTTACGTGAGTATAAACGTAAAAGAGGACAAGCACTTCATCCGCCACAATGACGACGTTTATATAGAAATTCCAGTCTTTTTCACCCAAGCTGTTCTTGGCGAGAGCATAAAAATCCCAACACTTCGCGGTGAAGCCGAGCTAAAACTGCCAGTTGGTGCGAAAGATAAACAGCAATTTATCTTCGAAAATGAGGGTATCAAGGGCGTAAATTCACGCAAAAAAGGCAGACTTGTAGCTCAAATTTCTATCCAAACGCCTGACAAACTAAGCGACGAGCAAAAAGAGCTTTTAAATAAGCTTCAAGCTAGCTTTGGCATAGTTTCAGGCAAGTCAAGCACCGATGAGAGCGTCTTTGATAAGATAAAAAGCTGGTTTAAAGGCGACGAGCCAAAAGGCAAAAAGAAAAAATAAATTTAGATTTGTGGTGCTTAGTTTGGCGTCACAAATTCTTTAAAAATAAATTTTTATATATCTTAATTTTTACAAGTAAATTTCACACAAATTTTAAAATTTTATATGTGAGTAATTTTAGTAGTCAATTCTTAGGGGTGAGTGGAATTTTAAAATTTGCAAAATAATAATTTTCTATTTTTAACAATACAGATCTTAAATTTAAAAACTCTTTTATTCAAAATGGAGACAAGGGGACTTGAATTTTGCTTCGCAGGCTCGCAACTGCAGGGCAGACACGAAGTCCGTCCCCTTATCCCCCTTTTAAATCCCCCAAACCCCTCGCACGTTCAAAGGGCGTGCAATGGTGCTTTCGCACTGCATACAGTTAGCAACTCTAGTGAATTTTTAAATTTACCTTGAGATATAAATTTGCTCTTCACTCAGTAAAAATTTTCACTTTGTTAAACATTTGATGCATTTTATACGCGTCAAAGGGCATATATTCGGCGATGCTAAAACCAACCACGTCAGCTTTTTGTGAGATGAGAGATAAAATTTCACTTAGCTGATCAAATTTCATCTTTCCGCCTCCAGAGCCGTCCCCGCCAGCATCTGGGTCTGCAAAATATGTCGAGTGAAAAAACTTTTCATCGAGCACATCTATATCAAAATGAACGAGAATTTGATCAAATTTAGCTATGAAATTTTCTATTTTTTCGTTTGAGATAAATTTATCACTTTGCACCTCATAATCCACGCCCACCTCGTCTAAAAAGGCTTTTTGGCAGTCATGTAGCCCCTGCAGTCCTACGTAAAGCACCTCATCTGCTCTAAATTTCTTATTTTTCACAATAGACAAAAACTCAGCGTCACCATTTCCCAAAAGCGCTCCAAACACCATGGCATGGGTCATAGGATAGCCATCTTTTGACATTGAGACATCTGGATGTGCGTCTATCCAAATGACACCTGCATTTTCATACCCGCCTTTTAGATAGTCAAATGGGGCAAGTGAAACAAAACATATGCCGCCGATCGTTAGATCTTATCGGGATTTTCTTGGCAGATCTTGTCGGTGGCATCTTTTACGCCAGCTATAACATCGGCTCTAGCATAAATTCCGTCCACGACCTCTTTTTCTTTGCCATCAGGCGGAGCTATATCTACCTTTATCAAGGGTTGATTTGCATTTTGTGGCAAGATATGCTGAAGCAAATTTGCGCCGAAGTGATAGATCGGCAGACCGCCACTTAGGTAGTCTGGGTAGAGTAGCCTTATGATTTTCATAAATTTACTCCGATCTACTTTTGCTCGCCGTTTTTCGCAAGGTCTAAGTAATAATCAAGCTGATCGCGTCTGATGATACGTATGAGGTTTGTGCTGCCCTCTACACCTGTTGGGTGGCCAGCTGTGACGAGATAGGTCTTGTCATGCTCGACATATCCAGCATCATAAGCCTTTTTGATGACATTTGCAAGTAGGACATTTAGCTTTGTCTTTTCAAGCACAAGCGCTGGCGTCACGCCCCAAGCAAGAGTCAGCATGTGAGCTGTCTGCTCGTCGTGAGCGATAGCGATGATATCGATATTTGTGCGGTTTCTAGCTAGCTTTATGGCTGATTTGCCAGAGCCTGTGATAGAGAGTATTGCATTTGCTTTAATGCGAACAGCTAGCGAAGCTGCGCTATTTGCGACCATGTCTGTCTCGTCAAAAAAGTCAAATTCGTCAAATTTATTGTATGGATAGATGCTTTGCGTCTGGATGATCGTCTGGCTCATCGCCTCTACGACTGCGACTGGGTTTTTGCCGATCGCGCTCTCCTCGCTTAGCATAACCGCATCAGTGCCGTCTAGCACGGCGTTTGCCACGTCGCTGATCTCCGCTCTTGTGGCAGTTTCATGCTCAGCCATGCTTAGCATCATCTGAGTCGCTGTTATGACTGGCTTGCTGGCTGCATTTGCCTTTTTGATGATGAGCTTTTGTATCGTTGGCACCCTGTAAAATGGCACTTCTATGCCAAGATCGCCACGAGCTACCATGATACCATCACTCTTTGCGATGATGTCGTCTATGTTTTCGACCGCGTCAAATTTCTCGATCTTAGATAAGATAGCCGCTTTGGAGCCAAATTCTTTTAAGATATTTCTTGCTTTTATCACGTCATTTGCGTCTTGCACGAAGCTAATGGCAACGAAATTTACGCCCTGCTTTGCGCCAAATTCCATATCTTCTTTATCTTTTGGCGTGATGATCTCGATACCAAGGGTGGTATTTGGGAAATTTACCCCTTTGTTTGAGTTTAAAATCCCGTCATTTTCGATGATGGTTTTTACCACATCTTTGCCCTCGCCTGTAACTCTTGCTCTGATCGAGCCATCGTAGAGATAGACGTACTCGCCAGCCTTTAGCATAGGTAAAATTTGAGGCTGATTTAGGCTCACTCTATAAACGCCCTTTTCGATCTTTTCGCCCACGATATCCTCTGCGTAGATGCTAAGCTCGTCGCCAGCTTGCAAGTAAAATGGCTCGCTAAGCTTGCCAACTCTGATCTTTGGACCGCAGATATCTTGCAAGATGCCTATACGTTTGTTTAGTCTTTTTTCGATGTTTCTTATCTTGTCGATGTTTGATTTGTGGTATTCGTGTGTTCCGTGGCTAAAATTTAAACGAAAAACATTAACACCTGCTTTAACCATCGCCTCCATAGTCTCTTCGTTGTCACTTGCTGGCCCTAAAGTCGCTACAATTTTCGTCTTTTTTATCATTTTTATGCCCTGTAATTTGATTTTTGCGATTATAACACAATTTAATAATGTAAATTTTTTGTATAATATGCAAAATTTTTAAAGGAGAGAGTATGAATAAATTTTTATTAGCATCTCTTGGCCTAGCAGCTCTTGCTTGCGCTGCCATGGGAGATGACAAAGTCTATAAGCTCAAGCTTGCAAGCTCATGGGAGAGCACTATGCCAGTGCTTGGTGACGTGCCAAAAGAGCTAAAAGATAAGGTCGAAAAGATGAGTAACGGCCGCATCGAGATCAGGATCGACTACCCGTCAAAGCACAAGTCACCTTTTGCGATGCTTGACTTTGCAAAGAGCGGTCAGTACGACATCGGCTACACAGCTAGCTACTACTACAAGGGCAAAGACCCTAAGACAATGTTCTTTACAGCAACACCATTTATGATGAATACCGACGAGCAAACAGCTTGGTATGAATTTGGCGGCGGCAAAGAGCTAGAGGCGAAAGTTTTTGACCCATATAACATCAAAATTTTTAGAGCTGGCAACACTGGCATGCAAATGGGCGGCTGGTTTAAAAAAGAGATCAAGTCAGTTGATGATATCAAAGGCTTAAAGATCAGAATTCCAGGCTTTGGCGGTGAAATTTACGCTAAACTTGGCGCAAATATCAACACTATCCCAACTGGCGAGCTTTACATGGCACTTGAGATGGGTACGATCGACTCAGTCGAGTGGGTCAGCCCAGCTTACGATATGGCGCTTGGCTTCCACAAAGTGGCAAAATACTACTACACAGGCTGGCAAGAGCCAAACGGCGAAACTCAGTTTTTCTTCAACAAAAATGCGTATGAAAAACTTCCAGATGATCTAAAGGCTATCTTTGAAGCGGCTGCTGCTGAAGTGGCAAGAGATGTAAATACTAAGGTATTTTACGCAAACGTAGAGTACTGGGACAAGATGAAGGCTGAGTATCCAGACATCCAAGTAAAATCTTTCCCACCAGAGGTCATAGCAGCTCTTAAAAAGGCTACAAACGAGCTACTAGATGAAGAGAGCGCAAAAGATCCACTATTTAAAGAGATCGTCGAGTCTCAAAGAGCTTTCCTCAAAAAAAGCAAGAGAGTGGACTAAAATTTCTGACTACGCTTACATCAAAACAAACGAAGAGAAATAACCACAGCAGGGAGCTCTCCCTGCTTTTTACTCTAAATTTTAATTTTACCCTTAGCAAGGCATCTTTAAAACTTCTACCACTTCACCTTTTGCGATAAATTCTGTCTCTTTAGGGATGATAAGCAGTGCAGCTTCATTTGTTAGGTTATTTACGATCGCTGAACTACCAAGCTTTTTGCCATTTAAATTTACAAAGATCTTGCCATCTCTGTTTTCTAAATTTACCGCTGTAAATTCCAAAAATGGCGAGCGTTTTTTGTAGTCTTCGTCCATTATCGCCGTGATCTTTGGCTCTTCTTGGCTAAACCAAGTATTTATAAGCACTCTTACATAAAGCACGCACATAACCATCGCCGAATACGGAAATCCAGGCAGCGCAAAGATATATTTATCGCCTGATTTTGCCACTCTGATGTGGCGGCCTGGTTTTATCGCAGCGCCTTCGATGATGAGGCTAAAGTTTTCATTTAAAGCGCCCTTTACAAAGTCATAGTCTCCCATACTGATGCCACCAGTCGTCACCAAGATATCGGCTGATTTTAGTGCATTTATGATCGCTTTTTCGACAAGCTCGGCCTTATCTCTTACGATCTCACAAAGGATCGGCTCCGCGCCCATTTTGCATATCTGCATAGCGATACCTACGTGATTTGAGCTGTGAATTTGCGCTGGACTATCAAGAGGCTCGCCAAGGTCTTTTATCTCGCTACCAGTTGCTAGTATCGCCACCCTTGGACGGATGAAGACACTTACGTGAAAGACGCCAAGCTCGGCAAGAAGCGCGATCTCAGCGTAAGTTAGACGTGTGCCTTTTTTTATTAAAATTTCGCCTTTTTTGTAGCTCTCACCTACTTCACGCACGGCAAAGCCCTTTGGCACGCTCTTTTTGATGATTATTTTTGAGCCGCTAACCTCGACATTTTCAACCGGCACAAGAGTGTCGGTGCCTTCGCTCATTAGCGAGCCAGTGAAGGTTTTGACGCATTTGCTGCCCTCCACATGTAGCCCTTTGTCACTACCTGCTGGCAGATCGGTGATGAGCTCAAGCTCGTTTAGGCCATCTTTAAAGGCAAAAGCGTAGCCATCCATCGCCGAAACTGGCTTTGCTGGGTAGTTTTCAGCAGCTTTCACATCGTAGGCGATATTTCTATCAAGCGCATCTGTGATGGCTACTTTTTCGACCTTCTCCCACGCACTTATCGTATCTTTTAGAATTTTCAGGCTATCTGCATAGCTCATAAAATCTTTCATCATTTGTCCTTTTTATGAAATTTTTGCATATTTTAGCCACTTCTGTTTTACAAAAAATTAATCTTTGTTTTATTTAATGATTATTAAAATGTCGTTTAAGAAACCAGTCTGGTTTTACCCTTACACAGGAATTTACATGAACAAAACACTACTTTACATCATCGCAGGTGCGAGCCTTGGCATACTTGGCCCAGTGCTCGTTCATTTTGGCAACCCAGCAAATATGGGCGTTTGCGCGGCTTGCTTTTTACGAGATAGCATGGGTGCGCTTGGCTTTCACCAGGCCAAAGTCGTGCAGTATCTAAGGCCTGAAATTTTAGGGCTTATCATCGGAGGCTTTCTAGCCAGCATGCTTTGGAGTAGAAATTTCACTCCAGTATCTGGTAGCGCGGCATTTTCTAGGTTTTTCTTAGGCGTGTTTGCGATGATAGGCTGCCTCATATTTTTAGGCTGCCCTTGGAGGGCGTTTTTGCGTCTTGGAGGCGGAGATATGACCGCTATAGCTGGCGTTGTTGGCTTGTTTGCTGGCGTCTTTGTGGGACGAGCTTTTAAGAAAAATGGCTACATTTTACCTGAAAATGAAACCACTGCAAAAGCTATCGGGTTTTTGCCACTGATCATCGCTATTTTACTCTTGATAGCACTTATCTTTGGTCTAAAACTTGGCGAAAATGGCGCATTATTTAGCTCAGAAAAAGGTCCAGGCTCACAGCATGCAAATTTATTTATCTCGCTTATTTGTGCCATCATCATCGGTGCATTTATGCAAAGAAGTAAATTTTGCTCAGTGGGAGCTATCAGTAAAATTTTTGAGCGTGACTTCTCGATGTTTTATGGCGTCATCTCTATCGTCCTTTTTGCAAGCATCACAAATTTAGTGCTAAATCAATACAAATTTGGCTTTGAAGGACAACCTATTGCTCACAATGATATGCTTTGGAATTTCTTAGGCATGACGCTCGCTGGTCTTTGCTTTAGCCTAAGCTACGGCTGCCCTGGCAAACACCTAGTGCAGATAGGAGCTGGAAATTTAAGCTCAGCTGTATTTGTTTTAGGCATGGGAGCTGGAGCTGCAATAAGTCATAACTTCGTGCTTGCAAGCTCAGGAGCCGGCATCACACCTTTTGCCCCGTATGCCGTAGTGATCGGCTTTATCTACGCTATCTACGTTGGATTTTTCACTAAAAAAGCTTAACTAAATTTGACTGCTCTTGCAGTCAAATTTACTTTTTTATCTATAAAATTTGTGTGAGATAAATTTTAGCTAAAAATAAGTTCTTAGGTTGTATAATCCAAAACTTATTTTAAGTTGTCACGGTAGCTCAGCTGGTTAGAGCGCTGGTCTCATAAGCCGGAGGTCGGGAGTTCAAGTCTCCCCCGTGACACCATAAATACCTAAACTACGATGTTTCTACAATATTATATTGCAGTTACCTTTCATTAAATATAGCTTAATGTTTGTAGCAAAACAAAATTTTATGTAGCAAATTTTTAAGCTTGCAGTAATTTTAACACGTTTTTTGTAAAATTTTAAAAAACAAGTAAAATTTTTTAACGAATCATCTACTATGATATAATCTGTCACTCTACTGGGTTAAATTTTTACCATAACTTAAATAAAATGAGTATAGATGTGTAGTAAAAATGGCGTTTATAGCTATTGAATATGGGCTAAAAAATATTTTTGATGATTATGATTTATTCATATTTCCTAGCAATAAAACACAAAATAGAGATAGGCTGCATAAGCATCACGAGATCCTGCGCGTGGTCAAATACCGGCTCACATTTATTAAAGGCTCAAGATAAGTTAAAAACTTTCAAAGGAGTTTTAACTATGATCCTGCCGATGAAAAATAAGTATATAGTCCGTTCCCGAATTTCGCAGAAGAAATTTAGAGAAATTCTCAAGTATTTTGCAGAGGATATAGAGGCTACTAAAATAGCAAATTTAACCGGGATTTCTAGAATTTCCATCAACAAAATTCTAAAAAACATCAGAATTTTAATGGCTAGTGAGTGTGAAAAAATAAGTAAGTTTTCAGGTGAGATAGAGATTGACGAAAGCTACTTCGGAGCTAAAAGAGTAAGAGGTAAGAGAGGTAGAGGAGCAGCAAATAAAACTCCGGTGTTCGGTATGCTTAAAAGAGATGGCAAAGTCTATACCCAAATAGTTAAGAACTGCTCTGCTAGTGAACTAATACCAATACTATCGCAATATAGCGAGCTTGATAGCTCTACTATATACTCTGATTGTTGGAAAGCTTATGATGGATTAGTAGATTATGCAGCTTTAGCTCATTATAGAGTAAAGCATTCTAAGAATGAATTTGCTAATGGTAAAAACCATATAAATGGCATAGAAAATTTCTGGGGATACGCTAAACATAGACTAGCTAAATTTAAAGGCATCAAGAAAGAGAATTTTTTACTTCATCTAAAGGAGTGTGAATTTAGATATAATACTAAAACTACACAGGAAAACTTATATCAGAAACTGTTGAAATTGATAAGAGAGAATCCGCTTAACTTATCTTGAGCCTTATAAAAATAAAAGATCCAAAATATCTAAGGGTAAAATTTGAGAATTTGCTTGGAGAGTATTTGGTACGCAATTGATGATTATGTAATAATTTTTTATTTGGTAATTTAAAAATGTATGTGTTATTAATAATATTTTTATTTTTATACTCAAAAAAAGTCACTTTTGGTCTGTAATTTTAAGATATTTGTTTCGATTCCTCGTATAAATACGAGCATTAAGTAATTTATAAGTATTTTTATGCTATACAATCAATTATAAGTAAAAACCCCTTGATATATCGTGCTTTTTAAAACATAAAATCATTTTTTTATTCTACTTACTATCAAATTCATTGACTCGACTATAAAAAAAGATTATAATGCTCACAATTTTTAAAAATAAAATATTTTTAACCAAAGGAGATTAAGATGATTAAAATTAGTTAAAAGCAGAGGTTCTATTTAAGTAATTAAAAGAGAACCCCCACATTAAGTTGGTGACACTCTTATTGTAATCGTTCTCTACTTTTAAAATACTTAAATAAAAAACTTCATTAGTACCAACCATATTGAGTTTATTGGGCACACTATAGGTATGTCTATTCGGTGAGATAGCTATTACTGTCTCTTGATTTTTTAAATGGCAAAAAGGAGAAAAAATGCCAAATAAAAAAATAATTTTAAATGATTTAAAGGCTATTAGAAAAAATAAAACAAAAGAAGAGATTAAACAAGCATGCTTTGAAGCCTTGTTTCCACAACAAGCTACGATCAAAGAGTGCAGATTAGTAATCGAAAATCGTTATAGCGTAAAGCTATCAAATAAGGAGTTTTCCAAATGGAGGAAAGAGTATGAGGCAGCAAATGCCAATCAATCATCCTCTGATGCATATCATATTCTCGTACCCAAAGAAGACAAAAAAGAAGATGAGGAGCTAAGCAATGGCACTAATAACCAAGAGTAGCGATACAGCAGTTGCGGCAAATGCCGTAATTGCTCTACAAGAATATATCGAAATGGGCAATAAGGCTAGTGAAAATATTAGAAATAATATTGAACTTTTTAATCAAACCGCAGATAGCTTTAATAAAAGCTTTAAAGAAAAAATAGAGCTTATAGAGCAAGGAGGTGCTGAACTTATGAACGCGACAGAAGAGATTCAAAACAACTTTAAAAATACTCTAAAAGGTGCAGACAAAACTATATCGAAGATCAACTCATCTTTTAGCTCTTTGATGAAGAAGATAGTATCTGCATTAATTGCCTTTGTATTTATAGAAGCACTCTTCTTTTTTGGCTACATGTTTTATGATAGCCATAAGACAAATGAAGCCAGATCTGCACTACAAAGCAGTCTAGATAAGGCACTTTATGATATGTCTAACCTTAAAGGCTTTATCATCCATATCTACAACCAAGATAGTCAAAAAGCTAGTGAAGATTTTACTAAATGGCTAAACAAAAATGGTGACAGCAATGTTTGGTAGTAAGCAAAATTTTCTAATAGCAAGACACATACAATGTATGACACTTCGTTTTCATACCTTGTATAATCTTGCTCTGCCGAGGGCTACAATGCGAGATATAAGAAGCGTTAAAAGCGCTTCATCTGCTAACATATTTAACGTATTTTATGAAAGGATATCATATGCCAAAAAATATCAAGGATAAGGTACTCTCCACAAGGATCACTTCTCAGCAATACGATAAGCTATCTAAAATAGCTCTAGAGTTAGATATGTCAAGATCAGAAATTATTTCCTATCTTATTGATAATGGCACTGTAAATTCTGAATCCATAAAAAAGAAAGAGCTATATCCAACAATCATTACATATTTTGCTAGACCTTTTAGCAACATCAATCAAATAGCAAAGAGACTAAATATAGCTTATAAGACTAGTGGCAATATAGATTTAAAAACGATACTGCAAACACAAGAAGAGTTGTACAAAGTTCAATCAGTCCTAACTGAAATTTTAAGCTTAATAAGGAGTAACTATGATAGTTAAGATCTCAAAGGGAGAAAAAGGCGTAGCTGATTATTTAAAAACTGGTAAGAAAAGAGATTCAAAGCTAACTAGAGATGAAAAAGATGATAGATTGCCACTGGCTGGAAATTTAGATCTTATCGAGATGTCTGAAAGGCACCAGAGCAAGAAAAAGAATAAGAAATATAACTACTATCATATATCCTTGTCATTTACTTCAGAGGAGTGGAGCAGGCTATATGAAAGTGGCAATATAGATGAGTTTATAATGGACTTTTTAAGGCTAACTTTCCCAAATCACGACATAGATGAGCTACTTTTTTATGCTGAAGCTCATCTGCCTATAATAAAAGAAGAGCCATATATTCCTCGTCCAGAAGGGGCACTAGAAAATAGAACATTAAACAAGAAACATAAAAATGGCGAACCGCTAAAAAGAGAGCCTCACATCCATATAATAGTCTCTTTTGAAAATATGAAATTTACTCATAGTGTCAAAACTGGTGGAGCCATATATACAAAAGGTGCATCCAAGCAACAAACAAAAGCTATCATGGCTAAATCAGCAGAGAAATTTAAAAGAGTGGTTAATGACATCTTATCTAACAAGTATGGTCTAAATAATATAGAGCCTTTAGGTATGGATGAAGATCAACTAGAAAAGCAATATGAAAGCTTTAAAAGTGCAGCACAAAAGGTTAAGAAAGGCAAAGAAAAAGATACACAGATGAAGATAGAAACGGATGTTGTGATCGAGCCAAAAGCTAATACAAAGGAACAAAACATAAGTGTTGAAGAGCTACTAGCTGATGCTAAAAATTCTACAGCTGATTATCTATTAAGAATGATAGAAGAAGACGAGAGTTTTAAAAAAGACTACTATGATAGGGCAAAGAGACTTAATGCAGTGGATATAAGAGAATTTTTGCCTATGATCAATGCAAAATTTAACATCACCGCAAAACCTGAAATGGTAAATGACAAATATAAAGTAAGAGTGGATGGGTTTAAAGGAACTTATAATCTAACTGATCTAATGTGCAAGATAGTCTATAATGGCAGAAAAGGAGCATTATTTCACGTAGTTAATGAACTAGAGCAAATGCTTATAGAGCTTCAAGCTAATAAAAATGAGCCAAAAATAACATTAAGTGTAAGTAGTGACTTTAGCGCGCCAAATAAGGACCCAAAAACTCAAGTGTTAAATAGCTGGGAAACGATACAAATAGAGCCATACAATCTAAAATCAATACTTAAAAACTATTCAGCTATATCAGTGGCAGGTTTTAAAGATAAAAGTGAAGAGGCTAGCGGTATTGATTGCATAACTCCTACGCTTATATATGATATAGATAACTCTAAATTTACTGCAAATGATGCTCAAAATTTACTACAAAGTAAAGGAATAAAAGGCTTCATATACCCAACCACCTATCAAGCACCAGATGCAAAAGTAGAGAAATTTAAACTCATCATACCCACAACAAAGGCTCCAAGCCTAAATGAATATAATGAATACATAAAAGAGATAACAAGAGAGCTTGGGTTATATAAGGTAGTAAATAACTCAAGCCTATATCCTAGTAAATTTCACTACACTCCGGTACCAGGATCTGAACTTGTAAGCATTAGAGGAAAAACTTTGGATAATACAAGAGCTATTGAAGATGCTGGCTTAAAAACAGATTTGAACAATATGGATGTTAAAGCCATAGAGGAAAATTTACAAAAACTAAGAAGATATGAGCTTAGCCATGAACCAAAAGATAGCAACTTGCATATTAAAAGAGTAAGCTACCAAGCTATTTCATCAAAGATTCCAATAAAAGAGTTAATAGAATACTTTGACGAGAGCACTGTGTTTAAAAAATATAAAAATCATCAAATACTTTCTAGCAAGAGCGGCAGATACCTATACCTACCAGAAGAAAACACAGCCTATTCTTTTAGCCAAAATAGACACTATACTCCATATATCTACATTAGAGATAAATTTGATGAAGCAGCTAGAAAGATAAAAACTGGGTTTTTAAATGATGATCTCATTAAAAAGTTAGGTATTACACAAAATGAATATGAAGGCTTCGTAAAAGCTATCGATGGCCATTTAGATATAGATAGATACTACTTAGCTTTTATAAATAGAACTGAAAGCTTTAAAAAATACCTGCCAAACATAGTTAGAATTAACTATAAATGCTTAATTTATAATATAAAAACCTATATGAAAGATTGGCAAGATATGCAAGGTTTTAATGAACTAAAGGAGCGTTATAAAACAGATAAGATATCTCTAGCAAATGATCATATATCGTTTGGCTCAATAAAAATAACAAAGCAAGAGCTATATGGTCAAGGACTTGATAAGAACTTTGAGGTGGAGCAATCAAAACAACAATCAAGTGAGATAAAAACTATAGAGCAAAATGTAAAGTTAGGATATGATGGTTTGGAGAGGTAGGCAAAACAAACATCAGCGAGGTATGAAAGTCTCTTATAAAACTAAACGTATCAGCTAAAAGTCTATATCTTTTTGATTGCTAGCCTTGCGGCAATATATTTCTTCTTTTCTTGTCAATCATACTAGTCTTTAGTCTCTAATCCTTAAATATTTAGGAACATAATACTAATATGCACAAATAAATAAAATTAATCTGATCAGGTATGTATTAATATAAAAGCCCAAACAACCATAGTTGGGTTTTATTTCCAACTCCGACTTCTATATCATCGGCAGTCATATAGGAGTTTGGCATATCTTTTTCTGTTCGAATCTCTTTTTAGATCCGCCTATTTCAAAAGTAAATTTATCATCCACAATAAAGTCGCCTTGTTTATGCTTACTATTTAAATTAGTAAGTGCACGGCATGATTTGAAGCTTTATTTGTAAAGATTTATATCAATTTATTTTATAATTATGTATTATTAAACTAACATTTAATATCTATCAAATCGCTCATCTTCCATAAAATCGGATTTCTTTTCTCTATCAATACGACGTTTTAAATCATCAATCATCTCATTAATAAAAGTCCTGTGTTTTAATAAGTTTGCCGTATTCATCACAGACATTAGTTTTTCATAAAAATCAATATCTCTTTGTATTACGGGCACCCAGCTTCCATGGGATGTTCTTAAATTTTTCTCAAATTTTAGGCTTTTAAATAACTCGTAATCACTATTTTTTGAAACCGTATAGGCGTATAGATGTGCTCTGGTATCAATCTCGGCATTTTCAGATTCATCGCTATTAAACTCGCAGATAAGTCTAGATATAAACACCATCCTTTCTTTATCCGTAAAATATTTATCTATAAATTGTTCTATAACATTTATTGTTTTTTGCGCATCTAATAATGGCGAATGAAATCCCATAAAAAATGATTTCAGAAATTCCCCTTTTCCAAAAACGAATTTCTTATCAGGGATTTTATGTATAGTTTCTATAATTTTTAAAAATATTTCTTCATGGTCTTTTCTATTAAATAGGATGGAAAAATCTGTATGCATATCAGCGCTAGAAACACCATTGCCAAGAGCGTTTAATATATTAATTATATATCTGTGTATGAAATCAGAATCATAGTTTAGAAATTTATTTAAGATGTTGGCATCATGATCAAAATTTATATTATCTTTTAGTCTCATAAAATATGCTGTTTCTATCAGTTTTTTATCTGTTTTGATATATTTATCTAACATGCTGGTAGACTGGTAGAAAAACATCTCAATAGTTATTAAAAATTTGTTATTGCTGATAGCCCTATTGCAAAGTACTTTTAATATTTTTAGCGTAATGTCTTTTTTGATATTTTCATACTTTTGTAAATGGTTAAAATATCGTGGAATATTTGTAATATCGGCACTTTTATACAAATCAAGCAAATTCTTGGCATCTGTTTGAGTGATATCGTTTTCGTCTATGGCTGCAAATATCCCAAATCTCCAAAAGTCTTTTGCTTTAAAATTCTGTTTTTCTATAAACTCAAAAGCACCATTTTTGCCCAAAATCTTTATAAGAACACGACGATCTAAATATAATAAAAATGGATCGCCTAGCTTAAAATACTCGCCTAAAACCTCTATAAATAGCCCTGAGTCATCACTTGATAAAATTTCAAGCAACATACTAAAGTTGTTTTTAAAACTATATGTATCGCTATCATCAATCACATTATAAATTTCTACACATATATTAAGTAGCTTTAGCCACCTGTCTTTTGTTTTATTATTATTCGAAATTTTTTCTAGTTCATTTTTTATATATGCCTTGTTTTGTTCAACATTGTTGCCTTTAAAATTTTTATAAGGACTTGCGCACAACAAATCATCTGTATCAAAACAACTATGCTTAAATAGAGTTTGTATACTTTTATCATATGTAATGTTATTTTTATCCAAAAAAGATAAAAATTTTCTTACTATTCTACAATGTTTATAAATTTTTGGGTTAAAGTATTTTACAACTAAATCTACTATATATTTTTTATCTTGCTCTATTATTTCTATGCTATTTGAAATATTAGGTTTTCGATAGTATGTATTTATAAATTTTTCCAAGTCAGCCAAAAAACAATTATTTTTAAAAATCTCATCAAGCCTTTCAAATATAGTTTTTCTAAAATTAATCAAAGCTTGTGTTGGAACAAGAGTATGGTTATATAAGTTTAATGTTCTACCATGATATCTAGCATCTTGAAAGTCAGTGCCTAACATCTCACTGGCAATCCTAATAAATAGTCTTTTTAAGAGCAAAGTATCGCTATTTTTTGATAGTTCCCAAAGCCTATCCATAACTATCTTTTCTTTTTTGTATCCATATCTATAGCTATTAAGCTCATATCCAAAATCTTTTACCAAAGTATAAATAACTTCATGTATTTTATTTGGCTTTTTATTTAGATAGACCACTATTAACTCTATTGTGATCTTTAGGTTGCTTTCATCATTACGTCTAGATAGTAAAGAAAGTATATTTAGTACTAAATCTGATCTATTATCGTTATCTTTAAAAACATCAATACTATTTACATCTATATGCTCTTGTTCTAAGTCTTGTATCTCTTCATGTAGCTTTTCTAGTATTTCTGATTCTTTTAGATGCCAAAAAATTTCTACAAACTCTATTATTGGATTATTATCATGCCCCGACAACAACGATTTATCTGAGTATTTTATCCATAACCTATCTACAGGATCTTTTAGCTCTTTTAAGATTAAATTGATATCAAAAACCGGCACTATTTGATTTAAAACATCTCTTATTTTGCCTGAATGGTTTTGGAAAAAATTTATTATAAAACTACTTATTTTTAGGCTTTTATCCACAAATACGGTCTTATAAAAAAGATAGGATGCTAGTATCTGATCTGATACTTTAGTGACACTATTTTCATACATATCAAATATCTCATATCTATGAAGCTTTTCTATTTTATCCCAAATAGCAACAATATCAACCCCAAAGGCTTGTTTTATAACTTCCACTTGTTTATCGCTTTGCCTGTCAATCACTCTAAAAAATGCTACTATCGCAACTATTTTTCCAATCTCAATATCACCAAAAATATTTATATCATTGTCGGCACTTTTAAAATACTCTTTGTATAAATCATACGTATTATTTACAGCATCAAAAGATCCATTTTGAGCTATTTTACAAGCCATAAAAGCCATTCTTGGATTATTTTGTGAAATCTCTAAAATTTTTTCGTTATGTATAGGATCTATATTTTTAAAATTTTTAGAAATGATTTCACTTACTGAGATATTGTCCATAGATTGTATTTCAATAACTGAGCAACTAATATTGCTTGGAACTTTTTCTATAATATCCTTAGCATAGTCTCTAACTGTAGCAACTATCTTAATTTGAGAATTTGTAATTTTTTTGTTAAAAGAGTTAAGCAAATATCCAAGTGCTTGATGAATTCTGTTGACATCATCAATAAAAATTAAGAATTTCTCATCTTCGACTTTAAAATACGCCATCAAATCATCGTAAATATTGACACCTCTATTAAAAATGGCCTTAAATTTATACCCATTTTCCTTGGCAAATTTAGGTGCAACCTCTATTGTTAATCTTGTTTTTCCAACTCCAGCCTTTCCTGTTATAAATGTTATTTGGCTATCCTTTAAAGCAAATTCTATATCAGCCACTTCTTTATCTCTACAACACAGCACCGTATTTAGTGGTGTAGCATAGCCACCGCTTTCATACTCCACAACAAAATCGCTCTCGTCTAATATTTGCATAGTATCTATGCTGACGCCAAGAAAATCATATGCTATTTTAGAATAGTTTGCATACAAGTCATTTGCTAGACTTGAAATTCCTATAAAAAATAATTTATCTTTTGAATTACAATACTTTTGTAAAATTTCTAATTCACTAGGCTTAATATCGCAATTACACGCTAGAATAATTTTCTTTATTTTAGAGATACTAATACCGGTTTTTGCTTCATTAAAACATTTTCCCAAATCTTTTAAAAATTTAGACACTATATCTGATTTTTGTGTTGTACATTCCACAAAGATATAATTCCCATCTTCTAGAGCTACAAAACTATCTGGGGTCCCTGAAATAGGTTTATCTTCGCCTATTTTTGTACCACTTGAATGAATCATAAAAGAAAACTTCTTGGATAAATATGTGTTTATCAATTTATGAAATTTTGAAGCATCTATCTGAGATAACTCTTGTTCTATTTGGTTTATCTTACTCATATATAAATCCTAATACAAAAACCCAAACAGCCAAAGTGGAATTTTATTTCCAACCCCTACTTCAATATCATCTGCTGCTATATATGAATTTGGCATATCCTTTATCTGCTCAAAGCTCTTTTTGGCTCCACCTATTTCAAAGATAAATTTATTACCAACCATAAAGTCACCATTTTTGCCTGAGTAAATTTCAGTGATATTTCCAAGCTGATTGGCAAAAAACGTCTCTCTCACATTTCCTATATCAGGGCTGTTTATATACATTAAATTTGTATTTTCAAGGTAAATCTTATCTGCCTTATCCATATTTTTTATAGCTAGCTCGTTTTTCATTAAAAGCCTTATTAGCCCAGCACTATCAAGCATAGCAAGATACTCTTTTAGCGTCCTATCATCCCTTATATCAACAAGCGATTTTAGGCTTGAGTAGTTTGGTTGATATGGGACGTTTGTGCTTATGGCATGAGTTAAGATCTTTAGTTTTCTTGCTGTGTTGCCGTTTAAATTTGGATATATGCTTAAAAGATCGCTATCTATCGTAGCTTCTATGCTTTGCCTTAGAGTCTGATAAAAGGCAGTATCATTTGGCATATCATTATAGTATGGGTAGTAACCCACCTTTAGATACTCTCTAAAAAGTTTAATAACTGCTAGATCTTTTTGCTTTAAGACATTATTGATATTAACAGCTATTTCCTGATGGTTTGCAAGTAAATTTTCAAGCTCAACTGCTTCTAAATTTATACCATAACTTAGCCCTATATACTCCCTAAAACTCATTCCACTCATCTTATATACTATCGCTCTTCTGCTTAGATCATGAGAGCTTTTTAGCACTTCAAGAGCAGATGAGCCTGTGGCTACTATGTTTAACTCTTTAAAGTTATCATAGGCAAATTTTAATACGGCCGATATATCTTTACTTTTATGAATCTCGTCTAGGTATAGATATTTACCGCCGTTTAGCACAAACTCTCTTATGATCGAGGTTATATCATTTGATATCTCTATGTCATCTAGGCTTAGGTAAAGACTATCTTTGTTTTTACTAGCTAGCTGAGCTAGTGTAGTTGTTTTACCTATTCCTCTTTGCCCAAGGATAACGATAAGTCTATGAGATAAATCCTTGGAGTCTATAAAGTATCTTTTAAATTTATGGTTGTTTAACCTTATAAGGTCATTGCTCTTTAAAAAAAGTTGATCTAACATGACTTATTCCTAAATTATGTAATACAATACAATTATATCACAAAAATATGTGTAATAAAATACATATAAGATTATTTTTTAAGTAAAAGCACATTTTATTGCAAATGACTATATACATTTTTATGGAAGAAAGCAACCTTACTAATAGTGCTATTGGGTTCTTTTTGAAATTTAATTTCCTTAATATTAAAGCATTACTTTTCACACCTCACCTTTTTCTCATTGATAAAAATTTATCTCTTTAACTAGATCCTTTAGAATTTAGGGAGTTACCAGTTTTTGTAGGTTTTTGAAACCTTCGCGAGCCCATTTGTGAAAGCCTATATGTGAAAAAAGATCATCCTCTAGTTCATACACTCGCCCAAATAACTCGGCACTTTTGCTCTTTTTAATGAGCTTAAATATAGCAGCTGCGCCAGCTATGTCGTTTTCAGGTCTACCACACATCGTGCGGTATATTTATCTTGTGCATACAAAGCATTGATTTGTCGAGTCATTTAGCAAGTAACCTAGCATATCCTTTGCTTGTTTCTCTTTACCGGCCTCAAATAACTCTTTTATCTGTCTGATCTTTTTCATCGCCACTCCTTTTTGAGATGAATTTTAAAGTAAAAAATGGACAAAATTTATTCCTATTATGCTGCTATGATCTCACAAAAGGACATTAAAATAAAGATCTTTTTGACGATATATAAAAATAAATTTTCAAGGCATAACCAATGGCACTTTCTAAATCCCTATACATCCGCGGTCTTCAATGCGAAAAGAGCTTGTGGCTTAAAAAGAAAAGGCCAGAGGTTTTGCAAGCTCCAGATGATGGCGCACAGGCTGTGTTTGACACTGGCACATCAGTAGGCGAGCTAGCCTGTGAGCTATTTAGCGGCGGCGAGAGGATAGAGTATACTGGCGACTTTGGCTCGCAGATAGCAAGGACAAAAGAGCTTATGGGGCACAGCACAAAGGTGATCTACGAGGCCACTTTTTGCTTTGATGGTATCCTTGTTATGGTTGATATCCTTCGCATCGGCAAGGACGGGCTTATCATTAATGAGGTAAAAAGTAGCACCTCAGTAAAAGAGGTCTATATCGATGATGCAAGCATCCAGTACTACGTCATTAGCTCGCTTGGCTACAAGGTGAGTGCCGTAAATGTCATCCACATAGATAGCAGCTACGTAAGAGGCGAGAAGCTCGAGCTTGATAAGTTTTTTCATACCGAAGACGTGACCGAGCAAGTAAAGCAAAAACAAGCAGATATCCCTCAAATTTTAAGTAAATTTGATGAAATTCTTAGCAAAGACACTGAGCCAGAGGTTGATATCGGTCCTCAGTGTTCAGATCCTTATACTTGCGACGCTTGGGAGTACTGCTGGCGCGAGCAACGAGGCATACCAGAGTATAGTATTTTTGATATTAGCAGCTTAAGAAATAAAAAGAAATTTGAGCTTTATAAAAGCGGCGTAGTTAAATTTGAAGATATCAAAGAGCTGGATAAATTTAATGTCTCTCAGCAAATCCAAATACGCTCTGAGCTCTCTGGGGAGCAGGTCATAGACAAAGAGGCTATCAAAGAATTTCTAGAGACACTTAGCTATCCACTCTACCACCTTGACTTTGAGACATTTCAGCAAGCAGTGCCGCAGTTTATAGACCTTAGTCCGTATGAGCAGATACCTTTTCAGTTTTCTATCCACAAAGATGATAGCAAGGGAAATTTAGAGCATTTTGAGTTTTTGGCTGAGGTCGGGGCTGATCCTAGATATGAGCTAGCGCTAAATTTGATCAAATTTATCCCACAAGATGCTTGCGTGCTAGCCTATAATATGAGCTTTGAAAAAAAGGTGATAAGACGTCTTGCTGAAATTTATCCGCAAATTTCAAATGAGCTTATTGCCATCCATGACAATATAAAAGACCTGATGGCGCCATTTGCTAGCAAAAGCTACTACCACCCAAAGATGCAAGGCAGCTACTCTATAAAGTACGTCTTACCAGCGCTAGTGCCCGAGTTTGAGTCAGCGTATAAGGATCTAAATTTGATACACCATGGCGGCGAAGCGATGCAGGCCTATGAGGCTATGGCGTATATGCCAGTCAAGGAGCGTGAGGCCTATAAAAAGGCACTTTTAGCATACTGCAAGCTAGATACTCTAGCGATGGTTAAGGTTTTAGAAAAACTGCGCGAAGTGGCAAAATAGACAAAAAAGCGTCCGCTTTGCTGGTTATAATGCTTTAAAAATTTAAAGGAGAAAGTATGGATATAGAAAAATTTGAATCTATGTTAAAACAAATCAAAGTCCTAAACGACAAGCTAGAGATCAAAAAACTACGCGGCAATAACGACTATAACTTGTTTTTATCACTTCTGGATATAAACGACGAAGTGCGTTTGCACTCACGATTTATCTACTCATTGCTTGATCCAAATTCATTGCACTACCAAAAAGAGTTATTTTTGGAACTTTTTATAAAGGCGTGTGGGCTAGAGAATTTTGGACTAGATCCGCAAATCGCAAAAGTCTATAAAGAATACGAAAACATAGATATCTATATAACTGACGGCGCGAAGCATATTATTTTAGAAAATAAAATAAATGCCGGTGATCAAGAGGCTCAGATAAAAAGATATATAGAAACCATCCAAAAAGAAAATAACGGTGAGGCTGATATTTACGTGCTGTTTTTGTCTAAGAAAGGGCACGAGCCTAGCGATTATAGTTTAAGTGGGCTAAAAATCGAAGACGGAAAAATTTTAGACAAAAACGGCGATGAAGTAGCTAAATTCAAGGCGATTTCATATAAGAAAGAAATAATGAAGTGGCTTGGCTCGTGTCTTGACGAGGCTGGAAATTTGGCAAATTTAGTTGCCGTGATATCGCAATACAAAAACGTAATTGAAAAAATTTATGGAAACTATAAAGGAGTAGAGATGGATACCGAGGAAATAAGTAAGATAATACTAGAAAACTATGATCTAGTCGATGAAATAAGAAATAGATACTTTGACATGGCCAATGCAAATAGGCTTAATAAATTTATGTCAAATGTAAAAACTGAGCTCGAAAAAAGATTGTCACAAGAGTGGTGTGTAGAAACAAAAGAGGCTGATGCTAGTAAGTGTTTTGCGCCTATATTTTTTTATAAACATAGTTGGGGTAATGGCCGTGTGCTAACTTTTGCTCTAGAATTTGACAATAGAAACTTTTTAAATCCATACATTGGACTTGCTTATGATACAAAGAGAATAAAAAAAGAATATGTGGATAACATACAAGTTGAATCTCTATCCAATGAGTGGAAAGTAGGCGAAAGATTTGCTAGATATAAAATGCTTAACAAAGCTCAGTTTTTGAGAGAGATAATTATAAACAAGTATACCGAAGCTGAATTAGCTGAAGAGTTCGTAAATATGAAAGATAAGCTAGAGTCATTGGCTGATAAAATCATTAAGTTAGTATATTAGTATAGTATAGGTCAAACAGTTATTTTTGGATAGATGGGTCACCTCAATCGCTAATGTGAATTTAAAGAGTTGGTGATTGGTTGACCGATCTTAACTTTATCTATTTCTAAACTATGGCAAAGGCTGTTATATAGATATTTATAGACAAATTTTGTCCATATTTTTATTTATAATAAAAATATAGGAGCAAAAATGAGCGAGCAAGAAATTTGGCAAGAGTATGATGAGTTTTCTTTTTTGGCGCAGGCCAAGTCAAGCTATGACTACGTAAATAACGCAAATTTTACTAAATATAGCAACACTGAGATGTCAAAAGATTTTTACAGGCAAGCCGTCAAGGCATTAAGCAACCCACATGATGTCGTTATTGAAGCTAAATTTATACTGCAAAATCTAAAAAACGACTTCGGCGGTGAGAGCGAATTTATAAAAGAGATATGCTCACAAATTTTAGATACAGAAATGACGCCATACGAGCATCAAGAGGTGGCTAAAATGATAGAGAGCTATAGCTCTATCGCTTGATAAAATGGCTCTTTTGCACCGCTACTTGCAGAGTTATAAATTTTAACTCCGTTTAAAACGTCCGTGCGAGATTTTGGCTCGTGGATATGCCCACAAAGGATGATCTTTGGCTTTAAAAGATTATTTTTTATAAGCCTTGCAAGCTCTATATCTCCGTGATCTTTGTCATTTTTGCTGATGCTTGTTTTTGTCTTTGCTGGCGGAACGTGAGTCAGCAAGATATCACACTCTGCAAATTCAAGCAGATCATCACACAAGTAAGGCACGCAGCCAAATTTAACGCCGTTTATAGTCTTTATAGCGCCATCAGAGTATATGCCACTTATAGAATTTAGCCAAGATGGTGGCATATCGTGGTTGCCAGAACATACAAATACCGGCTTTTTAAAGCTTTTTAGCCACAAAGTAGTTTGCTCTTTTTCTTGTGCGCTCTCTTTGTATAAAAAATCACCGCTAAAACAAAAAATGTCAAATTTGTCTTGAAAGGCCAAAATATAGTCAAAATAGCCAGCATTAAAGTGCAGATCGCTAGCGTGAAAAAGTTTTAAGCCGCTCATTTGTATCTATCAGCCTTTAATCCACAAGTAAATTTGTGATCAAATTTACCACCATATCTTTTTGTTTTGGCTCGCTTTGAGCAACGAACAATGCAAGTGCAACAAGGGCATTATCGCTCATCCTGCGCTCGCCGTTACTTTTAAAAAGCAGTTTGCAATTTGATAAAAACAAGATAAATATAAATGATCCGATACGTTTGTTGCCGTCGCTAAATGGGTGGTCTTTGATGATGTAGTAGATCAAATTTGCCGCTTTTTCTTGCGGGCTTGCTAAAAGATCACGTCCGCCAAAGGTCTGATATATATTTTTTATTATCCCTTCAAATTCGCTTGCCTTTTGAACGCCAAAGATATTTGACGCCTCGCCCTTTTTTGCTAGCTCTCTTTTTAGTTCATCTACTGCCATTAGCGCTTCACTATATCCAAGGATAAAATTTTCGCCTTGATCGCTTTTGCAAAGACCAAGCGAGCCATCATCAAATTTTTGCAGTAGCGACCAGCTCTTTTTGTAGTATCTAATAAGCTCTATAATCTCTTTATCTTTGCTGCTCATAGCGTCTCTTTGTCAGAAATTTATTTCTTTTAGATACTCGCTCACATCTTTTTTGACCTCGTCGGCCAGCTCTTTTGGCTCAAGCACCTTGATAAATGGCAGGTAGTAGTATATGAGCGGTTTTATCTCCATTATGTGTGTAAATTCTATCTCGATCTCGACCGAGCCGTCGCTATCTTGCCCGGTTATGCGCTGTTTTGCGTGTGGTTTTCGCTCGAAGTATTTTGCCACTTCTGGCGCTAGCAGTAGCCTTGCTGTTTTTGGCGCTTCTAAATTTGCCCATGCCGAGTTCATCGCCTTTACACGCTCATCTAGCTCGCTACTTAGTTCAAATTTCTCCCCACTATGCTTTATATCTTTTATGCTTTTTAGGTGAAATTTCTTAAATTTATCGCCCTTTTTGCTATCAAGTAATAACAGATACCAAAATCCCTCAAAAAGTGCCAGCTTTAGAGGCTTTACAAGAAACTCAAAGCCATTATATGTGCATGTTATCTCCGCTTTTTCTCTTATAGCATCCTCAAGCGCTTGAAAATTTACAAGATCCTCCTCGCTTAGCTTTTCGTTGTTTATATTTGTAAGTATCGGGTGGTTTAGCTGCTGAGAAATTTGCTCTAAAAGCACGTGAGCCTTGCTGTAAAAATTTGAGCCCATGTTTTTTGCCACGTTATCAAGGATGTTTAGCACCACTCTATCATCGCCGTCTAGTCCGTCGCTCGCGTCCTCGTCGTTTAGGCTCCAGTAGTGCCCCTTTTTGACGGCGCCATACTCTCTTAGCGTGTCGTAAAGGTCGCGCTGGATGGTCTTTGAGGTCACTCCAAGCATAGCTGTTAGCTCTTTTATCGTGTGCGGTCTCTCTCTTAGCTTTAGGGCTATCGTATTTATACGTTCAAATTTGCTGTTTTCTTGTTTGGTTATGATAGGTTTCATTTGGCCTCCTAGTTTGGCGATTATATCCAAATTAGGACTAGAGGGTGTCTTTTCTAGCATAATATCTGCCTAAGGCCATCTAGTGCGCCACATTTTAGACTTATGCCGATGTATTGCGATATATAGTTATCTCGTGGGTTTATGCGGATAAGCGTTGCTTTTTTTGAGCGTTTAACAAATTTCTCACCAAAATTTCTAATTGTTGGCACCGCAAGCCCAGCGCCTAGCTCTATGATCACAAAGCGGCTATCTTTGTTTTGCTCTAGCCACGCTTCATATCTTTTATACTGCTCGTTTATGCGCCTTGTATTTACCATCCAGTCGTAAAACATCACGATATTTGGGCGGCTTACACAGCCACACTCTGGGCAAACTGGCATATCTAAAGCGACAAATTTCTCTTCATCTACTTTGATATCGCTACAAGTCTGCCATATAGTACCATCACGCTTGTGGATGCACTGAGAGTAGTGGATCGAGCCGTGGCACTCGTAAATTTTCTCCTCGCTAAAGCCAGCCTTAGCAAAGTGTCCATCGACGTTTGAGGTATAGACAAAGTAGTTTTCGTTTTTACTTTTTACAAGATTTAAAAGCAGTCCAAATCCCTCGTGAGGCTCTGTGTTTTTGTATAAATTTAGTCTGTGCCCGTAAAATGCCCATGCTAGCTTTGGATCATCTAAAAACCACTGCGGATTTGCCATATCTTCAAAGCTTAAATTTTTATCTCTTAAAAGTGGATACGCCCTCCAAAATCCTAGATCTCCCCTAAAATCAGGCAATCCACTATCCACGCCCATGCCAGCACCTGCTGTGATGATGACCGCATCAGCCTCTGCGATGATCTTTTTGATCTTATCTATCTTCTCTTGCATTTTGATCCTTTAAAGAAATTTGGGTAATTGTAGTGAGTCGATCAGACACTTTTATGTCCGCTCTATTTTGGTAAAATAGTGAAAATCTTATAGGAGAGTAAGATATGATAGAGAAATTAATGCTTAGAACAAGAGCATATATCTTAACAGACAAGAGATTTGAGAATTTTATATCTAATCCTGATGACTGGTTTTACGCTGAAAAAGATAGCGAGAAAGTCATTGTAAAAAGTATTTTAAAAAGAGCTGATAAAAAATATAGGCTATTATTAAAAAAAGAAATATTGGAAAAAGTTAAAAATAATGTCAATGTAATTATTGGATGCATTGATGATGATAAATTTTATAGGCTTGAGCTTGAGATAAAAAATTTTGATGCTGATATAGAGGTGCTTTTTAATGATAAATTTGAAATTTGTAAAAATGGAGATATTGTAAAAGTAATACAAAAAGATATGATTGATTTAAATATCGATGATTATGCCGATAACGATAGAAGAATAAATAGTCTAGCTACTGCGGATAGAATAGAAGGGTTTGGTGGAAGAGATGAATTCTTAAATTGGTACAACAGTCAAGAGAAAAAATGTTGCTATTGTGGAGTTAAAGAAGCTGATTTAAAAGAATACTTTAAAAGCGAAAATACGCAATATAAAAAAGCTAGGCAAAGAGGAAAATTTTTAGAAGTTGAACGAGTGATAACAGCGCCAAAAAGTGAAAATAAATATTCAAAAGAGAATTGTCGTTTGGCTTGTTATATTTGCAATAATGCAAAAAGCGATTTTTTATCGGCTGAGAGTTTTGAACCTATTGCCAGAGGTATAAACAAATTTTGGAATAACTATCTAAACAAAAAAGTAGAATTTCCAGAAGATTTTGAATATTGGAGCAAAAATAAAAAATAGCTTTATAAATGGCGGGTAGCTCTACCGCCCAAATTTCTCCGCCGTTATGCAGTGTAGAGCTCCGCCAAGCTCTATGATTTCGCTTAAATTTATCGTCTCTACTTTATAATCACTATAAAATTTCTTGATCTGTTGCAGCGCAACATCGTCATCATCTATGCCGTATATTGGAACTATTAAAATATCCTTAATTTTAATAAAATTTAAGTAAGCGCCCCAGTCTCTCTTTTTAGTGAAAAATCCCTCGCGATACTTCATAAATTTCATATCCAAGCCGCTCTTTTTAAGCGTTTTTATGAGCCTATCGTTAAAACTTTTGCTCTCGTTTGAAAAGTCATTTACTAGCACACTATTTTCATCTATCCACCTCACCATGGCGTCGCTGTGCCCTAACATATCGTATGGCTGTCTTGGTATGATGATGAGCTCACTTAGCGCGCATTTTTGCTTTATAGTTTCCACGATCTCAGCTTTTGTTTTTGACGGATTTTCTCTAAAAATTTTATCAGTCATGATGGCTCTACCTCCAAACCTTACGAAATTTCCGCCATCAATGGCTAAATTTATATGCTCTTTTAATGGCTGGATCTTTGTTTTTAGGTGGCTATATTTTTCATCTTTTAGATAGTCTGGATCGTAGTCGTAAGAGATGAGGCGTCCATCATCAAGCAAAATCGGCATAAAGTCCCTCATCCAAATGTCTTTAGTCTCTAAAAACTCGTATTTGACTCCGTGTCTGTCAAATATCTGGCACAAGCTTTTGGCTGTTTTTGTGTGGTGCTTTGCTAAAAGCGCGGAGAGTAGGATGGTTGGCTGCATATTTACTCCTAAATTTGATAGTTTTTGTGAAATTGTACTAATAAATTTCTAGACATTTTTTGTCCATTCTAGTCGCTATAATTTCACATATCGCAAAAAATGTATCGGCGATAAAAATCAAAAAAGGATAATCAATGATCTACGAGCAACTTAAAATTCTCACACAAAACAGCGACAAAAAGGCTCTCTCAAAAGCACTTGGCTACGTTAGAGAGCAAAATTTCACAAGAGCACTTGCAAATTTAGAGGCAGCAAAGAGCCTTGATGAGTTTATCACAAAGGGGCACTTTGACTGGGCACATAGCTCAGAAACGCTCATCCTAGCCCTTAGCAAGCACTTTGCTCTTAACATAGACGCAGAGCTTGGCGAGGTGCAAAAACTCTACAACGAGCGAGTAAAATTTAGAGGCTCATATATCTATGTAGATACGGATTTTAGGCGCAAGAGTGAGCCTATATTTGCCCTTGCTATGGCGCAGCATTTAAGATATATCAGCCTAACGCCATTTTTAGATGAGCTTTGTTTTAAAGCATTAGATGAGCAGCTAAAAGTTATCTCAAATATCACTAAAAACTACTATCAAAAAACGAAAACTTTGCCTATTTTTGGAGCTATAACTGGTTTTAAGCTCTATTTTCTAGGCGAAGATTATTCACTTGATACAAACGGAAGTTTTACGGATAAAGAGATCGCCGAACAAGTTGCGACGATTAAATTTTAGATAAAGGAGAGGTTATGAATTTATCAGGACGCTACGAGCGCATTCACAAATGTTGCAGATGTTGTAGGATTTATTATGCGGATTATATTATAGACGAAAATGTGATGCTGGAAAATTTAGCTAAAAACTTAAGCCAAGATGAGCTTGACTGGCTTTTACAAAACCACACAGAGCTCTTTGCCTGAGGGTAAATCATCATCTTTTTGAGTATGACGATTTAGCTCGCTCAGTGTTTTTTAAAAACAAAAAGAGAGGTCTTGCGGTAAAAATTTATAAAATCGCACAAAGCCTTTGTAAAAGCGGCATGGACTACGCTTTTTTGGCGATAGCTATACATAAAAGCTTAAGAGCTAAAAAGTGGTGCAAGGAGCTTTTAGCTATGGCGGAGAACAACATAAAAGACGGGCTTTGCCTTATAAATATGCTAAATTTTATAGAGATCAAAGTCTTGTGCGGGCAAAAAGCCAAAAATTTCTTGCAAAACGCACTAATGGCGACAGATTTTAAGGCGGATTTTTATCTCGATATGGCGCTAGAGCTAAAGCAAATAGGTGGCTTTGATGAGTTTGCCTATAAATTTTATAAAAAGTGTATAGAGAAAGATAAACATGACTTTTATCTAGGTTATGCTCACGTTTTTATAAAAGACAAGGGCGAGCTAAAAGCACTCGGCATAAAACCAAAACAAAAAGAGCAAAAAAGTGTCGTGGCTTCAAAAGAGCATAAAAGCAAAGACGAATATCTAAGCGAGCTAAGAGAGACGAAAGAGTTATATAAATTTTACGATGTTTTAGATGATATGGCGGAAGAATTTGGTAAGCAAAGGTGGATATTGGAGCTTTATAAAGACGGTGAAATTTATGCTAAAACCGCGGCTGATTATGCCTATATGGCAAGTAGCGTTATGATAGATTTTAAAGATAAATTTTACGCAGGAGAGCTTTTGTCTAAAGCCGTCGAGCTCTTGCCAGATCCTAGAGAGACGTTTTTTGTGCTTGATGTCTTAAAAAAGCTTGGCGATAAGAAGCTTTTAGCTATGGCTTGTGAGAAGCTACTTAACTTGCCTGATCCTAGCTATATGAAGATCGCTAGCTATCTAAAAAATATCGATCCAAATTTAGCAAAAGAGTGCGCCGTAAAAGCTGTAGAAAAAGCCAAAACTAAAGTTGAAATTTTAGATGCGGCAGCCGATATTTTGTGGATATTTAAAGATAAGAAATGGACAATCGAGATAGTCAAAAGCGGTATAATTGACGCGGTAGATTAAATTTAAGGAGATGTGATGGAAAAATTTTATGAAAGAAATTTCTATGTTTATGAGAACAATGAGTCAGAGGCAAGAGATTTTTTGGAAGAGGTGGTTAAAAATTTTATAAAAGAGAATTTTAAAATAAATGAAGTATGGAACGACTATCCGTTTTTAACCAATGAAAAACAGTCTTTTTCAGCTCTTGCACCGGCTATTCATAAGCTTACCGGAGTTATTTGGCTGGAACAGCCATTTAAGAGGGTAAATAAAAGAGCTAGACAAGAAACAGGCAATGATGAAACACAAAGATTTATAGATCTTGCGACGATGTACGGCGATAATAATGCAATGTATCTTTTTGAGGTTAAGCACGGCTGGCATAACTTTTATAGTAATAATTTTAGCCAAGACGACCGTATAATTTGGCTAAAAGCAATAGAGCAAATATCGCACCTGACATTTCAAAATTTATCGGTTTACGAGAGAAAAAATACAGTGTTTTATAAGATAGCTTTTATGATCGTTCCGTCATATTTGACTTATGATAAAAGCAAGAAATGTCAAAATGATAAATTTCCTGGCGCAAGCGAAAACGCGCAAAGATTGTTTGATGAACTAAAATTTGCAAAAAGTCAAATGCCGAATTTTGTCATGAGTTACAAGCTTGATACGAGCAGGCATTTTGAGAGATATGAACAAATTTTTCCATTTTTAAATTTTATCATCAGAGTTGAAAAATTTGGAAAGAACATAAAAAATAACTAATGATGGAGCAAGCATGAAAAGATTCTGGGGGCTTAGGCCATATATGGAAGTTAGCGATTTTATATCGTCAGTAAAGCCAAAGCAACTGCTTTCTAGTGAATTTAACGACATCTTATCAAAATGTGAGGATGTGAGAGAGTATTTGCATTTGGCAAATCTAGCTTTTGAGCTTGAAGATGGCGAAAATAGACAAAAGATAATAAAAACTATCCTAAAAAGGGCGCTACAAGCATGTCAAGACCCTTGGGGATATTTTTATATAGCTAGAAGCGCCTATGAAAATTTAAATGATAAAAAGCTTGCTAAAAAGATCATCGTAAAACAGATAAAAAGATTTAAGATAAATGATTATTTCTTGCTTTGCAAGCAAAATATACTTAGTAAAAAGCAGATCAAAACAGCTATAAAAAGCGCTTTAAGCTCAGGCATGAAAAGGCAAAGGTTTGTAAATTTGCTAGATAGGTTAAGCGAGATAGATAAGTATAGTTTGGTATGCAGGAAATTTTACAAAAAAGCTAAAAAACTACAGACAGACAACGACGAGTACGACGAAGAGTGTTTAAAAAAAGAAGAAATAGTGCAGCAAAGGCTGGATCAAATACGCAATAAAAACACTAAAACAAAATAGCAAATTTAAGATATAAATATATAAATTTCGACACAACCTGTCTGTTTTTGTCATTATAATATCCTTTAAATTTAAAGGACAAAAATGGGACAATTTACAAATGAGCAAAGGCGAAAGCTAAATAGCATAAACGAAAGGCTCTATGACCTTGAGCGCCGTGTCGTGCCACGTGCAAAGCAGATAGACCTCTGTGCAAAAGATATAAAAGAGGCATATGATCATTTTTGTGAGCTACTGCTCTCTTTTTACTCAAAAGACGAACTTCTTATGCGATATGGGCAGTTCATGAATCACATAGATGACTACTTTTATACGGAAAATCAAAACGAATTTAGAAACTGGCCCACGCATGAGATGTCTGGCGAGTGGCACTGCTGGTTTTATCACTGCTTATATGATCACACAAGTCTTAGCTGGGATGAAATTTTGACTATCGACAGGATGGAGGGCAAGCTTCGCTCATGGTATGACTATACGCCTATAGATCTTTGTCTGGAGAAGCTAGAGTGTAGCGAGAGGGAAGAGTATATCTCTGATGCCAGCAAGGATCAGTGGGAGCAGATAGAGAAGATAAATAAAGCTCTAGCTAGTTACCAAGATATCCTAATAAGAGATGCAAAAATGCTTGAAAACAGGCTAAAAGCAAGGGTTGAGGGTGGATTGATCGAAGACTATGCTATGGAATTTCGTTTGGTCTTTCGCTTGCGCGAAGACGATCCAGATTATGACGAAAATGACGATAATTTCTTAGCTATCATCAACGAGCCTATCGTCCCTGGCGAAATGAGCAAGAAAAAGAGCCGTTGGACGCAAAACTGTAATGAATATTTTGGTAGCTCTGTCTATTTTGATAAGAAGGCATATTTTTGCTATCTATTTGCAGCTTTTGAAAACAACACACATATCAATAAGATCAAAGACATACTGCGCATAGGCTCTGTTGATATGGCGCTTTGCTGGGATGAATACTATGAAATTTAAAACAAGATACCATAAGATAAAGATCATAAAAGGAGATGAAGTATGACAAGTCAAACAACAATAAAGTGCCCAAACTGTGGGAGTGAGATAGATATAAATGATGCTTTATATCATCAGTTAGAGGGAAAATATAAAGGTGAATACCTAGCCCAAAAGAAGCAGCTTGAAGCTAAACTTGAGGCTAAAAGAAAGGAGCAGGAGGCTTATTTTGAGAGTTTAAGAGCAAAAGAGCAACAGCTGCAAGAACAAAAAGAGAAATTTGAGGAAGAGATCAAAAAAGCTACGCAAATACAGCTAAAAATGGAAAGAGCAAGACTTCAAGATGAGCTGAGAAAAGAGATACTTGATGAGCAAAATGAGTCGGTCGCACTTTTACAAAAACAGCTTGAAGAAAAGTCAAATCAAGTAAAAGAGCTAAATATTGCAAAGGCTCAAATTTTGCAGCTTCAAAGGGAAAAAGAGGAGATGGAGTCTGCCATAACCGCAAAGGCTGAGCTAGCATTAAATGAAAAGCTAAAAGAAGAAAAAGAGAAGATACAAAAGGCTGCAGATGAGCAAAATGAGCTTAAATTTAGACAAAAAGAGGAACAGCTAAAACAGCTTCAAGAGCAACTTCAAATAGCCCAAAGAAAGGCCGAGCAAGGCAGCATGCAGCTTCAAGGTGAGGTGCAGGAGCTCGCGATAGAAGAGTGGCTGAGGGAAAAATTTCCATTTGATACTATTGATGAGATCAAAAAAGGTGCGAGAGGCGCTGACTGCGTACAGATCGTGCATACAAGGGAGTCTCAAAACTGTGGAACGATATATTATGAAAGCAAGAGAACAAAAGAATTCCAAAGGTCTTGGATAGAGAAATTTAAGGCTGACATGAGAGAAAAAGGCGCTGATATCGGCGTCATAGTTACTGATGCTATGCCAAGTGATATGCAAAGGATGGGGCTATATGAAGGTGTTTGGATCTGTACGTTTGAGGAATTTAAAGGCTTAAGCGCTGTTTTAAGAGAGCAACTCATAAGGATACACCACGTCTTGATCGCGCAAGAGAACAAAAGCGACAAGATGAGCTTGCTCTATCACTTTTTAACCAGCAATGAATTTAAAATGCAAATAGAAGCGATAGTAGAGGCATTTTCGACCATGCAAAGTGACCTAGATAGCGAAAAGCGCGCGATGCAAAAGATATGGAAGCAAAGAGAGAAACAGATCGAAAAGGTGCTAGATAACACCATAAGTATGTACGGCTCTATAAAGGGCATCGCTGGAAATGCGGTAGCAAACATAAAAGCCCTTGAGCTACCATATAGTGGCGATACGCAGGAGTGAGTTAAGGAGCGTTAAGGCGCTCTTTTTAAATTTTTTCTCACAAAAATTTCTCAAATTTTTATAATTATGGACATAAAAATGTCTTTTATGCCGAGTAAAATAGCTTCAAACAAAAGCAAAAGGAGCTTGTCGTGGAAAAAGAGATTTTTTACGTAGATAGCGAGATATATGAGCTTGCAACACTTTGGACGCTTCGTGCTATTTTTGATCTCGGAGGAGAAAGAGAATTGCTAAGAAGCGGATGTGACGATGTTTTAGAGTTTTTGGGTATCGAGTCAAAAGAGCCTAAAGAAGAAGAGATTCAAAATCTTAAAAACAGATTTGAAATTCTTGAAAAAAGTCAAATTTCATGCGGACTAAAAGATCTTGAACACAACCTAAATTTACTTCAAGAAAATTTAGGTCTAAATAGTACCGAGAGAGATATTTTGAGATTTGTTGCGATCATGTACAACTACGAAGTGATATCTAATGCTTGCAGTTTACTAGGAGATCTAAACAACATACAAGCCACAAAAGCTATCTCAAAGATACTAAATTTACGTTTCGGCGATGTTCAAAAAGCCTTTAGAAAAGATGGAATCTTTGCCAAGACTTCGATTGTAAAGCTAGAAAATAATGTGCATAACCTAAAATATAAAATCGATGTCATAAACAATAACTTTATGTGTGATTTGTTTGTTAAATGTGAAAGCATGGACGAGATATTTGAAAGCGCGATAAAGCCGTGTAGTAAGACAAATTTGACAACAAAAAACTATCCTCATATAAAAGAAGATGTAAAAATTTTGCTCTCGTTTCTAAAAAATGCCGTTAGCAAAAAGCAAAAAGGAGTAAATGTGCTTCTATACGGCTCAGCAGGAACTGGTAAAACTGAGCTTAGTAAAGTGATAGCCAGTGAGCTAAATTTAAAGCTTTATGAAGTAGCTTATGATGACGAATACGGATATGCGACTGAGGATCTAAGGCTAAGGTCATATTGCCTTGCACAAAATGTATTATCCGCTGGATCAAATTTGCTGATGTATGACGAAGCAGAGGATATATTTAACACAAATAATGACGAAAAAAGACAGTATGGTAAAGCTTTTATCAACAGATCTCTTGAGACTAACGAAGTGCCAACTATCTGGATAACAAACAATATTCTTGACATGGATGAAGCTGTGGTTAGAAGGTTTAATCTTGCCATAGAGATAGGCATACCTACTGAAGATGTAAGAGCAAAGATCATAAAAAAATATAGTGAAAATTTGATAGATAGTAAGCTCGTAAAAAAGCTAGCTAAAAATCAGTTTGTAGCCCCAGCAGTCGTTAGTAATGCTAGCTTAGTCGTTTCAAATTTAAACACAAAAGATAAAAATAAAGCTTTTGAGCGAGTGATAAGCAACACTCTAAAAGCACAAGGCTACGATGAGATAGAAAAAGATGAAAAGCCAAGCGCTGATCTGCCAAGCAGCTATGATCCAAATTTCGTAAACTCAGACTGCGATCTAAACGAGCTAATACAAGGCATAAAAGAAAGCAAAAGTGCAAGGATATGCCTTTATGGCGTGCCTGGAACTGGCAAAAGCGCTTACACTAAATTTATAGCTAAAAGCCTAAAAAAGCCGATCATCATCAAAAAAGGAAGCGATCTTTTGTCTATGTTTGTAGGAGGAACTGAGAAAAATATAGCCCTAGCCTTCAAAGAAGCCAAAGATAAAAAGGCTGTGCTAGTCTTTGACGAAGTAGATAGCTTTTTGCAAGATAGAAGCACGGCTACAAGAAGCTGGGAAGTAACTCAAGTAAATGAGATGCTAGTGCAGATGGAGAGCTTTGATGGCATATTTATCGCCACGACAAATTTGATAGATAATCTTGATAAAGCCTGTCTTAGAAGATTTGATCTAAAGCTTGAGTTTGGGTATTTACTGCCAGAGCAAGCAAGAAATTTGTTTAAAAAAGAGTGTGCGCTGCTAAAAGTAAAATTTGACGAAAACACAAGCAAAAAGGTCTCAAACCTAGGCTTACTAGCGCCTGGAGACTTTGCTAGTGTGAGAAGACAAGCTAAATTTAGACCTATAAAAAATGGCGACGACTTTTGCCATAGACTTGAGCTAGAAGTCGCACTAAAAAATGAAGAAAAGAGTGTGAAAATAGGGTTTTAGGGATAATCCCTAACGAGGTCTTTTGTCTGATCTGTCAGACAAAAAGTATCCTCGCCCAGATGGAATAAAAGATGACTTTTTGATAGATGATATCATATGTATGCGAATAGTGAGCTGGTTATGGATTTTGCTTTTTATTCTCTATTGATCCATTTAAGACAAGCTAAAGAATATATGGTGAAATCTTAAAAACTATTGCACAAAATTTACATCCAGCCTATATCCCGCAGCATTTGCATAGGCATTTAAAGTAGAGATTGTTGGAGAAATTTTAGAGTTTAGGCTCTCTAGTCTTGAGATGTTGCTTTTACTAGTATTCATTCTGCTAGCTATCTCTTCTTGAGTCAGATTTGCCGCTTTTCTGATCTTTATGAGCTTTAACTTTAAATCAAATTCAACTTCAAGTTTATCGTATTCTTTTTTTACCTCGCCTCTTTTTAGAGCTTTTTCTTTAAAGTCCTCAAAAGTTGGTCTCATCTTATCTCCTTTGCTCTTTGTATGATGATCTTCATATCTTTTTTAGGAATGGTGTCTGATTTTTTAATGAGCGTATGCAAAATCACTATTTCTCTATTTATGACATTTACAAAGACACTTCTTGCGATACCTTCTTTGCCTTTTGCCCTAAACTCAAATAGTCCATCGCCAAGAGGTGCGCTATGAGGTCTGCCTAAATTTGGTCCAACCTCCCTAGCCATTTCAAGTATGCGAAGTAAATTAGCCAAAATAGTATCTGGTAAAGACAGAGTCTCGTCTTCAACGCTCTTATCATAAAATGTGATTTTCCATAATTGCTCTTTCATGTCGGCTATATTATCATTTTTGATAACTTATTGTCAAATATGATAACTTTTTAAGAACACTCACTCTTCCACTCCTTGATAAAATTTACCTCTTCAACTAGATCCTTTAGAATTTTTTAGAGCTATTGACTCATCGTAAGCGCTCATAGCAATCTTGTTAGATTTAATATCACAATTACAAGATAGAAGAATTTTTATTTTAAAAAACTAATACCGATTTTTCTTCGTTAAACCAGTTTTTCAAATATTTTGAAATTTTAGACACTATCCGATTTTTGTTTTTCTCATTCTGCAAAGATATACCTCTATCCTTTAGGCAACTCTTGTTCTATTTGGCTTATCTTGCTCGTATATAAATCCTAATACAAAAACCCAAATAGCCATAATGGTATCTTATTGCCGACTCCTACTTTAATATCATCTGATGCTATAAATGAATTTGGCATATCTTTTATCTGCTCAAAGCTCTTTTTTGCTCCACCTATTTCAAAGGTAAATTTATCATCTACGATAAAGTCACCTTTTTTTGATATATTTAACTTATGCGTAGCCTTTAGCTGATTAGCAAAAAAAGTCTCTCTTATAGTGCCAATTTTAAAGTTATTGCCATAGGAATAGATCAAATTTGTATTATTCATATAAATTTTAGCCGGTTTTACTAGCTTACTAAGTCCCCTACTTTGCTCATCTATCATATTTACTAGCCTTGCATCGCTTAAATATACGATATAGTCGTAAAGTTTAGCTCTACTTATCTCAGCAAGTGCTGCAATTTTAGTGTAATTAACCTCAAATGGCTCACTTTGACAGACTACTTCAAGCAATTTTTTAAGCTTATAGGTGTATCGTTGCTCTACTAAACCAAGTGAGGTTAGGTCTATATCTATGCTTAAATTTATGGTATTTAACAAGCTTTCATAATACGAGTTTGTCTTGCTAAAATAAAATGGATAAAAACCAACTTGTAGATATTTTTTAAAAGTATTAAAGTCTATTTGCAACTGACGTGATATGTTAGGATGGTCACTTAAAATTTCTTCTAGACCAAATTTGAATAAGCTAGTTTTGTTATCAAGCTCTAAAAACTCTCTAAAGCTCAATCCCTCAAGATTAAATAAGCTCACTCTTCTAGATAAATCAGCTTTCGCGTTTAATATACTAACGGCCGAAGAGCCAGTAAATATAACCTTTAGCTCACTCATATCATATATTGTTTTTAAATGAGATGCAAAATCTTCATACTTATGCACTTCATCTAATAATAGATATTCTCCACCACTATCTGCAAATTTAAATGCTAGCTCGCTTAGACTTGCTGAGCTTATAAAAGGATAATCAAGACTAATATAAAGAGCCTTTTTGCTCAGACCTTTAAGCTCACTCAATCTTTGAAACAGCATAGTTGTTTTACCTACACCTCTAGCCCCCATTATACCTATTAGCTTTTCATCAAAGTCGATCTTCTCATACAAATATCTCTTGTAGTTGGTATTAAAATTTTTAAGAAACCTATCCTGATATTGCTTTATCGTATCTAGCATGTTAAATCCTTAAATTGTATATGACTATATACATTTACACTTATTCTAACATTATTTTTTATTGTGAGTCAAGATAAATAACTTAAATTTGCATAATCTCGTAAATAAATCTAAATTTGGAATAGCGTAATAATATGTTATTTAGTTCTTAGTTTTTTAAAATCATTTCGCTCAACCGTTTATTGTCCTTATTTTTTCTATACATATTTAAATTACTCATTTTTTGAAGCTTCGATATAAAAATATACCTGATTTGGATTAAGCGCATTCATGGCATTTATAGCGATTTTTGCAAATTTTTGTACTTCACTCAAAGATATTTTATGTTGAGAATAAAAATCAGCTATGCTTCCATGGCTATCCATATGTAAGCCTTTTATTACACCAATAAGTTTCTTTTTTAAATCATTACCATCTACGATATCATAATCAGATTGTGAAAACAAATCGCTTTTAAATTTATGAGTCTTATTTGCTGCAGATATTGCATTAATTATTTCTTCTAAAGTTTTATCGGTAAATGTATGCTGTTGGGTGTATTCATTTGCAATAAACTGGCTTATAAAATTTGTTTTTATAAAGCTTTCTAATAATATTCTTATCTTGTTGCCATTGTTTAAAGCCCTATTGTAATCCTCGACCAAATTTTCTTCATTGGCGAATTTTATGACATCCTTAAATAAAAGCATGTAAAAAGTGTCAAAATACCCAGCGACTTTATCTTTTGATTCAAATATTAGTCTATCATTGTCTCTAGATATTTGTTGATAAGATGCATATTTTCCTAAAATTCTAATAATATTTGTCATAAATACATGATTGTGCGTCAAGACAAAAACTTGCGCTTTATCTTCTTCTTTCTCTAAAATTTCTCCTGCGATTTCTTGATTGATTTTGGCCACTAGATAAGAAGTTGTATATATTCTGCTATCGTCAAGACTAGTTATAGGGTCATCAATAACAATCACCAAATTTTTAAGAGATCCCTTGTTATAAAATAATTTTAGTCTAGCTAAAAAATATGCAAATGCAAGCGTAGTTTTTTCACCATCGCTCAAAACCATTCTCACATCATCATTTGAGATTATTTTTTGATTTATAATTAGTTGATAATCCGAATTAACCGAGTATTTTGTTAAATTTAAAGCCCTCAAGTAGCTATTTATCACTTTAATGTCTGGTTTTTTATTAGCTCTTAATGTTTGCAATTTGTCATCTAAAACTTTAATGTTGTTATCAATTTTATTAAGCTCATCTTTTAAACTATTTAAGAGTTCTAAAGCCTTTTGCCTTCTTTTTTGTGCTTCAAAGCTATCTCTCTTTCCCTTTTGGATTTTTAATTTTTTCAACTCATTTTTAATATGTTCTAATTTATCTTGCTGTGCTTTTTTATCTTTTAAAATATCTTGTGTTGTCTTAACTACTTCATTGCATGCTTGTAAAGCTGATTCAAAGAAGCCTAACGCCTCTATGAATTTGTCTAAATCGCCGATCCCTTTTTTATCCCGCACTAGTTTTATTATTTGTTACAATTTTTCACCAAGTGATTCTATATTTTTCTTGAAATCGCTTTTAGTTTGTTCGTAATTTGATGGCATAAAAGGTTTAAAATTTTCCAAGCCGTTCATCACATCATTTTTTGATTCATTCAGTAGTCTTAACTTATTAGTAAGCTCTGAATTTATTGTTTGTGTTGTATTATTAAATTTACTGACAACATCATTAAAATAACTAGAATATTCATTTAATACGCCGTTTTCAATCGGTTGCATACAAAACGGACAAATATTAAATTTATTTGTATCTATGATTTTTCTACCGCTTTCTATAAAATCCTTACCGACTTTTATAATGTGATTTTTAACATTTTCAGATACTTTGCCAGCCTCTTTTTCTATATCGAATTCAAACAAACTTGTAAGTTTTTCTTTTTCTATCTTTAAATCTGGAAAATTTATATCCGACAAATCAGCAAATGACTTAATAGCATTATAAAGTTCTGTAAATTTAGTTTGCTTTTCTTGTAATTCTTTTTCATCAACATTAAAATTATTTTTGCTATTTAATGCATCCGGTCTAATTGTAATTTCATCTGAAACTATCTGTATTTCTCTAGTTGTAATACCTTTTCTAATTTTCTCTATTTCATCATCGGCATTTTTAATGGCTTCTTTGGTTTTTGTAATTTCATCTTTGATATCTGAATTTGCTTGGTCTCCGCTGATACCATCTTTTCTTTTTTGGAGTTCATTTTTTTCTTGCTCCAATTCCTTCTCTTCTTTTGTCTCTTCGCCAAGATAAGAACCACTTAAAACAATCGTCTCATCATCTAACTTTTTTAATGCAAAATCCGAACTCAGTGGAGCATTTTGTATTAAAAAATCACTATTATAGATTTCGATTTTAAAAGGCAAATTTGTGGCCAAACTTGCGGAATCGATAGTTATAGCACCGCTGTCTGTAAGAAAAGAAATTTGTGGATCGTCTTGTGAATCTATAGTTTTATACCGACCAATATGTTGAGAATTTTGTTTAATTAAAAGCTCAAACGCTCTTGTAACCGATGTTTTTCCAACTCCATTATCGGCAAAGAATACGTTGTAGCCTTTAAATTCTCTATCTATACATACTTCGTTTAGCCCGCAAAATGAAAACATTTTATCTATTTTTTTGATTTTTATAGACATAGGCATCCCCTCTAAGTGAGATTTTGTTTAAATTTTGGTGTATTTTATAATCTTTTGATTTAAATAATAATTTTAAGAGAAAACTTTACTGTATAAAATTGCATCAGGCATACATTTGGCGATATTGCATAAAAAAATATAGCTTTTTATTCTAAATCTTTAATGTATGATTTTAATCATAATTTAATTTTGAACTTATTATTTTTTTATTTCATCTTTTTATAGTTTTTACTTCTAAACCCTTAAAATTTAAAATTATCATAGGTGAAGAATTCACTTCTAACACAAAGGTTTAGACTAGGCTCATCAACTTTAGGAGTACTCACCCTTCCCCTCCTTGATAAAAA
>NZ_JH414888.1:0-79160 GCF_000238755.1 Campylobacter sp. 10_1_50
AACTGTTGTCCTCTAGTGTAGGGCAGATTAGCTATACATTACTCACCCGTGCGCCACTAACTCATAAGAGCAAGCTCTTACTCGTCCGTTCGACTTGCATGTATTAGGCACGCCGCCAGCGTTCACTCTGAGCCAGGATCAAACTCTCCATATTAATTACCTATCTAATAGATAGGATTTTTATTATGAAGTTTTTAATCAAAAAAACTTTTAGTTTTTATATTAGTTTGTCTAATCTATTATTTAATCATAATAGACTGGCTCAATCGATCACTTGTTTAGATTTCAAAGATTGACTAATAGTTTAACAATTGTAAGTTAAAAGAACAACGATAAGAAAAAGGCTTTATTAACGTTGAAGTTAAAGGTGGTTTCTCGTTTCGTGAGCTGGAATTATATATGAGGGATGCTTAAAGTAAAATTAAACAAAACAATATTTTCTGAAAAAATGAATATTTTTAGTTTTTACAAAACTATTTCCTTTTTCATTTAATATAGGAAAAACCACTTTCCTTTTCTATAACTATAGTTGTTTTATTACCATATTTATCAAATATATTTATTTCACAGTCTTTTTTAAGAAGTCTATCATAAGGTCGTTTTGCGCCGTTATTTTTTGTAATACTTACAACTTTCATCAAACGACCCATTTCGTCAAAATTTATTGTTTGCATCCTATCACAACCATTTTTAAATTCAATTAATGTTATATTGAATCTCTTTCCTAAATTTGATTCTTTATTTAATCTCCTACAGGTAGACTCCGATGTTATTCCACTCCATCCGCCACTAAGCAACTTGCCGTTTTTATAAATATCACTAGCAACTTCTTTTTCTGAATTTATATTTCCACTAAAAATTTTTTTGCCTCTTTTATCAAAAAAAACAACTATATTTCCAGGTCTTAACTCCTAGCTCATCTATAGAACATTCCTTTAAACTAGTTTCATTAAACGTTATTCCCCATCTCATTTTAAACCATAGCTTTTCATCAACCGATTGAGCGTATTTATCATCCTGCATAGCGAGGTGTTGAGTATATCTGATATGAGTTAGGATCTGATTTGCAGCTTCTCTTGAGGCATTTCTGTTTAGTTTTGGGATCATAATGGCAGCTAAAATTCCAACAACAACAATAACAAAAATAAGCTCTATCATCGTAAAAGCTCTTTTTTTCATAGTTTATCGTTCCTTGATATTGAAATTTGCAACTACTCTTCCCATTTTTTCTATACTAAATTTCGATTTTTCATCTAAATCGGCACTTGCTAATAAATTTTTAGAATAGCTTTTTGTTTTTATCCCATAAAATTTAAGTCTTAGCGCAAGCCTTGTATCTTCAGTCGCTATATCTTGCACTCCAGCCTCTTTTAGCTTATCTGCCAGCTCTTTTGCTACATCAAATTTATAAGTGAGGTGTTTTGTAGGATCGTTTAAAAATAGGTAAAAAATTTGATTAAAGATGATCGCTGACCAGTTAAATATCAAAAAAAGCATCACTAAGCTAGTGCAAATTTTATGACCTTTTCTAAATTTTGGCAGCCTCACGCGATATGAGTTGAAAAAAACTCTTACCATAAGTGGTGTTGCGATCACGCAAAATGGCAAAAACTGCTCAAGCTCCAGCCTTTGGCGCACAGAGACTATCATACAAAAGCAAAATGAGCAAATGGCGATAAACCACAAAAGATCCTTCTTCTCCTTAACCCAAATTCTATAAATCGTATATACAAAAAAGATAAAGACAAATGGCGAAAATACAGCGGCAAATATGCCAAAGGTATCGATAAAATGCCCACTTGGTCTGCCATTTGTTTCAAAGCCAAAAAAGTAAAGTGTCAGCAAAAATAAAATAGCGCTTAGCCAAGCAAGAGGCGGCTTTCTTTTGTAAAGAGCAAATATAAAAAATCCTGCATAAAATATCAAAAAATCACCATCTATAAAAAAGGCTAGGCAAAAAAAGATGCCAAATAAAATTTTCTTTTTAATATGAAAAAGATATATGCACAAAAGCGCTAGAGTGATGCAAATTCCAGCATTATTTATGATAAGGGCAGAAGCTAACGTGCCAGGCAATAGCACAAAAAGTAGAACCGCTATGATCCTGTCAAACTCAAGCTTGATGTAAAATTTACTAACCTTATACATCAAAACTACGCTTGCTATGTAAAAAAAGATCATCACGCCTCGCACAGCAAGGTCATTTTGACCAAAAAAATGGGTGCTTAGCTTTAAGATAAAGCTTAGAAGGCTGCGCTTTTGAAAGAAAATTTCAGCCTCATTGTAGCTTACACTAAGAGAATTTGCCGCATAAAGTAGAAAAACAAAATCAATCAAACATATCAAAAATACGCTAAAAGCGATGTGTCTGCTAGCAAATTCTCTAACTCTTTCTAACAAATCGCGCCCTTAAATATGTATATCCCAGAAAAACTCAACCCAGTCATGAGCCTCTTTTACCTTAAATTCAGGCAAAAGTAGAGCCTTTTCTTTGTAAAATACAGTTGCTATCTTTATATCTAAATTTGGATAGCGTTTAAGCAGCTCTCTTTTTATCTCGACCATACTCTCGCCGCTATCAATGATATCATCAACGAGCAAAATTTTAGTGTATTTGCTAAGATCTGGCACGTTAAAAATTTGTATTGTATCAAGTTTGTTTGTATCCTCGTAGTGGATAGAATTTAGGGTAAATAAATTTCTATTATTAAGCGCAACAGCTAGCGAGTGACCAAGCGTTAGACCGCCTCTTGCCACAGCTAGTATCACCTCTGGATCAAACTCATCTTTTATCTGTTTTGCCATCTTTTTGGCATCAATGGCAAATTCATCGTAGCTATAAAATATCATCTTTCATCCTTATCAATGCACTAAAAATACGATAAAACTAATGAGCGCTAGCACGACTACACCTAAATTTATATCGCTAAATTCTCTCTTTATGAGCTTAACTATGACATATGACATAAAGCCAAATGCAAGGCCGTTTGTGATCGAGTAGGTAAGCGGGATGAGCACAACTATGAAAAATGTCGCAACGGCGATGGCTGGATCTTTGAAATTTATGCTAGCTAGCTCAGCAAACATAAGCACGCCGACCATTACGAGGATCGGATAGATGGCATTGCCAGGGATAGCTTTAAAAAGTGGCAACATAAATAGTGTAAGTATAAATAAAAGTCCGCAAAATACAGCCGTTAGGCCAGTCCTGCCGCCCTCTTCTACGCCGCTTGCGCTCTCTACAAACGATGTGGTCGTACTTACACCTACAAGCGAGCCAGCTGCAGTAGCAACGGCATCAGCTTCAAGAGTTTTTTCAAGTTTTACGACGCCATCTTTTTTGTTTTCGTCAAATATCCCAGCCCTCGTGCCAACGCCAGCTAGCGTGCCTATCGAGTCAAAAAGATCGGTCACAAAAAATGTGATAATAACTGGGAGTAAAGCTAGGCTAAAGGCACCTTTTATGTCAAGCTCTAAAAATATCGGTGAGATAGAGGCTGGAGTTGAGAAAATTTCTGTTGGATGAGGAGCTATGCCAAGCACCCAAGCTATCACTGAAGTGACAAGCACTGCCAGGATAAACGCGCCCTTTATCTTCCACGCCCAAAAGCAAATAACCAAAAATAGCCCCAAAACGCCAAGAAGCACGTTTGGATCTCTGAAATTTCCTATGCCAACCAAAACTGCGTCACTATTTACGATAAAGCCCATTTGCTGAAATGCAACAAAGCTGATAAAGGTGCCTATGCCAGCGCTTATCGCTCTTCTTAGATCAAGTGGGATGGATCTTATTATCCACATTCTAAAATTTGTAAAAGACAAGACAACAAATATCACGCCGCTTAGAAAAACAACGCCAAGAGCCGTTTGCCAAGGTACTTTCATACCGATGCAAAGACCAAATGTAAAATAAGCATTAAGCCCCATGCCAACGCTCATCGCAACTGGCGTGTTCGCCCAAAAACCATTTAATACCGTAGAAAAGATGGTAATTAGCGCAGTTGCCGTAATTAGTGCCTCATAAGGCATACCAGTTTTGCTCATAATGATCGCATTTACCGGCACGATATACATCATCGCCAAAAACGTCGTAAGTCCCGCTCCAAATTCCTGCTTCACACTCGTTTTGTTTTGTGCTAAGTCAAAAAATTTCACCCCAAGCTCCTTTAGTAAATTTTAAGTTCGTTATATAAGCTATCACGCTCAACCGGCGTAAAACCAGATGTTTTAATAAGATCGCAAAATGTCTTTAGTGTAACGCCATTTGCGCTATTTGCCCCAGCTGCACTTTGGATACTCTCTTTTTCTATCGTGCCATCAAGATCATCAGCGCCAAATTCCTGAGCGATCATCGCTAAATTTAGCGTCGAAGTAGCCCAGTACGCCTTTATATGTGGAACGTTATCAAGCACCAAGCGAGATATCGCCATAGTTTTTAAAATTTCAGCTGATCCTAGAAATTTAACATCTTTTAAGTAGTTATTTTCTCTTTGATAGACAAGCGGGATAAATGCGTTAAATCCGCCAGTTTCGTCCTGCAAGTCTCTGATCCTTAACATGTGATCGATCCTATTTTCGCGGCTTTCTATGTGGCCAAAGAGCATTGTTGCATTGCTTTGCCTGCCCTTGTCGTGCCACATTTTGTGGATTTTGAGCCAGTTTTCGCTGCTTACCTTGCCTTTGCAAATTTTAGCCCTGACCTCTTCATCAAAAATTTCAGCCCCACCGCCTGGCATGCTATCGACGCCGTATTCAAGCATCTTTTCTATCACCTCATCATAGCTTAAGCCGTAATGTCTTGATAAAAAGTCAATCTCAGCCGCCGTCATCGCCTTTACGTGAAGCTCTGGATGAGCTGCTTTTATCTTTTTAAAAATCTCTAAATACCACTGCCAGCCGCTAGTTGCGTTGTGAGCTGATACGATGTGTATCTCTTTTACTCCGTGACTCACGCTCTCATCAACGATCTTTAAAATTTCTTCGTGGCTCATTAAGTATGGATTTGGATTTTTTCTGTGAGCCGAAAATGCACAAAATTTACAGATATCAGCGCAGATATTTGTTGGATTGATATGGCGATTTACATTAAAAAAGACCTTGTTGCCGTGCAGTTTTCTGCGCTTTTTGTCGGCAAATTTAGCCAAGGTAAAAAGATCAAGCTCATAAAGCGAAAAAGCCTCTTGCTTGCTTAATCTCTCGCCACTTTCTAGTTTTTGTAATAGATTCATTATTTATATCGTCCTAAAGCTGAACTTAAGGCTTTATTATAAGCAAATAAAGCTTTGTTTTTGCAAAAATTATGTAACATTTGCCAAGATATTTTTAACAATGGAAACACTAAATGCTAGCTGATAAAAGTGCCAAAAATAGCGATAATTATTCAAAGATCAAAGAGAAATTTCTTGATTTTAAGGCAAATTTGCCAAAACATTTTCAAAAAAACCAAGGTAGAAATTTCACAAATTTCTTAGCCAAAGAGTATGATGATTTTATAAAATCTTATTTAAATGAAACTATGCGAGAATTTTTTGATGAGTTTGTGCCACAAAATGACAGCTTTGCCTTTAGTGTTTTAGCCACTGGAAAATACGCCCAAACCTTACTTAGCGCAAATAGTGAGCTTGAAATTTTACTAGTTTATAAAAATTTAAAAGGCTACAACATAAAGAATTTCTTAAAAGAATTTAGCGAAATTTTAAGTAGCTCTGGAATAAATTTTTATATAAAAAGCGTTGAGTTAGATGAAATTTTTACAAATTACAAAGACGATCTCAAATTTAAAAGCGAAACATCGCAAGTCCGATATATCTGTGGTTCAAAAAGTCTATACCGCCTAGTAAAAAGCGAGATCGTAAAATTAAAAGAATTTGATAAAAAAGCCTTTTTAAACTACCATTTAAAGGCATTCTTGCCATTTTCTAGCATCAGCTACTTAGCCCAAGAGCCAAATTTAAAAAGTGGCTTTGGCGGGATAGATGAAATTTATCACCTAAACTGCATACTAAACTGCCTAGATAGCGATATTTCAGTTAGATCACAAGCCCTAAAAGTGATGAATGAAAAAGAGATCGCTAGTTTTAACCTAAATGTAGACTTTTTACTAAGCCTACTAACTACCTTAAATTTAACGCAAAATTCTGATACTTTTAGCGCTTCAAGTGTCGAGATTACGACAAATTTCATGCAGACAAAGTCCAAAAAGCTTCAAGACAACGAGAGTGTCATCAGCCAAAAGATGCTAAGCTCGATGAACAACGTAGCCATTTATTCAAGATTTATCGCAGCTTCGCTTTGCAGGCCATTTTTCAAAAGCGAGCTAAGCTTCGTTCAAAGAAAATTTGCTAGGCTGAAAAATGGCTTTTATGAGATAAATAGCGTCATCTACGTGCCGCTTCACAAAAAGCCAGCACTCATCGAGGATCTCATAAATGAGCTTTTAGAGCTAAAAGATGTGGATTATAAATTTGATATAAGCGCGATCTTTTATATTAAGCGAGCCATCATCACAAAAGATGGTTTAGAGCGCGCTATAAGCGAGTTTAAGAAGATATTTTTAAGAGAAAATTCCTACGCCATCTTAAAATCCTTACTCGATGCGCAGATGATACAAATTTTGATAAAACCGATGGAGCACATCTCCCAGCTAGCAGAATATGACGGCTATCACGAATTTACGGTTGATGAGCATAGCATCTTAAGCGTCAAATTTCTTGAAAATATAAAAGATAAATTTATAAAAAATCTCTACACTGAGCTTTGCTTGGAGGGCAAAACGATGCTAAAGATCGTGACGCTTATGCATGACGTTGGCAAAGGACTTGGTGGCAAAGATCACGCAAACATCGGCGCAAACATCTTTAGAGCCTATGCTAACAAACTAAATTTAAGCCAAAAAGCTATCAACATCGGCGTCATCTTGATAAAATACCACACCCTAATGAGCAACGTCTCAAACAGAGAGGACATCTACTCACAGCGCGTCATCTTTGCCTTCATATCAAAGCTTGGCGACAAGCAGGTTTTAAAGCTACTTTACATCCTTAGCTACTGCGTGATAAACGCTACAAACGAGAAGCTTTACAACGCCTACACAGCAAAGCTTTTAAGAGAGCTTTATGAAATTTCTTTTAGCGCATTTAGCGATGAAAATTTACTTGATGAAGCGACAAGGCGGGTAAAAAAAGAGCAGTCTATAAAACGAAATAGCGAGTTTTTGGCGCTTGAGCCAAAGCTTCAAGAGAAAATTTTTAAGATCACATCAAATTTGGTCTTTACAAAATATAGCGCGAGCGAGATCATAAATTTAAGCAAAGTGGCTGATAGCCTAAACGAAACCGAAATTTTCATAAACAATAGTAAAAATTTAAGCATTCAAATTTATACAAACAAGAGTCTAAATTTAAGCGCCCTACTCTATGAATTTGCCAAATTTGACCTTGCGTATATGGAGATATTTGAGCTTTTTGAGAAAAAATTTTATATTAGGCTTGACTTTAACCAAAATGTAAAAAATCATGAGCTTGAAAATACTAAAATTTTAGCCCTAAAATCCCTAAATAGCGAGGTTTTAAGAGAGCCTTTGAAACCAAATATTAACAAAGATGAGATAAACTTCGAGCTAAATCACTCAAAAGATTACGCCAAACTTAGCATCAACGCAAAAGATCAGCGCGGGCTAATGGCTTATGTGATGAGTGTTTTTGACAGGCTTCATTTTCAAGTCACGAGTGCTAGAATTCAGACGGTTAAAAATAGAACGAGAAATCTCTTTTTGATCGAGAAAAACGAGCGACTTGAGAGTAAAGGCGAAGAGATATTAAATTTATTAATAAGCGAGTAAAACATGTGTGGAATCGTAGGATACATCGGAGATAAAGAGAAAAAAGAGGTCATTTTAAGCGGTCTAAAAGAGCTTGAGTATCGTGGATACGACAGCGCTGGCATGGCTGTGATGAGTGATGGCAAGATCGACTTTTTCAAAGCTGTTGGCAAGCTTGAAAATTTAGCCCTAAAGACAAAGGACTTTACATCAGAGGGCTTTGGCGTGGCGATAGGTCACACACGCTGGGCAACTCACGGCAAACCAACTGAGATCAATGCTCACCCGCACCTTGGCGAGCACTCATTTGTCGTTCACAACGGCATCATCGAAAACTACAAAGAGCTTAAAGATGAGCTTGAGGCAAAGGGCGTGAAATTTGTCAGCCAAACCGATACCGAAGTGATCGTGCACCTTTTTGAAGAAATTTTAAAAGAGAAAAAAGACCCATTTAAGGCTTATGAGGCGACTATTGCAAAGCTTAGAGGCGCTTATGCGACACTACTTATCACCAAAACTGCACCTGATAAGATATTTTTCGCAAAAGATGCCGCTCCTATGGCGATAGGCAAAAGTGACAAAAAAGAGCTATATTTTGCCTCATCAGATGCCCCACTTATCGGCAACGCAACCGAAGTGGCATATCTTGATGATAACAACTACGGCTATGTGAGCTTAGATGAGATAGCTGTTTTCAAACACGGCAAAAAAGCTAGCATAACATTTAACGCACTGCCAAAAGATAAGAGCTATGCCCAAAAAGAGGGTTATACATTTTTTATGGAGAAAGAAATTTACGAGCAAGGTGCTGTTGTGTCTGAAACCATCATGGGCAGGGTCAAAAACCACAAAGTCACCCTTGAAAATTTAGACGATGAATACCTAAAAGGCATCGATGATGTCGTGCTTTGTGCGTGCGGTACGAGCTACCATGCAGCGCTTGTTGCAAGCTATCTTTTTGAAAGGCTTGCTAAAGTTAGAACAAAGGTCGAAGTGGCAAGCGAATTTAGATACAGAAAGCCTTATCTAAACAAAAACTCGCTCTTCATCGTCATCTCGCAAAGTGGCGAGACAGCTGACACTCTTGAGGCGCTTAGGATCGCAAAAGAGGCTGGACTAAAGACACTTGCGATTTGCAACGTCGATAACTCATCTATCGTTAGACTAGCTGATAATACGCTTCTAACTCGCGCTGGCATCGAAAAAGGTGTGGCAAGCACAAAGGCCTTTGCAACGCAGATCATCGTGCTTTGGATGCTTGTGCTTCAAATGGCATCTGCAAAGGGATCTATCAGCAAAAAAGAGCTTGATCACGAGATCAAAACGCTTCTTCACATCCCACAAATTTTAAATATAGATAACTCTTTGCAAGAGAAGCTTCACCGCCTAAGCAAGCACTATTTACACGGTCATGGCTTCTTCTTCATCGGTAGAGATATCTTCTATCCGCTAGCACTTGAAGGTGCGTTAAAACTTAAAGAAATTTCATATCTTCACGCCGAGGGCTATCCATCAGGCGAGATGAAGCACGGACCTATCGCGCTTGCAGACGAGAAGCTATTTACGATAGCTTTAATGCCTCAAAACTTACTATATGAAAAGACAAAGAGCAATGTCGAAGAGCTTGCTGCAAGAGATGCATATATCTTAGCGATCAGCCCACTTGAGTTTGAACTAAGCGATGACTACGTAAAAACAAGCGTTCAAGATCACTATATGAGCGAATTTTTCGAGATGATGCTTGTGCTTCAGCTACTTGCTCTTGAAATTTCTGTTAGACTTGGCAACAACGTCGATATGCCAAGAAACCTCGCAAAAAGCGTAACTGTCGAATAATTTATGTGGCTGGCATCTTGCTGGCCGCTTAAATTTTCATAAAAATAATTTTGCATTATGTTATTAAACATAAATTTTATATTAATATTTTTATAATATTTACTCATATATAATTCTAAACCCAACTTAAATATTAAGGATAAAAATGAAGTTAAGCTCATCTTTACTAAGCGTAGGTCTTGGAGTTTTACTTTTAAGCGGTTGCGCAACTGGCAACAACAATGGTGTAACTGGCAGTGCTGCTGGTAGCAACAACAAAAACGCTAACACAAAAATAGAAAAGTGTAGTAGCACTATTGGAACACTTGCGTTTTATGAAGACCAGAATTCTGACTGGTATTCATATTTAACACGCAACTACAAGCTCACATCAACTATTCCTGTTTTGCGCCTTCTTGCACAACAAACTGGTTGTTTTGTTATAGTTGAGCGTGGCGCTATGATGGATAATATGATGCAAGAGCGTGCACTTGATAGATCGGGCGAACTACGTAGCGGTTCTGGCTTTGGCAAAGGTAAAATGGTAGCAGCTGATTATACTATTCGCCCTGAAATTTTCTTTAGTAACGAAGATACGGGCGGTGCAGGCGCTCTTGTTGGAGCACTTTTTGGTAGTGTAGCAGGTGCTATAGCTGGTGGTTTTTCAACAAAAGAGACACAAACTACATTGGTTCTTATAGAGAATCGCTCAGGTGTTCAATTAGCAGCAGCCATTGGCTCAGCTTCTAGCACTGATTTCTTTGGTATGGGCGGTGGCGCTGGTGCTTCTCTTGGTGCTGGACTTGGTGCATATTCAAGAACACCTGAGGGAAAAACACTTGTAAATGCTTTTCTTGATTCAATGAATCAATTAGTTATTGCTCTAAAAGACTACAAAGCACAGACCGTAAAAGGTGGTCTTGGCAAAGGTGGAAGCCTAAGAGTAGGAGATTAATATGAAATTTTTAGCCATTTTATTTTGTTCATTAACTTTTTTGTTTGCTATGAGTTATGAAAAAAAAGTTGAAGCTAGGCTTTGTGGTCTTATAAATCAAAGAGAAATGGCTAAAATTTATGGCGATATAAGAAGCATTGATAGCTTTGATAAAAAAATAGAAAGCTACAAATTTCGCAACGGAATAGAAAAATTTGACGAGGATAGTTGCCGTGCAAATGGCTACTATCCTGTTGATCCAAACTATGCGCCATATCCGCCTAACTACCGCCCATACTATCAAAATGAGTACGACAGATTTGATAGATTTCAGCGTGGTTACCGTGGAGGCTACTATAACGATGACGACTACGATGATGGTTTTGATCGTGGCTATAGACGTGGTTATAAGGATGCAAGAAGAGATTATAGGCTAGGTAGATAATCTTATCTAGCCTTAACTTTTCTTAGCTCTCTTTTCTAACAAGAAACGATTTTTACTAATAGCAAATCAAAAGCAACACATATACCAAATTTTACTGCTATAAATAAGTTCAATACATTGATTAAAAAATACTCTGTTTTTAGGAAAATAATGCAAAACCTGTGGATATGGCAACATCCCAACTACCCAAATTTTTCTTTCGATAAAAGTGCAATAGGTACCATCATAAATAAACTAGAGCAAAATCACGAAATTTTAAAAGAGATAATAAGCAAGACCGGCAGAAACGATCTTTTAAAGGCGCAAATTAATGCCCTGGAAGATGAGATCTTTTGCTCATCTCTCATAGAGGGCGAGAGGCTAAAAAGATCAAGCATTCACTCATCGGTAAAAAAGAGACTAGATGAAAATTTTGACTGACTAGCCGACACTCATGCGACCAGACACAGTGATAATCTAGTCTCGCTAATGCTTGAAGCAAATTTAAACAAAGCCCTATGAGCTTCGAGCGGCTACATGGCTTGCACAATGCCTTATTTGAATACAGCCATAGCAAAATTTACAAGATGAAATAGCTAAATTTAGAGATGATGAGATGAACGTCGTCTCAGGTCCTTCAAAAAATGTGCAAATCCACTACGAAGCCTTGTCAGCAGAGCGCATAGAGGATGAGAAATTTTTTAAATTTTATCAATAAAAATCACGAAAACACATATGTAAAAAGTGCCTTAGCGCACCTTTGGTTTGTGATCATCCATCCTTATGAGGGCGGCAACGGATGCATGGCAAGGGCTTTGGCGCACTACTGCTTGGCAGCTAACAGCATTAAGCTATTTTCTATCACCAGCATTATTTATGCAAATAAAAAAGATTATTATGAAATTTTAAAGCAGACGACAAAGCTTGAAAATAATTTAAACTTTGACTTCACAGCGTGGATAAAGTGGCATTTAGAAGCGGTAAATATCGCCATAAAACAAGCTATAAGCTCATTAAAAAGATAAAATTTCTATCAAATTTAAGAGCCAAAGCCCTTAAATTTTATCTTTACTTAGGATTTTTGCGAGCTGCTCTTTGATCTCGTCATCAAATTCACTAACACTTATCACGCCCCTGCTCTCGCACATCTTAGCGTCATTTACCTCGCAGTAGCCACTCAGCGCGTTTTTGTATCCGCCCCTTATGCAGGCCTCTCTATCCTCTAAAAATCCAGCCCCGCCAAGGATGAGCACACCAAGGTCAAAGCCGATCTTAAATTTCGCACTCGCTGAGCTTTTTATCCAGCTTAAAAATATCTCATCATACCTTAATCCAAGCGCCCCAACACCGTCTGGCACGACCAAGATATCCACGCCATAAAGGCTTTCAGCGTAAATTTCAGGATGAAGCCTGACGCCAAATTCATCGACTATCTCAGGCTTTAGGGCGTAGGTTTTGATGTTAAAACCTTCAAATTTATGCAAAAAATCATAAATTTTGGCAAAGCTTAACAAATTTATCTTGTCAAACATCAAAATGCTAACTTTCATGCTAGCTCCTTTTAATGAAGTGCCTCATTTAGCTTGATCGCCCTTTTGCTCGCACTTGCGGTGATCTGACCTGTTTGGCTATTTTGTCTAAAATGAAGCCCGTTTAGCCCGCCAAGTTCAAGCGCTTTGTAAATTTCAGCTTCAAATTTAAAGCTAGGATTTAGCTTAGCTAGCTTTTCGAGCTCGCTGGCTGAGATATAGACCTTTGTGCCCTCAAGCACTGCTATTCCAGCATCCACGATGCAGTTATCACCAAGTGGCACGCCTGTGACTGAGTTTGCGCCAAGCAAGCAGTGTTTGCCGATGCTTACAGGGTTGCCGTTTGTGCCGCTTAACACGCCAAGTATGCTAGCTCCGCCGCCAACGTCGCTGCCCTCGCCCACGACAACAGAGCTGCTGACCCTACCCTCAACCATCACGCCACCAGTCGTGCCTGCGTTAAAGTTGATGTAAGCAGCACCCGGCATGACGACTGTACCAGGATGCACAGCTGCGCCCATGCGAACCTTGGCAGCGTCTAAAATTCTCGTGTTATCAGCTGGGATGATGTGACTTAAAAATCTTGGGAATTTATCCACGCTCACGATCGCTGGATACTCGCCAAACATCTTTAGAGAAATTTCGTTTTCTCTTAACCACTCAAGCTCGATCGGGATGTTTTGGCTAGTCCATGCGACATTTGGCAGCACTCCAAAGGCTCCATCAAGCACGATCGTCCTAGGCGCGACCTTGCCAAGCGAGATCAAGTAGAGCTTGAGATAGACGGCCTCCACACTAAGTGGCTTTGCGTCATCAAATAAAAATACAAGCTTAAATTTATTCTCATTTAGCTCAAGATCGTCATCAAATGCCATCTTCACAGCGTGTAAATTCTCCACATTTTTATGCGATTTTATATCTTTTTCAAAGACACTAAAGAGCTTGCTAGCCTTTTTTACTACCTTTGGCGTGAGATCAGCGACAAACTCGTGAGCACTAAAATCAACTTCAACATCACACTTTTGCAAAGCATAGATAAAAGCAGCTGCGCTTAAAAAGCTCTCTTTATAATTTACAACGGCGTAACTTGCTTGCAAAATTTTGTCGCTATTTTTTTGTCCGCGATCGACTCTTGCGATGCCAAAAGCAACTGGATCTTTGTAACCATCTTTTTTTCTAAATTCTTCAAAAAATTCCTTAAATTCGTTTGCGTCTTTAAACTCTTTAGACATCTATTCTCCTTTAAATTTTTTCTTAGTCTAGCCAAAAATGGCTAAAAATTTTATGATTTTAAAGCATTTTGGTTTTGGTAAATTTATAAATTATAATAATGATTAACCTTATCATAAAGAAAATAGAAATAAAATGCCTTAAATTTTACAAGGAGGCAAAATGTCAAATTTAGCTACCAAACTAAAATTTGCCTTAGCTGCGTTGATCGGCCTCGTCGCTGGCGTAGTTTCAGCTTTTGTCAAATGGGGGGTGCAGAAGTACCGCTTCCGCCAAGAAGCCCCATGGATATGTTTAACGCAGCTTGTGGGCCAGAAAGCGCCCTCAGAGCGGCTGATGCGATCGACTGCTCGAGAAATTTTCTAAATCCCCCTTATGTGTTTTTGAGAGATTATGTCGGTATCACCGATCCAAACGCTGCTATCTACGAGTTTGCAGGGCATGCCTTTAACTACGTGATGCTAACGCACATCATATTTTCAGTAGTCTTTGCCGTTGGCTACTGCGTCGTGGCTGAGAAATTTCCAAAGATCACGATGTGGCAAGGTGTGATGGCTGGTATCTTAGCAACTATCGTAGTTCACGGCATCTCACTGCCGCTTCTTGGCCTCACTCCGCCACTTTGGACACTTCCTTGGTATGAGTATGTCTCTGAGTTTGTGGGTCACATGATCTGGTTTTGGTCGATAGAGATCATCCGCCACGACCTAAGAGCTAGGATCACAAAAGAAAAAGATCCAAGCGACTGCTGCAACGCATAATTAACAAATTTGCTGTTTTTGGGCGCAAAACCTAAGACAGCAAATTTCAATCATAAATAAAACCATAACGCCTCTTGATCGCAGCCAATACCTAAAAACAAAATTTCATCATTTTTTGCAAGGCTTGAAAATCTTAACTAGCTTTTAATGCGTAAATTTAAAATTTTAAGCACTTAGCACTCACTGCTAAGCTCTAAATTTTCTAAACAAAGCGGCTTTTCATCCTCAAAGATCACCCCTATACCATAAGGCTCACAGATATCAAGCGCACCCTCAGCAAATCTCATCAGCCACTGCTTATCGCCCGCATAAAAGGTGCATTGTGGCGAACTAAATGGCAGCTCACAAACTGGCACGTCAAGCAAGCTAAGCTCGTCCTTGCTCAAAAAGCCACTCGCCTAAGCTCATCTTTTAAAAAGGCAAGCGCCTCTTTTATGTATCGGTCGATATCTTGGGCGATTTTTTCTGCTAGCAAAGTAGTCTCATCATCCATGTCTGCCCCATCTGTGCTAACAAGGCAAAATAGCACCTGCCCGAAATTTTCGCTCATTAGCTTCACCTCCGCATACCAGATAAAGCCATCGTCTGTTGCAACTTTTTCAAGTTCGCCAAATTTCAAAGTCATTTTTTATTCTCATTTTTTGTGATTTTGCTACTCTTACGAAAAAGAGCGAAATTTAAGTAAATTTGTTGTGAGCTAAAATAGAAATAGCTTGTAAATTTGTCCTTTTATCATAAAGCAAAAGCTAAATTTACAAGCAAATTTTCAAATTTATATCGCTATTTAGAAGCAAAATTTCTCATCAGTGCCATTTTGCTTGCGCATAGCTTTGAAGTCAGCAAGATTGTCTTTGTCTAAAAAGTAATCTTTCTCTTTTTTATTGCGGGCTTCTAGCTTTTCTATGCCTTTTGCAAGGGCTGCTTTTCTATCTTCGTGAGGCGAGCTAAATTCTGGCGAAAACATCGCTTCATAGGCATTTTTCTTAGTCCATTCAAGCGCTTTATCAGCGATCTCTTGTTGCTTTTTGATATCGCAAAACGCATAAGGATTGACCACGTCGCCAACAAGCTTCATAAACGCCCCTATCGCAGCCACCACGTCAGTAAATTTCTCGCCCTCCATGTCTATAACGCCTCTTAGCAAGATCGCGCGGTTTTTTGCCGCATAAAACCAAAATACCGCATCATCGCGAAGTCCAAGATCATAAGCACGAGCTGAGAGGACAAAAAGAGTTATCGGAGAGACCATTTGTGGGGCGTCTTGCACGATCTTTTCTGCCTTTTTAAAGTCCTCTTCTTTGCCACTTTTTAAAAGCTCATCTATCTTGTCATAGACCTTGACGTACTCCACCTTGCCAGCATTTGCTGAGTAGTATGGCGTGACGTAGATGTCGATACTTCTTACTTTGCCGTCGTTTGCAAAGCTACATACCGCTGTAAAAAGTAGCATCGAAAGCAGTGATAAAATTTTCATTTTAGCTCCTTGTTAAATTTTTCTTTTTTTACTATCAAATTTATTAAAAAACTCGTATTTTTACATATCCTTATGAATTTAATACGCCTTTATTAGTCGTAAATTTTTTAAATTTATACCGCCTAAAAATACTCCTCTTTCAGGCTCAACCCACTCTACGACTATATTGTCTAGATCATCATTTGGCTCGCAATACATTTTTGAGCAATCATACTTTGCTACAAACTTATCACCAATGTTAAAATCCATCTGCGTAGAATTACTTGGTATGTGCAAAGTATATATTATTCGGTATTTTTCGCCCTCTTTTGTCTTTACTGATGTCATCTTAATAAGAATGTCTTCATCATTATTAAAATTTGATCTATAGATACCATCTTTACCAATACCTGCTGCTTCAAATTTCATCTCTTTGCTATAAAATGGATATAGTGCCGAGCAACCAGATAAAAGCAAAATCATAAAAAATAGTCCAACTGCTTTCATTTTATAACCATCCTTTTAGAAACTTTTAGTTTTTAAAACTATGAATAGGAGCTGGGATTTGTCCGCCACGAGCGATGAAGTCGGCACTTGAGGCCTTATTTATCTTCATCACAGGCGCTCTTCCTAAAAGACCGCCAAACTCGATCATATCGCCCTCACGTCCAAGAGGTATGATACGAACGGCCGTTGTTTTTTGATTTATCACGCCGATAGCCGCCTCATCAGCGATCATCGCAGCTATACTCTGGCTTGGCGTATCTGCAGGTATGGCGATCATATCAAGCCCCACCGAGCATATCGCCGTCATCGCTTCAAGCTTTTCTAAATTTAACGATCCCGCGCGCACCGCAGCTATCATGCCCTCATCTTCTGAAACCGGGATAAACGCACCACTTAAGCCGCCAACTTGGTTGCACGCCATGACGCCGCCTTTTTTGACTGCATCATTTAGGAGAGCAAGCGCAGCCGTCGTGCCGTGCGTACCAACAGCCTCAAGCCCCATCTCCTCAAGCACACGAGCCACCGAGTCGCCAACAGCTGGCGTTGGAGCAAGAGAGAGATCGACGATACCAAATTTCACCCCAAGGCGCTCGCTCGCCATTTGACCGACTAACTGACCGATACGAGTGATCTTAAACGCCGTCTTTTTCACAGTCTCAGCCACCACGTCAAAGCTCTCGCCACGCACCTTTTCAAGGGCTCTTTTTACGACGCCTGGACCTGAAACGCCGACATTTATCACCACGTCAGCCTCGCCCACGCCGTGAAATGCACCGGCCATGAAAGGATTATCTTCAACTGCGTTTGCAAAGACAACAAGCTTCGCACAGCCCATCTCTGAAGCTGCCGCCGTCTCTTTTATGATGCGCCCCATGTCACGCACTGCGCTCATATTTATGCCACTTTTTGTTGAGCCGACATTGACGCTTGAGCACACTTTTGCGGTTTGTGCTAGTGCTTGCGGGATAGAATTTATCAAAATTTCATCACCCTTTTGATAGCCCTTTTGCACTAGAGCCGAAAAACCACCTATAAAATCAATACCAACTTCAATAGCCGCCCTATCAAGCGTCTTTGCGATCATCACGTAGTCTTTTGCGTCCGTTGCTGCGCCGATTATTGAGATAGGCGTCACGCTCACTCTTTTATTGACGATTGGTATGCCTAGCTCAGCGGAAATTTCGTTGCCCACTCTAACTAGGTCTTTGGCTTTAGTGGTGATTTTTGCGTAAATTTTATCGCAGGCTTTGCCTATGTCAGGGTCGATGCAGTCAAGCAAACTAATGCCCATCGTGATCGTTCTGATGTCAAAATTTTGCTCCTCGATCATCGAGATAGTTTCGGTTACGTTTTTGATATCCATCTTTTGTCCTTAAATTTTGTGCATCGCATCAAAAATGGCTGAGCTTTGGATATTTATCTTTACTTTTAGGCTCTCTCCAAGCTTATCAAGCTCCGCTCTTAAGGCTGTAAAGTCCTTATTTTCATCGCTTGAAACCACCGCCATCATCGTGAAAAAGTCGCTCAAAATAGTCTGGCTTATATCATCTATATTTAGCCCTAGCTCGCTAAGCTTTGCTGAGACGCCAGCAACGATGCCAACTCTATCTTTTCCGACTACGGTTACGATCGCTTTCATCTTTTCTCCTGTTAAATTTTAAATTTATTTTTTAAAGTGCATTTTGGCTACAAAATTTAAGCTCCGCATCAAGCAAAGCTAAATTTTGGTAGCCAAATTTAAACTGGCAAATTTTAAAATTTGCTCTAAATTTTATCTTTTGTAAATTTACTTCGAGCAAGCACTCTTGCCGTCATTTACTGGCTGGATCGCTGAGTTATCAGCCCCACCGCCGTTATTTATATTTTCTATTATCTCCCAAAGCCTTGCAGCTGCGCTCTCGTAGCGTTTTGCAGTGACTGAGTTTGGCTCATAGAAGCTAACTGGCTTGCCATTATCGCCACCCACTCTAACAGCTGGCTCGATAGGAATTTCAGCCAAAATTTGAGTGTTGTAAGCCTTTGCCACCTCTTCAGTCGTGCCTTTGCCAAAGATATCGTACTCTTTGCCGTTATCTGGGCAGATGAAGCCGCTCATATTTTCGATGACGCCAGCGATTGGGATGTGAAGCTTCTCAAACATATCAAGCGCACGCTTGCTATCGTCAAGTGCTACTACTTGTGGCGTTGTGACGCATACACCTGCCGTTACTGGCACGCTTTGAGCTAGAGTTAGCTGCGCGTCGCCCGTTCCTGGAGGCATGTCGAGAAACAAGACATCAAGCTCGCTCCAAAGCACGTCCCTTAGCAGCTGCTCGATCGCTTTCATTATCATCGAACCACGCCAGATAAGGCTCATGCCCTCCTCCATCAAAACGCCCATACTCATCATCTCCACGCCGTGGCTAAGTATCGGTTTTAGCTTGTTGCCGACGACTTGTGGCTGAGTATTTACTTCGCCAAGCATTCTTGGGATGTTTGGTCCGTAGATGTCAGCGTCCAAAATTCCCACTTTTTTGCCTAGTTTTGCCATTGAGATGGCTAAATTTAGCGTTGTGGTTGATTTACCAACGCCGCCTTTGCCAGAGCTTACCATTACGAAATTTTTAACTTGTGGCGCGATATTTTTGCCACTTTGAGTGTTACTTTTCTCCTCAGGTATCTTTGGCTGGATCAAATTTAGCACGTACTCATTTGAGCCCATGACGCGTTTGATGTCCGTTTTTAGCTCGTTTGCCACCTCTGGGCTTGAGCTAACGATCTCGACTTCGATTAAGATTTTCTCGCCGATCTCTACGTTTTTTACAAAGCCAAAGCTAACTATATCCTTCTCAAATCCCGGATATATGACGCCTTTTAGTCTATTTAGGACCTCTTCTTTATTTAACATTTTTCTCCTTTTTCTAGATCTTTTGAAATTTTATATGCACAAAATTTTGGTCCGCACATCGAACAAAAATGAGCGTTCTTAAACGCATCTTCTGGCAAGCTCTCGTCGTGAAGCTCTCTAGCCTTTTTTGGATCAAAGCTAAGCTCAAACTGCTTGTTCCAGTCAAATGCGTATCTCGCGTCACTCATCGCATGGTCTTTTTCGATAGCTCCAGCTTTGCCAAGTGCGACGTCTGCGGCATGAGCTGCTATCTTGTGAGCTACGATGCCCTCTCTTACGTCATTTTCATTTGGCAAGCCAAGGTGCTCTTTTTGCGTCACGTAGCAAAGCATGCTAGCACCGTGATATGCTGCCATCGTACCACCAATCGCTGAAGTGATATGATCATACCCTGCGCCGATATCGCTAACAAGCGGTCCAAGCACGTAAAATGGGGCGTCATGGCAGAGCTCTTGTTCGATTTTCATATTATACTCAATTTGACTTAATGGCACATGACCAGGGCCTTCTATCATTACCTGCACATCTTTTTGCCACGCACGAAGCGTAAGCTCTCCAAGCACCTTTAGCTCACTAAGCTGTGCCTCGTCTGTTGCATCAAAAAGGCAACCTGGGCGAAGTCCGTCGCCAAGCGAGAGCGAAACGTCGTATTTTGCGCAAATTTCTAAAATTTGATCAAAAATCTCATAAAATGGATTTTGCCTATTTAGCTTTGACATGTAGCTCGCGCTCAAACTGCCGCCGCGGCTTACTATGCCCATTTTACGCTTTTTAACAAGGGGCAAAAACTCACGCAAAAAGCCAGCGTGTATCGTAAAGTAACTAACCCCTTGCCTTGCTTGCTTCTCTAGCACGCTTAAAATTAGCTCATTTGTGATATTTGTAACCTCTTTTGCCTCTTTTAAAATTTCATACATCGGCACTGTGCCAACTGGCACACTTGAGTGCTCAATGATAGCGCTTCTAATGGCGTCTAAATCGCCGTCCGTGCTTAGATCCATAACCGTATCAGCGCCAAATTCTAGGCAAATTTCAAGCTTTCTAAGCTCTGTGCAAATGTCACTACTTAGGCTTGAGTTGCCGATATTTGCATTGATTTTTGTCTTTAGCTTTCTGCCTATGCCCATAGGCTTTAAATTTGTGTGATTTACGTTTGCTGGGATGATGATGCTGCCTTTTGCCACCTCATCCATCACTAAATTTTCACTCACTCCCTCGATCTTTGCCACATAGCTCATCTGCTTTGTGAGCTCGCCTCGCCTAGCATAGTACATCTGCGTCTTTGTCATGACTAACCTTTTTTAAAATTTAAAGGCTCATTTTAGTCCTTTTTTGTTTTGATCTAACTAAATGCTAGCCTTAAATTTATTTCTATAAAAAGAAATATTTAGCTTTTAGGTGTATAATTCCGTAACAATCTTCAAAGGAGCTACCTTGCTTGATATCTCACTTATAATGCTAGGAGCAGGAAATTCCAGTCGTTTTGAGCTACCTGTAAAGAAGCAATGGCTTCGCATCGGCAGCGACCCACTTTGGCTATTTGCCACTAAAAATTTGAGTAACTTTTACACATTTAAAGAGATCATCGTCGTTAGTAAAGAGTGCAAATATATGTCTAAATTTGCTCCAAATTATAAATTTGTTGATGGCGGCAAGACAAGGCAAGATAGCCTAAAAAACGCACTTGAGCTAGTAAATAGCGAATTTGTCCTAGTTAGCGACATCGCGCGCCCTTGCATATCAAGCGAGCTCTTTCACAAGATCATCGAGGCGGCCGCTCAGGCTGACTGCGTGGTGCCTGCGCTAAAGATCGCTGACACTGCCTATCTTGGCGAAAACGCAATCGACAGAGAAAAGGTAAAACTTATCCAAACACCGCAGCTCTCGCGCACAGCACTTCTTAAAAAGGCTCTTAGTAGCGGCGAAATTTACACAGATGATAGCTCGGCTATGAGAGCCATTGGCGCAAGCGTTTGGCACATATTGGGCGATGAGATGGCTAGAAAGATCACTTTTAAAGAGGATCTTGCCAAAATTTCAGCCCTAAAAGCACCAGAAAATGAGGTTTTTGTAGGTAACGGCTTTGACGTGCATGAGTTTGAAAAGGGTCGTCCGCTTGTGCTTTGTGGCGAAAAGATCGACTATGAGTTTGGGCTAAAGGCTCACAGCGACGGCGACGTGGCACTTCATGCGCTAACTGATGCCATTTTAGGTGCTGCTGGGCTTGGAGATATAGGCGAACTTTTTCCTGATACGGACGCTAAATTTAAAGATATTAGCTCCATTTATCTGCTGCAAGAAGCTTATAAAAGGGTGCAAAGCGTGGGCTTTGTGCTAACAAACACTGATATCACGATAATGGCTCAAAAGCCAAAACTTTCAAAGCTAAAATCAAAAATGGAGGCAAACATCGCGCAGGCTCTAAATTTAAGCCAAAGCCGCATAAATGTAAAGGCGACGACGACTGAGGGGCTTGGCTTTGTGGGCAGATGCGAGGGGATCGCTGTCATGGCAAGTGCTAGCCTTAAATTTTACAACTGGACACAAATATGAAAATTTTAATAGTAGAAAACGAAATTTACCTAGCTGGCTCGATGGCTAGCAAACTAGCTGACTTTGGCTACGATTGCGAGATCGCAAAGAGCGTCAAAGAGGCTTTGAAATTTGAAAATTTTGACGTAGTGTTACTTTCTACCACACTCCCAGGGCAGGACTTCTACCCTGTCATAGAGAAATTTAAAAGCTCTATCATCATCTTACTCATCGCCTACATCAACAGCGACACCGTGATAAAACCGATACAAGCGGGCGCGGTGGATTACATACAAAAGCCATTTATGATAGAAGAGCTTGTTAGAAAGATAAGGCATTTTGAAGAGTTTAGAGGCTTTAAAAACGAGATAAAAAACTACGAAAACTATATAAATTTCGCCCTAAAAGACTACGAGATACCTTGCTTTGAAGCTAAAAAGATCAAATTTCCACTTCTTTTAAAATCAAGCAAAAATGGTTACAGCGATAAATTTATCTTTAACTATGTAAAGGCTGGAAATTTGCCATTTTTGTTTTTAGGCAAAGCCTGTTTTAGTGAGCTTGAAAAAGCACTTGCTCAAAGTGGCGACGAACTAATATACATCACAAATCTCGAAGAGCTAAAAGATGATGAAAAAGAGAAAATTTTAGAGCTTTGCAAAAAGAAAAAAGTGGCTATCCAAACTAGCGATTTTGCGCAAAGTGCGCCATTTGAAGTGCTTGAACTCTCTGTTAGAGATAAAAATTTTGATATCGGTGAGATCGTCACGATCGATGAATATATAAAATATATCATAGTTAATTATCAAGATAAATTCCCCGACACCGAGCTAAGCAAAAAGCTTGGAATTTCTAGAAAATCACTTTGGGAAAAGAGAAAGAAATATGACGTCAGCAAGAAAAAATAGTGAAATTTCTATAAACACCGAAGTTTATGGCGCCTTAGAGCTTATCAAAAACAAAATTCTCTCAAATTTTAGCGCCCTGATGGACGACGAGCAGATCAAAGAGGTGGCAAAAAAGGGCTACTTTAACGGCGAGCCGATGCCCTACTCTTTTGGCTTTGCTCCATTTGGCGAGGTCAATCAAAATATCGCTAGCAAGCTGCATGCTGGGCAAAGAGTAAATTTAAATATGGACGGCAAGATCGTTGGGCACATCGACGTGGCAAAGGTCTTTAAATTTGACGAGAGCATGCGAGCTAAAAATATATTTTTAGCAAATGAGTCAAACAGCGAAATGTCACTAAATTTAGGCAAATACGGCATAAGCGGCGAGTTTGAGCTATATGATGAGAGCCTCCAAATAAGCAAAGATGCGCTAAATGAGCTGATAAAAGAGAGTGGCGCCAAGAAGATAACGGCTGTTTTTTTAACGGCCGATCCATTTAACCGCGCGCATGAACGCCTAGTTAGGATGACTATCGACAAGGCCGATCTCGTGGTCGTTTTTCTCATCAGAACGCGCGAAGAGAGGCATATTGACTACGAGATCAGAAAGCAAGTGCTTGGCTTTTTTAACCAAAACTATCTGCCGACAAAAAAGGTCTTTGTTTTCGCACTAAAAAACACAACCCTTTTTAGCTCGCACGCCAACCCAACGCTTGAGTGCATCGCAGCTTCAAGACTTGGCGCAAATAAGCTAGTCATCGGACAAAATCACTCAGGAATTGGCATGTTTTTTGACCACAACGAGGCACACACGATCCTTGACATCTACAAAAACGATCTAAATTTAGATGTGATCGTCCTGCCAGAGCTAGTTTATTGCAACAAGTGCAAGACGCTAGTTAGCACCAAAAGCTGCCCGCACGGACAGCACCACCAGATCAAATACCACCCAGACGTGATCAAAGAGCTGCTATTTAACGGCATCATGCCACCAGCCATACTAGTAAGGCCTGAAATTTCAGCGCTCATCTTAAGCAAGCTCTATGTAAATCGCTTTAAAGATATACAAAAGCTCTGCGACGATCTCTTTGTAAATTCTGGACTGCTTGAAAACAAGACCGACCGCGACTTTTACGAGGAGCTCATGAAGCTCTACCAAACATCATCACTCACTTAAGGAAATTTATGCAAAAACTATTTTTGACATTTTTTGGATTTGGACTTTTACCAAAGGCACCTGGCACTTGGGGCTCGGTGGCTGGAGCTGTGGTAGCTTATTTTGTGTTATATTTTTTCTCATCTACCACGCTTTTGCTAGCTAGTATTTTATTATTTTTGGTGAGCATCAGCGTCATTGATGATTTTGAAAAAAAGGTAAATTCGCACGACGAGAGCTTTATCGTGATCGACGAAGTTGCTGGCGTTTGGCTTGCTATCGCCATTAGCGGAGCGACTATCTCACAGCTAGTTCTCTCGCTAGTACTTTTTAGAGTACTTGATATCAAAAAGCCTTCGATCATTGGCAGGATAGACCGCAACGTAAAGGGCGGACTTGGCGTTATGGGTGATGATATGGTTGCTGGATTTTTCGCTGGCATTATTAGCGCGATGATATATGGCATGGCTATGAAATTTGGCGTAGTTTTGCCGTAAGCTGAGCTAGCGATCTTGCTGGCTCTTTTTTAAATTTAACTCTCCCTGCTTTTTATTTTAGACCTCTTTTTAGATGAGAACTTTATCGTTAGAATTTATCTCATCCCTGCCTGCAAATTTCTCTTTGTCATAATTTTTCTAAAGACGATCATATTATAAAGTGAAAATTTTAGCTCTCCAAAAAAGCTTAAATTTTTCACATTTTCAGGGGTTATTTCATTGCTATTTTTGTCACGTCCTTTGCCACCTAAAAATAGCAAATAAACAAGCGTGGTCATGAAGTTAAATCTTAAAAGTAACGCCAAGAAGCAGTTTATAAAGCCGTGATTGTATTTAATGCAAACATAAAAACCAAAAACGGCGTAAATGGCTATTATAAAAAGCATAGTGTAAAAAATATAAGTTAGTCCATCATCGTTTGAAACGTCAAAATACTCGGCCACTTCACTAAAAATAGCTACAAAGATAGGAAATATCACGAGTGGAAAAATGAGATACAGTCCAACTAGGTCAAATTTACTCAGATAGACTTTTATATTTCGCCTGCCAGCAAAGATCATCAACAAAATAGCTAGCACTATCGGCAAAAAAGACCAAACTAGCATAGAGATCATTGATGTCCAAATTGCACTCCTATTTTTGCTTTGTAAATTTGAGTTTTGCTAACGATGTTTTGCGTTCTTAAATTTAAAAAAGCTAAATTTACCTACGGTTTTTACGGTTTTCTATGCCTATCCTCTCGCTATCTTCGATCTCTGCAACATAGCTTGGATTTTTCTTTTTAGCCTCTTTGTCTAAAAAGCTAATAAGCTTTGCATCGGCATTTTGGTGAGAGCAGATGAGGATTATAAAATTTATGTAGTTGCTAGCTTCTTTTGGAGCGACCTGATTTTTTTTCGCTGGTATTATAAATTTCTCTCCAAAAATTTGTATAAGCTCGAAAAGCTCGTTTTTGCTTAAAGTTTTATCACTAGCAAACTCTTCTAGCTTTTCGATCGTGATCTCTTCTTCACTATCAGGCTCTAGCCCTCTTGCCAAGGCTTGATGATTTTTGTTTTTTAGCAAAAGATAGACTAGCGCGCAAATGGCAACTATAAGCAAAAAAACAAAAAAGACTATCAAGCCTTTAATAAGCATCTATAGCCTTGTGCAAAGAGAGCGTTTCGTAAATGCAAGAACGCTCATCGCTATCATCACGACGATGCTTATCCAGACAAAATCAGGCACTGGAAGCGGATCTCCAGCTGCGTATGAGTGCATGCCAGCTAGATAGAAATTTACCCCAAAATAGGTCATTATGATCGACCAATAGGCAAAAAATGATGCAACAGCAAATGCGTATTGATTATTAAGCTTTGGTATAAATCTCATGTGAAGCACTGCTGCATAGACAAGGATCGAAACTAGCGCCCAAGTCTCCTTGCTGTCCCAGCCCCAGTATCTACCCCAGCTCTCATTCGCCCAAACGCCACCTAAAAAGTTTCCAAGCGTGAGCAAGCTAAGACCTAGTATCATCGCCATCTCATTTATACGCGTTGCTTCAGTGATATTGCGCGCGATCTCTGCATTTGGCTTTTTCTTGTTTTGCAAGATGATAAGCAGCAAAGTAAAGCCACCAAGCAACGCACAAAGGCCTAAAAATCCATAACTTGCAGTTATGATAGAGACGTGGATAGTTAGCCAGTAGCTCTGAAGCACAGGCACAAGTGTCGTGATCTGCGGATCCATCCAGCTAAGGTGTGCAACAAATAGCGTAACGCCAGCTAATATAGATGTAAGCGCAAGTGCGATCGGACTACGTTTTGCAAAGATGATGCCTGAAAGTCCAAGCGCCCAAGCGATATATACCATCGACTCGTAGGCGTTACTCCAAGGGGCGTGTTCAGCGATGTACCAGCGAAGACCAAGTCCAGCTGTGTGCGCAAGAAAAGCTAGTAAATTTATAATATATACAGCTTTAACTATGCCATTTATCTGCACTTTTGGCGCTAACATCTTGACAAAAACAAATAGTAAAAGAGCAAGTCCAGCCAAAAGATATATCGGCGTCAAGCGGTCAAATACTTGAAATTTATTAAATAAAATTTCTATGTCTATTTTTTTCTCACTTGGCATGACTGCAGAGCCGTATTTGTGCTGATAGGCTGAAATTTTCTCAAGCGCCGCATCCGCCTTACTCCAGTCATTATCCTTTGAGGCTGCATCAACAGCTGAAAAATACTCTCTCATCATGCCAACTACTAGCTCAGCCTCTTTTGGCGAGAAGTACATCATCGCACTAGCTGGCGAATACCAAGAATTTGACGGATCATCTTGTTTTGGGAAAATTTTGAAAATTTCACCGATAAATATCATATAAAATACATTTAGTCTCTCGTCGATCTTTATCACATCTTTGTCAAAAGTATTGCGTGAGCCTGGGTGTTTGCGGTTTGCTATCTCGGCAAATTTTGTTAGTTTATACTCGCTTCCGCCATCTTTTGTCGCTTTAAAAAATTCATCAAAGCTTGCGTATCTTGCATTTTCATCGACGCCTAGCTCTTTTTTAAGCTCCTTGCTTTGGCCAAGTGCGATGATCTTCTCATTTCGCCAAAAATCAGGCGTTACCATTATAGAAAGCATCGCTTGGTTTGAATTTAGGCTACCTATGCTCTCGCCTCTGTGAATTTTGTTTAAAACCTCTTTGCTAAGCGTATCAAATGGCTTCATCCTGCCATCTGGACTTTGCACGATAAGCCTAGCAAGCTTGTCTGCATGCTCTTTGCTGATATGCGGCAAGAAATCCTCTGCCCTTAATGAGCTAAAATTTAAGCCCAAAAGTAAGACCGTTATGAGTGCAGCAACTTTTTTACCGCTTTTTGTTGATTCATTATCTATTAGTTTAGCTAGCTTTCTAAAGCGGCTGTTAGGATTTATGACATTTAACAAGAAGCCAAGACCTAGCAAAAAGTAGCCGATATATGTCGGGATCTTGCCTGGGTCTTTATTAACAGAGAGGATCGTACCTTTCTCGTCAGTATCGTATGAGCTTTGGAAAAATCTATATCCATCATAATCAAGCACGTGGTTCATATAAATTCTATAATCAAACCCCGGATCATTTGTGCCATCTTTTACCACAACCTCGCTTGAGTAGCTCATAGGAGAATTTGAGCCAGGATATCTTTTTAGCTCAAAGTCCTTTAGGTAGAGGCTAAATGGGAGTTTTATCTGCTGAGCTCCCCATGAAGCGTTAAATTTCTGTCCAGCCACGGCGATACGTGAAGGCTCCATTAGGTTGTAAAATACATGCATCTCTTTACTCTCACCTTTATAGTTTAGCTCAGCTATCAACGCATTAAACTCGCTATCCTTTGAGCTGACTAGCTTTCTTGAAGCGTGCGCTGAGACTAGCCTTGGGGCAAAATTTATATTTGAGATAGTATATAAGCTACCTGTGCCAAATTCATTCACGCTGCCAGCTTTTAGCTCAGTTTTAGAGCTATCCACCATAGTAAATTTTAAAAGATCAGCATTTGAAGTAACTGTAAAATTTCCATCGTTTAGTCTAAAAAGAACGTATTTTTTATTTTCATCTGGTTTTGCATTAAAGATAAAGCTGATATCTCCAACTCTTGCCTCTTCTTCTTCAAGCAAAAATATCTCTTCGCTTTCGCTCTCGTTTGATACTACAAATTCAACAACAGGCTTTCCGCTATCATCATTTACAAATTTATAACTTGCATTTGGCACAAATTCTTTAAATTTTAAACTAGCCTCACCGTCTGCTGTTTTTAGCCTTAGATCAAAGCCCTTCTTCACATCAGCAAGTCCCAAAGGCATAGCCGAGCTGATCTCCTCGCCTTTGTCGTTAAGCGCTGTTAAATTTATATACGAAACCTTTGTACTAACAACGTTTGAAGCGGTATTTTCACGTATATGTATATCGGCTTCAAAGCCAAGGTATCTTGTGATGCCAGCACCGATTAAGATGACGATAAAACCTAAGTGAAAGATGAGCGATGGGAGTTTTTTAGGATCGATTAGGTTGTATCTAAAGATATTGAAGGCTAAATTTATACCAAGAAGTAGTTGGATGAGCGCAAACCAGCCAGCCCCATAAACATAGTACCAAGCTGCTTCAGTGCTGGTTTTGCTCTCTATTATTGTGGCGGCTCCACTAGCTATGGCAAAGATTATCATCAAAACGATAGCTGAGCCCATACTTAAAAATAATGTTTTTGGATTTAACATCTGCTTCCTTTTATTTATATTGTGGCAAAGCTACCAAAGTGAAATTTATCTTAAATAACTGCCCTGCTTTGTTTCGGTTGAAACTGGTTTATTTTCGTTAGTATCTTGATCTGCAAGTGCGTCTTTACCTTTTAGATAAGCTAGTATCGCGCCTAGATCATTATTTGAGACGATCTTAGCTTGGTTTTGCATAACGTTTTTACCGCTACCACCAAAGCTTGAGTCGCTTCTATAAGAAATGATGCTATCTTCTATATCTTTAGCATCCATGTTTTTAAGTGGTGTTGAGCCAAATGGTCTTTTATCTGCGCTTTCACCATGGCAGCTAGCGCATTGTTTCTCATAAAGCTCTTTTCCTAAAGAGACACTATATCTACCTTTTCTATCAACGCCTAATTTTAAAATTCTATTATCTTTATAGCGTCTTGGATCTTCATCGACATAGACATTTACTTTTTCATTTCTGTCATTAGCCTGCTTTTTTGCCATCTCGGCAAGCTCTTTACCAAACTCACCACGAGCTTCTATATAATAAACCTGAGAAGCTGCAAAGGCATTTGCCACCAAAAAACACGCCAAAAAAGAAATTTTGATATTTTTCATGAGTTTCCTTGAAATTTTGCTCTAAATTTAAAAATCCCGGATCAGATTGCTCCGACCCGGGATTATATCATAAGTTGATTAACGAGCTATGAATTAGAATGAGTATTTAGCTTCAAATCTAAATTTGTCAGCTTTGTTTTTATCTCCGTTATGCTCTTTTTCTGTTTCGAAATAATAGAATGAGCTAAATTTCAACTTTTTGTTGTATTGATAAGCAAATCTTGGAACAAATTCCTCAACTTTAGTTTTCTCTTTTGTCTTATAACTACCTTTGATATAGTCTAGACCAGCTGTAAATTTATCAAATGTATATGCACTTGTTGCATAGAAGTAACTACCCTTACCTTTTGCGCGTGTCCAGTCAAGTACATCTTCACCAGCGTCGATTAAGCCACCTTGATCTTCAAATGTAAATACTGAATATTTACCATCTTGATAGTTTTGAGTTTTATAACCGATATAGCCAGCAGCTAGATCAAGACCAAATAGTGAAGTTGAAAGCTCGCCAGCATAGAAGTTACCATCATCATATTTTAGAGCATTTTTTGCACTTGTATCAGCTTGGCTATGTGCATAGTTAAGTCTTGCACCAACAGATACATCGTTAGTTATAGCGAAATTTCCTGAAACATCAGCTGCAAGAACATCAGCTAGGTTAGTTAATGTGCCATACCATAGTTGGAAATTGATAGGATCGTATGAACCAGCGATACCAGCTGCATATAGATTACCAACATCGTAGCCTGTTAAATAGTTCGTTACTTTATGAGTTTCATCATCACCTTCATATAGGGCGCCATTACTGAAACCTTTTGTTCCTTCAAGTGCATCAAATGCTAAGGCTGTAAGTGTAAGGCCTTCGATATCTTTATTTACTACTCTTATACCAGTGCCTACTTCATCATCAGTAAAGTAAGAACCGATAGCTTGTTTACCAGCTGTTATAGTAGTGTTGCCGGCTTTATAGCCAAGATAGAATTGATGAACATTAAATGCTCCATTTGTTTTTGTATTATCAGTTCCGTTTTCTACACCGTCGCCTGAATTGTCTGTAGTGTTGTATCTAAAACCAATAACACCAAAGAAGTTATCGTCAATAGCAGCTTTAAAGTTAGTGATCATTCTAAATTGATGACCTGCTTCATGGCTTTTTTTATCAGCCTTATTTGCTTTACTCTCTTTCTTGTTAGTGTTTGTATATCTATATCTTGCAAATCCTGAAAGATCTACGTTTTTTATAGCTTCTTCAAGTGGAGTTGCACTTGCAACGCTTGAAAATGCACCTAAAGCAACCAATGCAGCTAAACTAATTTTTGTTAGTTTCATTTTTTCTCCTTTTAAGGTTTTGTGATGACGATTATAATCAATAAAATTTAAGATGAAGCTTAAATTTTGCACTTTTGTTACCGATCGTTTACCGATTTTGACCAAAAAGAGGTATATTTTGATAATTTAACTTTTACAAGTGAGACTTTTAAAAAGGGGATAAAAAGAAAAAGGGGCCGTTGCTTTGCCCCTTAAAAGGAGTTCTAGTTTTGATTGCTGATGAAATTATATATGCTAGCAGTAAATCAACGGTAATCTAAAAAGAAATTTTCTCCTCTTTTGGCACATCGATATTTGTTTTTATATTTTTTCTTTTAACGACTACTTCATTTTGTGGTTTTCTTATGCCATTATATGCGCCTCTGGAGCCGCCCTCTTTTATAAGAAGCATGTCTATGAGCTTATCTGCGTAAAAAGTCGCATAGACAAGATCGCCCTTATCGTAATAATATCTGTTTGCACAAAAATTTGCTTTGTTTAGTTTGTGATTTTTCACATCGCTGGCTACTATCTCGTAGCAGTATTTCGAATCTTTATAGCTAACATCTTTTATGAAGCCTTTGATGGAGCTTTTTGCGGGTATAGTTTTAGTAGCTTGTCTTGGTTGCTTGCGGACTGGTGGGTTGTCATCAAAAAACGAACATCCCAAAAACATAGTGGCTACTGCTAGAGGAAGTAAAATTTTAGATTTCATCTTTTCTCCTTAATATAAAGAGAAAAGTATAGCTTTTAAGATTAAATAAAATTTGCGAATTTTAAAATTTGAGTTTTATGCTTACATTAAATGTATAAATTTCTTGGGAGAGATCCCCAAGAAATTTAGGCTGATACGTTTAAGACGTTACCACCAAGCTCGGCGATCTTTTTATCGAGCGTCTCAAGGGTCTTTTCGATAGTCTTTTGTGAAATTTCAGGAAGCTCACCGCCCCAAATTTTCTTTGCATCCTCAAAACCCTTTGCCACGCCATCTCTACCAGCTTTTAGCTTTTCTACATCATCACCTGCGCCATTTAGAACAAAGCCAGCTATCCTTTCAGCTGTATTTGCGATGCCAAAAAAGCCATTTTCACTAACTAGCTCGCTTGCTTCATCGCTACTTAGCTCTCCTAGAGCTTTACCGTTGTAGCCGATGCCTGCTAGATCAAGTCCAGCTAAAATGTCTGATAAATTTTCAGGCACGTTAAAGCTTAGACCACCTTGCGCTAGTAAATTTGAGCTAGCATTTTGAGTAATATCTTTTTGATACTGCAAAAAGTAGCTATTTGATATCTCTTTTGCACTTAAATTTGAAATCTCAGGCTGCTTTTTAGAAATCTCTTTTTCATCTTTATGAAGCGAAATTTCTGATTTTACATTTTCTTTTACGCTTGAAGTGTTGTATGAGCTTACGATTTGACTGATTTGCATATTTGGCTCCTATAAGTTTATAAAAACTATATCGCCAAAAGGTGGAATTTATTTAGGGTAAAGCGGGAGAGCTCCCGCTATGATTATTTACCAAGTGTTGCGTTTAGCATCCAGATGGCTTTTTCAAATTTAGCTATTTGATCTTGTGCGTACATCTGAGTTGTTGTGTCGCCTTCTGCAAGCTCATCAAGCTTTTTAAACTCACCCAAAAGGTGCTTGTAATCAGCCAAAACGATCTCCAAAACTTCAGTCGGAGTGTAGCTCTCTTTTGGCTCGTGTTTTATGTGAGCGACTTTTGCTAGCTCCTCAGCCTTGACGATAGGTCTGCCACCAAGCATAAGAGCTCTCTCAGCTGCGTCATCAAAAATCTCACTCATATCCTCATAAGCTTTTTCAGTATACTCGTGGACGCTAAAAAATTGGATGCCTTTTACATTCCAGTGAAGATCATGAAATTTAATATAAAGTGCATTTGCATCAGCCTGAATTGTGTTTAACTGTAAAATAACTTTTGACATTTTGTCTCCTTCTTTATTGTTTAAATGTGATGAAATTATATTGACTTAGAGTTAATCACTGGTTAATCAAATAATAAAATTTATTATTTAGTATAAATTTTGACTACAAAATAAATTTATCTTGTAGCCAAATGTAGAATTTAGAGATTTGTCTATTTTTTATAAGGTGCAGTTTTGTAGCCTTGCTCGATCAAACTACTCATGCCACCATCTAAATTTATAATCTTAAGATCTGAGCTATCTATCGCTGCAGCTGCTGCTGTGCTTCTTCTACCACTTCTACAAACAAGAGCGATAGGCTTTTTGATATCAACCGCTTTTGAAAGCTCATCTAAAAATGCACTCTTGTTACTTGGATCAAAAGTGATGGTCTTAGCACCAGCTATGATGCCAGTCTCTTGCCATTCAGATGGAGTTCTTATATCAATAATCTGATCATATTTTTTGATCTCATCTGGGCTTATATTAACAGTTTTAACATCAGCTGACAACATGCAACAAACGGCTCCTAAAAGTAAAATTTTTTTCATCTACTCTCCTTAAATAAATTTTTGAAATATTAGCATAGATTATTAAATATATAAAATTTTTGTTGATAAATTTTATTGATAGTGAGGTCATACAGATAATTCATTAAAAAAATAAATTTATTTATATGCCAAACACAGCTACTTATAAAAATAAGAATTCTAAATATAAATGATTTAAAGCACTCTATAAAAGATTTTTATGAGGTGGTATTTAAAGCAGGAATGGTGTCCCCAGCGAGGTTCGAACTCACGACCTCAGAATTAGGAATTCTGCGCTCTATCCAGCTGAGCTATGAGGACAAATTTGCAAGTTAGTTTAAATTTTTACTCAAGTAGTTAAATTTTAAAGGGCAGATCGCTCTGCCCTATTTTGGCTAATTAGCCATTTCTCTTTTTAATAATCTCTTCACTTACATTTTTAGGAACTTCTTCGTAGTGATCAAATTCCATAGAATAAGTCGCACGACCTTGGGTCATTGAGCGAAGATCTGTTGAGTAGCCAAACATTTGAGCAAGTGGACAATAAGCAGCAATGATTTTTACACCATTTCTATCATCCATTGAATTTACTTGGCCACGGCGCTTATTGAGGTCACCGATAACATCACCCATATACTCTTCTGGAGTCTCAACTTCAACTTTCATCATAGGCTCAAGGATAACCGCACCTGCTTTTCTAGCGCCCTCTTTAAAGCCCATAGAAGCAGCAAGTTTAAACGCCATCTCAGATGAATCCACTTCGTGGTAGCTACCATCAAATAGTGTAACCTTAACGTCTTCAACTGGATAACCAGCAAGAACACCGCTTTGAAGCGCTTCTTTACAACCTTTTTCAACAGCTGGGATATACTCTTTTGGAACAACACCACCTTTGATGTCATTAACGAATTCAAATCCGCTAGCAGCTGGAAGTGGCTCGATGCGTAAGAATACGTGACCGTATTGACCACGACCACCTGATTGTTTAGCATACTTGTACTCTTGCTCAACTGCCTTACGGATAGTTTCACGGTATGCAACTTGTGGCTGACCAACTTCAGCATCAACTTTAAATTCACGAAGCATACGATCAACAATGATCTCTAGGTGAAGCTCACCCATACCACTAATGATAGTTTGTCCGCTCTCTTCATCAGTGCTAACTCTAAAGCTTGGATCTTCTTGAGCTAGTTTTTGAAGAGCGATCGCCATTTTTTCTTGATCTGCTTTTGTTTTTGGCTCAACCGCGACACTGATAACTGGCTCTGGGAAGTCCATTCTCTCAAGGATAACTTTATCTTTTTCACTTGCAAGAGTATCGCCAGTTAGGGTACTTTTTAGACCAACAACAGCGCCGATTTCACCAGCGAAAAGTTCAGTAATCTCTTCACGTTTATTTGAGTGCATTTTTAGTAAGCGGCCGATTCTCTCTTTGCAGTCTTGAACTGTGTTGTAAGCGTAGCTACCGCTTTCAAGGCTTCCTCTATAAACACGGATAAATGTTAGCTGTCCAACAAATGGGTCAGTCATAATCTTAAACGCAAGAGCGGCAAATTCGCCATCATCTGTACTTTCAACAGTCACTTCAGTGCCATCTTCGTAAACACCATTTATCGCTGCAATCTCATCTGGAGCTGGTAAATAATCAACAACAGCATCAAGTAGAGGTTGGATACCTTTGTTCTTAAACGCAGTTCCGCAAAGCATAGGTGTGATAGTCATTCTTAAGCAGCCTGCTTTTATACCTTTTTTGATCTCTTCTTCAGTTAGTTCTTCGCCTGCAAAGAATTTCTCCATCAAGCTATCGTCTGTCTCAGAAACAGCTTCTATTAGTTTTGCGCGGTATTCTTCAGCTTTATCTTTAACTTCAGCTGGAATTTCTTCTTCTACATAGTCAGTTGGCTTTTTCTCGTCATTCCAAACGTATGCTTTCATCCTTACAAGATCAACCACACCTTTAAAGTTATCCTCTGCACCGATAGGAATTTGTATAGGCACTGGATTTGCTTTTAATCTTTCTCTGATCTGCTCTTCAACTCTAAAGAAATTTGCACCAATTCTGTCCATTTTATTAACAAAAACAATTCTTGGTACGTGATATTTATTTGCTTGTCTCCAAACAGTTTCAGACTGTGGCTGAACACCACCAACAGAACAAAATACCGCAACAGCGCCGTCAAGAACACGCATAGAACGCTCAACTTCAATAGTAAAGTCAACGTGTCCCGGAGTGTCGATTAGGTTTATTTGGTAGCCCTTCCAAAACGCTGTAGTTGCAGCTGATGTAATAGTAATACCACGCTCTTTTTCTTGCTCCATCCAGTCCATAGTAGCAGCGCCATCATGAACCTCACCTATCTTATGGCTCATACCAGTGAAGAACAAAATTCTCTCACTAGTGGTTGTCTTTCCAGCATCAATGTGAGCCGCAATACCGATATTTCTTACCTTATGTAAAGGCGTTTTTCTCTCTGCCATGCTAATTCTTTCTTACCAGCGGTAGTGAGCAAATGCTTTATTAGCCTCTGCCATCTTGTAAGTATCTTCCTTCTTCTTGAAAGATGCACCTTTTGAATTTGCCGCATCTAAAAGCTCATTTGCTAGTTTATCAACCATTGTTCTTTCGCTTCTTTTTCTAGCAAAAGTTATAAGCCAGCGGATAGCAAGAGCTTGTTGGCGAGCTGGGCGAACCTCAACTGGTACTTGATAAGTAGCACCACCAACACGGCGTGATTTAACTTCTAAAATAGGTTTTACATTTTCAATAGCGTCGTTAAAAACGTCAATGCCTTTAACTTCAGCATTTTTCTTTTCGATAGCTTTAATAGCACCATACATTATCTCTGTAGCGACGCTTTTTTTGCCATCATACATAAGAGAATTAATAAATTTAGTGATTATTTTATTTCCGTAAATCGGATCAGGTAAAACTTCCCTTACAGGAGCTTTTCTTCTTCTCATTTTGATTTTTCCTTCAAATTTTTATGAAATTTTACTCAAACGTTTGCAAATTTAAGCAACGTCTGCGAACCTAATTTTTTACTTTTTTGGAGCAGCAGCGCCAGCTTTAGGGCGTTTTGCACCATATTTAGAACGAGAAACTGTTCTTTTTGCAACACCAGCAGTATCAAGTGCGCCACGAACGATGTGATATTTAACACCTGGTAAGTCTTTAACCCTACCGCCGCGAACTAAAACGATACTGTGTTCTTGTAGGTTGTGACCTTCACCGCCGATATAGCTGATGACTTCAAAACCGCTTGTAAGCCTAACTTTGGCAACTTTCCTCAAAGCTGAGTTTGGTTTTTTAGGAGTTGTAGTATAAACCCTAGTGCAAACTCCTCTTCTTTGAGGGCACTCTTTTAACGCTGGAGATTTTGACTTAACAGTCACTTTCTTGCGTTCATTTCTGACCAATTGATTTATGGTTGGCACAATAATTCCTTTCAACTAAATTTATTAAAAAGACCTAATTTTATTTAAAAAAAGCTTAAATAACGGTTAATAAGTTAGACTTATTCATACGTTCCTTTTTTTATAAAACCACTGTCATCTTTTAAAATTTCACCCTTTGCAACGACAAATTTAATCTCAAATTTCTCATTGATTAGCAAAATATCTGCATCGTAATTTTCTTTTATCTCGCCTTTTTTATTTTGCAAGGCCACACTTTTTGCCACGTTTGTCGTAAAATATGGCAACGCCTCTTCGATACCAAAGCCATCTTTTACGAAATTTATAAACTCTTCATATAGGCTCTTGACGCTAGCGATGCCAATTTTTAGTAAATTTCCGTCGCTATCATAGCTAGAGTAGCTGCCAAAGCCGTCTGAGCTAATTGTTATCTTATTTGTCGGTAAATTTTCTTTTTTGATGCGCTTTACAGCCTCAAGTGGCGTAAGTCCTGGCATGCAGGTAAAGTCGATATAGCCGCCATCTTTTATAAATTTAAAGCTTTGTTTAAAAAGCTCCTCGTTTCTATTTACGTGCGTTGGTTGAAATAGTGTGATTGGCATGTCGTACTCATTTAGCACTTCATAGATCAAATTTAAGCCCTTTTTGCCGTCACCCATATGAAGCGTGGTGTGGCCTGACTTTGAGCTGATCATACTAGCCACTCTGCCAGCGGAGACTATGTGAGCGAGCTCATCTTTGCTTACACTTGATGAGCGGTGGTCGCTTATGGCTAGTTTTGTGCCGATTATGGGATCAACAAAGACAATATCTTTTTCAATCTCGCCAGTTATGGTTGGCGTTTTAGAGCTGTATGCGCCGGTGTGAGCGTAGCATGTGATACCCTCGTCGTTTAGCGCGTGTGCTTTTGCGACTAAATTTTCAACGCTTCTTGTCGTGCTGTCAGTTCCAAGTAGGCCAACAGCCGTCGTTATGCCAGCTTCTATTAAATTTGATAGCATGATCTCAGGCACTCTAGTCTTAAAGCCGCCCTCTCCGCCACCTCCAGTGATATGCACGTGCTTATCGATGAGGCCTGGTATGGCTACTAAATTTGAAGCGTCGATCACCTTTACATTTGGTAAATTTGGCTCTATATTTTCAGCTATGCAGACGATCTTGCCATTACATATAAATATATCTTTTTTGCCAAGAAATTTTGGCGAGTAAATTTTGGCATTTTTTATAAGTATCATTTGGCGTCCTTGTTTATCTTAGCTATGCCAATCCCTGTGAGCGCTAAAATGATAGCAAAGACAACGCCCATGTAGTTTAGTATCGCCCATGGCAAGTACTCGACCGTTGGCACTCCAAGTGTGGCTGTCATATATGCTCCTGCCGCTGACCAAGGGATGAGTGGGACGATAACAGTGCCAGAGTCTTCAAGTGTTCTTGAGAGGTTTTTGGCTGCTAAATTTTTCTCTTTATAGAAGTCTTTAAACATCTCGCCAGGGATGAGGATAGAAAGATATGAACTACCTGTGACAAATGCGACAGTTAGGCATGAGCCGATAGTCGAGATGATGACGCCTGCTGTTGATTTGACCCTTGCCATAATGGTGTGAAGTACCTTTGTAAGCATGCCAGTTTTTGAGATGATGCCAGCAAAGCCCATAGCGCAGATGACTAGGATAGTGGTTGAATTTACCGAGCTCACGCCGCCTCTGTTTAAAAGCTTAGTGATATCCTTTGAAAACTCCATATTAATGCCGCTCATCGTGACGTTAAAGCCAGTCATCACTGAGATAAAGCCATTTTTAAAGCTAAAATCTTGAACGATAACACCAAGAAGCACTGAAAATAGCGAAGCTATGATCATGACAGGTATCGTTGGCCACTTTAGCACCGAACCAGCCAAGACAAAAAGCACAGGCAAAAGCAAGATGATGTTCCAGTGAAAAATTTTATCAAGCTGACCTTGAAGCGTCAAAACCGACTCTGAAACATTTGCACCGCTGCTTGCAGCCTCGCTACCAAAGAATAGATAAGCTGCTATCGCAACGATAGTTGCTGGGATGGTCGTATAAAACATATGTCTGATGTGCTCATAAAGCTCTGAGCCAGCTGCTATCGGGGCTAGATTTGTCGTGTCTGAGAGCGGAGAGAGCTTATCGCCAAAGTATGCTCCTGCGACTACCGCACCAGCAGTTGCTGCTAAATTTACATCAAGACCTTGAGCTATGCCCATGATAGCCACGCCGACTGTGCCAGCAGAACCCCAAGATGTGCCAGTTACAGTTGAGATGATAGCTGCGATGACAAAAGCTGTTAGGACTAGATACTGCGGACTTATAAGATCTACGCCGTAGTAGATGATCATAGGGATGGTGCCTGAAAATACCCACGAGCCAATAAGCAGACCGACTGCCCAAAGTATCATAAGTGCTGGCAGTGAGCTAGAAATTTTCTCTATCACCCCTTCTTGAAGCTCGCTCCAGCTATATCCTAGTCTCCAAGCGATGCCACCAGCCACGAGGGCTGCTATCAAAATGATCGGCTCAACCTTTAGTTTCATGTAACCAACGCCAAGCGCAAGGCCTACGATCATAACCAAGATAGGCGTAAGGGCTAGCAGAAACGAAGGCTCTTTTTTTATAGAGTTCATCATGTGTCCTTTAAATTTGAGATATTTTTGAATTTAAAGGCTACAAACTTAAATTGTTATAAAAAAATAAAATAAATTTAAAATTTAAAATAAATGTGTGAAAATTTAGCACATCTAATATGTGCTAAATTTAGATCAGTCTTGCTTGATAGCGTATTTGCCGCTGCCAGTCGAGATGATACAAAGTGACATAGCGATATAAAGATATATAAGCTCTGCTTTAAAGCCATTTACATTAGTTAGCTCAAGTAAATTTGACAAGCCAAAATACGAATACAAAATGACAAGACTAGAGCCAAAAACTAGGAGCGCGCCAAGCCTTGAGTAAAAACCAACGGCGATCATTATAGGGGCTAAAACCTCGCTAAGATAGGCAAAATACGCCAGAAAACTAGGTAGTCCAGCATCAACTAAAATGCTCTTTACACCGCCAACTCCGTGTAAAATTTTGCCAAAGCCGTGCATAAAAAGGCAAATTCCAAGACCTAAGCGCAGAAATAAAAGTCCAAGATCGACATTTTTCATAATATCTCCGTTACATATTTTTAGTTATGGATTTTATTTAATATTGATTAACGGCTTGTAAATTTTGAGATTTTGTAAATTTAAGTGGGTAAATTTATGAGAGGATTAAGCCCCAGAGATGGGGCTTAATATATTAGTTTTCTTTGATCTTTATCTTTTTATCTTTATAAAAACCAGTACCAACTGGGATCATACGTCCAAGGATGACGTTCTCTTTTAGATCTTCAAGATAGTCAAATTTAGCAGCGATTGACGCTTCTGTTAAGACCTTAGTTGTCTCTTGGAATGACGCAGCAGAGATCACACTATCGCTTCCGATAGCCGCTCTTGTAACACCAAGAAGGATCGGCTCAGCGATAGCTGGCTCGCCACCCATTTTCATAATGCGCTCGTTCTCTTCTTTAAATTTATTTCTTGAAACCATGTCGCCAACGATGAAATTTGTATTTCCGCTATCGACGATTTTGACTTGGCGAAGCATTTGAGAGACGATGATCTCGATGTGCTTATCAGCGATCGCAACACCTTGACGGCGATAAACTTGCTGAATTTCACTGATCAAATAGTAGTGAAGTGCCTTTTCGCCAAGAATTCTTAAGATATCGTGACTTGAGATAAGTCCGTCTGTTAGTTTTTCACCAGCGTGGACAAATTCGCCGTCTCTTACTTGGATCTGGCGGCTCTTTTCTATCAAATACTCAGCTGTCGTGCCATCTTCTGCTTGGATGATGATGCGCTCTTTTGAGCGAAGTGGCTTGTCAAATCTAACAACGCCGTCGATCTCAGCAACGATAGCTGTATTTTTAGGGCGTCTTGCCTCAAATAGCTCACTAACTCTTGGAAGACCACCGGTGATATCTTTTGACTTAGCAACAGCTTTTGGAGTCTTAGCCAAAATGTCAGCTTGAGCTACTTCATCGCCACTTGAAACAAAGATCGCAGTTTTTGGATCAAGCGGATACTTGATCAAATGTCCGCTCTTTGTAGTGATAATGATCGCTGGTTTTACGCCACTTGGCAAATATTCGTTGATGACAAGACGTCTTTGACCAGTTGCCTCATCAGCTTGCTCAGTCGCACTATATCCTGGCTCGACATCTTCAAAGCTAACCGCGCCAGCCTCTTCTGCGATAGTTGGAGTTGAGTATGGATCCCACTCAGCGATTATTAGCTTGTCATCTTTTTCAGGTAGTGAGACCACTGTCGCTCTTTCTACCGCATCATTGTCTGATACTTGAATGATAGAATTTCTTGGGATATAATGGCGAACTGCCTCGCGTCCATCCTTGTCAGAAACGACAACAAAGAAGCCTTTTTCAGTTACTTTGTGACCTTTTTTGATATCTTTTAGCCTATCAAGGAAGTCACCTTTTAGTATGAAAAATTTAACCACACCATTTGCATCTGCTGTGATCTTTCTAGTTACTGGATCGCCGTCTGAAATTTTAAGCTCACTGGCATAAGGGATACGATTTGGAACGTTCCAGCCCTCTTTTATGATCTCGACGATACTCTCGTTCTCTTTTACTTTGTCGCCATTTACGTAAGGGATATACATCTTGCCTTCGATCTTGCCGCTAACGCCAGCTAGTTCGTTTGGCTTAGCAAGATCGTTTCTTCTGATGGTATATTTGATCTCTTCTTTTTTGCCTTTGATAACGATATTTACATCTTCGTGGGCATATTCGATCTCGATTTTACCATCGATTGTTGATTTTATCTTTGGCTCAACAAGTAGTACAGCAGCACTTCTTCTGTTTGCAACGATTTTCTTGCCGTTGTTCTCGTATGTGCTAAGGTTGTAATATCTAATAAAGCCCTCTTTTTGAGCGATGACTTGGCGGTCTTGTTGTTCAGTAGAAGCCGTACCACCGATGTGGAACGTTCTTAGCGTTAGCTGAGTACCTGGCTCACCAATTGATTGAGCTGAGATGATACCGACAGCCTCGCCTGGTTTTACAAGTTTGCCCTCACCCAAATTTAAGCCATAACATTTTGCGCAAACGCCTTTTGGTGCCTTGCACGTGATAGGTGTTCTAATGCTTACTGATTTTATGCCAGCTTCTGTTATTGCCTTAGCTTTCTCCTCATCAAGCAATGTGCCTTCGCTAAATAAAATTTCATTTGTTATAGGATCGATCACATCATCTGCTAAAACACGGCCCAAGACTCTCTCTTCAAGGCTCTCTATTAGCTCGCCGCTCTCTGTGATATCTGTGATCTCAACGCCCTCGTGCGTACCGCAGTCGTGCATTGTGACTTTAACGTTTTGAGCAACGTCGATTAGCTTTCTTGTTAGGTAACCAGCGTTGGCAGTTTTTAGCGCGGTATCCGCAAGACCCTTTCTAGCTCCGTGGGTAGAGTTGAAGTACTCCATTATGTTTAGACCTTCACGGAAGTTTGAAATGATCGGTGTTTCGATGATCGAGCCGTCAGGTTTTGCCATAAGACCACGCATGCCGGCTAGCTGGCGAATTTGCGCAGCACTACCTCTCGCACCTGAGTCAGCCATCATATAAATTGAGTTAAATCCGCCCTTATCGCTTTGGATAAGCTTCATCATCTCGCTTGCAACGCTATTATTTGTATCTGTCCAGATATCAATGATCTTGTTGTATCTCTCACTATCTGTTAAAAGACCAGCGCCATATTGCTTTTGAATTTCACGAACTTTTTTCTTAGCTTCGTCGATATACTTTTGCTTGCTATCTGGCACGATGATGTCTGCGATAGAGATAGAAATTCCCGCTTTCGTAGCATACCTAAAGCCTAAATTTTTAAGCTTATCAAGGAAGTCAGCCGTTACTTCAAGGCCGCCATTTCTATAAACATAATCAACCAAATTTGCAATGTCTTTTTTCTTCATGATCTTATTCCACATATTTTCAGGGACAAAATCAGGAAGTATAGCTCTTAATATCAAGCGACCAGCCGTTGTGAAGATGATCTTATTATCAACCATTGTTTTGATTTTAGCGTGAAGGCCAAGAGTGTTAGCCTCTTCAGCGATCATTACTTCATCGACGCTTGAGAAAATTTTATTTGCACCTTTTTCGTCATTTCTCTCTAGGCTTAGGTAATAAATTCCTAAAACCATATCTTGTGAAGGGACTGTGATAGCCTTACCGCTTGCAGGAAGCAAGATATTCATTGAGCTAAGCATCAAAATTTTGCACTCAGCGATAGCTTCCTGCGATAGTGGCACGTGAACAGCCATTTGGTCACCGTCGAAGTCCGCGTTGAATGCTGCACAAACTAGTGGGTGAAGCTGGATCGCCTTACCCTCAACAAGAACTGGATGAAACGCCTGGATAGAGAGCTTGTGAAGTGTCGGAGCACGGTTTAGCATGACCGGATAGTCTTTAACGACCTCTTCTAGGCACTCCCAAACCTCATTTGTCTTATCTTCTATCATTTTTTTAGCTTGCTTAACGGTTGTCGCATAGCCTTTTTCTTCAAGGCGAGCAAGCAAATGTGGCTTAAATAGCTCTAAAGCCATCTTCTTTGGAAGACCGCACTGATCCATCTTTAGCTTTGGACCAACGACGATAACAGAACGTCCAGAAAAATCAACACGCTTGCCTAGCAAATTCTGACGGAAGCGGCCTTGCTTACCTTTGATGATCTCACTTAGTGATTTTAGTGGGCGTTTATTTGCACCTTTTACCGCATTTGCTCTGCGGCCATTGTCAAATAGCGCATCAACAGCCTCTTGAAGCATTCTCTTTTCGTTTCTGATAATGATCTCAGGTGCGTCAAGCTCAATTAGGCGTTTTAGACGGCTATTTCTATTTATTACACGGCGATATAGATCATTTACGTCCGAAACAGCAAATTTACCACCATCAAGATTAACAAGAGGTCTAAGATCAGGCGGAAGAACTGGTAAATTTGTTATCATCATCCACTCTGGGCGGTTGCCTGAATTTAAAAAGCTCTCGATAACCTTTAGACGTTTTACGATAGTTTTTTTCTTGGCCTCAGAATTTGTAGCCTCCATCTCTTCTTGTAGCTGATTTAAAATTTGAGTTAGGTCAAGCTCAGCTAGCATATCATAGATGACCTCGCCACCCATTCTAGCACTAAAGCCAGTCTCTTCATATCTTGAAGCCAGGCTTTGATATTGCTCTTCGTTTAAAACGTCATATTTTTCAACTTTTTTAGAATTTTCATTGTCATAATAAGCCTCGCCAGCATTATCAACAATGTATGCCTCATAATAAAGTACGCGTTCAAGATCTTTCATCTTGATACCAAGAAGTGCACCAATGCGACTTGGTAAGAAATTTACATACCAGATATGAGCCACTGGAGTTACAAGCTCTATGTGACCCATGCGAGAGCGACGAACTTTAGATGTTGTTACTTCAACGCCGCACTTTTCGCACTTGATACCTTTGTAGCGCATCTTTTTATATTTACCGCAAAGGCACTCGTAGTCGCGGATCGGTCCAAAAATTTTGGCACAAAACAAGCCGTCACGCTCAGGTTTTAGCGTGCGGTAGTTGATAGTTTCTGGTTTTTTAACCTCGCCATAGCTCCAAGATTTTATCTTCTCAGGACTTGCTAAACGAAGTTGAAAAGCTTCAAAATCACGAGGTCTATGCTCTTCTTTTATCTCAACTGGTTTTAAATTAGTTAGTTTCATTTGTCTCATCCTCATCATATACTTCCACATCAAGAGCTAGTGATTTTAGCTCGTTTGTTAGAACAAAGAACGTCTCAGGGATACCAGTCTCAGGAACGTTTTCACCTCTTGTTAAAGCTTTATAAGCAGAGAGTCTTCCCTCAACATCGTCTGATTTTACAGTTAGCATCTCTCTTAGTGTATGAGCAGCACCATAAGCCTCAAGTGCCCAAACCTCCATCTCACCAAACCTTTGACCGCCAAATAGCGCCTTACCGCCGACAGGTTGTTGTGTAACAAGGCTGTATGGTCCAGTACTTCTTGCGTGAACTTTTTCATCAACCAAGTGGTGAAGTTTTAGCATATACATACAACCAACATTAACGCGTTCTCTTATCTTTGAACCTGTGCGTCCATCATATAGCTCAGTTTTACCATCGCTATCTATCTTTGCCATCTCAAATAATTTTGCAAATTCGTCAGCTTTAACGCCTTCAAAAATCGGAGTTGCAAATCTTACGCCATTGCTCCAATCTTTTGCATACTCGAGAAGCTTCTCATCACTCATCTTGCCAAGAGCTTTTTTAGCGTCCATTAGCTTAGCAACGCTTGCAATCTCTATCATCTTAGCTCTTAGCTCTTTTATCCACTCGCCTTTTTTGGTCTCAAAAATTTCATTGATCTGCTCGCCTAAGCGGTAACCAACAAGACCAAGGTGGCTCTCTAAAATTTGACCGATGTTCATACGGCTTGGAACGCCTAGTGGGTTTAGCACGATATCAACGATCTGACCACTTGGAAGATACGGCATATCGACTTCTCTAACTATATTTGAAACGATACCTTTGTTACCGTGACGTCCAGCCATCTTATCGCCAACTTTTAGTTTGCGTTTTGTAGCTATATAAACTTTTACAAGTTTTACAACGCCGCTTGGCAAAATGTCATCTTTTTCTAAAATTTCTATCTTAGCGTCGTGCTCTTCTTTGAGCTTTTTCTTCTCATTTTGGAAGTAATTTTTTAGCTCGTCATATTTCTTTTGGATATCTTTTGAAAAGCTCTTTACGATAGCATTTAGAGTAAATCTATTGATATTCTCAAAGTCAGCTTTATTGATCTTTGAGCCTTTTTTATACTCTTTTTTATTTACCTCTTGATCACTCGCTAGTGGGTTTTTAGAAAGAAGCGCTGTAACTTTTAGCATCTCTTCGCGGTCTAGCATAAGCAGTCTATCGTGGTGCTCTTTTTCTAAAAGTGTCTTCTCTTCTTCATAAGCCTTGTTTGTTCTACTATCTTTCTCATAGCCTTTTTTAGTGAAAATTTTAACATCAACAACAACGCCTTCCATTGAAGCTGAAGCATAGAGCGATTTATTTACAACATGGCCTGCTTTTTCGCCAAAGATCGCACGCAAAAGTCTCTCTTCTGGGGTTGGTTTAACTTCGCCTTTTGGAGATACTTTACCAACAAGGATCATGCCAGGCTTGATCTCTGTACCAATTTTAACGATACCACTTTCATCAAGGTGCATAAGCTCCTCTTCTTTGACGTTTGGTATATCTTTTGTTATCTCTTCAACACCGTCTTTTAGCTCACGAGCCTCGATCTCTTTTTCATAGATATGAACGCTCGTAAAGGCATCTTCACGTATCATTTTTTCACTAATAACGATCGCGTCCTCATAGTTATAGCCATTCCAAGGCATAAATGCGATTAGTGCGTTTTTACCGATAGCTAGCTCGCCTTTTTCCATACTTGGACCATCAGCTATGATTTGATTAGTCTCGATCTCGTCGCCTTTTTTAACGATCGGATGTTGTGAAAATGTCGTATTTTGGTTTGTTCTTAAATTTTTCTCTAAAGAGTAGTGATCGATATATGGACCAGCTTCATCTTCACCAAGGATAAAGATGTTTTTATTATCAACCTTTTCAACCACGCCACCTCGTTTTGCTTTTACGCTCTCCCAAGCATCTCTTGCGATAACACTCTCCATACCTGTTCCAACGATAGGAGCAGTTGAACGAAGTAGCGGCACTGCTTGACGCTGCATGTTTGAGCCCATAAGCGCACGGTTGGCGTCATCGTGCTCTAGGAATGGGATAAGCGAAGCTGCAACACCAGCTATCATACCAGAGCAAAGGTCGATCAAGGTAACATCTTCTCTACGAGCAAGCATCATCTCGCCCTCTTTTCTAACCTCGATCAAATCCTCAACAATATGTCCATTTTCATCAAGCTTAGTTGATGCTGGAGCGATAACATTGCCCTCTTCTTGTGTCGCTGTTAGATAGACTATCTCATCAGTCACTTTACCATCGACAACCTTTTTATAAGGCGCCTCAACAAAGCCAAGGTCATTTACTTTTGCATAAGTTGAAAGAGTGTTTATAAGACCGATATTTTGACCTTCTGGAGTCTCAACCGGACAAATTCTGCCGTAATGAGTTGGGTGAACGTCACGCACCTCAAATCCAGCACGCTCTTTTACTAAGCCGCCCTCACCAAGCGCAGATAGACGGCGCTTGTGTGTAACCTCACTAAGCGGGTTTGTCTGATCCATAAACTGGCTTAACTGACCGCCTGTGAAAAATTCCATGATTGTTGCTGTGATCATTTTTGGGTTGATAAGATCATAAGGCATGATCTCGTCAGTATTATTGCTTAGACTTGTAAATTTATCACGGATAGCCTTTTGCATTTTAACAAAACCAAGATGAAGCTCACTAGCAAGTAGCTCGCCGATCGATCTTATACGGCGGTTACCAAGGTGGTCGCGGTCGTCAATGTGACCTTGTCCGTTTTTAACTTTTATAAGATATTTTGCAGTTTTGATGATATCTTCACTAGTTAGTAAGGTAACATACTCTGGCACATCAAGCGAAAGCTTGTGGTTCATCTTCATACGACCAACTTTTGTTAAGTCATATCTTTCAGGGTTAAACAATATATCATTTACAAAGCTTTTTGCAGCCTCTTTAACTACTGGCTCGCCAGGTCTCATGACCTTGTAAATTCTAATCGCAGCAAGGTCATTTTCATCATCAACGCCCTCGGTTTGTTTTAAAACTTTAAGCATGTCATTGTCAGCTATAAATGAATTTATGATAGCGTCGTCAACACCAGCTGCGGAGTTGTTTATGATCTCGATACTTTCATGCTCAGCTAAAATTTTTGCAAGTTTATTCTCATCAAGAGCAGATAGTGTGTCATATAAAATTTCGCCGCTTTCTGTGTTTATCACAGGGTTTGCCAAATATCTACCTATAAGTGCTTCGATCGGATACTCGACAAATTTAACGCCATCTTCGATTAATTTATCAGCTTTTTTCTTTGTTAGGCGTTTGCCAGCTTGGTGAAGAACATCACCCTCTTCATTTTTTATATCATACTCAACTCTTCCTAGGTAATCCTCTGGATTGAAAAGAGTTAAAAACTTATTATTTTTAATAACTAAATTTTGTATCGGATAAAATAGCTTAATAATGTCTTGTTTTTTATATCCTAATGCCCTAAACAAGATAGTTACAGGCACTTTTCTGCGCTTATTTATCCTAACATATAAAATATCTTTTGTATCATATTCAAAGTGTAACCAAGATCCGCGATCTGGGATTATTTGAGCTGTATAGATAAGTTTGTTTGCAACAGTCGCACTCTCTTCTTGTTTGAAGATAACGCCAGGGCTTCTATGGAGTTGATTTACAACAACACGCTCAACACCATTTATAATAAATGAAATTCTATCTGTCATCAACGGAATTTCACGTATAAAAATTTCTTGCTCTTTTATATCTTTAACGCCAACTTTATCACCAGTCTTATCATCTTTTTCATGGACAATAAGGCGTATTTTCATTTTTAAATTTACAGAGTATGTAAGACCTCTTTCTATGCACTCTCTGATTGTATATTTTGGTTTTCCAATCTCTGAGCTAACATATTCTAAAGTCAAACGATTTTGCGGATCATGTATAGGGAAAATCGACTTAAAAACTTTTTCGATACCGCTTTCTGTCTGATTGTTATTTAGATTTAAAAAATTATCAAAGCTCTTTTTTTGTAGTTGTAGTAGGTTCGGAACGTCTATCTCTTTAACGACATTAGAGAAGTCAACTCTAAGACGATTTCCTGAGTATAAGCTATTTAACATTGCATCTACCTCGTGGTAATTTTGAAAGAAAAGTATAGCCTTTTAACAAGGCATCTAAAATTTAAAAAAGAGAGAGCCTCTGCTCTCTCTTGAAATATTAAGCCTAAATAATAAAAAATTATTTAAGTTCAACCTTAGCACCAGCCTCTTCAAGCTCTTTTTTAGCTGCTTCAGCTTCGTCTTTGCTAACGCCTTCTTTAAGAACAGATGGAGTTCCTTCAACTGCGTCTTTAGCCTCTTTAAGACCAAGACCTGTAAGTGCTCTAACAACCTTAATAACGTTGATTTTCTTATCACCAGAATCAACAAGAACGATGTTAAATTCTGTTTTTTCTTCAGCAGCAGCTGCACCACCAGCAGCAGCTGCACCACCAGCTACCATTACAGGAGCTGCGCTAACACCAAATTTCTCTTCAAACTCTTTTACAAGTTCGCTAAGTTCAAGTACAGAAAGATTAGATATAAACTCTAATACGTCTTCTTTTGTAATTGCCATTTTTAATCCTTATTATTATTTAATTTAATTAAGCTGATTGTTCTTTTTTCTCTTTAAGCGCATTCAAACCAATTGTGAAATTTTGAATTGGCGCATTCCAAACTTGCAAAAGCATCGCAATAAGCTCATCACGACTAGGCATTTTAGATAGAGCTTTAACTTTATCAACGCTTGCAACTTCACCATCAATATAAGCTGTTTTAATTTTAAAAAGATCAGAATTTGACTCTTCAAATTTTGCGGCTACTTTAGTTACTGCTAATTGATCTTCGCTCCAAAGATAGATATTTGTATCTTTGAGTTCCATTCCGACTTTATCAGAATTTTTAAGAGCAATATTTGCAAGAGTATTTTTAATAACTTGAACTTTTACATTTTGTTCTTTTGCAGAATTTCTTAAAACTTCAAGTTTTTTAACTGAAAGACCACGATAGTCACAAACTACAATAGCTTCAGCAGTTTTAAATTCACTCTCTAATTTTGCAACAACTTCAGTTTTTTCGTTACGTGTCACTTTTTCTCCTTTCCGACCGGTAATTTCAAGCAGAGCGGGTCGAATCAATTAAGCCCAATGGCCTCGGCTATCTCCAATCTAAGATATAAATTTCTCTAAATTCTTATTTTAAATCCATAACTTCTTGAGCATCAAGAGTTACAGAAGGACTCATCGTTAAAGACAATGAAGCATTTTTTACATATCTACCTTTTGCAGTCGCAGGTTTATGTTTATTAATAGCTTTAATAAATGTTGAAATATTTTCATTTAATTGCTCTTTAGTAAAATTAACCTTACCAAGACCTGCATGTATATTTCCTTGCTTATCAACACGGAAATTTACCTGACCACTTTTTGCATTATTAACAGCTTGTGCAACATCCATTGTAACTGTTCCAGTTTTTGGATTTGGCATTAAACCTTTAGGTCCTAAAATTCTACCAACTTTACCTACAAGACCCATTAAATTTGGAGTAGCTATAAGAACATCAAAGTTCATTATACCTTTTTGAATATCCTCAACCAGATCATCAGCACCAACTATATCAGCACCAGCAGCTTTTGCCTCATCAGCTTTAGCATCTTTTGCTATAACAGCAACTCTTACAACTTTACCTGTGCCAGCTGGTAAAACAACTGAACCACGAACCATTTGATCAGCATGTCTTGGATCAACGTTTAATTTTAACGCAATCTCAACTGTCTCATTAAATTTAGCAGAAGCTAGAGTTTTAACTGTATCGATAGCCTCGCTAAGGTTATAAATTTTATCTTGCTCTACTTTTTTGAGCAATTCTTGAAATCTCTTACTAGTTTTTCCCATAAATTTCTCCGCATATAAATTGCTTCCGTCTTTTGAAAATCAACCTGACGGTAAAGGTTTTAGTCTACTACTTCGACACCCATTGAACGAGCTGAACCAGCGATAATCTTAGCTGCTTGCTCTTTATCATTTGTATTTAAATCAACAAGTTTTTTCTCAACAATTTCTAAAACTTGAGCTTTTGTCAATTTACCTACCTTATTTTTTAAAGGATTATCTGTTCCTTTTGTTATACCCGCAGCCTTTTTAATAAGGTCTGTAGCAGGTGGTTGCTTTGTGATAAATGTAAAACTTTTATCAGCATAAACTGTTATAACAACTGGGATATTAAATCCAACCATATCTTTTGTTTTTTCATTAAAGGCTTTACAAAATTCCATAATATTAACGCCTTTTTGTCCTAATGCTGGACCAACTGGCGGGCTAGGATTTGCTTTTGTTGCGGCAATTTGTAATTTTATTTCACCTATAACTTTTTTAGCCATTTCTTGCTCCTTAAATTATCTTCTCAACTTGTGAATACAAAATATCAACAGGGGTACTTCTACCAAAAATAGAAACATTGAGTCTAAGCTTGCCATGTATCATATCGTATTCTTCAACGATACCTGTAAAGTTAGCAAAAGGACCTTCTGTTATGCGAACGCTTTCACCATCCTCAAAAAATATTTTAGGTTTTGGTGCCGCTCTTTTTTGAACTTTCTCCAAGATAGTATTTATATCTTTTTCAGTCAATGGTGTAGGCTTTTTTGCTTCACCGATAAAACGTCCAACCTTTGGCAAAGACTGAATCTTATGCCAAAGAGCCGTATCAAGATCTAAACATGCAAAAGCATATCCAGGATAAAGAGTTCTTTCATTAATTTTTTGCTTACCGTTTTTTATCTCTATTACGTCTTCTGTAGGAACTATAACTTCTTTTAGTTGATCTTCAATACCGTGATCTCTAACTAAATTTTCAATTCCTCTTTTTACTGCCATTTCGCTACCAGCGTAAGTTTGTATAGCATACCATTTATGTGACATTATTTTTCCTTATCCTATATAACTTTAGAAAGAACAAAGGACATAATAACATCAACAAGAGCTAAAAAAAGTGAAACAACAGCGACCACGATAAAAACTGCAATAAAAGCATTTCTAATTTGTTCTTTAGTAGGAAAGATAACTTTCATTATTTCCAATTTAGATAGCTTTATATAATTTATAAATTTTTCCATAATCTTAACCTTAATTGTGGCAGGGCAAGAGGGATTCGAACCCCCAACCATTGGATTTGGAATCCAGCGCTCTACCGTTGGAGCTATTGCCCTAATAGCTACTTATTCTTAATTAGCTTTTTAACTTAACTTCTTTATGAACAGTATGTTTTTTTAATCTTGGGCAATATTTTTTGAGCTCAACCTTATCTGTAGTGGTTTTGCTGTTTTTTGTAGTAGTATAATTGATATCACCACACTCAGAGCATTTTAAACCGATTTTAATTCTCATATATATTCCTTATAGAAAGCCAAAGGGTTTCCCCTTTGGCATAATTTTATAAATTAACCAAGTATTTTTGAAACAACACCTGAACCAACAGTTCTACCACCTTCACGGATAGCAAAACGAGTACCTTCTTCAAGTGCAACTGGAGCGATAAGCTCAACAGAAATTCTTACGTTATCACCTGGCATAACCATCTCTGTGCCTTCTGGTAATGTAATAGAACCAGTAACGTCAGTTGTTCTTACGTAGAATTGTGGTCTATAGTTATTAAAGAAAGGAGTGTGGCGACCGCCCTCTTCTTTAGTCAGAATATAAACCTCACCCTCAAATTTTGTGTGAGGAGTAATTGATTTAGGTTTGCAAAGAACCATACCACGTTCAACGTCTTCTTTTTTAGTACCACGAAGAAGAACACCAACGTTATCGCCAGCTTCACCTTGATCCATCTCTTTTCTAAACATCTCAACACCAGTAACTGTTGTTGTTTGTGTAGGTTTGATACCAACGATTTCTATTGTGTCGCCAACTTTAACAACACCTTTCTCAATTCTACCTGTTACAACTGTACCACGACCTGAAATTGAGAAAACATCTTCGATTGGCATAAGAAGATCTTTGTCCGTAGCACGAACTGGAGTTGGGATATAGCTATCAACCGCATCCATTAGTTCCATAATTTTTGCTGACCATTCGCCATCTTGTCCAGCTTTTGCCTCTTCAAGAGCTTTAAGTGCTGAACCAGAAACTATTGGAGTATCATCACCTGGGAAGTTGTATTCGTTAAGCAGTTCGCGAATTTCCATTTCAACTAGTTCAAGTAACTCAGCGTCATCAACCATATCTGCTTTGTTCATGAAAACAACGATATAAGGAACACCAACTTGACGAGATAGCAAGATGTGCTCTCTTGTTTGTGGCATTGGGCCGTCTGCTGCAGAAACAACTAGAATAGCACCGTCCATTTGAGCAGCACCTGTAATCATGTTTTTTACATAGTCGGCGTGGCCTGGGCAGTCAACGTGAGCATAGTGACGTTTTTCTGTCTCATACTCAATGTGTGAAGTAGCAATTGTAATACCACGCTCTTTCTCTTCTGGAGCATTATCAATATTATCATAATCTTTTAGCTCAGCAAGACCTTTGCGTGAAAGAACAGCAGATATTGCAGCTGTTAAAGTAGTTTTACCATGGTCAACGTGACCGATAGTGCCTATGTTTACGTGTGGCTTGTTGCGTGAAAATTTTTCTTTAGCCATCTTTTCCTCCGTTATGATATGTGTCTTTATCTAATTCAAATTCGTATAGTAATATAAAATCATATAAACCAGTGGAGCTCATAGCGGGACTTGAACCCGCGACCTCTTCCTTACCAAGGAAGTGCTCTACCTCTGAGCCATATGAGCGAAAAACGCTTGGCTGAGATGATTTTAATCAACATACAAACAACTAAAAATTCATGAAAATAAAGATGGAATAACTGTGTTTAGTAAAATCTAGATACAGCTCCCAGTTTACTTTCCCAAATTTTGGAGCGGGAAACGGGGCTCGAACCCGCGACCCTCAGCTTGGAAGGCTGATGCTCTAGCCAACTGAGCTACTCCCGCATAACAATGGTGGTGAGACGTGGATTCGAACCACGGAAGACATAGTCAGCAGATTTACAGTCTGCCCTCGTTGGCCGCTTGAGTATCTCACCTTAAACATTAATAAGTTATTTTGGTATTTTCTGGTCAAACACTGTTACAAAATGGAGCTGGTGAACGGACTTGAACCGCCGACCCACTGCTTACAAGGCAGTAGCTCTACCAACTGAGCTACACCAGCACCTGTTTTGTGAAGTCGCAATTATAGCCCAAAATAAAATAAAAGTCAAGGAGATTTTGAAAAATATTTTATCTAATTTTTTTGCAATAAAAAATCTATAGAATTTATAAAAAATTTCAAAAACACCCGCTAGACTAATCCGCTTTTACAAAAAAACAAAGATAAATTTTACATATATAAAATTTCATATTTTCATAGTTTTATTTTTTTTAAAAGCTAAAATTTCTATAATTACGAAAAATTACAAAGGATTTAATATGCAATTTTTACCTTGGGCGGTAATTTTACTGCTAATTTACGTGATCTACTTCTTAATGATCCGCTATGAAAAAAAGATAGCAACATTAAGTAAAATGATTGAACAAAACAGTGATGGCATCAAAGAAAATAGAGACCTCATAGGTCAAAACAGATCACTAATCGAGAAAAATAAGCACAACATTGAGAAAAACACCAAAGATATTACAACAAATGTTGAAAAAATAGACATCGACTTGGAAGATTAATTCTTCCAAAATTTCTCTTCTTTTTCTTTTTTTATCAAATTTTCGTAAGTTTGCATTCTTATATTTACTGGCTCTAAATTTATGCCATCTTTTTTTATCTTAAAATATTTTCCATCCATCAAGCAATACTCTGGCACAAGGTCATAACGCTTCGAAAGTGGCAAAACTCTAAAGCTTAAATTATCTAGTATCAAAGGCTCTTTGTGTAAATTTTCCCAAACAGCTAGCACCATATGATATTTTTTCGTATTTTTTTCCTGAACGACTAGAAGACATTTTTGATTATCTACACCAAGATCTTTTAGGCTATCACGCTTTGATATCGCGTACTCCTCGCAGTCTCCGCCACCTCGCCTTAAAAACTCGCTCCTAGTGCTCCACACATCGACATTTGTATTGTAAAAATCATCATATCTTGGCATTAAGGAATTTAAGTATGAATTTATGAGTTCTAGCTTTCTTATAAAGCTTTCGTGTTCTATTTTTTTCATAAAATTTGCATAGTGATTTAGGATATTTTTGCAAATTTGATTTTTACACTGAGATATATTTTTTGGAGAAATTTCAAAATTATTTGCAAAAAGTGAAGAGACAAAAAAGAAAAGAAGCAAAATTTTACGCATGCAGCTGCTTCATCAAAAGCACAAGACCTATTCTATCTTTCACATTTAGCTTGCTGTAAATCGACGTAGTGTGCGCCTTTACCGTCCTTAAAGTAATGCCTGTTTGCTCTGAAATTTCATTGTTTGTTAGACCTTGATATATTAAGTTTGCGATCTCTTTTTCACGTGAGCTAAGCTCGCTTAGATCGGACTTTTTCTCTAAAGTCTCACTTTCATTATTTATATATGAGCCAGTTAGCTCTCCGATCATCGCTTGGATAAATTCTGGATAAAGCCAAACTTTGCCATTTAAAATCGTCTCAAAGGCATCTTCAAAGTGTGTTTTTCTCATGTGTGAGTTTGCATATCCTTTGACACCAAGAGCCAGTAGATGTTTGCCTTCACTAAATTTTGGTTCGTTTGCAAGGATTAGACATTTTATATTTGGAAAACTTTCATGAATGGTTTTTATATTTTCATCAAGGCTATCTTTAAAAGCGTTTGTATCGATACCGGCGATATCAACCTCGTCGTTTAAATTTACAAAAAAATCCTTTTTGTTGTGAGTAAATTTTACATCTTCATCTGAAAAATACCCTCGCCAAAGATTATTAAGCGAACCATTTTGAGTAAAAAAACCACATTCATAACCATATTTCCTTATATCACATATAGGTTTGCTCGTAAATTTTTGACTCATTTATGAATACTATCACGTGGCGCTCCTTGCCACTATTTGCCTCAAATTTATAACTAAAAGTGGATAAAAATTTCTCAACCACTTCTTTTCTCTCTTTTAAAAAGATACTCATCTCAAAACAACCATTTGATATGGCATATCTATATGGCACACTAAGAGATAGTAAATTTAGATCAAAGTCCAAGCTATCGCTGCTTTCATCATAGCCACTAATTGATATTTTAATGCTGCTTACTAGCTCATCTTCTATCTTTAGCCCAGCTAAGTTGATATGCTCTTCTTTTTTTAAATTTATCATCTCATCAAAGTTTTTTTCACAGTCTTTAAAGAGAAATTTAACTACCTCTCTTCCGATTAGATCGCATATTTTGCCATCATTTAAAATGACAAATTCATCAGCCAACTTCGCTCTTGAAATTTGATATTCGCTAAAATTTCGCTCAAAGCTAGCTGACTTTTGCATTATCGCTCCGTTAAAGCGTTTTGTTTTGCTTTTAAGATAGGTTTTAGCAGATAGTCAAGTATCGTCTTTTTACCAGTGATGATATCAGCTGAAACTATCATGCCAACCTTGATCCTAAGTGGCTTTTTTTCTGTTCCAAGATAGTTTTTCTCAGTTTCTATCCTGACTAAATAGTAGCTCTCACCTGTCTTTTCATTTGTCTCAGTATCGGCACTGATCTGCGTTACTTTACCTTTTAAGCCGCCATAAATACTAAAATCATACGCCGTAAATTTAACCATCGTATCAAGTCCAGGTCTTAAGAACGCAACGTCGGCTGGCTTAACCTTTACCTCAGCGATGAGTTTATCTTCTAGTGGGACGATCTCAGCTATGTTTTCACCAGGTTTGATAACGCCTGAGACGGTATGCACCATCATCTTACTAACGATGCCATTTACAGGAGATCTCACATAAGTTCTTTCAACTCTATCACTTAGGCTGATTTGCGACTCGTTTATCCTTGCGATCTCAGCAGAGACTTCGTTTAGCTCTTTTTTTGCATTGTTTTTAAATGCCAGCTTTGCCTCTTCTATCTTATTTTTTGCCTCTTTTATGGTTGATTCGACCCTTGGTACAGCAAGCACAGATGCGTCAAGCTCGCCCTTTAGGTCATTTACACGTCTTTGAAGCTGGATATACTCAACCTCGCTAACAAGACCTTTTTTAAATATAGGCTCCATGATCGCTTTTTCTTTTAAAACAAGGTTATAGCTATTTTGAGTTTGAGAAATTTTGTTTCTAAGCTCATTTAGCTCACTTTGGCGTTGATGGATCTGTTCTGTTAGAATTCCTATTTGCTCATTTAAGTGATCAATGTTTGAGTTATGCAAGCTTATCTCGTATCTTACAGCCTTGCTATTGTTCGCATCTCTTGTTTCGTTATAGTCAAATTCTTTATCATTAGCTTCAGCATCAAGCCTCATAAATTTAGCCTGAAGCTCATCAAGTCTTAGCTTTGACTCGCCGTAGCTACTTGTAAAGTTTTTATTATCAAGTCTGATTAAAATCTGATCTTTTTTAACCTCATCGCCCTCTTTTACAAAAATTTGATCCACGATACCACCTTCAAGGTTTTGTATCGCTTGATTTTTGCCTGATGGGATGATCTTGCCGCTACCTCTTGTTATCTCATCTATCTGTGCCCACGAAGCCCAAAGAAGTAGCCAAAATACAGTTATACTAACTGCATAAAGTATCTTTTTTGAGGTTGATGGAGCTTTTGCCAAAACTGCTTCTGAGAGGCTTGACATAAATTTCAAGTCATAAGCATCGTAGTTTTTAGCCTGGATGTTTGACTTGATGCCATCTACGCTATTTAAAATTTGATCTCCAGCGCTCTCTTGATCTTTTATGTCGCTTTTTTGAACTGGCTTTTCGTCTGGCTTTAAATTTTCATTTTGTTGATTTTTTATATCTTCTTGCATAATCACTTCCCACTAAGTCTAGCTAAAACTTCGTCTCTTGGACCATCTAGTAAAATTTTGCCGTTATCCATCACTATGAGCCTATCAACAAGATCGAGCATTGATGTTCTGTGAGTTACTAAAATCATAGTTTTATTTACGGTATTTACCTTTAAATTTGCTTTTAGCTTGCTCTCAACTGTATTGTCTAGTGAATTTGTAGGCTCGTCAAGCAAGATGATAGGGCTATCAAGCAAAAATGCCCTAGCCACAGCTATACTTTGACGCTGGCCGCCGCTAATGCCATCACCTCTTTCAAATACTGGCATATCAAAACCAAGTGGATGGGCATTGACATATTCATCTACGCCACTTACCTTAGCCGCCTTAATGATCTGCATATCATCGACATATGGAGCTTTTTGAACGATATTTTCTCTAACCGTTCCTTTAAATAGCACAACATCTTGTGGAACGTAGCCGATATTTCTTCTAAGGTCAGCCGGGTCTATCTGGTTGATATCTATACCATCAATTAGCACTGAGCCTTCAGTCGGTGCATAAAGGCCTAGGATTATCTTTTGCAAAGTTGTCTTGCCAGAGCCATTTCTACCGATGATGCCTACTTTCTCACCAGGCTGAATGACAAAATTTATCCTATCAAGTGAGCCTTTTGTGGTATCTGGATATGTAAAGCTAACGTTTTTAAACTCTATCTTGCCCTCAAAAGAATTTCTTCTAACAAATTTCTTGCCCTCAGGTCTTTCAACTGGCATCTGCATGATCTTACTAAGGCTTTGATAAGCTGTCTTTGTCTGCTCGAAATTTGCAGCTAGAGAGGCTACTTGACCCATAGGAGCGATCGCACGAGAGCTAAGCATAACAGCAGCGATCAAACCACCCATAGTAAGGTGTGTATCTTGTATCATATAAACGCCAAGAACGATGATGGCGATAGTGTTTAGCTGGACTAAAAATGAAGTCACAGTTGTGATTGAAGTAGTGATTATTTTTGATTTTATGCTTCTGTTTGCTATCTCGCCAGTCGCCTCTTCCCAGTTCCACTGCACGTGACCGCTAGCACCAAGAGTTTTAATGGTCTCTAAGCTGCTAAGGCTCTCTATCAAAATTCCATTTTTCATAGCTGAAGCCTCAAATGTGCTTTTGATCGCGTTTTGAAGTGGATCTTTTATAAAAAATGTGTAGCACAAAATAGCTATCATGATAACGATAGGCACAAGCACAAGGTAGCTTCCTATAAAGTAGGTAACTATCAAGAAGATTAACGCAAAAGGTAGATCAACAATGGCAGCAAGTGACGCAGATGAGAAGAAATTTCTAACTGTGTCAAATTCTTTTAAGTTGCTAGCAAATGAACCAACTGACTTTGGCTTATTGCTAAATTTCATATCCATTACGCGCTCAAACAAGATAGAACTCATAATGATATCGCTCTTCTTACCTGCGATCTCAAGAAAATATGAACGAACAAATTTTAAAAATAGATCGATGCCATAAACGACGCTCACGCCAAGCGCTAGAACCCAAAGTGTCTCAACTGCGTTATTTGGTACAACGCGGTCATAGACGTTCATCGTAAAGAGCGGGCTTGCAAGGACAAATAAGTTTATGATAAAGCTTGCAACAACCACATCTAAATAAATTTTCTTAGAGCGCTTTAAAGTGCCCCAAAACCAGTGGTCATTACCAGCGTCGATAAGCTTTGTCGAGCTTGTATCTTCTGGGACAAATTCACGTTTTAGGTAGTAAGCATAGCCTAAATACTCATCTTTTAGCTTGCTTGTTTCTATCGTGCTAGTGCCAGTTGAAAGATCAGGCGTGATGATGTTTGCCATCTTTTTGTCTTCGCTGAAAGATTGCAAGATGCAAGCTTTTTTGCCTCTAAGCATCAAGATGCAAGGCAAAACTAAAGGCGAAATTTGATCAAGATCTTTTCTGACAAGCGTCGATGCAAAGCCAGCACGTGAAGCTGCACGAGAAAATAAAGACTTCGAGCTCTTTAGTGAAAAAAGCTCAATCTCTTCGCCATCTTTTACAGGCAGACCGATAGTCAAAGCATCGGCACTATAAGGGTTGTTGTGTAGTTTGGTAAAGATCACCAAACATTGAAGCAGTTCGTCTTTTATCTTATCGCTATGCATCTATCATCCAATATTTTTGATTTCATCTATGTAAATTCCTTGCATATTTTTAATGCCAAGCTCGATTAACTTACTCTTTTGCTCTTCACTCTCTACGCCGATCGCTATCAAAATGATATCTTTTGAGCTTAAAACAACATCTAGTGATTGTTTTGTGTTTGCTCCTGATTTATCACTTAAAAGGTCGATTAAGACGCTCGACTGGATCTTTACGTAGTCTGGATTAAATTCTTTTAGCTTCTCAATGCCTTTTGCGCTGAGTTCAAAGTGGTCAAATCCAAAACCAAAGCCGAGTTCTTTTAATTTTTTAGTAAGTCTAACTATACTTTCGATACTAATATCGTCTTTGTTTGGAATTTCTATATAGTTTTTAGATTTTGAAATTTGAGTGATTTTCTTAAGTGTAGCTTCAAGTTTTGAGAAATTTTCATCCGAACTTAATATCTCTTTACCCAAATTTATCGCCAAGCTTCCTTGAGGCAAGATATTTTCAGGCAAAATTCTAGCGATTCTATTTAGGATATGAAGATCGAGCATCGCACCTAAATTTAGCTCATTTACCATTGGCATAAAGTATGATGCCATACGCCATTTGCCCTCGCTATCAACGAGTCTTAGATAAAGTTCGTACTGCTCAAAGTTTGAGTCAAAACCAACTACTTTTTGAGCTGCAAATTTAAATTTATCCTCTTTTATAGAGTCAAAGATAAGCTCTTTATATTTCTCTTTACCTATGACTAGGGTGTTTTGATTTGCATTAAATTCTTTGCAAGTAAAGCAACCAGCTAATCTTGCACTAGCCAATGTAACGTCAGCTGAAGTAAGTAGCGTCCTCATGTCAGTGCTTGGTGAATACTCAACAATAGCAGCATTGACTGGACATTCGCTATCATTTATAGAGAAATTTGTATAGAGTTTTTTAAACTCAGCCATGATCTTATCGTTTAGAGCTGAGAAATTTGATGAGTTTTTACCGTAAGAAAGCAATATAAAGTCGTTGTCGTTTAACCTTGCGACGATCGCATTTTGGTCATTTTCAGCCGATTTTTCTTGTAAAATTTGAGCTATTTTTATGATGACACTTTGCCATTTCTCAAAACCAAGAACGCCTTTTAATCCAGCTAGATCTTTAAAGCTAATAAGCGATGCAACACCGCTTGAATACTCTTCACTCGCTAGATACTCGCTAAATTTAGTTTGGAAAAACCTTCTATTATAAGTGCCACTCATGGAGTCTTTGTATAAAAGCTCTTGATACTTGCTAAGCGTAGCAGCCTCTCTTTCAAAGATGTCTTGAACCTTGCTAACCATCGAGTTCATGGCAAGCACCATCTTTTTAAGGTCAGTTGTGAATGGAATTCTCTTTTGAATGATAAATTTATTATCAAGTATCGCTTCAGCTTGATCTTTAACCTTAACAAGTGGTCTAAATATCGCCTTTAAGGCGAAAAATGCCACAATAAGAGCGATAATGATCATTAAAGCTAGAAAGTTAAAAATATTTTTTGAGTTTGAGTAAAGCTCATTGTAAGCAAGTGCTGTGCTACCTTGAACATAGAGTGTGCCAAATTTTGCCCAGCCAGTCATGATCTCGCTAGTCGCAACAGGAGCTTCAAATTTAGCAATCTTATAAAACCACTCAGGGATATCTTTAACGATAGTTTGTTGAGAATTTTCTATAAGTACCTTACCATCGACATCTTCAAGTTTAATGAGCTTGTATCTGCCACTATCAAACATAGAATTTATCATCGTTTGTGCCAAAGACATATCCTCAGGATCAACAATCGGCTTTAAAGCAAGTCCAAGTGAGTTTGCTGTGTGTCTTGCGTTTTCACCGAGCTGGTCGTTGATGTATCCATTTAGGCTCTTAAAATTTAAGTAGCCAACAGCCATAAAAATCACGATGCCAAAAGCTATCACAGCGACCATAATCTGTTTAAATAGCGTCATAAATCCTCTTTTCCTATCCTATCTATTAGTTCCATCCACTTAGGATTTTGTTTTTTATTTCCACCTGGTATTGCCTGACCAAGACCTTCTTGTTTTGCCAAGTATAGCGAATCACCGTTGAAACTATAAACTGGCACAAGGTCTGTTCTTTGAGTTGCGATTTTTATTTTACCATTTATGTTGTCTAAAATTAATGGAATAGACTTTGGTGTATCATAATATGCCAAAACCATATGTGCTTGGTTGTATCTTAAGGCTTTAACGTATGTGAAGTATAATTTTTGAGTTGGAATTCCAAGTTGCTTTAGGGTGAAATACTTTGCGATAACGTAGTCTTCGCAGTCACCAGCGCCTTTTCCTACAAATTCCATTCTGGTAGCCCAGTAATCTTTTTTGTGCCAAATTTGCATATCATCAACCCACCTAAAAGAGTTAAAAAAATCATTTACCTTTATTAATTTCTCTTGTTCGGTTGCATCTTGCAATGAAGTCATTAAAGAATTTAATGCCGATGCCCTTCTTCTTGCATCTTCTCCATAAATTTTAGCCACCTTTGCTATCGTTGTTTGTTTTATAAAATCACCGACAGCATTTAATGCTAATAACGAAAAAAGGACGCTTAAAGTAAGCGTCCAGAATTTTGCTTTGACCCTCATGGTCATATCACTTTTTAAATTTTTATCTTAAGTCGTTTTGAATACTGCAAGCGCCTTGAATATATCTCTTAGCAAAGCCTGGCTCAAAACTATCTGAAACCATACCCATGTTATCTAACAATCTATATTTTGCATAAGATAGTGCAGTCTCAGTTGTAGCAATCTCTTTTAAAGCTGTGTTGTACTCGTTTTCTGCATCAAGTAGATTGATAAGGTCGCGGCGACCGATTCTAAACTCATCTTGATATGCGTCGAGTGTAGCCTTAGAATACTCAACATGTTGGTTTAAATACCCCATTTTCTCTTGGTTAAGAACATAGTTTTGCCATGAGAATTCTAAAGACTCTTTAAGCTCTCTTACAAGGTTATCCATGGTTTGTTGCTCTTGTTGGGCAGCAAGTTGGCTTTTCTCTTTGTCTAGTTTATCGTTACCTTTGTTGTAAAGGTTATAGTTTAGTCTTAAAAGAGCATCAAATGTTTGCTCTTCATAATCATCATATAAAACATTTGAGTGATCATAAGCACCTGATACAACAAGATCTAGTTTTGGTAAGAAAGGTGCATTTTTCTCTTTTACAACTGACTCAGCCATAGCGATATTTGATCTTTGAACTAGAAGCGTTGGATTACAAAGAAGAGCTTTGTCATAAACAGCCTCTTTAGTATTTGGTAATGGTAGATTAAACTCAGGCATTACTAAATTTTTAGCATCAACCTTTTTCCCATATAGTTTTTCAAATGTAGAAAGTGCATCTTCATAGTTATTTTTAGCAGCTATATAGTTTGATTGAGCCAGAGTATAACGTGATCCAGCTTGTCTCTCCTCAGAAGCAATACCATAGCCTGATGTGGCTCTATCTTTAATTTGGTTATAAATTTCCTCATGACTTTTTACATTTTCTTCTTCGATGTCAAGAATCCTCTTTGTTTGAAGAACTTGCAAGTAGGCGTTCGCAGCACTAAGCGATAGTCTATCTGCAGCTTGAGCCACTGTGTAAGCAGCTGAATCAAGCCTTGCACTTTGAGAGTTGATTCTATTTTTATCGGCACCACCATTATAAAGGTTCTCAACTAAGGTTAAAGATGCACCAGATACTCTACCATCACCTCTTCTCGTTGAAATTCCGTCATCAAGACGTTTTCTCTCATATCCCACTCTAGCAGCTGCATCAAGTGTTGGATAATAAGCATTTTTAGATATTTTTAGATCTTTACCAACTTGTAAGTAGTTAAATTCTGTAGCTTTTAAGCTTGGATTTTCATTTAAAATAGTTTTTACAACTTGTTCTAGAGTTAAAACATTATTATCAGATTGTGCTACTGGTTTAGACTCAGCCGATATAGTTTGTTCTATCTTTGATTTTTGATCTAATTGAACATTTGTTGCTGAAGTTTTCGCTACCATTACAGCATCTTTGTAATCTGGCTGATTTTTTAATGTCACTAGTAACTCATTGGCCCTATCTTCAGAGACTGGAACTGTATCAATATACAAAAATCTTCTTCCACCAACTTCATAAATACCTATAGTTAATTTTTTATCTATTTTTTATTTTTTATATTTTCAATAGTACTATTAATTTTTGATTGACTGTCTTCTTTAGTAAAGGAAGTCAAAAAAATTCTATATGAATTATCCTGAGCAAATAATATTGTTGTAGCTAACGCACTAATTGCTAATACTTTTTTCATAAATAAATTTCCTTTTTACTTTAAATTAAAATTTTGTAATCAAGCTTAATGCCTAAACATTCTCTAATGCTAATATATACTAAGAAATATTAAATGCGGCTTAAGCATATTGCAATAAAAAATTATATTGTCTTAGAAAATCGCCTTAAATTTTCAGGAATTTTCTTAAGATACTCATCAAAACACATTGCAATATTTCGTATTATCAGCGTTCCTGTCTCATTTACGCTGATTTTATCTGTCGTAACATCGACAAATTCACTTAAATTCTTTAGCTCTTCAAGCTCATTTTTGAAATGTTCAAAGAAATTTATATGAAATTCATCCTCGACTGCCTTGATATTAAGCCCAAAATTACTCATCAAACTCATGATTACACTTTTTCTAAGCAAGTCTTCATCGCTTAGATAAATTCCCTTTGCATATGGCAACTTTCCACTATCGATCGCTTTTTCATACTCATCCATATCTTTATGATTTTGCGCGTAGTGTCTTTTGCACTCACCGATACTTGTGATGCCTATACCGATAAGATCAGCGCCACCCTTTGTCGTGTATCCTTGAAAATTTCTATGTAAAGTACCATTTGCCAAAGCGCCAAAAAGCTCATCATTTGGCTTTGCAAAGTGATCCATTCCTATCATTTTGTAGCCATTTTTAGTTAAAAACTCAGCTGTAAATTTTAAAATTTCAAGCTTCACTTCTGGATTTGGCAGGGTTGTCTCATCAAATTTACGCATTGACTTTTTTATCCATGGCACGTGAGCGTAGTTAAACACTGCAAGCCTATCAGGATCAAGTGTAAGAGCAAGCTCGAGCGTCTTTTTAAAGCTCTCCAGACTTTGGTACGGTAGGCCGTAGATCAAGTCCATGTTAATTGATTTTATACCCTTTTGCCTAGCCATTTTTACGGCATTTTGAGTGATCTCATAGGGCTGAATTCTATGAATTTCTTTTTGCACCTTCTCATCAAAGTCTTGCACACCGTAGCTTATGCGGTTAAAGCCGTGAGATATGAGCACATCAAGCTGCTCGTTTGTCAAAAATCTCGGGTCAATCTCGCAGCTTATCTCAGCCTCTTTTGAGAAATTTTTAAATTTAGCCTTGATAAGTTTGATGATCTCATCAAGCTGAGCGGCATTGTAAAATGTCGGAGTGCCACCACCAAAGTGCATCTGCAAGACCTCAGTGCTTGTGTCTAGGTGGCGAGCTAAAATTTCAAGCTCTTTTTCTATATATCTTATATATCTCTCTTTGCGGTCCTCTTTGCTCGTGTAGATGACGTTACAGCCACAAAAATAGCAAGCACTCCTGCAAAATGGCAAGTGCAAATAAAGCGAAAGCGGCCTTTTTTTATCGCGGTTTTCAAGCTCTTTTATGTAAGCCTCATAGCTAAATTTATCACTAAACTCCGGTGCCGTCGGATAGCTCGTATATCTTGGCCCTGGCCTTGAATACTTCACATACGCACTAAAATCAATCATCTGCCCTGCTCCTTGCCATTTGGATCATCTCTTTTATATCTACAAATAAATTTGGATGCTCTTTTTTGATATTTTTTACCAGCTTATCAAGGTCGATGTTAAACTGCCTGCTCTTTTTATCGTGAGCGATCTTTTTGATCTCATCCATCGCAACCACCCAAACATCGCTAAAATCAACCGGTATATTTTGCCAGATCGTCTTTTCAAGCCTTAGGTCAAAATTCTCTTTTTGCGACTCTTTTAAGGCCTCTATCAAAGCTGAGAGCGATTGTACAGAAATGACCGTGTGTAAATTTCGATTTTCATCAATGCCAAACCACGGCTCTTTCGAGTCCCAAGAGCCACTTTTTAAATTTAAAATGTGCTCGTTTGGATTTTTTGTTGAAACTATCTCAAAGACCGTTTTTTCAGGCTCACTTAGCCCAAGGTTATTACCGATCTCATCTATCTCATCATATATATTTTTCTCTTCACTCATCTTCTTCTCTCATCTAACCAGACCATCACGCCTTTTTGGGCGTGAAGTCTATTTTCCGCCTCGCTAAAAATTTCATCCGCGTGCCTCTCAAAGATCGCCTCGCTCACCTCGTAGCCTCTGTAAGCTGGCAAGCAGTGCAAAAATATCGCATCTTTTTTAGCTAGGCTCATCAAATTTTCATCCACACAGTATCCAGCAAAGTCTTTTAGCCTCTTTTCTTTCTCGGCCTCTTGACCCATCGATACCCAAGTGTCCGTAGTCACTACATCGGCACCATTTACCGCTTCTTTTATATCATTTGTGATAAAAATTTTCGCACCTGAAATTTTTGCGTTTTCATTAGCCATTTTTAAAATTTCAGCATCAACCTCGTAGCCTTTTGGCGTGGCGACTCTTAGCTCAAGCCCTAGTTTGCTTGCTAGCATGAGCCACGAGTGAGTCATGTTGTTGCCATCTCCTACGTACGCGACCTTCTCACCTGCGCTAAATTCTAGCATAGTGAGATAATCCGCCATGAGCTGCACTGGGTGAAATTTATCGCTTAGGCCGTTTATCACTGGCACACTTGAAAATTGAGCAAATTCTTCTAGCGTTTCGTGTTTATAGACCCTTAGCATAGCCATGTCGCACATCCTGCTTATCACTCTAGCGGTGTCACGTATAGGCTCGCCGCGACCTATTTGTATATCATTTTTACTTAAAAATAGCGCATATCCGCCAAGCTCATGCATGCCTACATCAAAGCTCACTCTAGTTCTAGTTGAACTTTTTTCAAATATCATAGCAAGCTTTTGGTCTTTAAGATATGGCTTAAATTCCCTAGCCTTCGCCTCTTTTTTGATCCTGCGGGCTAAATTTATCATCTGCTCGATTTCATCTTTGCTAAAGTCATTTAGCGTCAAAAAGTGCCTCATCTTAGCCCCTTAAAATTTTAGCCGCTTCTTTTGCGTGATAGGTGATGATCAAATTTGCCCCTGCTCTTTTAAAGCCGATTAATGTCTCCATCATGACGCGCTCATAGTCGATGATGCCAGCTTTTGCGCCAGCTTTTAGCAGTGCGTACTCGCCGCTTACATTATAGACGCAAAGTGGCAGAAGTGTTAAATTTCTTAGCTCTCTAACGATGTCAAGATAAGCAAGCGCTGGCTTTACCATCAAGATATCAGCGCCTTGCACCTCGTCTTGCAAGCTCTCATTGATCGCCTCCAAGCGGTTTGCGCTGTCCATTTGGTAGCTCTTTCTATCGCCAAAGCTTGGAGCGCTTTGCGCCACATCGCGAAATGGTCCGTAGTAAGCTGAGGCAAATTTGGTTGAGTACGCCATCACTGGTAAATTCTCAAAACCGTTGCTATCAAGTGTCTCTCTTAGTGTTGCGATGATACCGTCCATCATGCCGCTTGGTGCGATCATGTCGGCGCCATTTTGAGCGTGTATCAAAGCTTGTTTGGCTGAAATTTCAAGCGTTGCATCGTTGTCGATGGTGTTATGCACGTGGTCGATTATCCCGCAGTGGCCGTGGTCTGTGTATTCGCAAAAGCAAAGATCAGTGACGACTACTAAATTTGGAAATTTATCTTTTATGGCACGAAGCGCAGTTGCGATGATGCCATCGTTGCTTAGTGCGTCGCTGCCAACGCTATCTTTTAGGCTTGGTATGCCAAATAAAATGATCGATTTTATGCCTAAATTTACTATCTCTTCGCACTCTTTTAAAATTTCATCGATACTCATTTGATAGACGCCTGGCATCGAAGCAATCTCGTTTTTAACGCCCCTGCCCTCGACCACAAAGAGCGGATAGATGAAGTCATTTACGCTAAGGCTAGTCTCTCGCACCATGTCTCTCAAAGCTGGATTTATTCTTAATCTTCTAAAACGTTTAAACATATTTTTGCCTTTTCTTTGTTAAAATGCGTGATTTTTAGCTAGTTTAGCACAGTTGGAGTAAATTTAAAATGAAAATAGAAATTTCAAACGCCGCAAATCTACCCTCAAGATTTGGCACTTATAAGGTTCAAGCCTTTAAAGAAGGGGCAAAAGAGCACCTTGCGATCTACAAAGAGCCTCTAAGTGAAGTAGTAAATCTTAGAATTCACTCCGAATGCCTAACTGGCGATGCGATCGGAAGCCTAAAGTGCGACTGCCGCGACCAGCTTGAAGCGAGCCTAAAATATATAGAAGAAAATGGTGGCATGGTCATCTACCTGCGTCAAGAGGGCAGAAATATCGGGCTTTTAAACAAGATAAATGCCTACAACCTCCAAGACAAGGGCTTTGACACGATAGAAGCCAATCACCAGCTAGGCTTTAAGGCTGATGAGAGGACTTATGAGGTGGTTGATTTTATCCTAAATCACTACGGCATAAAAGAGGTAAATTTACTCACAAATAACCCTTTAAAACTTCACGGACTAAGCTCAGTAAAGATCGTAAAACGCGTGCCTATCGTCATCAAACCAAATAAATTTAACGAAGGCTACTTAAAGGTCAAAAAAGAGCAAATGGGGCACATCTTGTGATGAAAAATGAGCTTTGCTTGCCAGCAGTTTTTGACGAAAAAGTAAAGGCTTACGCTCAAATTTTTGCTAAATTTAATAAGGTTCATAGCTTAAGCAATTATAAAGATATAAGCAAACAGGTGCTTGATAGCATAAAGCCGCTTGAGATTTTTGACCTAAGTGCCAAAACGGCGATCGATGTGGGCAGTGGAGCTGGCTTTCCGGCGATATTTTTAGCCCTTGCGATGCCGCGCACTAAGTGGCACCTTTTTGAGCCGATAGCCAAAAAGTCGTCATTTCTAAGCTACGCTAAGATCGAGCTTGGCTTGCAAAATTTAGAAGTTCATAGCCAAAAGATCGAGCTTGCAGATAAATTTACGGCTGACCTCATCACCTCAAGGGCGCTTAGCAAGACAAAAGAGCTTATAAAAATTTGTAAGGGATTTTATGATGAGAGCACTAAATTTCTCATCTACAAGGGCTCAAGCGTCATGGATGAAATTTCAGGCATAGACGCGCAAATTTATAATGAAAAAAACAGAAACTACATATATTTTAATCTCAAAAATCAAGGGGAGATACGTTGAAATACTTGCTTTTTGTAGCGATTTTGGTTGCGATTTACATCATATTTTTTAAAAATAGAAAAAAAAGCGACAAGATAAGCACCAGCAACTTCGAGGAGTGCAGCAAATGCGGTGTCTTTAGCGACATCGACCAAATGGTGCTAAGGGACGGAAAATACATCTGTAAAGAGTGCATAAAGGGTGAGAGATGAAAATTTTGGGTGATGAGCTGATCAAATTTGAACCGCTATTTCTTTGCAAAAGCGAAGATGAAATTTCAAGCGGCAGGCAAAATCTCTTTAAATTTGATAGAAATTTGATAAAAAGGGCGTTAGAAGCTGGAGCAAGCTTTAGCATCATCGCAAATGACATCAACGAAGCTATCATCGCAAATGCCGCTGGAGCAAAATTTATTATTGCCGATATTACGCTAGCAAAAGATCTGGCAAAAGTTGCGCAAAACTACCTATTTGACGCACTTATCGCCGTTTTGATCCAAAGTGAAGCAAGCCTTTGCGAGCTTGCGAAATTTGAGATCGACGCAGCGATCCTGCCAAATGCTATAAAAGAATAAGGACAAAAATGGAAATTTTCAAAACCGCTTTTTTAATGGTTGCTTTGATGCTAGTTTTTATCGCTGTTGGCGGCTACGTGGGCGGCGAACAAGGCATGATGATCGCCTTTTTGATGGCAGCTGGCATGAACCTATTTTCATACTTTTTCAGCGACAAGCTCGTGCTAAAAAGATATAACGCCATTCCAGTTGATGAGAGCAACGCTCACGGCCTTTACGAGATCGTCTCTCGCCTCACACAAAAGGCGAATTTGCCGATGCCAAAAATTTACATCATCCCAGAAGAGGTGCCAAATGCCTTTGCCACAGGCCGCAACCCAAGTCACGCAGCCGTCGCAGTAACCGAGGGGCTTTTAAAAATTTTAAATGAAAACGAGATCGAAGGCGTGCTAGCTCACGAGCTAAGTCACGTAAGACACTACGACATCCTAACTGGCTCAGTCGCTGCTATACTAGCTGGGGCTATCGCAATGGTCGCAAATTTCGCCAAGATAGGCACCGTGGCAGGGCAAAATCAAAACTCGCAGCGAAACGCCAACCCAGTAATTATGCTAATCATCGCCGTTGTGATGCCTCTAGCTGCCACGGTCATCCAAATGGCGATCTCAAGGGAGCGCGAGTATAAGGCCGACAAAGGCGCAGCCTATCTAACAGGGCACCCAGAGTGGCTAGCCAGCGCACTAAGAAAGCTTGAAAACTACTCAAATTCTTACGTCATGCAAAACGCAAGTGAGCAAAGCGCACATATGTTTATCGTAAATCCATTTGGCTCGCTAACTAGCAAGCTTGGTGTGCTTTTTAGAACGCATCCTAGCACTAGTGACAGGATAGTTGAACTTCAAAGGCTGGAACGAGAAATCACAAAAGAAGTGTAATTCATAGCATAGTAGTAACTTTGATAAAAAGTCTATATTTTTACAAATCATTAATTTCATAAACCCAAAGCACAAATTTATTATAAAAAGTTATACTAACTGTACACCTACAAATAAGTAATTTAGATTTTAAAAATTTGCCACTGTGACGCCCTTTGCGCCGCGCTCTACTTGCAGTTTTGCAAGGTATGGCATCTTGTGCGTTTTGGTATGTGGTCTTAAGCTTACGTTAAATTTATCAGCATATTTTTGCATTTTGTCTAAGTTTTTTAGCACTATCTCCCTGTCTATGAGCAGTGCTGGAGTGTCTATTTCAGCGATTTTCATGAGCTATCCTTTCTTTTTTCTTAGATTTTAACTCTAATTATTTAAAAAAGGATAGCTTTTAGCACTTTAAATTTTCAAAGTGTTACTTTTAGGCCTTTCTTGCGCCGACCTTTGGTGCGTCAAACGCCCTGACACGTTTTGGCGTGCCTTTAAATTTCTCGACCTCGACAAGGCTCGTGTGGGCGGTGTTGCTCTGGCTCATCTTGCTTGATGGCACGTCTTTTGTGAGCACGTTTAAATTTCCGTGCAAGCAAAGGCTCTTCTCGCCTGGCACATCTGGGTCGTACCAAGCGCCCTCGCTCACGATGACGACGTTTTGTGGCACATCCTCGGTCACAAATGCACCGCACAAAATTTCGCCCCTGTCGTTGTAAATTTTCACCACGTCGCCCATTTTTATCCCTCTAGCCTCGGCTGTTTTTGGGTTTATAAGCACTGGTTCGCGCTCTGCGATCTCGTTAAAATGGCGAAGCACAGAGTTATTTAGCTGCGAGTGAAGTCTAAATTTAGAGTGCGCGCCGCTGATGGCGATAGGGTATTTTTTATTTTTTGCGCCCAGCCACTCAAAGGGCTCAAGCCACGTCGCATGCGGTGGGCAGTCGTCGTAGCCAAAGCCAGCGACCGTTTCAGAGTAAATTTCTATCTTGCCAGATGGCGTTTTTAGCGGATTTGCCACTGGATCGTCACGGAATTTCTTGTAGTTTGTAAAGTAGCGTTTTTTCTCATCGACCTTGTCAAATCTAAAATATCCCTTCTCCCAAAACTCATCAAAGCTTGGCATGCTCTCATACCCAAGCCCAGCAGCCTTTTTAACGGCATCTTCGTAAATTTCTTTGACCCATTCTAGCTCGCTTTTGCCCTCGCTAAATGCCTCTTCTCTGCCCCACTCTTTTGCGATCAGTCTTGCGATCTCGAAGTCACTCTTGCTCTCGCCAAATGGCGCGACAAGCGGCTTAATGGCAAATAGATATTCGTTTGTTGAGTTTGCCAGCTCTATGTCCGTTCGCTCGCACTCAAGCGCAGCTGGCAGGACGATGTCGCTAAATTTAGCCGTGCTCGTCCAAAATGGCTCGCAAGTGATGATCGCACTAACTTTTTGCATAGCTTTTATCGCTCTGTTGGTCTCTGGATGTCTTGTAAATGTCGAGCCGTTGGCGTTAAACATCACTCTGATCTTTGGTAGCTTGTAGCTCTTGCCATTTCTAGTTATCTCTTTGCCAGGGCTTAAAAGCGCGTCTATGAGCCTTGAGTTTGGAAGCTCATAACCCTTAGTCTTTGGCACAAGACCGCTATCAATGAATTTTTGTGGCACCTTCGTCTCAAAAGCCGCTAGTTTAGGCGCTATGAAGCTTTCATCGGCGTTTTTGTGCATGCCGTCATTTGTGACAAAGCCACAACCCTCTTTGCCGATATGTCCAAGCATCGCATTTAGCGTCACAAGCGCCCAATACGCCATCTCGCCGTGATCTTGCCTTTGGATGGCGTAGCCACTAACTATGACTGAGTCGTTTTTGGCTAGATCCTCGCTAAATTTCGCCAGCTCTTGCTCACTGACGCCACAAATTTTACTTGCCCAAGCTAGGTTTTTATTGACCCCATCTTTTGTGCCAAGCATATACTCTTTAAATTTATCAAAGCCAACGGTGTATTTTTCTATAAATTCTTTGCTATAAAGCCCCTTTTCAAAAAGGTAGTTGCACATACCTATCATCATCGCCGTATCGGTGCAAGGCACGACTTCAAGGTACTTTGCGCCAAAATATCTTGCGCTTTCGTTGTGATAAACATCAACGCTATAAATTTTCATCTCGCCGCTCTCGCCTTTTTTTCTGATCTCATCGTAGTATTTATATGAGTTGTGAAGCGGCACGCCAATGGCGATCTTGTTTGAAACGACTGGGTTTGTGCCCCAAAATACGATCGTTTTAGCATTTTTTAAGATAGCCTCCCACTTTGTTGGCGCTAGTGTTGGATCGATCGAGCCTGTGATGTGAGGCAAGATGACGGTCGCTGCGCCGTATGAGTAGCCACCAAGCTCATTTACGTATCCGCCAAGCACGTTAAGTAGCCTCTTTGCGGTCTTTTGGCTGTGACCAACTTTACCAAGGCTACCCCACTGATAAACCTGTCCGTAGATCGCTTCAGCGCCGTATTTATCAAAATTTTCTTTTAAAATTTTCGCACTTAGTTTTATCGCTTCGTCCCAGCTAACGCGCACAAACTCCTCTTTGCCACGAAGCTCTGGCTTTGGGTTGTTTGGGTCAGCCAAAAAGCTCTTTCTAACAAATGGATATTTTACACGGCTTTCATTTTGGATATGATCAAGAAGTGCGTTGTTTAGCTCATTTGGGCACGCATCGCCCTCAAACAGCTCAGTCTCTACAACGCGACCTGCGATAGTTTTTACATAAAATGGGCCAAATTTGTTCGCACTTAGCCCGCTTTGCCTGTCAAAGAGCGCCTGAGCTGCTCCGTCAAGCTCTTTTGCTTGAAGGCTTGCTGCACTTAAGGCACCAAGCTTTAAAAAGTCTCGTCTTTTCATTTTTTCTCCGATTTTGGTTAAATTTATTGTTTTTGGTTGGTTTTATGAGTTATAAATTTAGGGTTTTGTATTATTCTATAGTTAAAAGGCCTTGTAATGTAATACGCAAACTTGCGTCTAAATTGCGTTATTTTAGCCAAAAAAATATTAAAGGATAAGAAATGGTAGGATTTTATGTAAATGTAAAGTTAAAAGCTGGATGTGAGGCGAAATTTGAAGAAATTTTAAAAGAGATCGTGCCAGCTTCAAGAAAAGACAAAGGCTGCATAAGCTACGAGTGTGGCGTGGTTGCAGGCACGCAGCGTGAGTACTGCTTTATGGAGAGCTGGGAAAATTTAGAGAGCCAAAAAGAGCACATGAAGAGCGCTCACATGGTGAAAAACGCAGCTGCTCTGGAGGCTTGCAAAGAGAGCCAAGAAGTGAAAATAATAAATTTTGTAAGCGTAAAGGAATAATATTTGCTTAAAAAGGGGCAAAATTTAGAAAAATGAGCGAAGAAAAGATGCTTGAGATGATAAACGCGACTGCCGATATTATGTTTATGGCTATACTTAGAGGGCGTGTGAGCCTTGAAGCCTGCAAAAAGGACAAGGAGTTCATCGACGCTTTAAGAGAAGAGCTGCTTAGCAAAAACCCAAACAAGCTCAAAGTCGCGCAAGACTCGCACCAGATGATCGCCATTTTTGAAAAATACCGCAATAAAAAATAATCCATTTAAAATTTAAATTTATTTGCCGATATTGTGTTAAAGGATTTGACATGATAAACGCACTAAATGGATTTAATCAAAGCTTTAACTATCAAGACGCTTTTAGTAAGCAGCCAACGACTATCGCAAATTTAGGCAAGGTAAAAATTTCTCCTAACGCTCTAGACATCAAGCATCTATCGCTCTCTGGCTACTCGTCAAATGATAAAATTTCTATCTGGGGCAAGATAAATGGCATAGATAGTTCTATGGGTAAAGACGAAGTTGCTAGCCTTAAAAATTTCGTTGATAGCACGAAGCTTTGGCGAGCAAACTCCATTCTAACTAGCGAGAAAAACGGCTTTAGCGTAGATGAGTTTAACAAAACCTATCACATATCCGCTACTCTTGGCGCTCTAATCAATCACGACATTGGCGCACTTCATCTAAACCGTGAGGCTAGAAATTTGCTAGATTCTGATCTAAGCGTCGATAAATTTAAAGACAAATGGCTGGAATTTACCGCCGAAAGGATACTTGGCGAGCATGCAAATGTGAAAATTTCTTTTAAAGACGGTGCCTTGCACTACGAGCAAACATCGGCTAAAAAGCGCATAGAAATCCTAGGTCAAGCGATGGCGCATCGTGTAAGCTACGCTGATAAAAATAGCAAAGATGAGTTTTTGAAATTTTTAAAAACAAGCTATGAAAAGGGCGAAAATATCGCTGATGTGCTGCAAAATATCGCTCTTACGCCAGTTAGAGAAGATGGCGGTGAAGAGATAGAAGAAGAGAAATTTAAGCCTATGCAAGTTACCAAAAAGAGCGTGACCTACACGGATAAGGATATAAAACGCGAATTTTTTGAAGAATTTATCAGGCGCGAGGTCGAAAATGGCGCAAGCTTTGATGATCTAGTGCAAAAGCTAAACAAGCTAAAGCCAAAGGATATACTGGCTTAGCTTTAGGGTTTAAATTTTGGGGCTGGCTTGGCACGCTAAATTTATTTAGGCTTAAATTTAAAAAGCTAGCTTGACTTCTCAAATTTCTATTTATATTTAAATTTAAAGAACTAGCTTAGCTAACTAAATTTTTATTTAGATCTAAATTTCTGGAGGCTGACTTAGCTACTCAAATTTCTGCTTAATCTTAAATTTTAAAGAGCCAGTTTAACTCCCAAAAAAATCTACTCGGGCTTAAATTTAAAGAGCCAGCCAGCCCAGCCCCAAAAAATTTCTACTTCGGATTATTTATACTTATCACCATATTTTTCTCATCAAGATATAGCTTTGCGGCCTCTTTGATATCGTCATTTGTGAGCGCTTTGACCGCATCTATATACTCATCAGCCGTGTAAAGTGGCGTGTTAAAAATTTTATTTGAGATGATGAGATTTTGCCAAAACTCAGGCTTTTCGTAATCTTTTTTTATAGAAATTTCACTCTGCGCCTTAAAATCCTCCAAATGCTTTGGCATAAGCGCGCCACTACGCTTGATGCTAGCCATTATCTCCTTTATCTCGGCGATAATCTTGTCCGTATTTGCAGGGTCGCAAGTAAAGCCGATCACCGCCTTTGAGTGCTCATACGGATAGCGAGCGAGCTTCGCGTTTAGGCTAAAGCCGTAAGTTTGGCCTTTGTCCTCTCTGATCTTTTCTCGAAGCGCCGTTTTTAAGACCGAGCTTAGCGCTCTTAGCTTGACCACCTCTTTGAAGCTGTATTTTGTATCTAAATTTACGATATCCACGCTCACATCACTTCTTTTTGTGCTTTGATACTCTCTTTTAAAGGTGTGCTGCCCCCTGATACTTCGCACTCCGTCATCTTTAAAATTTTCAGCCTCGCCAAGCTTAGGCAAGGTAGCGATATACTTTTTAACAAGTGGCAAAAGCCTCTCTTCGTCGGTGTCGCCGATGATTACGAAGGTATATGAGGCTGCGTTTGTAAATTTATCTTTGATGATAGCTTTTAGCTCATTTAGCTTTAGCGCATCGATCTGCGCCATCTCAATGGGCGCTACACGCTTGTTGTTTTCGTAAAAAAACTTGCTAAATTCGGTGCTAAATTTATATTCAGGTAAATTTTGCTCTTTAGCTAGCTCATCTTTTGCTCTTTGCTTTATCCTCTCAAGCACGTTTGCATCGGCTCTTGGGGAGCTAAACTCTAAATTTATAACAGCTAGTAGCGAGCCAAGATCACCACTGCTTGAAGAGCCGTAAATGCCCTGTATAAGCGCCTCTATGCTCTTTTCGTAGCTTACTATCTTGTCGTTTAGCACCTTTGAAAGCTCGTAGTTGTTAAATTTGCCAACGCCACTTTCATTTGTAAGCGCAACTGCAAAGCCACCAAGCTTAGGATCGGCAAGATCTGAAGTGCCACCCTTGCTAATGGCTGCAAACAAGATGCTATCTTTTTTGGTGGCTAGTGGCTTAAAGATGACTTGCGAGCCATTTGGCAGCTTATAAGTGTAGATGCCATGCTTTTGATCAAATTCGCTAGAGACTATATCTTTTGGCTCTAAATTTTCATTGCCAAGGCTCTTATTTAGGCTCTGGCTAACTAAATTTGTATCGTAAGGTTTTGCCTCATCTTTTAGCTTCAAAAAGGCATCTTTGCTAAGTTTAAAGCCATCTTTACTAAAGACCCTCACGCGCTCATCAGGTATGGCTAAAATTTGCTTAAATCTAGCATTAACATCCTCTAGCGTGATCTCGTTTAAGAGCTTTAGGCTAAGGTTTTTGCTATCTTCATCGCTTAGCACAAAGCCGCCATTTTCTATCATATTTAAAATTTCACTTGCATAAACGCTTGATTTTTTAGTTTTTGAGCGTTTAAATTTAGCCTCTACGTTTGCCACAAACGCCTTTTTCACATCGGCAAAATCGTCTTTATTAAAGCCAAATTTCTCAATGCCTTTTAAAACACCCAACATATCTTTAAGGCTAGCGTTAAAATCATCTCCGATCACATTTGCCTCAAAGCTATAAATTTTTTGCTTTGCTTGAAGCGTTTGCGCCATAAAATCAACACTTAAATTTGATGAATTATTTGCATTTTTTTGCTCATAAAGCATATTTATAAGGCTAGCTATTAGCGCATCTTTTAAATTTCTCTTCACATCAGCCTCATCCAAGACTGGCTTAAATTTATCAAAAAAGCTAAGTCTTACAAACTGAGCTGCCGTCTCGTTTGCGTCGTAGTTAAAGACATTTAGCCCATCTTTAAAAGCGATGCTTTTATCTGGATGAACGTATGAGTTGCTGTTTTTTGCTGCGCTAAAGTTTTTCTCTATCAGAGCTTTTATCTCGTTTTTATCAAAGTCGCCAACTGCTACAAAGCTCATAAATCTTGGCTGATATAGCCTCTCGTAAAACTCTTGCATGTGCTTAGCATCCACGCTTTTTATCACGTTCATATCGCCTATAGGCACTCTTTTTTGATAGATGCTGCCAGCAAAGATGTCCTTGCTCTGGGCAAGATAGAGCCTATATGCTGGCGTGTTTCGCTGGCGCTCCTCCTCCATTATGACGCCACGCTCCTTATCAAGCTCGCCTGTGTCGATCTTTACGCCATCGATCCAGTTTGAAAAGACCTTAAAAACATCATTTAAATTTTTCTCATTTACATTTATGCTTAGCGTGTAGCTCGTCTGATCGTAGCTTGTTTGCGCGTTTAGATCAGCGCCAAATTTGACCCCAAGGCTCTCAAGCTGTTTAATGAGCTCATTTTTGCTAAAGTCACGGCTACCGTTAAACGCCATGTGCTCCAAAAAGTGCGCAAGACCTTGCTCACCATCTCTCTCATCGGTCGAGCCTGAGCTTACGACTAGGTAAAATATGGCTGTATTTTGCGGGAGTTTATTCTCTTTTATATAGTATTTAAGCCCGTTTTTTAGCTCGCCACTTAGCATATCTTTGTCATTTTGCAAGGCAAAGAGGCTAAGCGCTAGGCATAAAAGTAGCAGAATTTTTCTCATAATCCGTCCTTTAAATTTCTATGTAAAAGCGGATTTTAGTATAAATTTTAAAATGCAAGATAAAGCTAGCCTGCTAAATTTGCAGGCTAGTTGGGAGGTGTTATTTTAGTTCGTATTTTTTAAGCAGTGCGTCGTAGCTGCCGTCTTTTTTCATCTCATCTAAAATTTGATTTATCTTAGCGATAAGCTCGCTCTGCTTATTTTTGTCAAAAGCGATTGAAAAGCCCTCGCTACCATCAACCTCTTTGAAAAATGCCTCTACTTCAGGGTTTTTCTTGATAAAGCCATAGCCGATCGAGCTATCAAGGATAACCGCGTCAAATTTGCCAACCTTTAGTCCCATGATGAGTGGCACAGTATCCTCTGAAGGTACTACTTTTGCGCCATTTATCGCATTTGCAGCTAGCTCTTGGATGGTGCCTTGTTGCACGCCTACTTTTTTGCCAACTAGCTCCTCTTTAGCTTTTAAAGCGTCGTTGCCTTTCTTCTTTAGGTAGATGTTTTCAGTTAGGTAGTATGGCTTTGTAAAGTCGATCGACTTTAGTCTGTCTGGAGTCGCGCTCATCGCACTTATGATGCCATTTATCTTGCCAGCTTTAAGCGCTGGGATGAGGCCATCAAAGCTCATATTTATGATCTTGTATGAAAAGCCAGCACGCTTTGAAATTTCATCTATCAGATCGATGTCAAAGCCTGTTATTTTGTTGTTTTCATCGATGTATTCAAATGGCGGGTAGTTTGCCGCTGTACCAAATTTTAGCTCGTTTGCACAAAGAGCAACAAAAGCTGTCAGTAAAAGAGCAAAGATCTTTTTCATGTCTATCCTTTAAAGTGATTTAAAGCCCTAATTATCGGCATTTATCTATTAAAATTTGTTTAAATTTAACGCAATGACAGAAATTTACAATTTTAATAAAGCTTGTCTTTGCAAATTTTAAACTTTCACTCACTCCTAAGAATTGACTACTGATTTTAGGTCTCGCAAAGCTTGCCACTAAAATCAGAGCCGAAATTACTCGCACATGAAATTTTAAAATTAAAGGTAAGCTTTTTAGAATAAACCGCATGCAGTGCTTCAGCACCATTGCATGCACCTTGAACGTCGTAGGGGTTGGGGGATTGTTAAGGGGGAAGGGAGCTTCTTTTCTTCGCAAGCTCGCAACTGCAAGCAGACCGTAATTCAAGCCTCTTCCCCCCTTAACAATAAAATTTATAATTTGTTTTGTAGTCTTATTTAAACAAATTTGAGTTTGTTTAAAACTCTAAAGAAAGAAGTTAAAACCTCTTCTTCCTAACCTCTTCAACTATAGCTTTAGCCATCTCATCTACTTCTGATGTTACTTCATTTGCTTGGTTAGCAATTACAACATTTTCTTTTGTTAGATTATCTATTTGTAGCAACTGATTGATTTATCATATTTATGCCTTCACTTTGCTCTTTGATTGATTCACTC